>JBBRNH010000170.1:0-1572 GCA_038230415.1 Cytophagales bacterium | reverse complement strand
GATAATAACCCAGACAAAGGTGAATACTTTAAATACTGTGGCCAGCGATTTTGGAAATTCATATCTGGAGATGATACGCTTTACACAGAAATCATTGAACCACTTGGCTACGTAGCGAAGGAAAAAAATGATGATTTTATACAGTCTTACTCTCAAATGCTCAACAAATTTTCAAGAGAATTTACTAATAAATTATGCGATGATGCAGGAGCTATTAATTGGGATAAACTGGTAAGATTCAACTCAGGCATTGATGACCTAAAACTGTAACTCCAGCAGTACCTTACTAAATTTTCAACTCAGTCGATACCTCACTCCCAGCCACTCAGTAGTCACTAACGGAATTATATTTGGTACGATTCGTGTTATTGGTGTAGTGACGGTCGTGTAGAGCTTATCTCATCCATAATTCGACCGCAACCAACCCGCTGATTCAGAACGCCTTACATTTGACTCAGCGACTTCATTTTTTCAAAGTAACTGATGTCATTTAACGAACTGGGCCTCATTGAGCCAATTTTATCCGCGCTCAACACCGAAGGCTACACCACGCCAACGCCGATTCAGGCACAGGCCATTCCCATTATTTTAGACGGCCGCGATTTGCTCGGCTGCGCCCAAACCGGCACCGGCAAAACAGCCGCCTTTGCCATCCCGATGCTTCAGTTGATGGCCGACCCAACCCGGCAGCCCCAGCGCGGTCAAACCCCGATTCGCGCCCTGATTCTGACACCAACCCGCGAATTAGCCATTCAGATCGACGAAAGCTTTGCCGCCTACGGCCGTAATCTGAAACTGAAACATACCGTCATCTTCGGTGGTGTCTCGCAGCACAGCCAAGTCAATGCCCTGCGCAGTGGCGTCGACGTGCTGATTGCTACGCCGGGTCGTTTGCTCGATTTGATGAACCAGCGGTTTGTGAACCTGAGCAACATCGAGTTTTTCGTGCTCGACGAAGCCGACCGGATGCTCGACATGGGCTTTGTGCATGACGTGAAAAAAGTCATTGCCAAACTTCCTGACCAACGCCAGTCGCTGTTTTTCTCGGCCACGATGCCGCCCGAAATCACGAAATTAGCCGACACCATTCTGACCCGTCCGTTGCGGGTAGAAGTGACGCCAGCCTCCACAACCGCCGAAACCATTCAGCAATCGCTGTACTTTGTCGAGAAAGACAACAAACGCAAACTGCTGACGATGCTGCTGGACGAAAAAGGCATGGAAACCGCCTTGGTCTTCACCCGCACCAAACACGGGGCCGACAAGGTGGTAAAAGACCTGCTGCAGGCGGGTGTTACGGCCGAAGCCATCCACGGCAACAAGTCGCAGAACGCCCGGCAACGCGCCCTGAGCAACTTTAAATCGCGGCAGACGCGGGTGCTGGTCGCTACCGACATTGCAGCCCGCGGCATCGACATCGACGAACTCTCGCACGTTATCAACTACGAACTGCCCAACATCCCCGAAACCTACGGTCACCGCATTGGCCGGACGGGTCGGGCGGGACACGAAGGCATGGCGATTTCGTTCTGCGAACCCGAAGAGCAGGAGTACCTGCGCGACATCAACAAG
>JBBRNH010000169.1:0-1654 GCA_038230415.1 Cytophagales bacterium | reverse complement strand
ACCGGCCTGTTCTTCGCGGGCGCGTTCCTGATTCAGGGCCACTAAACGGGTCAGGATGTCGGCTGCGGGTAAGTCTTTCGGCCAGTTGTAGGCATCGGCGACGGCCGCGTCGAGTTGCTGATGCAGACTCAGCACGACCGACGCCAAACCCTGCTGATTGATGGTCTGGTCTTTGGCTGTCAGTGGCTCACCGGCCCGTAATTTCTCCACGACGTTGTAGAGGTCGGTGAGGGTGAGCGTGGCGTGTTGGGCCTGCTGCCGTTTGCGGTGCGCGTCCAACTGCTCGGCTACTTCGCGGATGCGGGCCTGCTGATCGGGCGTTGCATCGGGGAAAGGGAATGGTTGAAAGCAACGGGAGCTATCATATACGGGGTCGTTGCCAACTCCCAAGTTCCCTCCAGAGGCCAACACCCAAAAAGTATGTATTTTGCTAGAAACAACTCCGAGAAAATAGGCATCATCCGACGCAATCACAATTTGCTTATCATCAGGCAAAACACCCTTTCGCTGAAACGTGAAGAATCGGTGTTTAGCGACTCTGGGGCCTACTATGTAGCGTTGAAGATTAGAAAAAGCAGGTCTAAACGTTGCTCGTGCTTCGCCAAATATCCACCAGTTTTTTCTGTAAGATGCACGATTATTTTGGTCGCGTTCTGGCTTGACATTTTCTAATAAATGTTGATAGGCAGTTGGAAACGACAAGAGTACATCTGATTCGCTTAACCCAAAGAAGTCGATACCAAATACGCCACGGGGAACATCCGTTAAATCTCGACCATTTCGGTATGGCAGAATGTGATTTTCAAGTCCAGCGATAGTACCTAAGCCCAAATCATAAGCTTTTTTTGGATCGATTATAAATCCGCTACCCATAGGTTGCATTCCTCGATTGCAAAGCCCCTGATTTGATTTCAAAGGACGGGCACTGTCCAAATCCGCACCAATAGTCAAATCGGGTAAAATTCGCCCCTGTTCTTCTGTGAAAGACACTTCGGCCGCGTCTTCGCCCGTCGGGACGGTTTCCGTCTTCACAGTTAGTAGGTGCCGCTATTGGGCACCTACTAACTGTGAAGACGGAATGTTTTCGGCCACGGTCATGGCAATTCGCACGGCGGCACCATCGCCACTGTCAACCCACGGATGGTCAGGAATAGCAAATTTTAAGGCCAGCGCGGGGGTATCGCCTTCCAGAAACGGCTGTATCACCCGCCGGTTAAAGGTCTGTTTCAGGCTATTCGTCGTGATAAAACCAAAGCGTTCGGCGGAGTTGTTTTTTACGGCTTCGGCGGCATTGTACCACCAATACATGACCAGGTCGGCCGAGTCCGGCACTTTGCCTTTGTAGGCTTTCCGCAGGGCTTCGGTGTAGCCATCGCCCAGCGCATCACGCATCCGGGCCGGTCCCACAAACGGCGGATTGCCGATAATGAAATCGGCGTCGGGCCATTCGGCGGGCTTAGGGTTTGGGTAGTCGTAAACGGTAATTCGGGCGGTTTCGTCGGGTACGGGCTGACCGGTTACGGGGTGTAATTTGGTCGTGATGCCGTCCCACCGCGTAACGGGTTGTCCGCTGGCATCGAGCCGGGGCACGGGCGGGCCATGCTGCAAAGCCGCGTCCTGCTGACGGATGTTTTCGTACTCATCCAGCAGGGGT
>JBBRNH010000168.1:0-1670 GCA_038230415.1 Cytophagales bacterium | reverse complement strand
AGCTGGGGTTCACCATGTCGGCGTTGCGCTTCATCATATCCGATATCAGCAACATCTCTTCAATCGGGTTCATCGACTTGTCGATCAGCCGCTCACATTCCTGCATCTCATGCTCGATATGATAGCTAACTACCTGATAAACAATATCTTCCTTATCGGTAAAGTACTGATAAATCGTCTTTTTTGAAATAGCCAGCCGCCGGGCGATGTCATCCATCGTGATCGTGCGAACGCCGTATTTCCAGAAAAGTCGTTCAGCTTCGTTCAGAATTTTTTCCTTCATCTCGCTTACGGTTAGGGTCTGTTCTTGAGATGAAACTGAGGAAACTTACGGAAGGTTTAAAGTTTCCGTCGTTTATTGAAAGTTCTTCAATCGCGGCTACTTGTTCTTGGAACTATACAATATCAGCAACCGATGGGGGTAGTCGTGGGGGCAACTGATGCCCAAACGTAAGCCGCAACATCCCTCAATCGCCAACGTTTTCGGACAGACGGGTTATCTGAGGTGATGAGATGGAGCGCAGCCAGGACCAGCAGCGAGAAGAACTTAACTCTTGATCTGTAAGGCTCAGCCAGTTTGGACGTCGACTAATATTGAACGAGCCACCGTTTCTATCCTTATCGCTTCGGGCGCGTAGAGTTCATCCTGTATGTGTTCATTATGCCCGCGCCGGGCCAGTTCATAACACCGATGGCTACTTCCTGGATAGTCATGATTTGGTTGTTTTGTGAGCCACAAAGAACCGCATCACCACTGACAGCCCTATGTCAGCAATGGTGATGGTTTATGCCCTTGTATTGTAAGCAAGGTTGGTCAGTAGAAAGAGAGTGGAAAGAACTCGGCCCGTGGTTTGGCAAAATCACGGCTGAACCACACAAAAAAACCCCGCCGGTTGGGGCGGGGTTTTTTTTGTGCATTGCTGACGCACGCCGGGCGGGCACGACCGATTCGGGTCCGGCCCGGCCTTACAGGGCTAACACCTTAAACTCGGTACGGCGGTTGCGTTGGTGTTCTTCTTCGGTGCGGGCGTTTTTCACCACGAGCTGTGTTTCGCCGTACCCTTTTGCCGTAAGACGCTCAGCATCAACACCTTTCGACACAATGTAATCGACGGCGGCTTTGGCCCGGTTTTGCGAGAGGCGCAGGTTATAAGCGTCCGGCGACCTTGAGTCGGTGTGTGAACTCAACTCGATTTTCAGCGTCGGGTTGTCTTTCAAAATCGTCACGAGCTTATCCAGTTCGGGAGCAGCGTCGGAGCGGATGTTATACTTGTCGAGGTCGTAATAGATGTTCTCCAACACAAATTTGGTGTTCACTTCGACCTTATCCAGCAGCAGCGCCACGTTGAAGGTGGTATCGGTTTCAGGTTTGGTCAGGAATATATCGGGAATGCTCCGGCCCTGCATCGTGAAGGGTTCGCGGCGGGTGAGGTAGCCCCGGCGTTCGGCCAGGATGCTGTACGTCTTGCCTTCCTGCACCGGAAATTTGCCAAACGTACCCGGCTGACTCGTGGTTACTTCGGCCACGGTGGCGTCGTTGGCGTCATCCACAATCCGTACCCGCGCCGAATCGAGCGGGGCGTTGGGCGAGGTGTTGGTGGCTACCGAACCGGCCAGGAAATAGCGCACCACTTTGGGCGCACCCGGCGTACCGGGTTTGGGCGGCGTGT
>JBBRNH010000167.1:0-1869 GCA_038230415.1 Cytophagales bacterium | reverse complement strand
TGTTGAACATTTACGTACCCGGCGGTAATATTATCGGTGAGATCATAATTCTGGCTAAAGTCGGCATCTGTTTTCCAGCCGGTTGCGCCCTGACGCTCCACCAGCACCTTGTTATTCAGGCCCATTATGGTCGCTTTGGCACCGAAGTCAAGGGTTGCTTTGGCACCCAGATTCTGACTGTAATCGGCCTTGAACACCCAAATGCTGATGGGCGTCGTTTTGGTGCTGTTCACCAAATCGGTTACGGTTCGATTCTCGGTTCGGTAATCAAAAAAGTTGGTGTACCCGTGCGTCTGCCTATTGCTGTATTGCAGGTAATCGACATCGACTGTCAACCGCTTTTTATCGGCAAAGGCATGGGTAAGGTTTAGATTAGCCATGCCATGTTGCCAACCGTTGGCTTCAAGGTCCTGCACACGGATATTCTTTTCAATACTCCCATTCTGGAAGAAATTGGTAGTACCATCGTTGGTGGCGCGGAAATCATTTATAAACCCCGACACTACCCCACCTATCGTTGTTTGTTTGCTCAGCGTGTAATCGAAACCAAGTCGACCATTCAGCGAGCGGGGCGATCGATAGGCAATGAGGTCTCCCCGGTTTAGGGTAATAATATTCGCATTACTCACGTCATAATTCGCAAGAAGATTACCCCAGCCCCTATCCCGCTGCCCCGATAGGTCCCCAAACAGGTTCAGCTTGCCGGTGCGGTGGTTCAGATTGACCGAGCCGTTTAGCTTTTCGTAAAATCCATAACCGGCCGAGAGCGTGTAAGTACCGTTGGTACCGAGCGCCGTGTTTTTCTTCAGAATAATATTGATGATGCCCGCGTCGCCTTCCGCATCATAGCGGGACGAGGGGTTGGTGATCAGTTCAATCTTCTCTACGTTAGCCGCATTGGTGCCCGTCAGCAACTGCATCACGGCATCCGTGGGCAAGCGGCTTATTTTGCCGTTGATCATGACAACCACCCCTGACTTCCCGGCCATTGTCAGGGCGTTGTTCTGCCGGTTTACGGTAATACCCGGCGACCGTTCCAGCACATCGAGCGCAGAACTCCCCGCAGCCGTTACAATACTCTGAACATTTACAACCAGCTTGTCGAGCTGCTGCTCAAACACCGGTTTCTGGGCGGCTACGGTAACCTCGTTGAGCATTTTAGATGATTCTGTCAGTAGCAGAATGGGGGCTTCTATACTTGCGGATGTTACATCGAATGCCGCTGACCGGTTGGGCTTATAGCCAACTGAACTGGCTGATACAACGTACCTGCCGGGGCGGATACCGGTCAGTTCGTAGATACCAGCCTCGCTACTAATTCCACCCTTCATCAAGATGGAGTCTTTGGCATTGAGCAACGCGATACTGGCAAACGGCAGCGGCTTTCCGGTAGCATCGCGAATGGAGCCACTAAGGGTTGTTTGGCCCGTGGCTGAGTAGACGAAGCTGCAAATAAAGAGGAGAGTGTAGAGAAGTTTCATGGTTCATATCAGGATAAAATTGCCGTTGCCCGTTGCTGCCGACGGCAATACAATAATCCCCTACTTACCACGAACAGGCTGTTGGTTTTGCGCCAAATGTGTTCGGTTTTCGGCCAAACCTACCGCTGAGTAAATTCCGTGGGTGTTTTCTGAAACAACTCCTTAAAAATCTGGGAAAAATGGGCGGCGCTTTCGTAGCCAACGAGGTAAGCCGCTTCTGACACCGTGCGCCCTTCGAGCATAAATTGAGCGGCCCGTTTTAAGCGGTGCTGCCGGATCACGTTGTTGGCCGACTGGTTAACAACGGCGGCCAGTTTGCGGTCGAGGGTACGGCGGCTCATGCCCACTGTTCGGGCCAGTTCGTCAACGCCAAAAGCCGGATCATCCA
>JBBRNH010000166.1:0-2055 GCA_038230415.1 Cytophagales bacterium | reverse complement strand
GCTTACATCGGGGAAATTTGAGATTCAACAGGCCGTTTTGAGTAAAGACAAACAGCAGTTCTACCTGACGACCAATGAAGTGCATCCCGGCGAAACGCATTTTTACCGAATGAGTGTAACGGGTGGCGAACGCACTAAACTGACCAGCATGACCGGCGCGAACGATGTAACGCTCTCGCCCGATGAAACCACGCTGCTTATTCGCCATTCGTCCATGAACAAGCCCTGGGAGTTGTTTTTGACAGGTATCAATGAGCCATTATCGGTGAACAACAGGCGAAAATCCGGTCTTCGGTTTGCCGAACGCACCCCCGTATCGGCGCAGGCGGCAACCCCAGAACAACTGACCAACTCGCAAACGGCTGATTTTAAGACGTATTCGTGGCGCGAACCGGCGTTGGTACAGATTCCGGCGCGGGACGGTGCCGGTGTCTGGGCGCGGCTCTACAAACCGCAAACCAGCAACGGCAAGGCAGTCATTTTTGTGCATGGCGCGGGCTACGTGCAGAACGCCCACAAGTGGTGGAGCAGCTATTTTCGGGAATATATGTTTCATAATCTCCTGACAGACAAGGGCTACACCGTGCTGGATATTGACTATCGGGGTAGCGCAGGCTACGGGCGCGACTGGCGGACGGGCATTTACCGCTTCATGGGTGGCAAAGACCTCACCGACCACGTGGATGCCGCCGATTGGCTCGTCAAAAATCACGGCGTTTCTGCTAACCGCATCGGTATTTACGGCGGTTCCTACGGCGGGTTTATTACGTTGATGGCAATGTTTACCACGCCCGGCAAATTTGCGGCTGGTGCGGCCCTGCGCCCCGTCACCGACTGGGCGGCCTATAATCACGGCTACACGAGCAACATTCTGAACGAACCCCAAACCGATTCGCTGGCTTACAAACGCTCCTCACCGATTTACCACGCCGAGGGGTTGGCGGGTCACCTCCTGATTTGTCATGGCATGGTTGACGTGAACGTGCATTTTCAGGATGCCGTTCGGCTGGCGCAACGGCTTATCGAACTCAAAAAAGAAAACTGGGAACTGGCCGTCTATCCCGTTGAAGATCACGGCTTTGTGGAGCCATCGAGCTGGACGGATGAGTACCGCCGGATTCTGAAACTGTTTGAGGAACGGTTGTGAAGTTAACCGTCAGCTAAAGCAAACGGCAACTCGTGAAAAGTCCTTTCAGGACTATTGGACAGTCCCAACGGGACTTCTCACGAGTTGCCGTTTGCTTTAGCTGACGGACTCAATTCCCGCCCGGCGCACCCGATGGCTTGGTTTTCTGCAACTCCTCTACCGCCCGCGCCAACTGTTGATCTTTGCCCTTGGCAATGGTTTCCGGCTCGTTTCGCACCGTTACGTCCGGCTCCAACTGCGTGTTTTCCATGTACTTACCGTCGTTGGTAATCATGCCCACCTGTGGAATCCCGAACACGAGCGTGGGGTCAATCTGGGTTTCCCACCAAACCGCCGTGCCGGTGCCGGGAACGGGCATTCCCACAATTTTGCCGATGTTGTTGGCGCGGTACGCGTAGGGGAACATATGCGCGTCGGAGTAGTTGCTCTCGCCCACCAGCACCACCGACGGCTTTATCCATTTCCGCATCGGCTCGTGACCGCCTTTCTGTCCGCGTGGCACCATTTCGATGTATTTCTGCCCGCTCAACAGCGTCGCCAGATCGTCGTGGAGCCAGCCACCGCCGTTGAAGCGCGTGTCAATAATCACGGATTCTTTATCGGCACATTTGCCCAGAACGTCCTCATAAACAGTGCGGTAACTGGCATCATTCATGCCCCGAACGTGAACATAACCGACCTTGCCGCCCGACAGTTGGTCGGTTTCTTTCCGGCGCGTCTGCACCCAGCGGTGGTAACGCAGTTCGTTTTCTTCGCCTAACGTAATCGGTTTCAGCGTTTCTTCCCAGCGCATTTTATCGGCAGGATTATAGAGCGACAGCAGCGTGTTTTTATCGGCCCGGCGGTTGAGCAACGAGTTATAATCGGCGTTTGCCAGCACCGGCACCCCGTCAATCTGCTCGATGATC
>JBBRNH010000165.1:0-2174 GCA_038230415.1 Cytophagales bacterium | reverse complement strand
GCCATTCAGACGCTGAGCGACGAGCTACTGAAAAATCCCGAAACCAAAGCGGATCTCGACAAGCTTCAGGCCCTGTTCAAGTAGGTGAACATTCGATTTCTGCCCCGCCACCGGATCAACGATGCCGCCTGGAACGGCTGCGTGGCCGCTTCTTCCACTAAAATCCTGTACGGCTATAGCTGGTATTTAGATGCCGTGACGTCGACTCCGGGCTGGTCGTGGGCGGGTCTGGTGATCAACGGTGAGCAGGCAGGGTATCAGGCCGTGATGCCGGTGCCGCTACGCCGGAAGTGGGGCCGGTGGGTGGTGCATCAACCCCTGTTCTGTCAGGTACTGGGTGTTTTCTCGCGGGACGCTGTCGATCCTGAGCCATTTTTTGCCGTTATGCAACAGCGGTTTCGGTACGGGTCTATTCTGCACAGTCAGCAAATTCCCGACGCCCCATTCCTGCGACTGACCATCCGGCAACTCCACACGCACGTACTGGATTTATCGCTCGACTATCCAACCATCGCCCGCCGTTATTCATCCGACCGAAACGTAAATCTGCGCCGGACTGAAGCGGCTAACTGGACCGTTACTGACTCAACTGATCCTGAGCCGCTGATTCAATTATTTCAGACGAATCACGCGGGGAGCATACCAAACGGCGTAGCTCCGTGGGCGTACACCGTTTTTCGGACCCTTTTTGCCGAGTTGCATCGGCGTCACCTGACCATACTTCGCTACGCCCTGAAAGATAGCGTCATCCAGGCGGGCGCATTGTTCGTGCGGGAAGGAAACCGAATTATTTATCTGTTCAACGCAGCTACACCTGAGGGAAGAACCGGTAATGCCCGAACGTTGCTGATCGACCAAATCATCCGGGGAAATGCGGGTCAGCCCGTCGTGCTGGATTTTGAAAGTCCCGAAAAATCGTCGATTGCCCATTACTATGCCAGTTTTGGAGCCGTGGCCACGCCGTTTTGGGAAGTGCGTTATAACCGGTTGACGTGGGTAGAACGCTGGTTAAAGGACCGGTTACGCAGGGGCGGCATCCGCAACGGCTGACTTTCTGCTGTTGACTAAACACTACCTGCCAACCACTAATCACCACCTACTTAAACGCTTTGGCTTCCTGCTGAAGTGATTTATACTCAGCCGTATCCAGCACTTTTTTGTAATGTGCTTTGGCCAGATCATGATTCCCGGTGCGGGCGGCAATCCGGGCCAAACCGGCATCGGCAAAGGCGTGGTATTCTTTGGTATAGTTATCCACAACGGGCTGTTTGAGCGCATTCTGATAATACTCCATCGCTTCTCGGTCGTTATGCTGAGCTTTCTCCGCGACCATACCACTGAAGGCCGCCACCGCCACGTTCAACCATTTGTAGGGCATTTGCCGAAGACGCTGTAGGGCTGTTTTGCCATCGGTATAATCGCCGGTCAGCAATAAAGCTTCGGTATTCAGCATGTTATAGAACGGATTGTTGGGGTATTTATCCGTCAGGGCGTTGGTGTACGAAAGGGCGCGTGCGGGCTGATTTTCGTATTTGAGAAACAGATGGGCTAAGTAATAATTTGTTTCTGTTCGGGTGAACAGCCCGCGTTTAGCCGCCGTCTCCATCTGCCGGATGCCAAGGGCCATATCGCCGTCCTGGAAGAAAAACATCAGCGGTTTCACAATCGGATGGTCCATCGGATACCGCTCGACGTAGTAATTGTACAGCCCGGTAGTGAAATAAAACTCCGGGTTCTTGTCCATCAGCTTAAACCCGTCCTTCATGTAGCGGTACGCCCGGCGCGACTCCCCAACGGCTTTCATCTGCTCCCGTTCGTTGTTGTATTTCAGTGCCATATAACCATGAGCCGTGAGCGCAAAAAAGATGGCTTCGGGGTCTTTGTCGTCTTTATCGAGTCGTTTTTCGCACAGGTCGAGGGCCTGCGTGGCTGCCTGCACAAACTGCGCCGTAGCCGTTGGGTTGTTGTTGATCGGAAAATATTGCCACTGCGTCTGCACGGCCCTCAGTATTGGACCGACGGGGTGCTGCGGGTAGCGGGCGCGAATCTGACGGATGTACGGCTCGGCTTCGGCAAATTCAAAATTATAGATATGATCGAGGGCTTTGAGGATGGTCTGCTGAAGCGAGGAATCGGTCAGTACCTGAGACTGTGCAAACGCCGGGACGAGCAGG
>JBBRNH010000164.1:0-2284 GCA_038230415.1 Cytophagales bacterium | reverse complement strand
GAAGAAACCTACGTTGAGCCGATTCGGTATAACACCGTTCGGGGGCAGGTTTTATTCAGCGACACCCGAAAACCAGCCGCCAAAGTTCTCGTAAAACTCAGCCCTACCAGCCGGAGCATCGAAACGGATTCGGTCGGAAATTTTCGGTTCGATAGCGTTACGGCGGGCAAATACACCCTGCAAACCACCCTGGTAGGCTACCTCAACGAGTTTGCCGCCATTGACGTACTTGACCAGCCAACGGCAGCCATTACGGTACTGCTGCGGGGCGAAAAAAGCCAGAACCGACCGCCAACCGCGCCCGAAGCCGTTTTACCAAAACCGGCCAGCGACACCACCAAAACTACCCTGACCCTGCGCTGGAAAAGCACCGACCCCGACCGCGACACGCTGACGTATGACGTGGCGCTGTATCAAAACGGCATCGTTGCGCCCGTAATCTCGTCAACGGGCCAAAAAGCAGATTCGCTTCGGGTAAAAGACCTGGCCTACAACACGACCTACTACTGGCAGGTAACGGCCAAAGACGGCGTGAACACGGTGAAGAGCAGCATTTTTACGTTTCGGACGCAGGTTTTTCCCGATTTCGCCTACGTCTATGTCAAACGGGTTAGCGGTCGGTATCAGATTTTTACGTCGAACGGCGGGAGTGCTGCCGTGCAACTCACTACGGATGGCAGCAACTGGCGGCCCGTTGTTAGCCCCAATGGGCGAGAAATTGCCTTTATCTCCAACGCCACCACCGACCTCCACCTGTTTGTGATGAACCGCGACGGCAGCAACCTCCGGCAAGTAACCACCATTCCCATAGCGGGCGTTGTGCCAACGGATCTGTCGTTCTGCTGGTCGCCCGATGGTACGCAACTGCTGTATCCGGCCAACAATAAGCTCTATGCCACTCAAACCAACGGGGCCGGGCTTCGGGTGGTGGCGCAGATTCCGGCAGACCTGTTTTTCTCCGGCTGTGACTGGACCGCGCAGGGCAATCAGGTGGTGGCCCGGATTTCGGGTGCCGACTTTTATGGCAATCAATTGTTGCTGATTAACCCGCAGACGGGCGCGTTCAAGGCCGCTCTTACCACCGAAGGCCGCGTTGGGAACGCCGTGTTCTCGCTCGACGGAAAGCAGCTACTGTTCAGTTTTGACCCCACGCTGTTCAAAGACGAAAAGGGTCGGCAGTTGGATGCCCGCGCTCATCTGCTCACGCTGGCAACCAATGTTTTAGCGGATGTTTCAGGCAGCGGTAAAGCACCGGGAACCAACGACTTTGACCCCCGTTTTTCGCCCAACGGAGCCAAAATCATCCTCACCAGCACCGATAATACCGGCAATGGCCCCCGGAACATTATATCGGTAGATAGCAACGGACGAACGCTACTCATACCCCAGGCCGAGATGCCGTACTGGCGGTAACGCATACGCCGACACTCAATGGGTGTGCCAACGGCCACGCTCCTTCAAAAGCTGTATGCCTTCCGCACAATGGTCTGGTTGCTGCCCGGCCCCTGCTCATGCAGCACATCGGCGGGCAAGGGCATCTTGACTAACGATTCGGGCAGGCTCATTGATTGATCGTATAACAACAGCCGGAGTGGGGTCTTTGGGCGGGTTTGCAGCGTCAACGTCAACGCCTTGCTGACGGGTAATCCGTTGATAATTACCTGTAATAAATAACCCTTCGCAACAGGCAAGCGGGTTGGTTTTACGGGTTCGTTATTCACGACAATAGCCTGCACATCAGCGGTGTCTTTCACGATTAAGCCAAGTTCAAAACCGGCGGCTCCCCGCCCCGATTGTAGCCGCAACCGCAACGTTCGCCCGGTGGCGGTGCTGCTGTCAGTCAGAACGGTGGCAACGGGAGCCACGATGGGCAGTACCCCGGCTACGCTTTTGAGCCGCTGCCGATTGTTGGCCGGGTAAAAATCGGTGAACGGCCCGGTGGTACTTTTCCCGAAGAATTGCTGTTTCCAGTGGTCGGTGTTGAGCGAGGCCGACATCCAGTGTGCTTTTTTCGCGTCGGCATCCAAATAATAACTGACCTGACTGTGCATCGGCTGTTCGGCACTCGGTGTCTCGGCCCCGATTGCCCAACCCGTGAGCAACACCCCCAACAGCAATGTTATCAGCGACAGGGCGGGGCGGTTGCGCCATTGCAACGCCCGTTCGATACCCAAACCCACCGGAACCAGCAGTCCCAACGCGATGGCAAATAAGAGCATAGCCCCCACAATGGGCATTTGCAGATCGAACGTGACGAACAACAGCCGTACCAGCGGAATCAGTG
>JBBRNH010000163.1:0-2302 GCA_038230415.1 Cytophagales bacterium | reverse complement strand
GGCGTTGGCCTTCGCCGCCGATAGTGAACGCCGCACACGTCTGCTAGCCGCCTGATGCAACTGCTACTTGATGCAAACCTGTCGTACCGATTGGTGAAAAAGTTGGCCAAATCATTTCCTGACTGCCTGCACGTTACCCGGACGGGGCTACCGATTCCTGCTGAGGACACAGCTATCTGGCAGTGGGCAAGGGTTAACAACTGGATTATCGTAACCAACGACGATGACTATTATAACCTGGCTAACACATACGGGTTCCCGCCAAAAGTGGTGTTATTGCGCATGGGTAATCAATCATCAGACGGTATTGTCGATATTCTACACAAGCACAAAACCGACATTCAGCATTTAGCCGATTCTGCCGAGTACGGTATGTTGGAATTATTTTAACCGCCACATCTATGACCTCCGCCAATCCCTCCACCGCCCTCGTCACCACCTCCCAATCCCCTACCTTATCCCGCGTCTCGAACCAACTGATGCTGACGAGTAAACTGCTGGGGAAATTTAGGGCAAATCAAAAAATAACGCTGGCCAACGCAGACTCATACAAACTACGTCGGTCTTTGCTACATGAGGTTGAAGATTTTGTAAAAACAAATTTTTGGCATTTTTTAAACGCGATTATTATGAAGGCAAAGCAAACCAGAAGCCGCGATTTGGATTCAGTCATTCACTTTCATTCTCGCCGGATTGAACTTATCGAAAAATTTAAGTTCGCTTACGAGTACCCTAGCGTACCTTATAGAGCAAGAGGTGGAGGTTACTACAAAGAACTCGACAACCTTTCAAATCTGTATTCTCCTAAAAAACTCACTCTGAATATGCATGGAATTATCATGGAAATGGTTGACGAAGAAGTTATTGGCCATTTTCTGTCAGATTTTGAAGGTACTTCTGTCAGTAAAGCAATTAGCTGTAAAATTGTCTTTAAGAATAGCAAAATCAATTAAACTACGTCAACAAACAAAATGCAGTCACTCCTCATTACCCCAAAAGACGACGCTGAACTAAAATTGCTGTCAGCATTGCTGGATCGGCTGAATATCGCCACGACTATTATTTCCGATGAAGAACAGGAAGATATTGGCATGGGCCTGTTGCTTCAGCAGGTGGACCGGACGCAACACGTTAGCCGCGAGTCGATTTTCAAGGCGTTGGGTCGGCCATGAGAATGCTGTTCCTGAGTCAGTTTGAGAAGGACATCGACAAAATTCGGATGCAGTCGGTCAAAGATAACATTGCCGATGCCGTAGAGCAGATAGATCAGGCCGACGGGCCATCGTCAATCGTGAATCTCAAAAAGCTGAAAGGTTTCAAAACGGCGTATCGCATTCGGGTTGGTGATTATCGAATTGGCCTTTTCATCAGCGACGATACGGTAGAGTTTGCCCGCGTGGTTCACCGAAAAGACATTTACAAAGTATTCCCCTGACTACTATTGCCGTGCAAACCACTGCTCATTTCAACCGTATTCATGAAACAATCCTGACCGAGTTGCGCAACGCCCGGCAGAGCGTCTATATCGCCGTTGCATGGTTTACGGATCGGGAGATATTCCGGATACTTTGCGAACAGGCGGGTCAGGGCGTATCGGTTAATCTGCTCATTTCCAGTGATGGCACGAACTTTCGGGCCGATGGGCTGAAGTTTGACGAACTCACGCAGTGCGGGGGAAGCGTGGGCGTAGTGGGTGGCGAGAAAAAGAGTTTTATGCACAACAAATTCTGCGTGATCGACGGGCATACGGTCATTACCGGCTCGTTTAACTGGAGCTACAAAGCGCGGCAGAATCACGAAAACATCACGATCTCGACCGAGGCCGAACCGTTGGCCCGGCAGTTTGTGGCCGAGTTCCGGCAACTGTGCGACCGCTACGCTCCCATACCGGGCAAAAACCCGCTCGATCTGGGCAAGGTGCTCAAACGCCTCGACCTCATCAAAACGCTGATCTCCCTCGATGAGACCGACGAGCTTGGCCCGCACCTCGACAAGCTAACCCAACAGCACCTCACCGACGACCTGGAACAGCTTGTGGCTCTGCTTCGGCGCGGGCAGTATGCCGAAGCTGTAGGTAAGATCGAGGTGTTTGGCAAAACGTATTCCGCGCTCACGGCCTACGTAGACGTGGAATTGAGCGCGTTGACAATTGAAATCCGCATTCTGGGAATTGCAGGTGCAGGCCCTCGAAGCCGAAAAAGCCGACATCGAAAAGACGCTCCACGAGTTCGGTGTACAGCATTCACTCCGGCTGGGTGATCTGATTTTGACCCTGTTACACCGTCGTCGGGCGCAGGCCGTC
>JBBRNH010000162.1:0-2357 GCA_038230415.1 Cytophagales bacterium | reverse complement strand
CCTGTTGCCCACCGCCACCAGGCTGTGGGAGTATGCAAACCAACGGGCTTCCCCGCCTGGAACGGCACAGCCTGGTGGCGGTGCCGAACCTGTTGCCCACCGCCACCAGGCTGTGGGACTACGCATAAGACTTGTTGCCTGAATAATTATATATGATCACGTTTTACCCCGGCCCCTCGAAAGTGTATCCTGCCGTGGCCGACTATGCCGCCGAAGCCATCCGCACGGGTATCGTGAGCCTGAACCACCGCAGCGCGGGATTTATGGACATTGTGCAGGAAACGATGCGGCTCCTGCGGCTCAAACTCGCCATCCCCAACGGGTACCACATCGCCTTCGTATCGTCGGCAACGGAGTGCTGGGAAATTGTGGCTCAGTCGCTGACAGCGACGATGAGCGGCCACTTTGCCAACGGAGCCTTTGCCGAAAAATGGGCGCAGGCCACCGCTAATCTGGGTCGGGATACCTGGGCGTTCAGGGGTGTAGAACCCAACGACTGGCCCTATTTTACCCTTGCCCATCCCGAAACCGACACGCTCTGCCTGACCCAAAACGAAACCGCGAACGGCTCGCAGTTGCCAATGAACTGGCTGGCCGGGTTCAGATACCACTTTAGCGAACTCATTGCCGTTGATGCCGTGTCGAGCATGGCCGGTATTGTGCTGAACTGGCAGCAGGCCGATGTCTGGTTTGCCTCGGTGCAGAAGTGTTTTGGCTTGCCCGCTGGCTTAGCCGTGCTGGTGTATTCGCCGGCTGCGCTGCGCCGGGCCGAAACCATTGCCGAACGCGGCCACTACAACAGCCTGCTGGTGATACACGAGAATTTTCAGAAATACCAAACGCCCTACACCCCCAACGGACTCGGTATCTACTGCCTGATGCGGGTGCTGGAGGCCGTGCCGCCCATTGCCGACGTGGACGCGCAAACCAAACGGCGGGCGGCAGACTGGTATCGGTTTCTGGACGAAGACCTGGCCGGTTCGGCGTTCTCGCCCCTGATTCCGGCTCAGGACGACCCTACCGATAACCCGCCGATGGTGTTAATCCGGTCTGATACCGTTATTGCGGTGACGGGCGAAGCCATTGCCATTGCCGCCGTTAAGAAAGCAGCTTTGGCGGCTGGCCTTGTGCTGGGCAATGGCTATGGCAACCAGAAGGATACCACGTTCAGAATTGCGAATTTCCCGGCTATTACTGACCCCGAAATTGAACAACTACGAGCGTTTTTGCGTCAATACACTACCGCTAACCAATCAGTCAGATGAAACAGACCCTTCTTTTTACGACCCTCGTGCTGGGATTCGTGATTCTCGGTTGCCAGAAAAGCACGGATTATGGCCCCCTGCCCGACTATAACCCGGTGATTGCCACCTACGCCTTCAGCGACACCGCCGTCTGGCGCGACGAATTTGACTATACCGGCAAACCCGACCCCGCCCGCTGGGGCTATGATATTGGCGGCAGTGGCTGGGGCAACAACGAACTCGAATACTACACCAACAGCCTGAACAACGCCCGCGTCGAGAATGGCAAACTCATTATCGAGGCCCGCAAAGAGCCGTTCAACAACAACAAATACACCTCGGCGCGGCTCGTGACCAAGAAAAAAGGCGACTGGCAGTATGGCCGGGTGGTGGTGCGGGCCAAACTCCCGCCGGGGCGCGGCACCTGGCCCGCCATCTGGATGCTGGCAACCAACCAAAGCTACGGCACTGACTACTGGCCCGACAACGGCGAAATTGACATTATGGAACACGTGGGTTATGACCCGAACGTGATTCATGCCACGGCGCATACCAAAGCCTATTACTTCAAAATCAATACCCAAAAATCGGCCACCACCACCCTGCCAACGGCTTTTGCCGAGTTTCATGACTACGTGCTGGAATGGACACCCACCCAACTCAAAATGCTGATTGACACCACACCGTATTTTGTGTTTGACAACCCCGGCGATGGCTGGCAGAAATGGCCGTTCGATAAGCCGTTTCACCTCCTGCTCAACCTGGCCGTTGGGGGCGACTGGGGCGGGCAGAAGGGCATTGACGACGCTGTTTTTCCGCAACGGATGGAGGTCGAGTATGTCCGGGTGTATGGCCTGACCAAAAAGTAGCCCCCGGCGGTATGCTCAACCTGAAAGAAATTTTTTCGATTACGCTTATCCTGTTTTCGGTCATTGACGTACCCGGTTCGTTGCCGGTACTGGTAGATTTGCGCCGAAAAACGGGCCAAATTAAGGCTACCGAGGCCACCGTAGTGTCGGGCGGGCTGATGATTGCGTTTCTGTTTGTGGGCGAGGGTATTCTGAGGCTTTTTGGCGTTGACGTGTCGTCGTTTGCGGTGGCGGGTGCGCTGAT
>JBBRNH010000161.1:0-2412 GCA_038230415.1 Cytophagales bacterium | reverse complement strand
GTACATCTGAACAAACGCCATGCACCATTTTCTTTTGGTTGAGCTACTCCTGCTCACGCTTACGCTGTCAGTGAAAGGACAGACCCAGCCAACACCCATGACCCAATCAACCCGCGATGTGATTAACCTCAGCGGCTTGCATGTTCCTTCCAATGGTAGTGTACTTTATGGCTTTGATAACTCAACACGCCAGTTGCTGGGCGATGCCTACCTCGACACCACGTTTGCTGCGGGTAACATTCACTTCTACGGCCGTATCGGTACGGGCGGAAGTGATTCGCTCACGGGTGTACCCATCAGGCTTGATCTGTTGTCGAACGAAATTGAAATCCGAGTGGCTACCAACGACATTCGCGTGGCAAAAGGGCCTGCCGTGACGTATTTCGACATGAATACTACCGACGGGATGGTAAGTCGTTACGTGAATGTGTACAAATACCAGGGCGACGCTACTGCGCTGACCGGCTTTTTCGAGTGGGTGGTGTCGGGTAAGTTGAATCTGATGTTACACACCATAGCTCAGGTGAAAAAAGCCAGCTACAACGCCGCCCTGAATGTGGGTAGCCGAGATGATGAAATCGTGAAAAAAGCTACCTGGTATGTGGTTGTGGCCGGGAGGAGTAGTAAGTTTTCACCCGGCAAACGGGCACTGCTGGCATTGATGGCCGAAAAACAGCAGCAAATTGACCAGTTTTTGAAGGAGAAAAACCCGGACCTGAAAACCCGGCAGGGATTGACAGCCGTGTTTGCCCATTACAACCAACTCTAATGGCAACGAAAAAACAGTCGATACTGGCCGTTGTACCCCTGCTGGCCCTGCTCACCTACTGCCAAACCAAAAAAACGGCCGTCGCCGAACAACCGGCTGATGCCATCACCAGCGTGACCAACTGCTATGCCCTGATAATGAATGGCGATACCGTTAGGCTCACAGTGCGGCAAACGGGCAACGATGTATCGGGGAAACTGCTTTATCAACTGACAGGCAAAGACCGCAACACCGGCACCATTCGTGGAACCATGCACGGCGACACCCTTCTGGCCGACTACATGTTCCGGTCGGAAGGTGCAGAGTCGGTGCGCGAAGTGGCGTTTCTGACTCAGAAAGGCGGTTTTTTAGAAGGCTTCGGCCCCGTCGAAGAAAAAAATGGTCGAATGTCTTTTACGCCAAATACCACCATTACGTTCAGCGGCGATAGACTACTACGGAAGGGAGACTGTGGGGGAAATTAAGTCGTAAGTGGCTTCGCGCAATAGCAATCTAGCGTACGTCAGCTACTTACGACTTCGTTACCAAAACTACTTCCCGCTTGACCTTCGACTGGGTATAATAGTCAATCAAATCGGCGACGAGGCCGGTCCAGCCGGTTTGGTGACTGGCGCCGAGGCCGCTGCCATTGTCGCCGTTGAAATATTCGTAGAACAGGAGTAAGTCCTTGAAATTGGGATCGCTGGAGAAGCGGTTGAGGTCACCCATGGCCGGAATTTGGCTCGATGCATCCACGCGGAAGAGGCTGATAAGGCGCTCGGCCACCAGTAGGGCAGCGTCTTTGATGCTCATCACCTGCCCCGAATGCGTGGGGTATTCTACCTCGTAGTCGTCGCCGTAGTACTGATAAAACTTCAGCAGCGAATCGACCAGCAGGAAATTCAGCGGAAACCAGATCGGCCCGCGCCAGTTGGAGTTTCCGCCAAAAATACTCGTTTCTGACTCCGCAGGGACATATTTTACCCGTAGCAGTTCGCCGTTCATGTGCAATTCATAGGGCTGCTTCTCGTGGAATTTCGACAAGGCACGAATCCCGAAATCAGACAGAAACTCGGCTTCGTCGAACATGCGACGCATCAGCATTTTCATCCGGTGTCCGCGCAGCAAACTCAGCAGGTGGGTAGACCCTTTGCCCGGCTCGTGCCAGCGGCTTACCAGCGACGCCAAATCGGGGCGATTCGTGAGCACCCACTCCAGCCGCCGCCGGAAATCGGGCAGCTTCGACAATAATTCATCGTCGATCACCTCCACGGCAAACAGCGGAATCAACCCCACCATCGACCGGATTTTCAGCAGCCGTGCCTGTTTGTCAGGCGTATGCAGAATGTCGTAGTAGAACTGATCTGTTTCGTCCCAGAGGCTAATGTGCTGCTTACCCAGGTTATTCATCGCCGAGGCTATGTGCAGGAAGTGCTCGAAAAACTTGCTCGCCATGTCCTGATACGATGGCCGTACCAGCGAGATTTCGCAGGCAATGCGCAGCATGTTCAGCGTGTACATGGCCATCCAGCCGGTGCCGTCGGCCTGCTCGATGCGCCCACCCATCGGCAGCGGCTGACTCCGGTCGAACACCCCAATGTTATCCAGACCGAGGAACCCGCCGCCAAAAATGTTGTTGCCTTCAACGTCTTTGCGGTTCACCC
>JBBRNH010000160.1:0-2851 GCA_038230415.1 Cytophagales bacterium | reverse complement strand
GGTCATTCCTTCGTCAGGCCGGGTGGCCGGTGCCATGACAGAAATTAACTGAAAAGCGGATTTGCCCGGATTCGCTTTTTCTCGCAACAAAATAACTAATACATTAGTTGTAAAACTAAATCATTAGTCTGACATTTGAGAAGGCTTATCAATGAGCCGTTTATGTACCCGTTTCGTCATGCCCATCCGTGAACTCACCAAAGCCGAAGAAGAAATCATGCGCGTCCTCTGGAAACTCGAAAAGGGTTTTGTGAAGGATGTTCTCCTTGAATTACCGGAGCCGAAACCAGCCTACAACACTGTCTCGACCATTATCCGCATTCTGGAGAAGAAGGGGTTGGTGGGGTACCGGGCCTATGGCAAAACGCACGAGTATTATCCGCTCATCACCGAGGAGCAGTACAAACGCTTCGAGGCTGAGCAATTGCTGACGAATTATTTCGACGGGTCGCTACGGAAACTCGTCTCCTTTTTTGTGAACGACAAACAGGTCAGCCTGACCGAAGCCGACGAAATCATCCGACTCTTAAACGACAAGAAACCATGACCGCCCTCGCCGAGTACCTCCTCAAAGCCAACCTGTGCTTAGTCGGTTTCTACGCACTGTATTACGGGCTGCTGCGTCGACACACGTTTTTCGGGCTTAACCGGGCGTATTTGCTGACGGCGTTGGTGGCATCGTTCGTCCTGCCGCTGATCTCGTTGCCGGAGCCGGTGGTGGAAACTGTGTCGCTGCCGATCACCATTAGCCTGCCCGTGACCACGGTGGCGGCTCAACCCACCGGCCCGACGCTATCCGACGGATTGCTGATTGGTTATGGAGTGGGGGTAGTACTATTTCTGAGTTTACTGCTGGTGAGCCTCGAGCGGTTACGGCAACTGATTGGCCGTGGAGTAGCTACCCGGCAATCCGACCACACCTTAGTCATACTGCCCGATGAGCGGGTGGCACCGTTCTCGTTTTTTCGGTATTTAGTGCTCAACCAAACCGATTTCTCGCAACACGCCGACCCGATTATCCGGCACGAACTGGCACACATCCGTCAGTGGCATAGTGTAGATGTCTTGCTGGCCGAACTGGTTAAAGTCCTATGCTGGCCGAACCCGGTGGCGTGGCTCTACAAACGGTCGCTGCAACAGGTACACGAATACCTCGCCGATCAACAGGCCGCCGATAAAGCCCAATACGCCCGTTTTTTGTTCGACTACGCCTTCGAGGGATCAGCGAATCCGGTAGCCAACTCGTTTTTTACTACGGCTCAACTCAAACCGCGCATTCAGATGTTAGTAAACCCAAAAACCCGGCGTCAGTCGCTGTGGAAATACGCATTGGTGTTACCCCTACTGGCTATTTTAGTAAGCCTGACAGCGGCCCGCGAATGCATCGCCGAAACGCTGGCGGGCCAGGCGGGACCGACGATCACCGTTTCGGGCCGTGTAGTGGATGCGGATGGAAAGCCGCTGGCGGGGGCGTCCGTAATGGATGGCCGCCAGGTGACGACCGCCGATAGTCGAGGCCGGTATATCCTCAAAAACGTGCCTATTACCGCTAAAGTGATGGTTGGGCACATCGGTTTTGAACCCGTATTGAAGACCGTAAGCCCCACCGGAGCCTTGAATGTGACGCTTCGGCACACCCGCGAAGAACTCCCGGTAATGGGCGCAACGGCGGCCTATAAAGCCGTGGGTATAAACAAAGCCATGCCCGCTTCTGCCGATCCGGTTGCTACACAGGCAGCAAACGGCGAGGTGTTTACAGTGGTGGAACAGAACCCTGTTTTCCCGGATGGTATTCCGGGACTGATGTACTATGTCGCGCATACGTTGCGCTATCCCGTTCAGGCACAGCGGGCGCGGGTACAGGGCAACGTATCTGTGAAGTTTGTCGTGACGGCTTCCGGCGCGGTCAACGGCGTTCGGGTAGTGAAAGGCATCGGCAAGGGCTGCGACGAGGAAGCGGTGCGCGTAGTAAGCCAAATGCCGAAGTGGACACCCGCTAAGCAGTACGGCAAAAATGTATCGGTAGAATACATTTTGCCAATTCAGTTTGCGCTCGAAAATGGTAAATCTTAGTCAATCTTAAACGCAGAAAATCATGCCAGTTCACCCGTTTCTCCGCACGATTCAAACTACGCTGTTTGATACCCGGCCCGCTTTACTGACTAACTCGTTTTTCAATAAATCACAACTTAAACCACGTATTCAGATGCTGATTAATCCCCAAACCGACCGCCAGGCATTGTGGCGGTACGCACTCGTGCTGCCCGTTGCGACATTGCTGTTGATGTGTTCGCAGAAAGACCCCCTTGAGCAGGCAACGCCCGCTGGCAGCAGAATAGCTGCCAATGATGCTGTTCAGTACAAGACGCCCCTTTCCGGGGAAATCTTTACAACAGTGGAGCAAAATCCGATTCCGCAGGGCGGTATAGCCGTGCTTGGCGACTATATGCAAAACAATTTGCACTACCCGGAGGCCGCCCAGAAAGCGAACGTAGGAGGCAAGGTATTTGTCAGTTTTGTGGTAATGGCTGACGGACATATCACCGATGTTCAAGTACTGAAAGGAATAGGTTTTGGTTGTGATGCCGAAGCAGTTCGGGTCGTAAGGACAATGCCTAATTGGGTTCCTGGTCGGCAGAACGGCCGGGCCGTGAATGTGAAATTTAACCTGCCAATTCTGTTTGCCCTGCAATAGTCGCCGTTTCAATAAATATGCCGTATCTTCAAGATACGACATATCTTAGTCGCTTATCTAATACCGTTGCAAATAACGCTGTCTCGAAAAACCAATCCCATATCTCCGAGATATGGCATTGTTTTTTCGAGACTGTCGTGAAAAAATAGCCCTTCC
>JBBRNH010000159.1:0-2966 GCA_038230415.1 Cytophagales bacterium | reverse complement strand
GCCCTTGGCCTGGGAGGCTGCAATTCGGCCATGCAGGCCTACAAAAAAGGGGTTCGCCACTTCGATGCCGGCGAATATAATCTGGCGCTGGGCCAGTTTGATAAGGCCAGCAAAGGGCCGGTAGACGCCGCCCGAATTAACTATTTCACCGCCGAATCATACCGGCTGTCGAACCGTTTTGCCGAGGCGGCTCCGTTTTACCAGAAAGCCCTCGACGCGGGTGCGGGCACGCCCATTGCCAGTGCCACCCCCGACGCGCCAGCCAAACCGGCTTTCAGCGACCCCAATCTGGCCGACATCCGGCTCAACTACGCCTTTGCCCTGAAAACCACCGGCGACTATGCGGGTGCCCAAAAACAG
The DNA here is from genome assembly GCA_038230415.1 of Cytophagales bacterium. Taxonomy (GTDB): domain Bacteria; phylum Bacteroidota; class Bacteroidia; order Cytophagales; family Spirosomataceae; genus JBBRNH01. Next base: position 2,606 of record JBBRNH010000159.1, on the reverse strand, counting down.
CTTCAGCAATACCTCGACGGCAAGCCCGCCAACAAAGTGAGTCTGGCAAGAGGGCAACGCGAGATCGAGACATTGCGGGCTATTAGTGCCATTACGGCTAAACAGACCGACTTTCGGTTGAAAAACCTCGGCGGTGTCAACTCGGCGGGTACCGAATATGCGCCCGTGCTGCGTGGCGACGAACTGGTGTTCACGGCCTCGCGGAAAGACGTGATTTACAAGAACAACGGCATTCCGATGACGGGCTTGTACAAAGTGAAAATGGGTCAAAGCCCTGACGAAACCGGTGCTGGAGGGCCGCAATTGTTCAGCGGAAACGTCTTCCAGGGTGACGTGAGTGAGGGTACGCCCGCGTTTACTAAAGACGGTAAGGGCATGGTGTTTGCCCGGGGCAACAACGGCAAACGCAAAGGCGGCGACGACGTTGATCTGTATTTGAGTCGGCAGGATCAGAGTGGCAATTGGGGAATACCCATCCGGCTACCCATTTCCGATTCGCTGGCCTGGGACGGCTCGCCCGCTTTTTCGGCAGATGGTAAAACGCTGTACTTCGCCTCCAACCGGACGGGTACCGTAGGGGGAATTGACCTCTATCGGGCCAATATGGATGCGTCGGGCCGGTTTAGCCGCCCCGTCAATATGGGCCGCGACATCAACACCCCCGGCAACGAGATGTTCCCCTTCGTGGCTGCCGATGGTAAACTGTACTTCTCGTCGGACGGGCACCCCGGCCTCGGCAAGCTCGACGTATTTGTGGCGACGCGTTCGGGCGGGGTGATCCGAATCGAGAACATGGGGCAACCCATCAACTCGCCCGCCGACGATTTTGGTCTGACGTTTCCCGAAGCCAACAAAGGCTACATGGCCAGCAACCGCACCGGCGGCAAAGGCGACGACGATATTTACCTCGTTGAATCGGGCCAACCTGACACCACGACCATTGCCAAAAACCCGCCGCCTAAACCCGGTACGCCGGGTGCGCCCAAAGTGGTACGCTATTTCCTAGCCGGTTCGGTAGCCACCAACGCCACCCCTAACGCCCCGCTCGATTCAGCGCGGGTACGGATTGTGGATGACGCCAACGACGCCACCGTGGCCGAAGTAACCACGACTCAGCCGGGTACGTTTGGCAAGTTTCCGGTGCAGGAAGGCAAAACGTACAGCATCCTGGCCGAACGCCGGGGCTACCTCACCCGCCGCGAACCCTTCACGATGCAGGGCCGGAGTATTCCCGATATCTTCCTGACCAAACCCGAAACCGATACCACCTTCAACGTGGCGCTGCTGCTGGATAAGGTCGAAGTGAACACCAAATTCGTGCTGGAGAACATTTACTACGACCTCGACAAGTATAACATCCGCTCCGACGCTGCTCCCGAACTGGATAAGCTCGTGACTATTTTGAAAGACAACCCGACGCTGAAAATCGAGCTGAGTTCACACACTGACTCACGGTCGCCGGACGCTTATAACCTGCGCCTCTCGCAAAATCGCGCCAAAGCCGCTGTCGATTACATTGTATCAAAAGGTATTGATGCTGAGCGACTTACGGCTAAAGGGTATGGCGAAACGCAGCTCGTGGTGAAAAATGCCCGCACTGAAGATGAGCACCAGCGCAACCGCCGCACCGAGTTTAAGGTGCTGGCCCTGTAAAGCCGGACCGGACCCGCATCAGTCATGCCCGCCCGGCGTGCGTCAGCAATGCCCACAAAAAAACCCGCCCCCAACCGGCGGGTTTTTTTGTGGGTGGTTCAGCCGTGATTTTGCCAAACCAAGGGCCGAGTTCTTTGCATTCTCTTTCTACTTACCAACCTTGCTTATATAGGGCATAAACCATCACCATTGCTGACATAGGGCTGTCAGTGGTGATGCGGTTCTTTGTGGCTCACAAAAAAACCAAATCATGACTATCCAGGAAGTAGCCATCGGTGTTATATACTGGCCCGGTGCGGGCAGAATGAACACATACAGGATGAACTCTACGCGCCCGAAGCGGTGAGTATAGAAATGGTGGCTCGTCCAATATTAATTGACGTTCAAACTGGCCAGGCCTTACAGATCAAGAGTTAAGTTCTTCTCGCTGCTGGTCCTGGCTGCGCTCCATTTCATCCCCTCAGATAACCCGTCTGTCCGAAAACGTTGGCGATTGGGGGACGTTGCGGCTTACGTTTGGGCATCAGTTGCCCCCACAACTACCCATGTCGGTTGCCCATATTGTATAGTTCCAAGAACAAGTAGCCGGTATTAAAGAACCTTTAATAAACGACGGAAACTTTAAACCTTCTATAAGTTTCCTCAGTTTCAGATCAAGAGTAGACGCTAAGAATGAGTGAGATGAAGGAAAAAATTCTGAACGAAGCTGAACGACTTTTCTGGAAATACGGCGTTCGCACGATCACGATGGATGACATCGCCCGGCGGCTAGCTATTTCAAAAAAGACGATTTATCAGTACTTTACCGATAAGGAAGATATTGTTTATCAGGTGGTTAGCTATCATATCGAGCATGAGATGCAGGAATGTGAGCGGCTGATCGACAAGTCGATGAACCCGATTGAAGAGATGTTGCTGATATCGGATATGATGAAGCGCAACGCCGACATGGT
>JBBRNH010000158.1:0-3055 GCA_038230415.1 Cytophagales bacterium | reverse complement strand
CTCCTCGAATGACTTCTCACAGTCATAGAAGGTAGGCTTGTCTTTGAGGGCTTTGAGGTCATTATATTTTTGGCGGGCTAAGGCCACGTAGTCTTCTTCGGTGAAGGTCAGGGTCGGGTTGTTGTCCATACCCGAAGCTATGACATCGGAGCGACAATTTGAATTACACCCCTATTGATGTCATACTTTCTATATTGTTGCGCTTTATCCTTACTCCGTGCAAACGTAAATAGTTGCGCTACAACGCCAAGGCCCAACGGCTTTGCTCCAGTATTTCGTACTGGTTGCAAGGCCGTTGGGCCTTTATGAAACAAGCTTATTCACTCAAATCAATAACTTGGATTTTGTGCCAAATACCCCCGCAAATTCGAGGCTCCGTCAATGGCAGTCTGCGGAATCGGGAAGATTCGCTTTTGGGTGTTGTTGTCCATTTTTTCCGTCCAGGTTCCTTCATACTTGCCAAACCAGATCATGTCCGTCCGGCGTAGCAGTTCCCAATACAGGTCAAAACCGCGCTCCCGGAAGAGTAAATCTAAGTTCATCGTGGTCAGGGCGGGCGGGGGTGCCAACCGCCGTGCGCGAAGCCCTTGCCATGTTTACGCCGGCAAGTGCGCTGGCGGCATTGTTGCTTTCAGAGCCATAACTGCCCGCGAAATCTCCTGATTCAGCAACAGCCACGTATGGCGGATATTGGGATTGGTGGTGGCGATTGATGACAGGGCGGGCGTTTTAGCTATACTGATTCTTCACAAAAAGTTTTGCTGTTACTTACGTAGTTTTATCCACTCGAAGAGTCTATGAGAAACCAAACTTTTTAGGGAAAAAATCATTTTTCCCTCGTATATGCAGCCGTTATCCTTCGCCAATGCCGATCAATCCGGGCAGCTCTCAAAGGCAATGTCCGACGTTTCTGAACGCACGGCTCCCGTGATGAACCCGTTGCCGTTAGGCCCGGAGACACTGATTGGACAGGCGTTTGCCAAAAACACAAACGAGGGCATGGCCGCACTTTTTCGGCATTACTACCCCGTCTTGTGCAGCCATGCGGTGCGGTATGTTTCGTCGAAAGCGATTGCCGAAGATATTGTGTCTGACATATTATTTGAATTTCATAGCCAACACCGTTACCAGACCATTACCACCTCGTTCCGGGCTTATCTGTTTATGTCGGTCAGAAACCGGGCCTTTGATTATGTGCAGGCCGAAATGCGGAGAAGCCTGTCTTTAGATGATTGTACGGACCTCGCCATTGCCCCCACCGAACAGCCCGATGCCATTACGCAGGTGGACGAACTGTATCACGACCTCCAGCGGGCCATCAACGCGCTGCCCCTCAAACGCCGGCAGACCTATATCATGCACCGCTTTGAGGGGAAAAAATATACCGAAATCGCAGCCGAATTAGGTTTGTCGCTTCGCACCGTCGAAGCGCACAGTTACCAGGCCATGCGCCAGATTCGGGCCGCCATGCACGCCAAATGGATTGGGCTGATTATCTTGTTTCTCAGCATTTAATTAACTGATGGTCAGAATTTTATAAAGTTGACCTTCGCCTAAACGCCATGACAGAGCAGCAATTAGTTGATTTTTTTGACGGGAAAGCCACGGCCTTTGAAAAGCAACACTTAGAAACGTGGGTAACTGACCCCGACAATCAGGAGTTGTTTTATGAGACACTGGCCCGGTGGGAGCATCGGCATCCGCAGTTTGTGCCAGACACCAATCAGGCTCTCACCCGCCATTATGCCCGGCTAAACGCCCGCCACCAACCCGGATCAGCCTTAGCCGCTCGCCCGACCTTCACAACGCACCGCACCGCAGGCTGGATGCCCTTGCTCCGGGCTGCTTCGGTGGCAGTTGTACTGCTGGTCGCAACCGGGTGGTGGTTCCGCGAAGCCCTCCTCAATCAAACCTGCCAAACCGCCTACGGCCAGACAAAACCGATTCGGCTGTCCGACGGCAGCCGCGTGGTGCTGAACGCCAATTCGCGGCTGACGTGGCCGCGCTGGGGCTTTGGCCGCGCATCGAGAACGGTACAGCTAACCGGAGAAGCCCGGTTTTCGGTAGTGCATAAGACTGACAATCAGCCGTTTGTGGTGAAGGCTGGCCCCTTGCTCGATGTGCTGGTGCTGGGAACCGAATTCACGGTGTATGCCCGCCCGCGCGGGGCCAGGGTGGTGCTGATTCGGGGCCGGGTGCAACTGCGCTACCACCAAAACAATCGGCCAACGCAACGTATCCTCCGGCCCGGCCAGCTCGTGATGCTTGCGCCGGGGGGCCGCCTTACCCAACAGACTACGCCCCACCCCGGCCAACACGCTGCCTGGACCCAGCACCGCTACGTGTTTGACCAAACGCCCCTGTCGGAATTAGCCGTTTTGTTTGCCGAACAGTTTGGTCTGCAAATCGAGATTCCCGACCCGGCAGTGGCCCACTGGACAGTATCGGGTTCGTTTACGGCCTACACCGCCGACGAACTCCTGGAAACCTTAGCCGAGACCGCCAACCTGCGCTATAAAAAAACCGGAACCCACGTAGTACTGCTGCCAATACCCTGACAAACAACCCATTGCTCTCATGATTTCGGTCAACAAAACCCCTTACCCCCAAATTTCCATGAAAAAAATACTGCTACTCGTTACCCTCCTATTGCCGTTGCCATCGGCTATGGCCCAGACAATGGCCCGCGCTCAAACCCCTTTGGCCCAACCAGACAAAGCCCACCCGCAGGCCCAACGGCCACTCAGCGAGGTGTTGCAACAACTCAAAAACCATTATCATGCTGATATTCTGTTTTTCGACCGAAACGTGGCCGGGCTGGTGGTGGCTCCGGGCTTGGTTCAACTCGACCTGTCGCTCCCCCACAACCTCACTGCCATTCTGAAACCGATAGGTCTGTTCTACAAAAAAACCAAGAACGGCGGCTACATTATTGGCACCAAAAACCCGCAGCCAACGCCCACAGCGGCAACCCGTGCCGAAAACACGCCCGACCCGGCCCGCCCCCTGACCGACACCGGCCCCGTCAGCGATGAACGAACCCTGACCGGAACCG
>JBBRNH010000157.1:0-3159 GCA_038230415.1 Cytophagales bacterium | reverse complement strand
CGGGTACGTGCCCGGATCTGCCCACCAGATAACGTTTTATGTTCTATTTTTTGTCGAAAACGGCGGGGTATTTTCTGACTCCGGCGGGTTGTCTGCTAGCACTGCTCATTGGTGCGCTGGTGTTTAAACGACACCGCCGCAGGCTGTTGCTCATCACGTTAGCCCTCTACTGGCTATTCGGCAACAGTTTTCTGGCCGACGAACTTGCCCGCGTTTGGGAGGCCAGCCCCACCACTATTCTGCCCCCACCCACATCGGCAAACCGGGTAGCCGTGGTGCTTACGGGTGGCATGGTCAATGCCAGCCTTCCCGTATTGCCTGCCCGCCCCATGCTGGCTGGGCAGGCCGACCGGCTGGGGCAGGCATTATACCTCTACAAAACGGGGCGCGTGCGCAAAATTCTGATCAGCGGCGGCAGCACGTCGTTATTTTTTTTGGGCAAAGAAACCATGCACGAAGGGCAGCAGGCAATGGCGTTCCTACACCTCGCGGGTGTGCCAATAGCCGATCTGGTCTGGGAAACCCGGTCGCGCAATACGCATGAAAATGCCTTGTTTTCGGCCAATGTACTGCGTAATCGGTTTCACACCACCGAATGCATACTGATCACATCGGCGTTTCATATGCGCCGTGCCGAGGCCTGTTTTCGCAAAGTGGGCCTGCACCCCATACCCTTCCCGGCCATCTTTATCCAACAGCCCCGCAGCAGCGCGGGCCTCACCGACTTACTTGTTCCCCACGAGCAAACCCTCGCCGAGTCATTATTGCTCATCCGCGAAGTGTTCGGGTATGTGGCGTATAAAGTGGCAGGTTATGTTTAGCGGAGTGGTACTCCGCTGTGGGAGCAAAGAAATTTTTACACAGCGGAGTACCACTCCGCTAAACTTCTATAACAAAAAAAGCACCAACTTACAGGCCAATGCTTTCTCTAAATCTTTATCAATCAGTAGTTTATGCGTAGGTGTTGAGCATAACGGGCATCACCAGCATCAGAATTTCTTCGTCTTCTTCTTTGTCGGCGGGAATAATCAAACCCGCCCGGTTTGGTGCCGACATTTCGAGCGAGATCATTTTAGCGCTCAGGTTGCTCAGCATTTCGGCCATCAGTTTGGCGTTGAAACCAATCTCCATGTCCTCACCGTCATAGTCACACATCAACTTCTCGTTGGCTTCGTTGGCGTAGTCAAGGTCTTCAGCCGAGATAGTCAGCGTAGGCGACCCTGCATTGACCTTCAGTGACAGCCGAATCTGATGCGTAGTACGGTTGGCGTAGATCATAATCCGCTTTAGCGAGTTGAGCAAGTCGGCGCGGCCAATAGTCATCACATTGGTATTGTTAACCGGAATAGCGTTTTCGTAGTCCGGGAAACGCTCGTCAATCAGGCGGCAAATCAATTGCGTCGAGGGCGAACCGCCCGCGCCAAACGTAAACGAGGCGTTGGCCTGACTCAGGTCAACCTGGACGGGTACACCTTCAGGCAGGGCTGCCTTGAGCAAATTCAACGCCTTGCGCGGAATAATCAGTGACCGTTCAGCAGCAGGACTGGTTGCCGTCGAAATGTTGTTGCGGCGGTACCGGATCAGACGGTGCCCATCGGTAGCGACAAACGTGGCTGTACCCGCACCGTCGGCAGCAGCACTCAGTTGGAGGTATACCCCCGTCATGGCCGGGCGCAGGTCATCGGTACTGGTAGCAAACACGGTATTATTAATGGCACTCAACAAACCATCGGACGATAATTCGACCGAGAGATTTTTGTTGACCGATGGAATCTTGGGGAAGTCAATCGGATTTTCGCCCGAAATCTTGTACCGGCCATTGTCGGTCAATATTTCTGTACCGAAGGTTTCCGTGTTGATATTGATCGTAATGGGTTGATCGGGCAGGCTCCGTAGGGTGTCAAGCAGCAGTTTAGCCGGAATAGCAATGGCCCCACCCTCCGACGCGTCCACCGGAATCTGGGTGGTCATAGTCGTTTGCAGGTCCGATGCCGTCACGGTCAGTATACCGGCAGCACTGTCCTCACCCGCATCGATACGAAGGAGAAAGTTTTCCAGAATCGGAACAATCGGATTGGTCGCTACCACCCCGTTGATAGTCAGCAGGTTTTTGAGCAGTACGGACGAAGAAACGAGGAATTTCATGCGATTAGGGATTTAGTCAGTAAAAGAGTGTGAGGCGGCATTCAACAGTTTAGCGGCGCAAAAACTGGATAGCCTGTAAAAACAAAATTAACAAAAAACGCGCCGTTTCCGACGGTCGCGGCAGGATTTGTAGTTGGGTATTTTCAGGCGTTTCGAGCGTACGTACGCCGCCGAACCAGGGTCCAGCACAGGCCAGCTAAGGCAACCAGGGCCAGCGGACCCAGCACGTTCAGGCCCTGCCAGTAGGTGCGTTCGGCCTTTACCCGGATGGTATCGAGTGGCCGCAGGGGCACCACCCGTGCCCGTGCCGTAATCACGCCGCTGGGGTCGGTGAGGTAATCAAGGGCGTTCAAAACGAAGTCTTTGTTGGCAAACTGATTGCGCGTAAAACGGTCATAGCCGAGCGGCAGGGGCGTCTTACGTTTGTAGTCTACATCGTTCACCACCAAATCACCGTCGGCACAGATCAGCACTCCCCCCGGCTTGCCTGTGGCCCGAAACGTGTTTACCAGCGAATCGGGCAGCAACTGGTTCGCAAATAATGACGTAAACGAACCTTCAAACAAGGCACTCACCAGCCGCACACCACTCGTATACGTCTTGGGGTCAGGTTGTTGCCGGGCTTCGTTATACGCAATCAGCGCAGGTACCTTCAACACACTCGTATACGGCGACGTTTGTACAAGCACGGTTTTGCTAATGCCCAATGCCTGCACGGTATCGAGTGTGCTGATAAAGCGGCTATAGAGGGCATCCAGATTGCGCGTAATGGGGCTGTTGCCAAACGAATTAAGTACCGGATAAAACCGCCACGGTACCAATTGCACGTTGGGCTTATCGCCTAGATTACCCACGTTCAGCGGAATCACGGCACAGGATAAATCTTTCACCACGTTTTCATTCACGCGGGCACCCCAGCGGAAAAACAAGTCATTCAGGCCCAGATTCAGCGGCTGGGCAAAGGTGCCATCGCGGCTGACGCTGTCTACCCGTTGCCCGTCTACAAAAAATAGG
>JBBRNH010000156.1:0-3228 GCA_038230415.1 Cytophagales bacterium | reverse complement strand
GGGTTTGTCCCAAACCTCCGGTTTTTTCCCGTTCTTATACCCTCGGTCTTGTCACAAACCCCCCCTATCACACGGCTCTGTCAGCGTTCAGTCTTTTCTTCATTGTTTATTGGTAATTGTTCATTGGTAAGATACCAATCCCGAAAACTCTGCGCTGGCGGTGCGGGCATTTCGCGGTGGATAGCCCAGGGATTCAGCCGGTTATCGGCCAGCACCGGCACGAAGCGAAGCACCCCGCGCCCGGCCCGGCCCGCCATCCGGTAGAGCTTGGGCGAGGCCAGCACCGAAGCCATTGCCTGCATCGCTGCGGTTTTGGCCGGGGGGCCGTAGCCTTCCTGCATCAGCACCTGCCGCCATTTGTAAAGCTGCTCATGAATGTCAATTTTCACCGGACAAACGTTTGTACAGGAGCCGCACAACGTGGAGGCAAACGGCAAATCGGCGTTCTGTTTCATGTCGAGATTCGGGGCCAGAATAGACCCGATTGGCCCCGAAATCGCGCTATGATAACTGAACCCGCCCGACCGCCGATACACCGGACACGTATTCAAGCAAGCCGCGCACCGGATGCACTTCAGCGAGTTCCGAAAATCGGGCCGACCCAATTGCCGACTCCGGCCATTGTCAACGATGATAATGTGCATCTGCTGACCGTCGCGGGGTTTATGAAAATGGCTCGAAAACGTGGTAATCGGTTGGCCGGTTGCAGAGCGGGCCAACAGCCGCAGAAACACGCCGAGGTGTTCGGGCCGGGGAATAATCTTCTCGAAACCCATGCTGGCAATATGAACATCGGCGAGGTGAACACCCATATCGGCGTTGCCTTCGTTGGTGCAGACAACAAACCCTCCTGTTTCGGCAATGGCGAAATTTACGCCGGTCAGGGCCGCTTTTCGGGTCAGAAACGTGTCGCGGAGGTGTTGCCGGGCGGCTTCGGTGAGGTATTGCGGGTCGGTGGCTCCTGCGTCGGTGCCGAGGTATTTATGGAACGTTTCGCCCACGTCGGCGCGGGTGAGGTGAATGGCGGGCAGCACGATATGGCTCGGCGGCTCGCCCCGAAACTGCACAATCCGCTCGCCCAAGTCGCTGTCAATCACCTCGATACCCTGCTCGGCGAGGTAATCGTTGAGATGACATTCTTCGGTCAGCATTGATTTTGACTTCACCATCTGCCGGATGCCGTTGTCCCGCAAAATCCGGTGAACGGTGGCGTTGTGTTCGGCTGCGTCGGCAGCCCAATGCACCGTGATACCGTTGGCAATGGCGTTCTGCTCGAACTGCACCAATAAATCGTGCATATTCGACAGCACGTGGTTTTTGATTTGGGATGCAGCCTCGCGCAGGTCTTCCCATTGCGGCACAGTGGCGGCAGCGCGGTCTCGTTTGGTGCGGACAAACCAGAGCGTTTCGTCGTGCCAGTCCACGCGGGATTCGTCGCGGTTAAAGACCGTTGCGGCTGCTGAATGCGGAAGTTTGGTTAATGCAGTCATTGATTTGTTTTTTTGCAGAGACTGTTGTGCCACTGCGACGATACCTCACGCTTCTACACGCCCATCAAAATTTCGGCAATATGTTTCACCTGAATCGGCGACCCGGCCCGTTTCAGGATACCTTCGAGGTGCATCAGGCACGACACATCTACGCCCGTAATTACCTCCGCGCCGTGCCGTTGGTGGTCGGCCACGCGGTCTTTACCCATCTTGGCCGACACCGCTTCCTCGAACACGCAGAACGTGCCGCCGAAGCCGCAACATTCGTCGGCCCGGTCGAGTGGCACCAGTTCAACGCCTTCGACCATGTTCAGCAATTGCACCGGCTTTGAAAATCCCGGCAACATCCGCTCTGACATACCGGATAGGTGCAACCCCCGCTGCCCGTGACAACTCTGGTGCAACCCCACTTTTAGGGGTTTAGGCAACCGGGTTGGCAGCGATTCGATTTTCAGCACATCGGTCAAAAACTCGGTCAGTTCATACACCCGTTCCCGGATCTGCCGGGCCTGACTATCAACTGATTGTGCCGGATTTTGTTGGCTGTTTCCGGCTCCGTGCAGGTGCCGCTTGATGTGCAGTGTGCAACTCCCCGATGGTGAAACGATGTAATCGAACCCGGAAAAGTTACGGATAAAATTCTCGTTGCAACCGCCCGACAGGTGTGCATAACCGGCGTTTGCCATTGGTTGCCCGCAGCAGGTTTGGTTCAGTGGAAACACGACGGTACAGCCCACTGACTCCAGCAGCCGGAGCGTGGCAACGGCAACCTGCGGATAAAACTGATCCACGTAACACGGAATAAACAGGCCAACAGTCATGAGATTGCGCGGTCTAAATGTACATAACCACCATCCACGTGGATCAACTGCCCGGTGGTATGGCTGGAACGGTCGGAGAGCAGAAACGCGACCATTGCGGCAATTTCGGCGGTGGTGGTCATGCGGTTTTCCAACGGGATTTTCGAGACGATTTGTTGTAATTTTTGTGCCGGGTCGGGCAGCGTATTCAGCCATTCGTCGTACATCGGCGTGTGACATTCGGCCACAATCACGGCATTGACCCGGATACTGAACGGCAGCAACTCAACGGCCCACTCGCGGGTGAGGGCGTTGCGGCCCCCGTTGGCGGCTGCGTAGGCCGAGGTGCCGCCCTGTCCGGTTTCGGCGGTTTTAGAGACGATATTCACGATGCTGCCCCGGCTGTTTTTCAGGGCGGGCAGGGCGTGGTGGGCCATCAGATAATAGTGAATCAGGTTGCGGTGCAGCGATGCCATAAATCCGTCGTAGCTGCCATCAGCGAGGTTTACCCCGTCATTTACGCCCGCATTGTTTACCAACCCGTCTATCCGGCCAAACTGCGCCAACGCATCCCGAACGGCCTGTTGGCAGGCTGCCGGTTGGGTGAGTTCGGCCATAAATTGCGCGGCCCGGCCACCACCGGCTTCCACAGCGGCCACCACGCGGAGGTTATCGGCTTCGTCTCGCCCGATAATGACGGGAACGGCTCCCTCGGCGGCCAACGCCCGCACGATGCCCTCGCCAATGCCGCGCCCCCCGCCCGTGACGAGAATGATTTTATCGGTCAGATTCAGGTTCATAAGTAGGTGCTTGTAATTATGTTTCATTAAAATCACTAAACTCAATTTTCAGGTGGATACCTACATTCGCCAAGCACCGATTCACGGCATAAGCCAGATCATCAGCTTGCCCATAATCCTGGGGGCGCAACCAACCCC
>JBBRNH010000155.1:0-3838 GCA_038230415.1 Cytophagales bacterium | reverse complement strand
GCGGCATGGCATCCTGGATTTGGGCCAGCCGCACCGCCCGCTCCCGCCAGACCAGCTCACCGGCATACATGACCCCAATCAGTAGAATAAACACCGAAAAAATATCCGACACCGTACTGGCTATATTGCTGGTTAGAGGCAGTTGGGGCGTATCGGACCGGGTTTCCTGATACAGCGTGAACAGCAGAAACATGTACCCGCAAATGGCGATGGCAATAAACGGCAGGTCGCGCGTCACAATACGGGCGTAAAACGGAACCATACGCCCAAACGCGATTAGACGCGCACCAAAACCAAACTGCTGGTGAATGTTAGGTAACGTCAGCGCGGGCGGTACGGGGGCGGCTTCGGTATTGGCAGTCTGTTTTCGGGTCAGGAAACCGAGTTTGCCGGAGCCAGTCTGCACAGTTCGGAACGCAAACAGCCGATACGTAACGACCAAGAGCCCCAGCGCGACCGTAAGCCAGATAAGCCGGTTTTCGAGCAACAGTCCCGTCATCGGCACCAGCCGGTTGTTTTTTTCGGCTACCGTCCAGTAGCGGGTCAGTTCGTTCAACGCATTCAGGCCAAATATGTCGAGCCGGGCGGCCCACTCGCGGCTGTCGAGCTGGTCAGCGAGGGTTTGCCCGGCATAGTACAGCATCAGAAAAAACAGAGCCTGTGTGAAAATAACGACCATCCGACGACTCAATGCCCCCACTGAAAAGAAGATGACCGACACAATGAAAGCGTGAGGCAACACGAGCGTTACGAACGGTTGCCAGTAAATGGCCAGGCGCATAGGCAGCATCCGGTCGGCGTCACGCCAGGGCATCACATCGCCGAGCCACATACCAAGTGGCAGAGCAGCCAGGATCACGATCAGAATCAGGAATGAGCCGGTAAACCGCCCGAACAAATACTGCGCTTTGGTAATGGGTGTGGTAAAAAACAGGCTCTCGGTATTGTTTTCGGCATCGCGCACCACCGCCACACCCATCACCGCCGAGATAATGAACGTGCCGAGAAAGGCAATTATGCCCAGTATAGCACCAGTCGTAGTCAGCGCGGCATTCTGTTTGAGTTGCCCACCCGCGCTGATTTGTACCATATCGGTAGCTCGCATCACAAAGCCAATCAGCAACAACAGGTCGAAGTAGATATACGTAGCAGGCCGACCACGCCGGTACGCCCACTCGAATTTGATGATTTCAATCATGAGGCTGGCAGGATCTAAGCGAGTTGGAGAATGTTGGTAAAATAGACATCTTCGAGAGTGGGTTCGATGGACTGATAGCCCGCGCCGGGGCTGCCGTTGGCCAGGACATGGATGACGGGATCGCCCGCTACCATACGTTCGGAGATGACAGCAGTGGTTTTTTTAAGCTCGGCGAGTTCGGCTTTGCTCACGCGCTTGCGCCAGACCCGCCCGGCCACCGTAGCGAGGGCCGCGTCGGGGTGTCCCTGAAACAGGACCGTGCCTTTGTTCACGATGGCCATATCACGGCAGAGTTCCTGCACGTCTTCTACGATATGGGTGGAGAGGATAATGATGCGGTCTTCGCCGAGTTCGCCGAGGAGGTTCAGGAAGCGGTTGCGCTCGCCGGGGTCAAGGCCCGCCGTGGGTTCGTCCACAATAATCAAATCGGGGTTGGCCAGCAGGGCCTGTGCAATGCCGAAGCGTTGCTTCATGCCGCCCGAATAGCCGCCGAGGCTCTTGGTGCGGACATTATAGAGGTTGGTTTTGTGGAGCAGGGCCGCTACGGTTTCTTTCCGCTCCCGGCTATTGGTAATGCCTTTCAGCACGGCAAGGTGATCGAGCAGCGTTTCGGCGGCAATACGCGGATAAACCCCAAACTCCTGCGGCAGATAGCCCAGTCGATGCCGGAGTGCGTCGGGCCTGGCAAAGACGTCGATGCTGCCGAACGGACCGTCGAAAATAATGCTGCCGCTATCGGCTTCCTGCAGCGTGGCAATGGTCCGCATCAGGCTCGATTTGCCCGCGCCATTGGGGCCGAGCAGCCCGAACAGCCCCGCGCCCATCGTGAGCGAGACATCGCTAAGAGCCTTCACGCCGTTGCCGTAGGTTTTGGTGAGGTTGGAAATGGTCAGGTTCATATAAAAGCAGTTGTAAAGGATACAGCATCAAAAATCGGTTTGCTGATACCAGTTTACAACAATCTTCTTTGAACACCACTCCCGGTATGACCACCCCCAAAGTTTGGGATGAAGGGCGGTTTGGGCGTTGGTCAGTCAGTTGGTGAGTTGGGTGGGGGGGGCTGACTGCGGGGTTTGCAGCGGTCGCGCCAGTTCTGCTTCATCTGTTCGCGCTGTTCGGGGGTAAGTTGCTGCCAGCGTCCGGCCATTTTCTGTTTCCAATCATGCCGACCCTCCGGCCCATGCCCGAACCTGCGCCCGGCTCCGCCGTACCGGCCAAATAGAATCCGGCTCAGCAGCAACAGGCCCAGTGCCTGCCAGAACGTAATGGCAGAAACACCCAGAATATCGGGCAACAGGGCATTCCAGAGTCCCATCACCACAAACCCCGCCAATACTCCGAGCAGAAGACCGAAGCCGATGAAGCGCAGCCCGCGCCAAAACCAAAATTGGCGATGGCGTGGATTCCGGGATTGATTTGCTGTATGTTGTTCGTTGGCCATGGTTAGTAGTCGTTAAAAAAGTCGTCGTACAAATTCTGTAATCTCCGGCGCAGGTGCAACACCGCATAGCGTTTGCGTGACAGCAGCGTGTTTACCGATACGCCCCACTCGTCGGCCATGTCTTTAAAACTCCGGTCTTCCAGTTCATGCTGCACAAATACGTCGCGCTGTTCGGCGGGGAGTTCGGCCAGGGCGTCGGTGAGGGCGTTCATCAGGGTTTCGCGGAAAAATTCACGTTCGGGACCGGCCTCGTCGGCAATGGCCAGCCAGTCGCCCAGCACAGGTGCATCGGTTTCGTCATCGTCGTACAGGGCGTCGGTGAGCGAGAGTGGTTGTCCACCCCGCCGGTTGCTGCCCCGGTACCAGTCGCTGATTTTGTTACGGGCCACGGCAAACAGCCACGATGCCACCCGCCCAATGGGTTTGGCGGCCCGGTAGGCTTCGGTAAGTTCCACAAAAACATCCTGCAAAATATCTTCGGCATCATCAGGGTCGGGCAGTCGCTTCCGGATGAACGACAACAGCCGCCCCCGCTCCTGCCGAACGGTATCACCCAGCGTCTCACCCGGCTTCGCCAGTGGGGGCGAAACCGGCGCGGCAGGATCGCGTTCGGGTGTAGGATCGGAACTAAGGGATGTTGTATTCACGGATTGATTCTGTTCTCACATAGGTAGTCGGAAGTTGTGGCAAAAATATTGTTTGTCAATGCAAAAAATAGGGTGTTGGCACTCCGGCACTTCGCCAGGGGCATTCTAATTTCCTTCTAATACAGACTTAATCTCATTTTCACCTGCCAATCTGACCTTTGTTACGTTCGCTATGCGAATACTCGCCTGCTGTCTTTCTTCATCAACAAGTCTGACCGGCAGGTCGAAGGGGTGTAATGCGGAAAAAGGCCGGACAGTTGACCGGCCTTTTTTAATACTGCAACGCCTGCTCATCCGCGTAGCGCCAGGGCCAGTACGCATCGTATATGCATTGGTGAGCAGGCTAAACTTCGGTAATGGACGGGAGGTAGCTACATCTATTTCTCTGGTATGCCATAATCGAGTTTGTTTCAAAAAAGTTAATGGTAACAGATACACCTACCGCCGGGGGCTGGGGCATTCCAATGGCTACTGACATTGCGTTTGCGCTGGCCATTGTCAACCTGCTGGGCAACCGCGTACCACTGGCTCTGAAAGTTTTCCTCACCGCGC
>JBBRNH010000154.1:0-3927 GCA_038230415.1 Cytophagales bacterium | reverse complement strand
TTGATCTGACTATTATTCGCTTTCAAAATCAAGCTATTTTTGAGGATATCGATACTGTACTACAAACCATCACAAACCATTTTACCCAGAAACTACCACCCCCAACCCCCTCCTAAAACAGGAGGGGCTAAAAAGCCAAAAGCGTAGCTTTTGTTACGTTTCAGGCGTAGCCCCCTCCTATTTTAGGAGGGGGTTGGGGGTGGTAAACCGAACTATGAACCTACTCGAAACGCATCACATTGTGAAGCAGTATGCCCAGCACCGGGCCTTAGACGACGTGAGTATCGCCGTGCCAAAAGGGAGTATTTTTGGTCTGCTCGGCCCCAACGGTGCGGGCAAAACGTCGCTCATCCGCATCATTAATCAGATTACCGGCCCCGACGCGGGCGAGGTCCTTCTGGGCGGTGAACCCCTGCGGCCCGAACACATCAAACGCATCGGCTACCTGCCCGAAGAACGTGGTCTGTATAAAAAGATGAAAGTCGGTGAGCAACTGCTGTATCTGGCCCAACTCAAAGGACTCTCAGAGAAACAGGCTATGCAGAAACTCAAAATCTGGTTCGAGAAATTCGAGATAAAAACCTGGTGGGAGAAAAACGTGGAAGACCTCTCGAAGGGGATGCAGCAGAAGATTCAGTTTGTGGCAACGGTCATGCACGAACCCGACCTGATTATTCTCGATGAGCCGTTTTCGGGCTTTGACCCCATCAACGCCAACCTCATCAAAGACGAGATTCTTGAACTCCGCGACCGGGGTATGACCATTATTTTCTCGACCCACCGCATGGAATCCGTCGAGGAACTGTGCGACTATATCGCCCTTATTCACCAGTCGAAAAAGATTCTGGACGGGCCAAAGAAGGCCATCAAAGAGCAGTTCAAAACCCACACCTACCGCGTTGACTACGCCGGTCAACTCACCGACCTGCCCGCCGATTTCGTGATTCAGCACAGCCAGCCCACCGACGACGGCCTGACCCGCGCCGACATTGCCATGCCGCCCGATGCCGCCGTGAACGACCTGATTCAGGCACTGTTAAACCGGGTAGCCATCCGCAGTTTTGGCGAGAATATTCCCAGCATGAACGACATTTTTATCAAAGCCGTAGGGAGTGAAGAATTAAGAGTGAAGAGTGAAGAATAATCTCACTCGTCATTTTTTATTCTTCACTTTTCACTCTTAATTCTTCACTGAACCATGAACACAATTCTCCTCATTATCAAGCGCGAATACCTCGTGCGGGTTCGCAAACGGTCGTTTATCATCATGACGCTCCTCGGCCCCGTGCTGACGTTTGCGTTTTATGCCGTTATCGGCTGGGCCGCCGTGAGTTCGATCAACCAGAAGACCGTTGGCGTGGTGGACGAGAGCGGGCGGTTTACCGACAAACTCAAAAACGACAAAGAAACCTCGTTCCGCTACCTGACCGAATCCCTGCCGAAAGCCAAACAGCAACTCGCCGACGAGAAATTCGACGCGCTCGTGTTCATCCCCAAAAACGTGGTCGAGGCTCCGAAGACAGTGCAGATTTTCGCCCGCAAAAACGTGAGTTTAGATTTGCAGGGTAACATCGAAGGAGCCATTTCTCGTGAGATCGAAACCTACAAACTCAGTCAGGCGGGCATCACCCGCAAGGTTATCGAAGACGCAAAGACCAATGTGGACGCGCAAACGGTAAACCTCAGCGACGAAGGCGAGAAGAACAGCAACAGCATCGTCACCACCATCATCGGCGGGTTTCTGGCCCTGTTGATTTATCTGTCGGTGTTTATTTATGGCGCACAGGTGATGCGGGGCGTGATGGAAGAAAAATCAAACCGCATTGTTGAGGTCATTATCTCGTCCGTAAAACCGTTTCAACTGCTCATGGGCAAGATTGTGGGCGTGGCAATGGTGGGTCTCACCCAGTTTATGCTCTGGATAGTGCTGACGGTGGGGCTGTTCAGCATTGGCGGGGCCGTGTTGGGAACCTCCATGCAGCCCGGCCAAAATACGCCCGCTTCGGCTCAGGTACAGGCCATGCCCGGCTCGGCAGCGGTGCAGAAAAAGATGGCAACGTCGGGCAACAGTTTCGCGGCCAAAGCCATCGAAGCCATCGGTACGCTCAACTGGCCGCTCGTAATTTTTGCCTTTCTGGTGTATTTCATCGGCGGCTATTTGTTATACAGTTCGCTGTTTGGGGCCATCGGTGCGGCTGTTGACAACGAGACCGACACCCAGCAGTTTATGCTGCCCGTGATGCTGCCCTTATTTGCGGCTTCGGCCTTTGCCCAGATCGTGATTCGGGACCCCGACGGGCCGCTGGCGTTCTGGACATCCATGATTCCCCTAACCTCGCCAATCATTATGATGGTTAGAATTCCGTTTGGCGTACCGGCCTGGGAAATCGCGCTGTCGATGGTCTTGTTAGTGCTGGGTTTTTTGGGAACCATCTGGCTCGCAGCCCGAATTTACCGCGTCGGTATCTTGATGTACGGCAAAAAACCGACCTACAAAGAATTGGCAAAATGGGTTTTTTACAAGGCGTAAGCGACCGTTGTGCAGACAAAATTCGTAGTTTCGCGCCGATGAACGCGACTGAAAACCCCTGGCAAACGCACACCTCAACCACCACTTACGAGAATAACTGGCTCGTTATCAGGCACGAAGACGTTACCACACCCGCCGGAACGCCGGGCATTTACGGCGTGGTAAGTTTCAAGAACAAGGCTATCGGAATCGTGCCAATCGATGCCGATGGCAACACCTATTTAGTGGGTCAGTACCGCTATCCGCTCAACGAATATTCATGGGAAATCCCCGAAGGAGGCTGTCCGCTTGGCACTGATCCGCTCGAATCGGCCCGGCGCGAATTGCAGGAAGAAACGGGGTTTGTGGCCGCTACCTGGACGCAGATTGCCCGGATTCACACCTCCAACTCGGCCACCGACGAAGAGGGATTTATTTACATCGCCCAGAACCTCACGCCCGGCCCTGATAATCCCGAAGAAACCGAACGCCTGCAAGTCCGCAAACTACCCCTGTCCGAGGCCGTTCAGATGGTGATGCGCTCCGAAATCACCGATGCCATCAGCATGACGGGGTTGTTGTTGGCGGAAAAAATGTATAATACCTGATATATAATGTATGATGTGATGTACGATGTATAATAAATTGAGTCTGTGTAGTATTCGTTATTCATTGTACATCATACACCGTACATTATTCATCATACATTAACGTTATGCTCGAAGCTCTTTTTCTCGGTCTCATAACCGGCCTTGTTCTGTGCTGGACGTTCGGAACGGTATTTTTCGCGCTGCTCCAAAACAGCGTGGACAACGGCTATAAGTCGGGCATCAAGATTGCGTTCGGGGTGGTAGTGTGTGATTCGATCATGATCGTTTTTGCCCTGTTTGGCACGTCCTACCTGCCACAGGTGCCGGGTTTCGACCTGATTCTAACCGCAATCGGGGTGGTATTTCTGGCCGTAATCGGGGTGGCGAATCTGATGAAGGGTGCGCCCCGGCTGGCCTATCCGCAAACGCGATTCGGCAATTTTATCTACTATTTCTCGACGGGTTTCCTGCTTAATGGTCTCAATCCGGTCAATTTCATTACCTGGGTTACGCTCACGGCCTATCTCCGTAACTCGCTGCACTACGACATAAACGAGCAGATGATTTTTTTGGGCGGCAGTTTGGTTGGTGTCTTTACCACACAATCAGGCTTGGCACTGTCGGCCCATCGGCTCAAAAATCTGTTCACGCCCCGCGTGGTCGTGATCTTCAACCGGATCACCGGAATCGTATTCTTAGGCGTAGCTATTCAACTGACCATCACGCGGTTGTATCCGTTTCTGATAAAATGGCTGGCGAAACAGTGATTCAGTTATCCGTAATTATTAGGGCAGTTTAGTTTATAGTTTCCCACAGCCTGGTGGCGGT
>JBBRNH010000153.1:0-3979 GCA_038230415.1 Cytophagales bacterium | reverse complement strand
TGCAGGTGGTCTATCACAACATGAAGTAAAAAAACCCTCACAGACTGTATGCGTGTTTGAGTTGGCGGAGGTACATGAGCAGATACCGCCAGCCCAGAACAGCCCCGTAATAACTGGCCCGCCAAAAGTTCAGGTGCTTGTATTTGATATGATTCGACTCGATGAGCGAGCGCAGGAGTTGCGAGCTGATGCCGTCTAACTCACAACTGCACATATCGATAGCCACAATCTGATAGCGTTTTTGTTCCAGGTACAGCATCAGATTCAGTTCATAATCAGACAACGCCCGCAGGGAGGTATTATACCGAAACTGGTCAAAAACGTGGCGGTTATAAAACGCGCCCTGATGGTGCACCGTATTGCTGATAAAAATCTGGTCGGAGAACGTTCCGGGGAAGAGCGACCCGTCGGCGTGGCGAATGTTCCCAATCAGTACCGCTAAATTTTCGTTCAGGTACGGCACAATCCGGGGAAAAACATCGGCAAAGAGCGTATCGCCCGCTCCCAAAAAATACAGCCACTTGCCCCGCGCCCGATCAATACCCTTGTTCATGGCCTCGTAAATACCTCCATCCGGGCCGCTGCTCCAGACCACGCAATCATCTTTTTGCTGCCGAAGCAGTTCTACACTCCCATCGGTACTGCCACCGTCCACAACAATATGTTCGTATGGTATCTGTCCCTGATTACGAACGCTTTGCATGGTGCGTATCAGGCCGTCTTTTGCATTCAGGGCAACGGTGATCACCGAAATGAGCGGGCCGGGCATAAAAAATCGGGTTTCGCCAGGAACTGACGATTCGTAGGTACTAAAAAGTTATTCGGTGAGACGGGGCGTAA
This sequence comes from Cytophagales bacterium, assembly GCA_038230415.1. Taxonomy (GTDB): domain Bacteria; phylum Bacteroidota; class Bacteroidia; order Cytophagales; family Spirosomataceae; genus JBBRNH01. Next base: position 3,139 of record JBBRNH010000153.1, on the reverse strand, counting down.
AACTACTCAATTTTCATCAGCCACCATTTGGCCCGGCTTCCCGAATCAGGTCAACCCAGCCTTTTAGCACTAACGGGGGCGCGTTGGGGTCTAAACCGGCAAAGCGCACCGTTACCTGGTAATAATACAACCCCGACGGCAACGCCTGCCCGTTGGTAGTGGTGCCGTTCCAGTTGATGTTCGGGTCGTTGCCCTCAAAAACGGTATTGCCGTATCGGTTCACGATAATGGTCTCGACCGAGGCCACAAACGCCGGGCAATCCAGCGGTTTGAACAGGTCGTTTTTGTTATCTCCGTTGGGAGTCAGCACGTTGGGCAGTTTAAAGGCCGGGCAGATGTCTTTGCACACCTTGTTGCTGGGCTGGCTCTCGATGCCCCGCCGACTCACCGCCGTGACGTAGTAACAGCCCGCAACGGTGCTTAGACTGGCATGGTCGAACGAGGTGGTTGGGGCCGAAACACTGGCAATCTTGACAAGCGGGTCGGTCTGGTAGCGGCCAAAATAAATGTTGTACGACACAATCCGCTGGTCACAGTCAGAGCCGTTGGCCCGCACGGGATACGTCCACTTCAGGCGGTTGGTAAACGTGGTCTGATTGCAGAAACTCTTGTCGTTCAGCGTGGTGCAGTCTAACAAATCCAGGTTCAGGGCGGGCGGGCAGGGCCGGGTGGTGTCGGTCGGGCTGGCGCAGGTAATTTGCGAGAAGTTGCGGAGCAATTGCGCCGGGAAAGGCGCACCATTGGTGTAGCGGCCAACGGTTTCGACGCGGTAACAGTAGCTGCTGTCGGCGTTGAGCAAACTCAGGCTCGTGATTCCGTCGGCGGCAAAGGTGTCGGCCCCGGTGTCCACGTATCGGTAGGGCTGCCCCGTTACCGGCATCTCGGCAATGATGTTAAACGGCCCGCGCACTCCCGTCCGGCTCCGATACACGCGGTGGCGTTGGCCGTCGTTGCTCCAGGGGGTGTTGGTTTGCCAAACGAGTTCGATCTGCCGGAAACCGGGATTGGTGGCTAATCGGGGGCTGCTGCCGGGGTCGGTGCCGTCAACGCGGGTGAGCTGTTTGGTGGCCGGGTCGGTAAAGTAAAAATCAATCCGGTAGCGGTAGGCGTTGGCCTCCGTATTCAGGGCCGACACCGAACTGCCCCGATCCACGTAAATCGTGTCGGGCGCGGTGCCGAGGTCGGTATTAATGCTGGCAACCTGCGTAAAATCAGTTCCGGCTAAGCCCGTTGCCCGGAAAACACGGTACTGAAACGGCCCGCCTAAGTCGCCGGGGTTCAGGCCGATGGGCCGCGTCCAGCGAACGGCAATCTGGCCGCGCTGCTGACTCGTGCTGTCAACGGTGACGTTCACTAAAACAGGCACCTGCAACGGCAGGCTCAAACAAACCTCACTCGATATAACGCTGGCCCCGCCCGCCGGAAACGGATACAGCGCCAGAATCCGGTAGCTGTACTGCACCCCGCGCTGGAGGTTTTTGTTATCTAAAAACGCAGACGTGGTGGCCGGCACCCGCCCGATTTCCACGTATCCTGACCCGGCGGGTAGCCCCGTCTGGCACTCGCCCACGCTCAGGCTCGAACAGCCGGTTTTGCGGTAGATCACGATAGACGTACTGCCAACCGAGGTGGCCGTTGCGGGCGGCACGCAGGTGTAGGGAGTCCAGTTCAGTTGAATAGCGCGGCCCGTAGCATCGGCAGTGGGACGGGCGGTGAGGTTCTGCGGCTTCGGCCCGATCACCTTGATCTGAAACGTCTCGGTACTTGACAGTTGGGTTTCGGTACGGACAACAATATCAACCACCCTGAATATTACATCGTATTCTTCTTCCCGAATGTGACTGCAACTGGTTTGCCACCTGAACGTTCCCTGGCCGGGCTGGGCCTGCGGCTGGGTTGTTGTGGTAAACGTGGCGTAGGGCGTGGCAATCACTGCCGGATTATACGGTGTGCCATCCGGCGAACGGTTAAAGACCCCCCCGAAGGCCGTAAGCTCGATCCGGTTATTGTCGGGGTCAGTGGCTTTGATTACTTCATTGATGATTGTACCCGCTTCGACGCATTTGTAGGGCGGCACCTGAATCAGGGGCCGTTTGTTCTTTCCTTCGATCACAATAATCTGCATATCGCGGGTGATTTCGCCAATCAGCACGCCGTCCCGCCATTCTTCAATCACAAACGCAATGTTGTATTGGCCCGCCACCGCCGGCGAATCCCAACACATATCACCCGTTCGGGAATTGATGGTGAGCGTAGCCGGGCCATTCGCGGCTTCATTCTGCGCGTTTGGGTTGATACCCCGCGCCGGGTCAAGATAGCCCGCGTCAATCTGGCGGCAGGGTAACGACTCGGAACCAGTCAGGGGTATTGCCATTCGGTAGGCTAAGCTGTCGCCGTCGGGGTCAAATGCTGCCGGGTTGTGACAAAATTTCTGACCGATCCGGGCCGAATCCAACGGTGGGTTGGTCAGCACCGGCGAGGCATTCAGCCCCAGCGACGCATTGACGGTCAGCAGAGTGCGGATCGAAAATGCCTTGGTATCCGCTGCCGGAATATTGATTGTATTTTTATTTCGGTTCTGGATAAAGCCAATAATCTGGTAGGTGCCGGGGCCAGAATAGGTATGCACCACCCGGTAAATATTGACCGACGTTTTGGCACCGAACCCAATGGGCCGAATCGGCTGTAGCCGGGGTACACGCTCGGTTGAGCCATCGCCGAAGCAGAACAGCACGTCGTTTTGAAGACCGGCGGCCACTTTTCCACCGTCTTCATCGAAATAAGCGGTCAGGGTAATTTCATACGTGGGAGAGGTCAGCGAGATACGGCGGGTGGTAATCTCACCGGCGCGGACGTGGGTAGCCTGCGAAACGGTCGGCCAGAGTGCGCTCAGGCACAGCAGAACGCCTAACCAGACGGTAGTAGAGGGTTTCATAAATTGCTTGATCGAAATCGGTATTGTATCAACGATTGGGAGCGAAAAAAGTGTATCACAAATCACGCTCAGACTTTGTAAATCTCTCGACCACCCCCAACCCCCTCCTAAAACAGGAGGGGGCTAAGAATAGAGCAGAAGCGTAGCTTCTGAAAAGCCCCCTCCTGGTTTCGGAGGGGGTTGGGGGTGGTCGAGGCTCAGACC
>JBBRNH010000152.1:0-4457 GCA_038230415.1 Cytophagales bacterium | reverse complement strand
GAGTTTGACCGCGATAACGGATTCGTCGTTGGTGGTAGTTTTTGCGGCTTCGTCTGGTTTTTGCCCGTTTTTGGGCGAACAGGCCGAAAACCAGGTAAGCAACAGGAACCCTGCTAAGTGGAGTTGACGAGTCATTTTCTTAAATTTTATCGTAAATAGTTGTGTTATTGCAATATGAGCCAACTGATAACCATACATCCCGAAATCCAGAGTGGAACGCCTGTTTTTGTGAACACCCGCGTTCCGGTTAAAAACTTATTTGATTATATCAAAGGCGGTCATACAATAGCCGAGTTTGTTGATGATTTCCCCTCCGTTAAGCCCGACCAGGCTGTGGCTGTGCTTGAATTAGCTATGCTTACTCTTTGATTATTAAGGGCTAACGGCGACTACTCGATTCAACCCCGCCTGTTTCATCAGCACATCGAACCGGGCCAATGACTGTTGAATCTGCGCGGTGATATGGTCATTTTGGGCTTTGATGATCTCGATGAGCAGACTCTGACCGTTTCGGTATTTGCTGTCAACTACCCGTAGCGTCTGACTCGTGGCCGATACCCCGTCTTGCGTGGCGGTCAGGCTTTCCTGCGCTGCGTCGAGGTCATAATAGGCCTGTACTACCTGTAATTTGATCTGCTGTTGCAGTTCTAAGAGTCGGGTTTGCAGCGCGTCGGTCTGGATTTTGGCCTGTTGAATTTTCGAGCGTTTTTCGTATCCCTTGAATAAATCCCACTGCAAACCAAGTTGCGCCACCACGTACTGTTGATTTTTAAACGTGTAGCCAAAGCCCTGAAAACCGGCGTTGCCCCCCACAAACACGTTGGGCCGCATGGCATTGGCTTCGTTGAGTTTGACCGCCGTTTGTGCCGCCCTCAGCGACCCACCCACTTGCTGAATCTCCTGCCGGTGGCCGATAGCGGTTTCTTCAAGCCCGACCAAACTTTCCGAAACCACCGGCAACTCACTCTTAACCACGATACTATCCACCAACACCGCCGTTCCTAAGTCCCGATTCAGCAGAAAGTTAAAGTAGGCGCGGGCGGTTTCGCGGTTTTTTTCGGCAACGGCCACCTGCTGTTTCAACTTGCTCACCTCATACGCTGCCGTGCTGACCACGTCTTTTGTTGCCACGTTATTAGTCACTAATTTCTGGTTCAGCCGCACTAATTCGTTCAGCACCCGGCGCGAATTTTCGTAAATCCTGAGCGCGTCCAATGATTGCAGATACTGGTAATACGCCGTCGTGATGGTGTACCGCAGTTCATTCTCGACCACCCGTCGGCGGGCCTGTTGTGCCGAGAGTAGTTCTTTCTGAATCAGATAGTTATACTGAATATCGGTGTTATAAATGGCGTAAGAAAACGAAAATTTTGTGTCGTGAAAATTGTTCGGGGCCAGCAACTGATTTACGTTTTCGACGTTCGTCGGGAAGCGTTCGGAGCCGGTCAGTTTGTTCAGGGCAGCGTAGGCCGGGTTTAGCAAATCGCCCACCGGAAAATCGAGCCGTCGTCCACCAGCCGCTACCGAATAGGTTGGCACGAAAGTCAGCCGGGGATAAAACAACGCCCGCGCCTGATTCAGACTCTCGGTTACGCGGCTGATTTCGAGCGACTCCTGTTTCAGGGCGAGGTTATTTGCCAGCCCGTCGCGAACGTACTCGTCGAGCGTTGCCGAAGATGCAGCGGTGGCTGATGGGTGTGGTTGCGCCTGTATTGCCATGCCCGCCAGCCCAAACGAAGCACTGAGCCAGGCGATTATCCAGCTTTTGATTGTTTTGTTCATAATCGTTTCATAGTTAGTGAACACTGTTTAGTGAATGGGCAAAAAAAGTCAGGTGTTTTCGGGCCTGAGACCGCGTTGCAGCGTTTCGCAAAACAGACTAAAGGCAGCCTCCATCACCTGGGTGCGGTCACATTCGGGAATCATACCGAGCCGTTTCCGCAAAAACAGGGCCGTGTAGCCGTGAATACTGCTCCAGATCATCATCGAAACCACCTGCACCGACTGTCTCTGGAAAACCCCGGCATCCATGCACTCCGTCACCACGCGCTCCAAGAGCGCAAAAGCCCGGTCGCCTTCTACCCATTGTTCGGTGTCTAATTTGTCCATTGGCGCAGTCATAATAAACATCAAATCAAACAGTTGCGGATTTTCGACAGCAAACCGTATGTAGGCCCGGCCCATCGCCATCATTTTTTCAAATGGCTCGGTAAGCAGGAAAATCGGCTCGAAGGCTTCGATCATTTTCACAAATCCCTGTTGATGCAGGGCAAAGAGCAGTTCGTTTTTGTCTTTGAAATACAGGTAAATCGTGGCCGGGCTGTATTCAATGGCATCGGCAATGTTGCGGATGCTAACCTTATCAAACCCATTTTCGAGAAACAGCCGTAAAGCCGCGTCTAATACCAACCGGCGCATTTCTTCCCGTTCCCGCTCTTTCCGCTCGATAATGCCCATGCTGATTCTGTTTAACGATGCAAACATACTGAACACTGTTCAGTAAACAAACAATAGTTGAATCTTTCCTGCCTTGTCAGGAACAGACCGTAGTTCCGGCAGAATTGCCGGAACTACGCAATCACAACCAAATCACGGTTCCTTCTTTGGCGTACCACCGCTCAAAATCAGGGGCGAAGTCGGTTTCCAACACGTTGCGTTTGATTTTCATGGTGGGGGTCATGCGGTTGTTTTCGATCGTCCAGGGTTCGGCCATAACCACAATTTTCTTCACCCGCTCGTAGCTGTGCAGCCGGGGGTTCAGTTCGTCCAATGTTTCTTCGAGACTATGCGTAATGGCCTTACGATCAGCAGCAAAGGCGGACTCAGACAGCACCACCAGCGCAATGGGCTGCGGCAGGGTTTGCCCGGCCACGCACACCTGCTCGATGTGGGTGTTGCCGGCAAAACCAAACTCGATCTGAGCGGGCGCAATGTATTCACCCTTCGGCGATTTGTACATATCCTTCACCCGGCCCGTAATCGTCAGGTAGCCATCGGCATCTACCTCGGCCACATCGCCGGTGTAAAGCCAGCCATCAATTATCGTTTTGGCCGTCAGTTCAGGTTCTTTATAATAGCCGCGCATCAGCCAACCGCAGCGCGTGGCGAGTTCGCCGGTTTCGGGATCAATTTTCACATCCATGCCCGGATTCACTTTGCCAACGGTTCCGTCTTTGATGGCATCGGGCGGCATGAGCGACACCGCGCCGAGGTTCTCGCTCATCCCGTAGGCTTCCTGAATACGAATTCCCAGCCCGCGAAACCATTGAATCAGCGGCACCGGCATCGGCGCGGCTCCGGTAATAATGACCTCGGCACTGTCTAAACCCAGCACCTGCCGCACCATCTTTTTCACGTCGTCGGGCAGCAGAGCGGGCGGCACGCCGGGCGGCATTTTTGCGAGTAAGCTCTGCTGAAACTTCGTCCAGATGCGCGGCACGGCCAGAAAGTGCGTTGGGCGGGCCACGCGCAGGTTTTGGGCAAAGGTGTCGAGCGATTCCGAGAAGTAAACCGTGCCACCCATCGTCAAACTGGTTGACTCCACCACGTTGCGTTCGGCGATGTGGCAAAGCGGCAGGTATGAGAAAAAGCGGGCGTTCGCAATATCCCGGCGCATGATGTGGTGCGTGTTTTCGAGGGCGTTTATCATCGTCCGGTAATCGAGCATCACCCCTTTGGGATTACCCGTTGTGCCGGATGTATAGATCACGGTAAACAAATCGTCGGGATTCGGCAGCGGGCTGTCCATGATTGGGTTGTGCCGATCAATCAGGTCCTCCCACTGCTCAATGCTTCGGTCAATAGTTGGCGCATCGGGGCCGTAGGTGGGCAGGGCCACACACCGCACATCAACCGGAACGCCCTGTTTGGCTTTGGGCCAATTGTCTAACTTCCCCACAAACAGTACCTTGCAGCCGCTGTGGTCCATCACCTGCCGGAGTTGCGGGCCGGTTAGGGTGGGGTAAAACGGCACCGATACGTGACCCGCTATGCCAATAGCAATGTCGGCGATGAGCCAGTGGGCGCAGTTTTTCGAGGTCAGGCCGATGTTGCTTTGCGGGGGCAAATCGAGCGAGCGCAGCCAGGCTACGATGCTCCGCGCCTGCCGCCCGACCTCGTGCCAGGAGTAATCAATAAACGCATCGCCAACGGGTTGCCGGAGGTAAATATCATCGGGTTTGGTATCTTCCCAGTGATAGAATGATTCAATAATCGTGCGCTGTGTTGTTGGCTTCGGTGCTACCGGTATCATGGCTGTTCGGGTTTAGAAAAGTGCAGGTAAGGTATAACTTTGCGCTGAAAAAACAGAAATTTTTTACCACGAAAAAAACCCCCGGCTCACAGCCGGGGGCAACGGATTTAGACGTTTTTTTGTCATGGCTCCGGCCACCCGGTCCGACGATAGGAGGAATCTACGTTACCAAACCAAGTAGATTTCTCCTGTCGTCGGACCGGGT
>JBBRNH010000151.1:0-4873 GCA_038230415.1 Cytophagales bacterium | reverse complement strand
GGTCTGAGCCTCGACCACCCCCAACCCCCTCCGAAACCAGGAGGGGGCTTTTCAGAAGCTACGCTTCTGCTCTATTCTTAGCCCCCTCCTGTTTTAGGAGGGGGTTGGGGGTGGTCGAGGCTCAGACCTTGTAGAACATCTTTTTCTTAAACACCGTCGGCCAAAAAAACCGCAGGAACACGCCGACCTGCCGCGCAAACGCCCGCTGATTGTCGAGGTGGGCCAGCGGGGGCTGCCCGTTTCGGAGGTTTACGGCGATTTTCCAGCCAAAAATCAGCGGCAACAACGTCAGATAATGCACGATCACCACCAGATACGCCCCGATGCCATATTGCATTCGGAGCCAGAGCAGGTTGGAGACGTGCATCTGGGTACGGAATCGGTTGATGTGCGAGAGGGTTTCGCGCTGCTGGTATTCGCTGCTGCTGCCGTATTCGAGATGCACGATAAAGGCATCGCGCAGCATTAACAACCGCCCCGCTTTGCCCAGCCGATAGCTCCATTCGCTGTCTTCGCCGTACATAAAAAACCGCTCTTCCAGCTTTCCCACCGTCGCAATCACCGCCGGGCGGGTTAGCAGACACGCGCCCGACAGCCACTGCACCTGCTCTGGCTCATCGTAAACCGGGTCAGGAATAAGCCAATGTATTAGTCTAAGGGTAAAGCGATTATGCGGAAAAATAAAAAAGTGCCTTCGCAACTGCGAGAAGGCATTGTAAATGGCGTGATGCACGGTGCCGTCGCGGGTGATCTGCATCGGACAGAGGGCCGCCACATCGGGCCGGGCATCCATCACGGCCACCAACCGCGTCAGCAGGTCGTCAATGAGCAGCGTATCCGAATTTTGCAGAAAAATATAACGGCCCCGTGCGTGGTCTATGCCGAGGTTGTTGGCCCGGCTGAACCCGGCGTTGTAGCCCGTCTGAAACCAGCGCACATTGGGGAATGGGTCTGCCGGGTATTCGGCCCGAATCCGGGTTTCGCTGTCGTCGCCGGAGTCATTATCCACCAGCAGCACCTCAAACGAAACGCCTTTGGTGAAGGCAAACACGGTTTTCAGGCAGTCGAGAATCAGGCCGGGCGTTTTGTAATTGACAATGATAATCGAAACGTCGAACAAAGCAGCGGTGCTTGGTGGCATCATGCGGGCAAAGGTACGGCGAAAGGATTTACTGGTTTATTTCAGGTTTTTATTTGCAACAGTGTTGCATTTGATGTAGTTTTGTAATCCGGTTTGCCACCGCCCCCAGGCTGTGGCGTGTCTCTGGCTGGATGGAATCAAACCTGTTCTTCGGCGGCCACAGCCTGGGGGCGGTGGCAAACAGAGAAACCAGATACTCGACCCGATGAAAAAACTGCATCTTTCCACTGCCAACTTCCTTCTCATCGGGCTGCTATCCCTCATTTCACCCGTTTTTGCCCAAACTCCCGTTTCTCCCCCCCCACCCGATTCGGTTTCGCGCACCATTGACCTGCCCGCAGTTGACATAACCGAACACCGCTCCGAAGCGCGGCAACTTCTGCAAATTCAGACCGAACTCACCGGCGCGGGATTGCAGGCTACGCGGGGCCAATCATTGGGAGAGAGTCTGAAGGGTATCACCGGATTATACAGCATCCAGACCGGGCCAACCATCTCAAAACCCGTCATTCACGGCCTGCACAGCAACCGGATTCTGATTCTCAACAATGGTGTTCGGCAGGAGGGGCAGCAGTGGGGCAGCGAACACGCCCCCGAAGTTGACCCGTTTGTGGCCTCGCGGCTGACCGTGATCAAGGGCGCGGCCAGCATCCGCTACGGCTCGGATGCCATTGGCGGAGTGATTTTGGTAGAACCCAAAGCCATGCCCGGCACACCGGGTATCACCGCCGAACTCAACGCCGTAGGAGCCACCAACGGACAAATGGGCGTGGTGTCGGGATTGATCGAGGGCGCATCGGCCAAAAAATTAGCGGGCCTGAGTTGGAGGGTACAGGGAACGCTGAAACGGGCAGGCTACGTGAAAACACCCGATTATTTTCTGGAGAACACCAGCTATCGCGAGCAAAATTTTTCTGCCGATCTGCATTACGACCGACAACTCCGCAGCGGCAACACTGCCGGTATCGAACTGTTTTACAGCCGGTTCAGCACCCGAATCGGGCTGTTTACGGGCGCACAGGTCGGCAGCCTGCCCGATTTATACGCGGCCCTGGCCCGCCCGGAACCGTTGTCCCAACCCGGTTTTTCGTATCAACTTGCCCGGCCATACCAGCAGGTACAGCATGATCTGGTAAAGCTACGGACGTTCTGGCGGTCGGCGCGGTTCGGGACGATTACGGCCACCCTTGCCCGGCAGCAAAACACCCGGCAGGAATTCGATTTTCTGTCGTTTAGCCGCATCGAAACCCCCGAACTGTATCTGCAACTCATTACCCACACGGCTGACTTGGTTTGGGAACACCGGCCCCGGCGCAGTGGTGGCGGTGGCAACGCGGTTTGGTCGGGCAGTGTGGGATTCAACGGCATCACGCAGGGCAATGTCCGGCGGTATCTGTTCCTGATTCCTAATTTCAGGAATTACGGCGGGGGGCTGTTTGCCATCGAACGATACGCCCGTAATCGGTGGGTGCTGGAAGGCGGTTTGCGGTATGATTATCGGTGGCTGCGGGCTTACTTTCTCGACGAACCCACCAATCAGGTGTATGCCAAAACCCACGCCTGGCAAAACGCCAACGGCTCATTGGGCGCATCGTATCAACTCCGGCCAAACCGTGTCGGCGGATCGCTGTTACTCACGGCTAATGTCGGTACGGCCTGGCGTGCGCCCAACGTGGCCGACCTCTACGCGAACGGCCTGCATCAGAGCGCGGTAGCCTACGAGCGCGGCAACCCCAGTCTCGTGCCGGAGCAGGCCTACAATGGTACGGTATCGGCAACGTACACGGGTAAACGATGGAGCGCGGAGTTGGGGGTTTTCAACAACCTGATTCAGCATTATATCTACCTCCGGCCCGATTCACTGCCAGTGGTGCGGCAGCGCGGGGCGTTTCCGGCGTATAGCTACGATCAGGTGCGGGCCACGTTTCGGGGCGTTGATGCCACGCTGACCGCCCAACTCACCAACCGCCTGACGCTGACCTCAAAAACATCACTGTTGCAGGCTTACGACCACACCAACCGGGGGTATTTAGTTTCCATAACGCCCAACCGAACCGACAACAGCCTGCGGTATAACTGGGCCGATCAGGGCAAGTTCACCGGCCTTTACGCCAGCCTGACGGGATTGTATGTGGCCCAACAAAACCGGGTTCCTGCCGTAACGAGCCGTGCCGAGGCCGGTCAGGTGATTTTCACCGGCGATTTTGCCCCGCCCCCACCGGCCTATTTTCTGATCGGTGCCGAGGCCGGTTTCGCTTGGCAAACCGGCACAGGATTGCCCGTTCGGGTGGTGCTGACGGGGAGTAACCTGCTCAACACCCGGTATCGTGATTATCTGAATCGGTTCCGGTATTTCGCCGACGAACCGGGGCGGAACATTAGTCTGAAAATCAATGTGCCACTTGTTTTGCACCACCCCCAACCCCCTCCTAAAACAGGAGGGGGCTAAACCTGTGGGAACAAAAGCCGAAGGTTTTAAAGCCCCCTCCTGTTTTAGGAGGGGGTTGGGGGTGGTCACGCCGACTGCTTAATCAATGTCAATTCACGTTAAAACCTGATTTCATTATGAATCTTGCCAAACAATCCCTGCTGCTTTTAGTCCCGGCTATATTGCTCCTCAACGGCTGCAAAAAAGAAGCCGATGTCGCACCAACCAATGACAACGAAGCCATCACAACGGCTACGCTCCAACTGACCAACGCGGTCAGCGCAACCGACATAATCACGGCAACGGTCGAAAGCTTAAACACCAATGCCGACTTCAGCAAGGCAACGCTGACGCTGAAACCCAACACGACCTACAACGCCCGCGTGTTGTTGAGCGACAAAACCAAGTCACCCACGCTGGATGTGTCGGCAGAAATCAAAAAAGAGGTCAACGAACACTTATTTATTTTTACGCCCGTTGCGGGCCTGAACCTGACCGTGACCATTACCGACAAAGACACCAATCCTGCGCCGGGGCCGTTTCCGGTGGGGTTAGAATCGCAGATGAAGACCGGCGCGGCCAGCGCGGGTAGATTGAGGGTGGTGCTGCGCCATCAGCCCAATACCAAAAACGGAACCACCACACCCGGCACGACGGACTTGGACACCAATTTTGACGTGATTATTAAATGAGTTGCTGAGTTTCAGAGTTGTAAGGTTTCAGCGTTATTCCTCAGTCAGCAACTATAAAACTTTACAACTCTGAAACTCAGCAACTCCCGAAAATGACCCCGTTGAACCTCCCGCCGTTTGCCCATCAACTGACCGAGCAGGCTGGCAAACCGTATATTTTTGACGTGTTGCGCCGGAAGCACGTCCGGCTCACGCCCGAAGAGTGGGTCAGGCAACACCTCGTGCATCTGCTCATCAATCACTACCAATACCCCAAAGCTCTGATGCAGTGCGAAGGTGGCCTGACGTTGAACCAAACCCGGAAACGAACCGATTTGGTAGTGTTTGACCGGGCCGGCCAACCGTTTCTGGTGGTCGAGTGCAAGGCTCCGACGGTGGCAATTTCACGGGCCGTTTTCGATCAGGTAGAACGCTACAACCACGTCCATCAGGCTCCCTACTGGATCGTGAGCAACGGGCTGGCGCATTTCTGCGGGGCCATAAACGCAGAAACCGCCGAATGGCGGTTTCTGGATGATTTTCCGGCGTTTGACCTGTGTACCCCACTCCAACCCCTCCCCTGAGAGCAGGGGAGGGGCTTCTGCAAAGACCTTTTTTAGCCCCTCCCCTGCT
>JBBRNH010000150.1:0-5030 GCA_038230415.1 Cytophagales bacterium | reverse complement strand
GGTTTCATTACCGATACCAACGGCGCGAAACACGAAAAAACGGTTAAAACTGACAAACAGGGTAAATTTTGCGTGTATGGGTTGCCCGTTGGGACATACTCGGTGTTGGTGCGCGAACCGCAGGGCTTGTACGCCAATGTGTCGGACATTGACGGACGGATTAATCCGGTAACGGTCAGGAAGGGAAAAATAACAACGGCTACCGTCGAGATTTCGCACGGGGCCAGTTTTTAGTAACGCGGAGTTGCCCTCCGCAGTAGAAAATGTATAACTGCGGAGGGCAACTCCGCGTTACCTCGCAAATGAAAACCAAAGGAATACGCACCAATAAGATCAATATCGTTACGCTCGGTTGCTCCAAAAACCTCGTAGACTCTGAGGTGCTGTTTACGCAATTGCGCGGCAACGGCATGAACGTTACCCACGAATCAAAGCGCGACGATGCCAACATCGTGGTGATCAACACCTGTGGCTTTATTGACAACGCCAAAGAAGAGTCTATCAACACCATTCTGCGCTATGCCGATGCCAAAGAGGCCGGTATCGTGGACAAAGTGTATGTAACGGGCTGTTTATCACACCGGTATAAAGACGAATTGGAGCCGGAGATTCCGGCGGTGGATGCCTGGTTTGGCACGAACGAATTGCCCCGGCTGCTGAAAACGCTCCGCGCCGACTACAAACACGAACTCGTAGGCGAACGGTTGCTGACAACCCCGGCCCACTACGCCTACCTGAAAATTGCCGAAGGCTGCGACCGGCCCTGCTCGTTTTGCGCCATTCCGCTCATGCGCGGGGGTCACGTCTCGCGCCCGGCAGAGGAACTTGTACGCGAGGCAACATCATTGGCCCGGCGCGGCACCAAAGAGTTGATTTTGATTGCCCAGGATTTAACGTATTATGGGCTGGACATTTATAAAAAACGTACCCTCGCCGACCTCATTAACCGGCTGGCCGACGTAGAAGGCATTGACTGGATTCGGCTACAGTACGCCTATCCATCGGGTTTTCCGCTGGAAGTGCTTGACGTAATGCGGGAGCGGCCAAACGTCTGTAACTATCTCGATATGCCGCTGCAAACCGGCTCAACGGAATTGCTCAAACTTATGCGCCGGGGCATTACGCGGGAGAAAACCGAAGAACTTGTGCAGACCATCCGGGAGCGGGTGCCGGGCATTGCCCTCCGCACGACGTTGATTGTGGGGCATCCCGGCGAAACAGAAGCCATGTTTGCCGAAACGCTGGATTTTGTTGAACGAATGCGCTTTGACCGGCTTGGCACCTTTACGTATTCGCACGAAGACCAAACCCACGCTTTTCTGATGCCCGACAATGTGCCTGCCGAGGTAAAGCAGGAGCGTGCCGACGAGATTATGGCCGTGCAGGAGCAGATTAGCTACGGCCTGAACCAAAAAAAGGTCGGCAACACGTATAAGGTGCTGTTCGACCGGAAAGAGTGCGGGTATTTCATTGGCCGCACCGAACACGACTCGCCCGAAGTGGACAACGAAGTGATGGTAAAGGCCAGTCAGTACGTTCGGTTGGGTGATTTCACCAACGTGACCATCAACGAAGCCCACGAATTCGATTTATACGGAGACGTGGCGTAACCCGCTAATCAGCAACTAACTACGCAACCTATCGGTTGTCTTTTTTGCGCCGGGGCGAGGTGCGGGAAGCCACTTCGGCCTGAAACTTAATCTTCAATTGCCGGTCGAGTTCTTTGTCGCGGGGGACGTAGATACTGGTTTTACCATCCGAAAACTTGACCATCCAGTACGCATTGTCTGTCGTCGGCGGGATGGACGTATAAGTGGGTTTGCTCATGATTATTAGTTAGTAAGCTCAGATTCAACGGGTACTGGTGTGGGCGCAGGTGCTACTGCAACTGCCGGAGCAGGTACTGCTTTCTTTACATCCACTGCACTTAACCCTTTTGGGGTGTTTGTTGTAGTAAAGGTTACTTTGTCTTGTTCGCCGATTGCGTCAATAAGTGCATTGATATGCACAAAAACGCTGTCCTGGCTTTGCAGGTCTTTGATAAAGCCGTAGCCTTTTGAGGCATTGAAGAAGGTCACAATACCCTGACGGATCAGCGTTTGTGGGTCAATGTCTTCCTGTTTGGCAACGCCAATCTGAATATCGGCTTCGTTGATTTCGCGTTTCCGGCGCGGGTCGGGCGGGGTTGAGGATATATTACCGTTTTCGTCAACGTAGGCCAGCATCTGATCGAGGGGTTGGCCTTTCTGGGCGTTGGCTTTGCGGTCTTCGCGCTTCTCCTGTTTGTCGTTTCTCTTTTTTTGTCTTTGTTTTTCTTTTTCTTTTTTACTGTACGTTTCCATAGTGTATGTTTAGTCTCGCGGGCTTATCAGATGCACAAACGCATGATTTTATGTCGAGGATGATGCCCCATTATACCTTGGCAGGCTGATTTCGTATTTCAGACGAGTCATCCTATCTTATATTGAACCGAAAATAACGGAAATAAGTTGTCGGGTGTTTGTTTATTACTCAAAACTTCGCTGAACACAAATTGGCTGGCAACTAATGGACAATTAGCTGCATAAAACTTTCAGAATCAGGCCGGGAACAAATACCGAACACATTGTTTAGGTTTTATATTTACCGGGTAAAATCCAACACAATTTTCCTTCGTTCGGCATGAAACCTTTCTTCACTTCGCCCTTTCGCCAAACAGCCGTTGTGCTGGCGGGTGGTCTGCTCACAACAGCCGCGCTGCTCGGAGCCTATCAGAATACCAACCTCGGTGGGGCATCACGACCTTATCTGAACACCCTGTTTGCATCGCTCAATGACGACGACAAACACGATCCCAAATATGGCGTTGGCGCACTAAACGTGGCTGATGGTTTAGAAGCCACTTTATTTGCTTCGGAGCCGATGCTGACCAACCCCACCAACATTGACGTTGATGCGCGGGGCCGGGTCTGGGTGTGCGAAGCCTATAACTACCGCCCGGCCATCACCGGCAACGCCACCCACCAAAACGGCGACCGGATTGTGATTCTCGAAGACACCAACGGCGACGGCAAGGCCGATGCCAGCAAGGTGTTTTATCAAGACCCGTCGCTCAACGCGCCACTCGGTATCTGGGTGCAGGGCAACAAAGTGATTGTCTCGCAAAGCCCGTTTGTGTGGGTACTCACCGACGATGATGGCGACGACAAAGCCGACCGGAAAGAGATTCTGTTTCAGGGTGTTGGCGGTGAGCAGCACGATCACGGGATGCACGCCTTTGTGTTTGGGCCGGATGGCAAGTGGTATTTTAACTTCGGTAATTCGGGCAGTCAGCTTTTAGACGCAGCCGGGCAGCCCGTGAAAGACAAAATCACGGGTAAGGCTATTCATCACGAGAATTTCAGGCAGGGCATGGTATTCCGCTGCGACCCCGATGGCAAAAACGTGGAAGTACTCGGTCATAATTTCCGTAACAACTTCGAGATGGCTCCTGACTCGTATGGTACGCTCTGGCAATCAGACAATGATGACGATGGCAACAAAGGCGTTCGCATCAATTATGTGATGGAGTATGGTAACTATGGCTACACCGACGAGATGACCGGCGCGGGCTGGCAGGCCAATCGCACCAATCGCGAAGCCGAAATTCCGCTCCGCCACTGGCACCAAAACGACCCCGGCTCGATTCCTAATCTGTTGCAAACCGGGGCCGGTTCGCCAACGGGCATTATCATTTACGAAGGTAAACTGCTGCCGCAAGCGTTTCAAAATCAGGTGATTCATTGCGATGCCGGGCCAAACGTAGTACGGGCGTATCCGGTGCAGAACAACGGCGCGGGCTACAAAGCCACCATGCTGCCCGTGATTGAAGGGGCGCGGGATCAGTGGTTCCGGCCCGCCGATGTGTGCGTGGCTCCCGATGGCTCGCTGTTAGTGGCCGACTGGTATGACCCCGGCGTGGGCGGGCATCAGGCCGGTGATTTGGGCCGGGGCCGGATTTACCGCGTGGCCCCTCCGAAACTGCCATACACTACGCCCAAACTCGATTTGACCACGACCGACGGGCAATTGGTGGCCCTGCAAAGCCCCAATATGAACGTTCGCTACGAGGGCTGGAACGCGCTGCATAATCAGGGAACGAAGGCTGAAAGAGTGCTATCGAAATTCTACAAGGCTAACCCCGACAGCCGAATGAAAGCCCGCGCCCTGTGGCTCCTGACCAAACTGCCCGGCACCAAAGGCGAGAAATATGTGGAGATGGGCTTGACCGATGCTGACCCCAATCTGCGGATTACGGCACTCCGGGCAGCGCGTCAACTTGGCAATGATCTGGCTATCAAGTCGGTAAAAACGTTAATTTCTGACAAAGACCCGCAGGTTCTCCGGGAATGTGCCATTGCCTTACACCGTAATCCGTCGCCGGAAGCACCCGGTCTGTGGACGCAACTCGCGCAGAAGCATAACGGCACAGACCGCTGGTATCTGGAAGCACTCGGTGTTGGGGCCGATGGGCAATGGGATTCGTTTTTTGCGGCATACATGAAACAAGTCAACGCCGATCCAATCGCCAACGCCGGGGGGCGCGATATAATCTGGCGGTCGCGGACAGCGGCATCAGTGCCGATGCTGGCCCGGTTAGCGGGTGACAAAACCGTACCCCTCGACCAACGGCTTCGGTATTTCCGGGCGTTTGACTTTAACCCCGGTGCCACCGAAAAATCGAACGCACTGCTGGGTATCCTGCAAAATGACAACTCGGTTGAGATCACGAAATTAGCCCTGCGCCACCTCGACGCTGCATTCGTGAAAACGAATCAACCCGCGCTCACGGCCCTGCAAAAGCTCTTAGATGACACCTACGGCACGGCTGAGTACATTGAACTCGTACAGCGTTACGAACCCGTTTCAGAAAACGCCCGTCTGCAAAAGCTTGCCGTTGCCAAATACATGGATGCGATGGGCCGCGATGCCGCCCGGCAGTTGCTCAAACAGGGGGGACAGGAGATGGTTTGGGCAACGGTGAACAACGCAGCCGATGCCGAGGCCGCGTC
>JBBRNH010000149.1:0-5688 GCA_038230415.1 Cytophagales bacterium | reverse complement strand
AACGGCCACAGTGATAGCGTTGGGGAGCGTGGTGGCATTGCTCCACGAGGAGCCGTCGCCGGAGCCACTGGCCGCAGGCTTCACGTAGATTGTCTGGGCCTGTGCGGTTATTACCAGCAGAAAAGCCACTAAAACGGAGTAGAGTAAACGAGATTTGTTCATGGAAAAAGAGGTTTTTTTACGTCGTAAATATATGGGTTCGATGGATAGTCAAATAAAAATATGCTTATTTTTCAACCAAAAAAGCTAATTTCTTATCGTGGGTTGCAACTGCCAGAGCGGACGGTCATCAGCCGCTGCTGCCAGAAACTAAATAAGCTGCGTCACACAATCAACTTATACCCGATTCCCCGCACATTCACAATCTGCACGGAGGGGTCGTCGTGGAGGTGGCGACGGAGTTTGGTGATGAATACATCTAAGCTGCGGCCATTGAAAAAACTGTCGTCGCCCCAGAGTGCCATCAGCACGGCGGTACGTTCCAGCACCTGATTCCGCTGCCCGTAGAGGTGACGCAGTAATTCGGCCTCGCGGTGCGACAGGTGTACATCCCGTCCATCGAGCGAGAGCTTTTGTTTAGGTGCGTCGAACTGATACCGACCGATCCGCACCCAATCTGATTCAGGAACACCCGTACGGGAACCAACAGTACGCCGGAGCAGCGCGTTGATCCGCACGATCAGTTCATCTAAGCTGAATGGTTTTTTGAGGTAATCATCCCCACCCACCTCAAAACCACGCACAACATCGGCGGTTTGCGACCGGGCCGTCAGAAACAGAATCGGTACGTCGGGGTCGGTCTGGCGAATTTGCCGGGCCACCGAAAAACCGTCCATGTTTGGCATCATCACATCAGCGACGATAATATCGGGCTGCTCCTGATAAAACAGCGTCAAGCCCGCATCGCCATCCGGTGCATACAGCACCGTGAAGCCCCGCACCTCAAGGCTGTCTTTGACAATCATTGCCAACGCCGGTTCGTCTTCAATCAGCAAAACAGTGGGCATATACGTAGCAGATCAATTCTGGTTTATGAAAATGTAAGGGTAAACTCACTGCCTTTTCCCGGTTCGCTCTGCACCTGAATCCGCCCGCCGTGCCGCTCAACAACCTGCCGAACGGATGCAAGACCAAGTCCGAAGCCTTTTACGAGATGCAGATCGCCGGTTGGTACGCGGAAAAATCGGTCAAAAATGGCCGACTGATAGGATTGTGGGATGCCGATACCATCGTCGGCAACGGCCAATTGCCAGCCCTGCCCGCTGCGTTGGAAGGTCAGGCGAACCGTGACCCGCTCGTGCGAGTAGTTGATGGCATTCTCGATGAGGTTGTTGAGACTACTGCCGAAGTGAATCCGATCAACAGTTACGGTGGTTCCGGGCGGTATAGTCGTCTGAAACGTAATTGGCTTAGTGGCTCTCAGTTGATGGCCCGCAATCAACTCACCAACGAGATCAGACAAGTTTACGGGTTCTGGCCGGAGGGTCAGTTCGCGCTTATCGTCGAGGGCCAGATTCAGTACTTTCTCGACCAGTTCTGACAGTCGTTGCAGGTTGGTTCGCGAAATCACCAGGTAGGTCCGGGTTTTCTCCGGGTCAGTCAACGCGCCAAAATGCTGCAACGCTTCCACGGCGGCTGTAACGGTGGCAATCGGCGTTTTCAGCTCGTGCGTCATGTTGTTGATGAAGTCGTTTTTGACCTCCGAGAGCTTCTTCTGGCGCAGAATCGTACTCAGCATAAACAGAAAACTACCCGTGGTCAGTAACAGTAAAAACGCTGAACTGCCTAATAACCAGCCCATTCGACGTAGTAAATAAAACGTTGGCGTTTCAAAGGAAGCCCGCGCATACAGATGCCGAACGGGATTAACGGGTACGAACAGCTTGTTCTCTAAAGTCGGCGTATCATTCCCGTCAGGTCGCGCTTCCGGCTGATAAATCGGCAGGGCATCGGAAGGCTTTTGCCGGTGAACGCTCACCGTATCGAGTTTAAAATTGGCATTTATACCCCGCTCAAGCAGTTCGGCGTGGTAAGCGGCCCACAGCGTTGGCAGACTGATACGGGTTCCTTCGGCCCAGTCAATCACTAACATCGTCGAGATTTGGCGGGCAAGCGTATCCGCCGATACCAACGCCGGTGTTCCTGGTGCGCCCGGATATGACTCGGCGACGGGTGCCGCCCGCACAACCCGTTTCGGCGGCTTGGTATGGCTCTGTTCAGCAAACAGGCGGTTTGCCTCAACAATCTGGCGTTGTTGCACCACCGAATACAGTGCGTCCTGCATCGTTCGCATAAACTGCTGGTGGTTAAAC
This sequence comes from Cytophagales bacterium, assembly GCA_038230415.1. Lineage (GTDB taxonomy): Bacteria > Bacteroidota > Bacteroidia > Cytophagales > Spirosomataceae > JBBRNH01. The sequence goes on along the minus strand of JBBRNH010000149.1, from coordinate 3,376 downwards.
TGGTACGTTGTCCAGAGCCAATATCCCTGAAACGCATTGATGCCGATGATGCAAAGTGCCATCAGCCAGACTATCGAGCGAATGCGTCGGTTCATACACAAAGCTACATCGGCGGGGCGGGTTTCGGCGGGCCTTAACACTGTTTAACACTATGTAACAGTGCGTTACAAAACTCCGCCTGACCTTTGGCATGTTAAATCAAACCAGCAATTTCTCATGAAAACACTCCTGTTCGTCGTTGCCAGCGTCTTCGTAACCGTTCTGGCAACGCAGCCAATCAGCGCGCAAACGGCCCCTGCTACCTGGGCCGGGCAGATCCGGTACGAAGGCATCCACAAAATAGACCCGGCGAGTCTGAAATTCCTCGGCGATAATGGTGAGCTGATGAAACCCGGCGATCCGAACTTCCCGACCGACATCCCCGATAACCGGATGTCTGAGCAGAAAGTACTCATCAACGGGGCGTATGCCAAAGTAACCGGCAACAATCATGTAATGCCGCAATCTGGTACGCGAAGGCCGTTTACAGAGCAGACGTTTGTTGATCTGAAGGCTCTGAAAAAAGTAACGATAGTCACGGTCGGCAACGGGGCGGATGCAAAAATGTATCTGGCCGAAGTGCCGCTTCAGCGCGTAAGTGGTTGGCAATTAACCGACCAAACCCGAAAAATAGCGGGCTACACGTGCCGAAAATATACCGTGCCTTACAAAAAGGAAACGTATAAGGTCTGGATAACCACCGAGTTGCCCATCACCTACTCGCCCATTCAGGAACTCACCCCCGACACCGGCGCGGTCTTGCTGATTGAAGGGAGTAGAGAGCAATTCAGGGCCACAAAAGTGGCTAAAACCGCCCCCGATGCCTCCGTGATGAAACCCAATGTACAGGCTCAGACCGTTACCCCGGATCAATTGACCGAGATACGCCAGAAAGCCATCGCCGATTTTGCGGACAAGAATGGCCGCGTCGGGCAAGGCGGGTAAAGCCTGGCGGTGGGGGTACCGTTGGCCTGTATCCCTGTTCAACGACTTAGTAAACGCTCTTCCAGCCGCTGGCTGGCCCCTTAGATTTTTGCTCCCTATGAAACCGTTTCTGTTCCTGTTCTTATTGTTGCTAACCACAAGTTCATTGGCCCAACGTACCGGATCGAAACCGGCGGTTGAGGGGATGGTCGTTGATTCGGCCACGGGTAAACCCCTGCCACAAGCGTCTGTCTCACTGTTGATGGCCCGTGATTCGAGTTACGCAGCAGGTACGAGTACCGATGGCGACGGGCTGTTTCAGCTACGCAACGTGGCACCGGGAAACTACCGGCTACTCGTCACGTTTTTAGGCTATCGTAATGCCGCTCAGCCGATTACGGTTACGTCTGGCGAACCAGCGATGGGCGTAGTCATTCTGCGGATGGTTGAGCAAAGCCGTGAGCTTCAGGAGGTTGTGATTCGGCAGGAACGCGCTCCGATTGTCATTAAGCAGGATACGGTGGAGTTCAACGCGGGGTCGTTCAAGACCCAGCCGAACGCTCAGGTAGAGGAGTTACTCCGCAAACTGCCCGGCATACAGGTCAGCCGCGATGGTACGATAAAAGCGCAGGGGCAAACGGTGAACCAGGTGTTGGTGGACGGGAAGCCATTTTTTGGCACTGATCACCGAATGGCTACCCGTAATCTCCCCGCCGACATTATTGATAAGGTTCAGTTGTTCGACCAATCGTCGGATCAGTCGCAATTTTCGGGGGTTGACGATGGGAACCGGCAGCGAACCATCAACCTGACCCTCAAGCGGGACAAACGAAAAGGCTATTTCGGTCAAAATTCGCTGGGGTTAGGCACCGCCCGCGACGGGGAGGCCAATCGGTATCAGAGCCAGTTGAACCTGAACCGCTTCAATAACCGTCGCCAAATTTCTTTGATTGGGCAGGCCAATAACCTCAACCAGCAAAATTTTACGTTGGGTGCCGGACCGGCACAAGCCCCGGTTTTTGTGGGCGGTCTGGATAGTGCCGTGCCCACCGGCAACCAAACACCAACCAACGTCATCGAGGTACGGGCCGGTGGATTGAACTACAAAGACAAGTGGGGTCGGCGGGCCGAAATGTCGAGCAGCTACTTTCTGAATCAGGCCATCACCACCACCGATCAACAGAGTCGGCGCACGAGCATTTTGCCCGCGGTTGGTCGCTACCAACGTTCGCTGACGACCGATCAGCAAAATCAGTCGCAAAACCGGGCGTTGACCCATCGGTTTACTGCGCGTCTCGACTGGCAACTCGATTCGATGACTACGCTTCGGCTAACCCCTAATTTATCGTGGCAAACCACCGATTACACGAATCATTTATCCAGCCGCGCTACGTTACCCGGCCCGGTGGGGCAACCGAATCAGGTAGTCAACACCGGCGAAACAAATTACGGGTCGGCAGGAAACAGTCTGAATGGCTATAATAACCTGTTGCTCCTGCGGAAATTCCGGCACGAAGGGCGTACCCTGTCGGTCAACCTGAATACCGTGTTGGGTAACGGCGACACGAAGGCGTTGAATCAGTCGGTCAACACGTTTTACGACTCGACGGGTGCCAATCCCATTCCGAATTTGGTAAACCAGCAGAACCGGCAAACGAATGACAACGGGCAAAACACGCTCACATTGGCATATACCGAACCGCTGTCGCTCACGCAAAAATTAGAACTACGGTATGTGTACTCAGTCAATAACAACCGGGCTGACCGGCTGGTCAACGACCGAAATGAACTGACAAAACGCTACGACCGCGTTAATTTTCCGTTATCGAACCAGTTCAGTAGCTCGTTTGCCTACCACCGGGCGGGGGCTACGTTTCAGATGCAACACCTCCGGTATAGGTGGGCTATTGGGCTGGACATCCAGCAATCACAACTGCAACTCGATAATCGGTCGGCAGATACCAGTCAGCACCGTCGGTACGTCAATCTGTTGCCCAATGCGTTATTCAATTACACATTTTCCGGTAATCGAAGCCTGCGCCTGCAATACCGAACCCGGCTGAGTGCGCCCTCGATCACGCAGTTGCAGCCCGTTGTTGATAACACAAATCCGCTCAATGTCCGGGTTGGCAATGCCCAACTCGCGCCGGAGTTTTACCAGACAATGGTCCTGACTTACAACGGGGCTACCGAACAGGGGGACAACAGTTTTTTTGCGGTTGCCAGCCTGAATCAGAGCCATAACCGGATTGCTACCGCCACCACAATCAGTCCATCGGGTGTGCAGACGACGCAACCCGTAAACGCGGGTGGTTTTTGGTCGGCCAATGGGTCCAGGTTCATCGGACGGCGGCTGGAGCCGTCCAAAGTGGGCATTACGTTGACAACCAGCTTAGGACTCAGCCAGGCGGTT
>JBBRNH010000148.1:0-5908 GCA_038230415.1 Cytophagales bacterium | reverse complement strand
TTGTTTGCTTTATCTTCGCGGAGCATATGGGCGGGGGTTGTGAGAAATGTTAGTTGGTCCTACAAATCTCGGCATCTCCTGCCTACTATGCACTCACTGTCAGCGTATCACAGAAGACTTATCCATAATCCACGTTAATTATTGCTCACTAATACGGAGCCAACGCCAACCACGACAGCCCTATCAATGCCAGCCAGTACCACCGCAATCGGTGTTGATAATCAGGCTGTTGGGTGAGCCAGAGCAGCCCGGCCCACAACGCACAAAACGTAGCCGGGGCCATCAGCCGGGCGTTGGGCGCATCGAACGGGCTGACGGCACGAAGGGTGAACAAGACAACCACATATACCCCCGCCGTGAGCAAAAAAAGCCGGGCTAATTGCCGCGTTTGGGTTGAAGCAACGGATTTGGACAGGTCACGAACCGACCGACCCGCCAGCATCAGCCAGCCCGCTTGCAGCACCAACCCAAGCCACGCCAACGTAGTTGAATAGCCCGGCAGAAAGTCACGGACAAGCAGAAACTCGTTCAGCAAGGCCCGGCCAAACAACCCCGCCAACGCGCCCGGCGGCTCCACCGGGCCGAACCGCGAACCACCCCAGAATGAGCCGACTACGTGGTGATTCAGCACGAAATAGCTGATGATGAATAGCCCGAAAGCCAAACTAATGGCACTGAGTTTTGGTCTTTTTCGGAATGCGACCAGCACCACCAGAATCATAAATCCGCCCACGTACCGCACCAGAAACAAGGCAACCAATACGAGCAGTAACCGGATTTCCCGCGCTAAATCGGGTTGATTCTCAACCTGAACGATGGCCCAGACGACTTCGGCCAGCAATACCAAAAATACCGTCTCTGACCAGGTGAAGGCCACAACCCGGATAAACTGACCCAGCAGCCACACACTCAGCAACCACGCCACGCCGGTTGACCCAAGCCGACGCACCCACAGCGCAACTGATACGCCAACGGCAACTACATTCACCAATTTAGAGGCCCAGAGCGGTTCTAATCCCGTTAGCCCCGCAACCAACCGAATCAGGGCCGGGTAGCCGATGGGAAACGTGCCGTTGTACTGCGAAAAGTCAGCCGCAATGTGCAGATACACCGCCGAATCGGGCGAGGTGCCGTGATTGGGATCGAGCCAGGCAAGGGCGAAGACCAAACCCGATAACAACACAAAACCAGTGATTATCAACCCGGTTGGCCTCATGGCACGAGCAAAATCCGTCCCCGTACCAAAGCGTCAGCCGTTCCCAAAAAATCGCTGGGGAGTTGCCACCGATAGCCATATAGGCCAGCCGCCAGTATGGGTGGCGGATTCCAGAAAACGGCGTTGTAGCCCACCCGCAACGGCATTTCCTGCAACCAGACCACCCGGCCACCGGCATCGAAAACCCGCAAGGTGGCGGGTTCGGCGGGCGGTTCGGCACCGGCCAGCGTGAGCCAAAACGTGACGGGCGCACCCGTTGCCGGATTCGGAAAAACACCGGACTCCAACACGGCCAACGCACCCTGCACCCGAAACGCAATCTGATACGGCGCGGCCCGGTTTCCGGCCCGGTCGCGGCCCTGAACCAACAATTGATACCGGCCATCGGGCAGGTTATCAGGCAGTTGGCACGTCAGGCGCAGGGCGTTTTGGGGCGTAGCCGTACCCGAAAACGGCGCGATGGTTTCGGCTTTCAGGGTGGCCGACCGCAGCGAAATTTTCGTAAACGGGCAGACCGCCGTTCCCGTTGGGCAGGGCCGTTGCAGCAACAAGGTCAGGGTTGTGGTGTCGGCGGAAAGGGCAGCGTCGTCCTGAATCAACACCGAAATTACGGGGCGGGCCGGCACAAAATCATCATTCCGCAACCGCCTGCCGTCAACGGCCACGTCGAGTAATGGAGCCAGCCGGTCGGTCGGTTCGGGGACAGTGGCGGTGATTAGCTTCGGGAATATCCGCACGGCGGGGTCTCCCTGCAACGTAATTTGTTGGGCGTTGGTAATGGCGTAAATGTCCTGATGCTGCACTATATACCGGCGAATCGTTTCTTGCTGAATGCGGCCAATGGCCTGATTCGTAAACGTGCTGTCGGCCAGAACGCCGTAAAACTGCGCGGCATAGTCGCGGAGCGGTTCATCGAAACCGTTGTAAGTATGGGCCAGAAACCCGATAGCCCCGCGCCGGGGTGTCAGCACCCAATCGGTGCCAAAGGTGGGCCGCCCGAAGAAGAAATTACCAGCCGCGCAGCCGTTCACGAACACAAACGGATAGCGGCCCCGGTTGGCATACCCCCGTGCGGCATCACTGGCAAAACCAATGTCCACATCGGCCACATCCAAACTCGAATGGCCGAACAGCGTCAGCAGCGCAACACCCTGATTAACAGGGTCAACAACGGGTAGAATTTCAACGGGTTCGTCGGTTTGTTTGCCAAGCGTGGTGACCGTTGCCGAGAGGGGCGGCTGTTGAGCAAATGCGGCAAACGCATCCACGTAGGCCCGAAACCGCACGAGTTCATCGGCAGAACGCCCGCCACTGAGGTGCAGCACCCGCCGTTGCCACGCGCTCGCGGTGTCGGGCGTTTCGTGTTCGCGGATTTTTTCGAGGTAGTCCAGCACCTGTTGCGGCTGATTGGCGTTGAGCCGTCCGATGGCAACGGCGGGGACATTTTCGGGGGTTGGGTTTTGTGAATTTCCCGCCAGGCCATCCACCAGCAACACATCAGAACCGGGCCAGCCCGCATTCGGAATCATATCGAGCAGAAACGCATTGGCATTTTTACGAACGCCCTGCGGGTCACGCGATTGGCCGATCAAAAACAGAAATACGGGGCGGTTGACGGGTTGCTTTGCCAGCATAAAATCCATAAATCGCCGGATTGCCAACGGGCTGCGTTCGCCATAGCTGAACGCATTAAACAGGTCGGTAACGGTGGCAGTCAGCGTATCGAAACCCCCGCCAGCCGCCGAAGCCCGGTAGGTTGCGTAGGCCTGAACGGGATTTTTACTGCTGCCAACCGGCTGTTGCAGAGCCGGATGCGTGATGATGATGTAATTTGGTACTATGCCCGAAAACTCCTGAAACACAACCCGTTGCAGGGCCGGAACTGGCAAAACCGGAATCGTTGCGGGCGGCTGTTGCGGATACCGGACGCGCCAATAACTCACCGATAGTGGGGCTGATTCGGGGCCGTTCTGCACCGTTAAGGTGAGCGATAAACCGGCACTGTTTATTGGATTCAGATCAACCGGCAGCAGGTCGGCAGTCAGGCGGGCGGTCTGGTTATCGGCCCAGTTTGCAATTCCCAACAAACGGCCATTGGCAAACACATCGGCGCGGTGATTGCCGACACTTCGGCCCATCATCAACACCTCAACCTGCGGCTGTTTGGCGGTTAAGACCGGATTCGTCAGCGCAAACACCTGACTGTGAGACTCTCCCGCATTTATAAGCGGCCCTGTCCAGCCTTCTCCGGTGTCGTAACTGCTCAGGATGGCTCCGCTGGCGTAGGTTGCACCGGGCGGATAAATGGTGCCTGCCGGGTAATCAGTGGTGAGCAATCGGAGGTCATCGGCCCACTCCCAGGCGGGTTTTGTACCGGGCAACGGCAATTCGCGGAGGCCGGGTTTGCCGTCGAGTCGCCAGGTCAGGAAATAAGCCGCCGTGTCAGAAAACAGCGAATAATGCGGGTGGGGTTGCCGGGCCGGGGGGCGGTAGAGCGATGAATCCGTTGCCCCATCGTTGCGCTGCCCGTCAAACTCAATAAAATCGGTTTCGCCAAGCTGCCGGTTGCCCCCGGCTGACACGGTGACGGGCAGTTCCTGACCGCGCCGAAAGAGCTGTAACGCATTTGGGTTGAGGGTATTAAGAGCGATTCCGGCCCGAACAAGGTCGGTGTGGGTGATGCGATAGCGGCCCGGCGTGGCAATGGGGATTTTGTAGTAGGTTTGGGCCGGATTGATCCATTCGTTCCCAAACCGGGCGGGTTGCGCGAATCCGTACAATCCGTGAAACATAAACGCAAGGCACAGCAATCGGCCCGCCAACCTACCGCAGGCGATGAAACAATCCGGGAACCATACGGCTACGGTGGTCTTAGGGTTTTGTGGCGGCAAGGACATTTTCTACCGACTTTTCAGACGTAACGTATTTACTTTCAAACAGTTGATACGAATCTGGCGTGACCCCGCTCCTGAGTAGCGAATCCTTAAAAAAAGCGTAGTCTGTTTTTCCGGGCGGACTTTTTAAGACCGTCGAGAGCCATTTCCAGACTTGTGCGCTGCCAATTTCGTGTTCAAGGGCCGTCAGCACGAGCGGCACGTAAACGTAGTGTTGCAGTTCGCGCAGGGGTTCGCTGACCGATGCCACAGTCAACGCTTTAAAATCCCGGCGGGTGCCGATGCGCCGGTGGTAAGTAGCTAATTTTTGCCGGTAATGTCGCTCGCCCAATACCGTTCGCACCAACTGCAACGCCAGGTATTCGGTGCAGCCCTCCATAAACGTGTATTTCAGGTCGCTGTTGGGCCGCAGCCGGTTGCCAAAGTAATAATGGCCCATTTCGTGACCAATAAACTGCACAAACTGCATCGAATCGGCCAGTGTGTTTCTTTTTTCGTCAATCAGACCCTGCCACGATAGCTGATGACCCACCACCGCAATGGTCGGAAATCGGCAGACCATCCAGGCATCTTTCTTGGAAATCGGCGTGGCACCCACCGCATAAACCGATTGCTCGTAGGGAATACTGAGTTTACTGACGTAAAATTGTTTGATGCGCCCCATCCAGCTATCGGCAATGGCCGCCGTGCGGTTGTTCATGCCGGTATTGATAAAATAACTCCCGCTCTGCTGCACCGATGCTACCTGACCGGCCAGCAGAAACAACGGAACTGGCTTTTGGGAGACCAACCGGGCCGAGGGGCCGCTTTTGGGTACGTCGCCGTTGAGGTAAATCCCCGCACAATCGGGGCAGTTGATCGTAATATCATACGAAACATCGGTGAGAATATCGTCGCGATTAGTATCGTAAATAACCGGATACCAGCACGATTGGTCGCCCGCCCGCAGTGTTTTACCGTTAAACGCAATCCGCCCGCTATCGTCTCCCCGGTCAGTCATCTGCGTCGTATCAGAATAGACTGGGAAAGCCCCCGTATAACTCACCCGAAACCGGCGCGGCAAGACCCGCGCCTTCCCTTTGTCGGCATCGAAAACGTACTGCATCGCTTCTTCGCTCTGATCGGCGTTATAGAATTTCTTTTCATAGAGCCGGTTTGTGCCGGTGCTATCCGAAAAGCGGTCTATGTTAAAACCGGCATTGATCCAGATGCTATAATTCGTAATTGGGGGCAGGTTCGATACGTCCCAAGTGGCCCGAATCACGCCTTCGTTCAGCGAAATCGTTACGACTCCGGTGAGGTGGGGTGTTTGACCGGGGGCTGCACCGGCATACAGCCCGATGAGCGAGAGAAGGAAGGGTAGTCTCATACAGTCTTGAATCAAACACCGGATACGGCTTTTGCCGGGCCACGAAAATACCCGGATTACCGGAGTTTATACCCACCCGACCACCAAAAGGTTTAACCCCGTAAAAAGCCTGTTAACTGATTTGGGTGTTTGCCACGAAACGGCTTACTTGCCGGGGCAAACGTTGGTCTGCCTGACCGGGCCGACTTACCAACACAGTGGATATTGACGAAACTCTACGTGAAATGGGCAGCGACTTTCGTAAATACAGATGTTGGCGGTCATTGTAAAAACGACACACCAAAATAATAAAAGCAACCCGAAAGTTATTAAATGTGATTTAACCCATTAATGAAATTTAAAGTTACAAATAATGAAAGATAATTTAGTATTTGACTTTACTGCAGATAATGCGAACAACACCATAGTTGTAAAACGTGAATTTGAAGC
>JBBRNH010000147.1:0-6271 GCA_038230415.1 Cytophagales bacterium | reverse complement strand
TCGGACCGAAAGCGGAGCGGGGGTGTATGCCCGAATTTCGGGGTTTGTCTCCACCATGAGAAAGAACGGTCGGAACGCGGTCGATGAATTAGCCAGCGTTCTGGGCGGCAGCTTCCAATGGGCTACCTAAATAGTTACAAATCCGTTTATCAAACCGCCACGGCCAGCCGTTCGGGCACCTTGCTGCCTTCGGGCAGAATTTCGGCTACCGACTCCACAGTAACGACCACGAACTTAGAGGTCGGCGTGTTGCTGATGTCGGCCACGCTGGCAATCGGCACTAAGGGGTTGGCTTCGGGGTAATAAGCCGCCGTGTTGCCTTTCGGGATGTTGTAGGGAATGGCAACAAACTTCTCTAATTTCCGCTCCTGCCCCTCGAAATGGCTGGTAATGTTCACCAACTGCCGCTCCCGGATGCCCCGCGCCCGCATGTCGTCAGGGTTCATGAAAATCACCCGCCGTTCGCCGTATACGCCCCGGTAGCGGTCGTTGTAATCGTAAATCGTGGTGTTGAACTGGTCGTGGCTGCGGATGGTCATCAAGACCAACTGCTCCGGCGCGATGTCGTGCAGCACCATGTCCGTGACGCTGAAATTCGCCTTGCCATTTTCGGTGGTGAAGTTGCGTTCGCGGGGACCGTTGGGCAGGTAAAAACCACCCGGCATTCGGATCTTCTCGTTGAACTTGTCGAAACCCGGAATCACGCGGGCAACGGCGTCGCGGATGGTGTCGTAGTTTTCCGTGTAGCCCACCCAGTCGCCCTTAATCCGGTCGCCGAGCGTGGTGATGGCGATGCCCGACAAAATGGCGACTTCGCTCAGCATTTCGCCCTCCAGCGGCTCCAGTACGCCTTTGTTCTGGCTGACCACGCCCATCGAGTTTTCGCAGGACGTAAACTGCTGACCGGATTTCTGCCTGTCCATATCGACGTGCGCCAGGCAGGGTAAAATCAGCGCGGTATCGCCCGTAACGAGGTGACCCCGGTTCAGTTTGGTGCTTACGAATACCGACAGTTGCAGTTTCCGCATGCATTCGGCTACGAGTTCGGTATCGGGTGAGGCCGACAGAAAATTACCGCCGAGGCTCATAAATGCCTTTATTTTGCCGTCGTACATCGCTTTGATGGAATCGACGGTGTCGTGGCCGTGTTCGCGGGGTGGCTCGAAGTTGTACTCGGTTGCCAGCGCGTCCAGAAACTCCTTTTGGGGTCGTTCCCAGATGCCCATCGTCCGGTCACCCTGCACGTTGGAATGACCCCGCACCGGGCAGGTTCCCGCGCCGGGTTTCCCAACGGCACCCTTCATCAGGTGCAGGTTCACGATCTCCTGAATGCTCATCACGCCGTTTTTCTGCTGCGTCACGCCCATGGCCCAGCACGTAATGATCTTCTGCTTCGGCGCAATAATGTTGGCGGCTTCGAGCAGTTGGGCGGGCGTCAGTCCGCTCATGGTTTCGATGTCGGCCCAGCTCGTGTTGCGGACGTTAGTCAGAAAATCCTCGTAACCAGTCGTATATTCCTGGATAAATTCGTGATCGATTACGGCACCGGGATTCAGTTCTTCGGCCCGCAGCAGGTGTTTCATAATGCCCCGCAGCACGGCCAGATCACCGTTGATGCGGACCTGCAAATGCAGATCGGCGATGGGTGTTCCGCCACTCAGCAGCGTTCCCACGGCCTTAATCGGATTCATGAAATCCTGCGGGTTTTTGAAATGGCTCAAACCCGTTTCGTGCAGGGGATTCACGGCGATGATTTTGGCCCCGTTGCGCTTGGCTATTTGCAAGGCCGTCAGCATCCGGGGGTGGTTGGTGCCGGGGTTCTGCCCCATGATGATAATCACCTCGGCCTCGTGCATATCGTTCAGCGTGACCGATCCCTTGCCCAGCCCCAGCGTCGGACTCAGGGCCGATCCGCTGCTTTCGTGGCACATATTAGAGCAGTCGGGCAGGTTGTTGGTGCCGAACTGCCGCACGAACAACTGGTACAGAAATGCCGGTTCGTTAGGCACTTTCCCCGACGTATAAAACACGGCTTCATCGGGCGAGTCCAGCGCGTTCAGGTGATCGGCGACTACCTGAAAGGCGTCGGGCCACGAAATAGCCGTGTAGTGCGTGGCACCGGGCCGTTTCACCAACGGATGCGTCAGCCGACCGGCATTGTTCAGGTCGCGGTCGGTCATGTGCGACAGGTCCACGAGGCTGTGTTTGGCAAAAAAATCGGGATCAGCCCGGCGCGTATCGGCATCGGAGGCCGTGGCTTTGGCCCCGTTTTCGCAGAATTCAGCCACCGACCGGTGATCGTCGGGGTCGGGCCAGGCGCAGGACGAGCAGTCGAAGCCGTCTGTCTGGTTCAGTTTCAGCAGAGCCTGCGTGCCCCGGCCAACACCGGCTTCGCTCCACGAAAACTGCATGGATTTCAGCACGGCGGTAACCCCGGCGGCTACCGTAGCGGGTTTGCCGAGTGTCAATCCGGTAAAAGCTTCGGGCGGCTGCGCCAGAATGGGAAATTTAGCTTTGGCTCCAATGTTGTCTGGTGCGTTCATAGTACGTTTGTCGCGGTCGGGTTTACCTTGTGGATCATAGTGGTCAGCGGCCGTCTCGGTACCCTGTTCGGGACGTTCGCCACTCTTCGGCACGTTGGCCGCGTGTTGGACAGCGGGATTGCCGGGTTTTTGCTCATTATTGGGTGATTTTTCCATGCGAAAGGGCGTACGCAGCGTTGAGGGGTCAAATTGAAGCTGTTCTGGATTTGCAATTTCACCTGTTTGAGGAGGAGCATCATGTGGTTTTTGTCATCCTGAGCGGTCCGCCGGTGCGGCACGAAGGATCTTAGAAATCTGGTCGCTAAGATCCTTCGTCCCTCAGGATGACAAAACAACGCCGGTTTGAGACTGAAAAGTAAAAACTTAAACAACTTCATTATGTAAACCCGGATCACCTGACCGGGGTTTACGGGAATACATTAAAATCACCCTGCCAGACCGTCAATCGGCTGCGCTGCCATCGAGATCATCGAGCCGTTCGCGGATGACGAGTTTGACATAATGGCGGTTTCGGCGGTTGCGTTTGGCATCAGCGCGTTTGTGGTTGCGCTTGTCCACCACGCCACTCGTGAGTTCGGCGGCTGACTGCCAGGATTGAAATTCGTTGGGGTTGGTTCGGCGGGGCATAGTCTGTTACGTTTCTACGATTGAACACTTAACCATTCGTACGGTTTGCTGTTCAGGCCCGGCGACATAAACGGTAACGGGCAGAGTTGAGAGCCTTTGGCAGTTGCGCACGGCGTGTGCGTTAAGTCATCCGGGCAGCACTAAATCCCTCTTATCAGCCCATCGGTTAGACGTGAATGGGCCCCACAAAAGCGGGTAAAACTAACCTGAACGAGCCTTTGGTACGATAGATTAACTTAATCTGCTTTTACCAATTAACAAACCTGCTCAATGAACGCATCCGACGAATCAACACCGAATCAGCCGACCCGGCGGGACTTTATCCGGCAAAGCACCGTAGCCGCAGCCAGCTTTATGATTGTTCCCCGCCACGTACTGGGAAAAGGCTTTATTGCGCCGAGCGATAAACTGAACATTGCCGGCGTGGGCATCGCGGGCAAAGGCTTCTCGGACACCAACAACGCCTTCAACAAAGGTGCGAATAACATCGTGGCCCTCTGCGACGTCGATTGGGGCCGCGATCAGGTCAAAAAGAATTTTGAACAGCATCCCACCGCGAAACGCTACAAGGATTTTCGCGAGATGCTGGACAAGGAAGGCAAGAACATCGATGCCGTAACCGTCTCCACCGCCGACCATACCCACGCCGTTATTGCGATGGCGGCCATGCAGCGGGGCAAACACGTGTACGTGCAGAAACCCCTGACGCACAACATCTACGAAGCACGGATGCTGACCGAAGCCGCCCGCAAGTACAAAGTCGTGACGCAGATGGGTAATCAAGGCTCGTCTAACCCGCAGCAAAGCCAGATGGTGGAGTGGTTCGACAAAGGGCTGCTGGGCAAGGTGCATACTGTCAATCTCTGGACCAACCGCCCCGTCTGGCCGCAGGGCATTCCCGTACCGCAGCCTGCCGCCGAAGTCCCCGCCGACCTCGACTGGGATACCTGGCTCGGACCCGCGCAAAAGGTGGGCTACACGCCCGCGTATCACCCCTTTAAGTGGCGCGGCTGGTGGAATTTCGGGGCCGGTGCACTCGGCGACATTGGCTGTCACATCATGGACGTACCGTTCCGCGTACTTGGCTTAGGCTACCCCACCGAAGTGGAAACCAGCATTGGGTCGGTGTTTCTCAAAGACTGGACGCCCGAATACATCCCCGAAGGCTGCCCGCCCTCGTCCCGCGTAGAACTGAAGTTTCCGGCATCGTCCAGGAACAAGCAGGCCGTTACCATGGTCTGGTCCGACGGGGGCATTCGTCCCTCCCGCCCCGATTTCCTGCCGGACAACGAGCCGCTGCCCGAAAACGGCGAGAACGGGATGCTGATGATCGGCGACAAAGGACTGATGGTGTGCGGCCTGTACGGCAACGACCCGAAGCTATACACCAAAAGCGGCCAGAAACTGGAAGGTGCCCCCAAATCCGACGCGGTAAAACTGCTGCCGGAAAACGGCCATCAGATGCTTTGGACGGAAGCCTGCAAAGCCGGTTTCAACAGCAAAGAGCACAAAGGCCTGCACTCGTCCTTCGACTTTGCCGGGCCGCTTACCGAGTCGGTGCTGATGGGCAACGTAGCCATTCGGAGTTATACCTTCCGCACGGCCAGAGAAGACGGACGAAACTTTAACTACCCCGGCCGTAAAAAGCTGATGTGGGACGGCACGAACATGAAAATCACCAACTTCGACGAGGCTAATCAGTTCGTTTCCCGCCAATACCGCGAGGGATGGCAGTTGGTTTAATGGTTTCCATTGTCAACAACCCCGGTTTGTGCCCCTACGGGTTTCCAGACCGGGGTTGCTGGCGTATTTTTGGGTTGTATGAAGGGATTGAATTATGTATCCTTGCAACTCCATTGACCATCGCCTTCGATTGGGTAAACTTAATAGCAATACTAAACCATAAGGAGCTGAAAATCAATTACTTTTGGTTTAGTGAGTTTACGTACAATAACTTGTTGGGTGAACCGGTCCAAAATAAACGTGCGTTTGGTGGCTTCGGTCTACAGGACGTATTTGGTTGACAGGCATTTTTTCTTGTGCTAGTCGTCTTCCGGTTGACACAAGGTATTTGGGCGTTAAGCAAATTTAAAAAGGGTTAGGTTAACAGGTCGTATTTGGATGTTAGGGTAATTTGACTGCTTGGGAGGTAAGTCGCTGGACTTCGCGCTTGGTGGTAATTCATAGTGGCGTGGTTTAGATGAAAAATATACATGGATAGATTTGTTTAATTAGAAGAGTTTAACAGAAGAGTTGACTATCAAATTGAAAAGTTTGAAGAAGAAGATGATCAAAAAAAAGTCGCTTTTTGGAAGCACGTCAAAAAGACAGAAGTTTACTTTAGGGCTACTGCAATTTTTATATTTCTTATATTAATAATAACATCGTCGCTATCTTATTATGCTATAATTCACAGTTTAATAAATCAATTGGATGAAAATTCTAAAAGTAATTTTATAAGCCTATTGACACCTTTAATTTTATCTTTTTGGGCTAAAGTTTTATCTGCAATTATTGTTTTAGGCGTAGGATACATACTTTTCCTATTTAAGAAAAAACGGCAATTTTATTACGGATTAGTAGAGACATCATTTGCAATAACTAACTGTTTTTTAGTTGCAGGTAATTTTCAAACGGCTTTTGCACAACATAATAGTTTAATTTATATATTTATATCTGGTATGACAACAATTTATTTAACTGTTAGAGGACTTTCTAATGTTTCAGAAGGCTGGAATAAATCATTTTATTTAAAGAACTTGAAGACTAAAGATGGCTTTGCTGATTTTATTTTTAGTTTTGGAGCGAAGAGTGAATTTAAAAATGTATATAATAATAAACCGTAAAATCAATCATTACAAATTTCGTTTTAAAGTTTATTATTTGAATTTCCGTATAATACCTATTTTGCCTTAAAATGAGGTAATCGGCGCATTATCAATTACTTTAAAAATCAGTAGTAGAGTTGTTGCAAAGTTGATTATGAGTTAGTTAGTCAAATAGAAGTTCCATAAACCAGCACAAATACGGATGACTGACTCGTATAAAATTACCTTATGAGTCCGCAACCGATCACTCAAATAACGAAATCGTTTCATACC
>JBBRNH010000146.1:0-6536 GCA_038230415.1 Cytophagales bacterium | reverse complement strand
ATCTACCAGCAAAGGTAGCCAACGATGTTAAATCCCGTCTAAAAACCAACCACTGGCCTTAGTGTGCCAAAAAAATCACCTATTTTGGGCCTGTGAACTGTTCTTACCCGTTTTTTCTCTGGTTGATGACCAACCTTACCCCCGTATCTGATCACCGCGCCGACACCATTACCACCATGCGCGACGATTCATTGTTTTCTGTTCCGCTCAAACGCAGCGTCCGGCTCGATGTGCTGCTGCCGCCCGGTTATAGCCCCATCAGCCCCCGGATTTACCCGGTTCTGTATCTGAACGACGGGCAGGACTTAGCCCGCCTGACGATGCAGGCCGTGCTGGATTCGCTCTACCAAAAAAATGCAATCACACCCTTTGTGCTGGTAGCGATTCATGCCGGCGACCGGATTCAGGAATACGGAACAGCCGCCCGCGCCGACTACATGAAACGGGGCAGCAAGGCAGCCGCTTACACTGATTTTATGCTCACCGAACTCCTGCCACACATTTGGCGGCACTACCCCGTCACTCACGAACCACAGCAGACGGTATTGGCCGGGTTTTCGCTCGGTGGCCTCTCGGCGATAGATATTGTCTGGAACCACCCCCGGCAGTTTGGGCGGGCAGGCGTGTTCTCCGGCTCGTTCTGGTGGCGCAAAAAAGCGTTCGAGAAGGGCTATGACGATGATAAAGACCGCATTATGCATGACCTCGTGAAACATGGCAAGCACAAACCGGGTCTGAAATTCTGGCTGCAAACCGGCACCCTCGACGAAACCGACGACCGCAATAACAACGGCGTGATTGACTCCATTGATGACACCCTCGACCTGATTCACGAACTCGAACAGAAAGGCTACCGCAGCCCGGCTGACATCCGGTATGTAGAAGTCAAAGGCGGCCACCACAATCAGGAGACCTGGAGCGAGATTATGCCCGATTTTCTGACCTGGGCGTTTGGTAGATAAATCCGTAATTTTTTCAATATGAACAACCTGCTACTGCTCCTTCTTTATCTCGGCTATATGCCCCTGCCCGCTCCGCAGCCCGGGCTTTCTCTTGCCAGGCACGCGCCCAAACCTACCAAATTAGTCTGGTTTGATGAGTTCGACAGCAGCGGACGGCCCGACCCCAAAAAGTGGAGTTATGACGTGGGCGGCAGTGGCTTTGGCAATCATGAACTTCAGTTTTACACCGAAGACCGCCCCGAAAACGCCCGTATCGAAAACGGCATTCTACTTATTGAAGCCCGGAAAGAAACCTACCAGGGCAAAAACTACACCTCGGCCAAACTCTGGACCAAAGAAAAAGTAGAATGGAAGGGCG
Organism: Cytophagales bacterium; assembly: GCA_038230415.1. Classification (GTDB taxonomy): domain Bacteria; phylum Bacteroidota; class Bacteroidia; order Cytophagales; family Spirosomataceae; genus JBBRNH01. The sequence continues at coordinate 5,216 of JBBRNH010000146.1, read as the reverse complement.
GGCGGTTCGAGATACGGGCCAAACTCCCCGCCGGGCGCGGCACCTGGCCCGCCCTCTGGATGCTGTCGGCCAAAGAACAGATGACCTGGCCCGACGATGGCGAAATTGACATCATGGAACACGTCGGTTATGACCCCGGCGTGGTGCATGGCACGGTGCATACCCAGGCCTACAACCACGTCAAAAAAACCCAGCAGGGCGGCACCGCCACCGTTCCCGATTTCTCGACCGCTTTCCACGTCTATGCCGCCGAATGGACACCCGAACAGGTTGACTTTATGGTTGATGGCACGGTTTATTTCAGCTTCGACAAAAAAAGCTACGGCAAACATTACGAGCAGTGGCCGTTTGACCAGCCGTTTTACCTGATTATGAACCTCGCCGTTGGGGGCGACTGGGGCGGGCAGAAAGGCGTTGACGAGTCTGTCTTTCCCAGAAAAATGGAGATTGACTGGGTGCGGGTGTATCAATAAGTAGTTGGCAAATGGTGATTAGTGGTCAGTCAGAACCGGGTGCGTTGTACCTTTGCGGCCTGAAAAACGCCTGATTCTATCGTGTCTGATTCCATTCTCCGCATTGCCCTCCAAAAATCCGGTCGCCTGAGCGAAGACTCCTACCAACTCTTCAAAGAGTGCGGGATTCGCTTCGACTACGGCACGGGCAAACTCAAATCAACGTCGTCGAATTTCCCCGCCGAATTCTTCTTCCTGCGCGACGACGACATCCCCGGCTACGTTGAAGATGGCGTGGCCGATCTCGGCATCGTCGGCGAAAACGTGGCCGTTGAGTCGGCCCGCGCCGTTGACACGATTGATAAACTCGGCTTCTCAAAGTGCCGTTTATCTATCGCCATTCCGCGTGGCACCGACTGGAACGGCCTGCCAGACCTTGACGGTAAGCGCATTGCCACGTCGTATCCCCGGCTCCTGGGCAATTATTTAGCCGGGCAGGGCATCCGGGCCGACATTCACGAAATCAGCGGCTCGGTTGAGATTGCACCGGGCATCGGGCTGGCCGAAGCCGTTTGCGACATCGTGAGTTCGGGCAGTACGCTCCTCAGTAACGGCCTCAAAGAAGTCGAAACCATTTTCCGTTCCGAAGCTGTTTTGATTGCTCACACCAATCTATCGCCCGAAAAACAGGCGTTGGTGGCCCAACTCCGGTTTCGGATAAGAGCCGTCCGAGCGGCATCAACCAACAAATACATCATCCTGAACGCGCCCAATGCGGCCATTCCGCAAATTGCGGCCCTGCTGCCGGGCATGAAAAGCCCGACCGTAACGCCACTCGCTACTGAGGGCTGGAGTTCGGTGCAGTCGGTGATTAACGAAAACGATTTCTGGACCAACATAGAAGCCATCCGTGCCGCCGGTGGGGAGGGTATTCTGGTGATGCCGATTGAGAAAATGATAAACTGAAAAAGGGACGAAGGAAGAAGGGGAGGAAAGGGACGAAGGTGCAAGCCGTAAAATCGGGTAATGCCCCTGTTCCCTTTCTTCCCCTTCCTCCCCTTTTCCCTTTCTTCCCCAAAAATGAACATTGTCCCCTTCCCCGCCCGCGCCGATTGGCCGCGTTTACTGGCCCGGCCCATGCAGGATTCGGCGCAGATAGAAGCCATTGTTGCACCCATTCTGCGACAGGTTCGCAGTCAGGGCGATGCGGCTCTGATTGACCTGACTGCCCGGTTTGATAAAGTTGATGTATCGGGTGGTTTTGAAGTTAGCGCAGCCGAACTTGATGCCGCCGAAAGCCAACTGTCCGACGAGTTGAAGGCCGCCATCCGGCAGGCGTATCAGAACATCCGCACGTTTCACGAAGCGCAGCGGCAACCCGTTCAGAAAATCGAAACCATGCCCGGCGTTGTCTGCTGGCGACGGTCGGTGGGCATCGAGCGCGTCGGGATTTATGTGCCGGGCGGCACGGCTCCGTTGTTCAGCACGGTGCTGATGCTGGGCGTTCCGGCGCAGTTGGCCGGTTGCCGCGAGGTGGTCTTGTGTTCGCCCGGCAGTCACCCGGCTATCTATTTTGCAGCCCGGCTTGTGGGTGTAACGCGGGTGTTCAGGATCGGCGGAGCGCAGGCAATCGCGGCCATGACCTACGGCACCGAGACAGTCCCGAACGTATATAAAATTTTTGGCCCTGGCAACCAGTACGTTACGGCGGCAAAAATGCTGGTCGCCAAAGAAGGCATGGCGATTGATATGCCCGCCGGCCCAAGCGAAGTAGCCATCCTCGCCGACGATTCGGCTATACCCGCCTTTGTGGCGGCTGATCTGCTCTCGCAGGCCGAACACGGTGCCGACAGTCAGGTGCTGCTCGTTTCGACTAATAAAAAAATAGTGGAGTTGGTCAATCTCGTATTAGAAACGCAGTTGAGCCGGTTGCCCCGGCAAGACATGGCCCGGAAAGCCCTCGCCAACAGCCGCGCCATCTTAGTCGAAACGCTGACCGAAGCCATTGATTTGCTCAATGAGTATGCCGCCGAACACCTGATTATCAGCACGGAGAACGCCGAAGCCGTTGCCGAACGAATCATCAATGCGGGGTCTATTTTCCTCGGTAACTACACCCCCGAATCTGCCGGTGATTATGCCTCCGGCACCAACCACACGTTGCCGACCAACGGGTTTGCGCGGGCATACAGTGGCGTTTCGTTGGATAGTTTCGTGAAAAAAATCACCGTGCAGCACATCACACCCGATGGCCTGCGGGTGCTTGGCCCGGTGGTTGAAGCAATGGCCGAAGCCGAATCGCTCGAAGCGCACCGGCGGGCGGTAAGCCTGCGGCTGGCGAGTCTGGATGAAGGCTGAGACGGGCATCGTTTCACACCAGAAAGTGTTATCTTGCTACCGAAACACTGTAAAATCACTTGACAATGAGCCAGCTAACGATTGAAATTGATACCCCCGAAGATGAAGCCCTGCTGTTGCAGCTGCTTCCCCGATTGAATGGGCGAGTGATCGAAAAAAGAGAAAACGGAGTACAAAAAAAGTTGTCATTCGCTGAGGCACTTGAAAAGTTAAAAGAAAGTGGCGTAGCTGAAAAATTTGGAGACCCGTCAGCATGGCAACGTGATGTTCGGAGTTGGGACCGGGTACTTGACGGGCGAGAGGAATGATCGTAGATAGCAACATCATCATTTATTCCATTAAGCCAGAGTTTGTTTCACTCGCTGATTACTTGCAAGCCAACGTGCCACGTTTAACAGTATCTGCCATTTCTGTGGTCGAAGTGTTAGGCTTTCATCAGCTGGATTCGACTGAAAAAGAAGACTTTGACGCGTTTTTTCGGACGGTAACAATCCAGGATATTACGTCGTCGATTATTCAGGAGGCTGTCCGGCTCCGGCAGCAACGCAAACGGTCCCTCGGCGATTCGATTATTGCCGCCACCGCCCTGCTTCATAACCTGCCCCTGCTGACCAACAACACGGCTGACTTTACCGATATTCCCGGCCTGACCGTGATTTCGTTGGCATCGGTTACGCACTGATTCTGGTTATGAATTCACGTCTTCTCTTCCGCACCCCGGCCATTTTCGGCCAATTCCCCAACCTCATCGCTGCCGAAAGCACCCGGCACGGCGGCATCAGCCCAGCCCCGTTTGCGTCGCTCAACCTCGGCCTTAGCACCGCCGACGCGCCCGAAAATGTTACCGAAAACCGCCGTTGTTTCTTTGCCGCGCTTGGCCCAGGTTGTGATGAATCATGGGTAGCGTCGGCGCATCAGGTGCATGGCACCGAGATTCTACACGCTACCGAACCGGGCCGATTTTCTGGCTATGACGCGCTGATTACCAACCAGCCGGGTCTTTTGCTGGCAGTGACCGTTGCCGATTGCGTCCCGATTTTAGTTTATGATGCGGCTAATCAGGCCGTTGCCGCCGTTCATGCGGGCTGGCGCGGAACCGTTGGGCAGATTGTTGGCAAAACACTACGGGCGATGCAAACCCGGTTTGGCACAAACCTGGCGCACTGCCAGGCCTACGTTGGCACCTGCATTGACGAAACATCGTTTGAAGTCGGCCCGGAGGTTGCCAGGCAGTTCGGAGCGGACTTTAAACGCAGGGTCTCAACCGGCGACAAGTGGTTTGTTGATTTAAAAGCGGCCAACGCCCGGCAACTCACCGATTTTGGTATGCCGGCAGCCCAAATCAGCATCTCGCCCTACTCCACCGTTCTGGACAATACCGATTATTTCTCGCACCGCCACCAACACGGGCAAACGGGCCGGATGCTGGCCGTGATTGGATTGGGGCCGTTAGATAAGTAGCCCGTCTGTTCAGCAAACACTTCGGGAAGTGCATCGGTTTCGTAGTTGGTTTTCGACTCAGTAAACCACTAACTCAATATGAACGCGCATGAATTTCCTGATCTCCCTCCTTGTCGGAGCCGTAGCCGGCTGGCTCGCCGACCTCGTTTTCAAACGCTTCTCGTTTTCGCTGCTCTGGCAGGTTGGTCTCGGTATGCTGGGCGGTTTAGTCGGCGGCTTACTCTTTGGTAGCACGTTCACAACAGGCGCGGGTGGCATTATCGACCGTATCCTGACTGCTTTTGTCGGTGCCGTTATCGTTCTCGGTATTGCCGGACTGATAAAAGGCTCACGCCGGACGGTGTAATTTTTTACCGTAGAGACGCAAAACAGTGCGTCTCTATTTTTTGCTTACCAGCCACGCCGTTATTACCATTGCCACCGCGCACAAAGCCAGGCCACCGGCTTCGCGGGCGAGTTCGATGTTGACAGTTTTCATGCCCATCTCGTTCAGCACGAAACCTTCAAACGCGGGCGGCCACTGCAACACAGCAGCTATCAGATAGCCCAACGCCAGCAAGCCATAAAACCAGACAGTACCAAAGCGGGTCAGGGCCATAAAACAAGCCACTGCCGCCAGCACGTAAATCGGAATCCAGACCTCCGGGTCAGGGTCGTTGTATTGAAGGCCGGCAAACAGGATGAACAACGCGCCGAAGCCAACAGCGAGTACTTTCTTCATGATTTTTTGGGATTGAGGGTTCGGAGTTCTATTCACAATACGCGGCAATGGCGTTGGCGGCATCGGCATAGCCTGTTTTTTGGGCTTGTTTCAGGCTCAAACAGCCCGCTTCTTTTTGGTTATCGAGCAGTTGCGCCAGCCCCAAGCCATAAAATGCTTTGCCAAACGTGGGGTCATACCGGATGGCCTGCCCAAAGTCAGCCGTAGCTCCGGTCAGGTCGCGT
>JBBRNH010000145.1:0-6892 GCA_038230415.1 Cytophagales bacterium | reverse complement strand
GGTTCGGGACGGTTATTTTTGTTCATTGAAAAAAAGAGTTTCGCGCAAAGGAAAAAAAATCGTTCACGCAAAGGCGCAGAGACGCAAAGAGATTAAAAACTTACTGTCTTTACGGAAACTCTTCTTTCCTTGAAAACTCTTTGCGTCTTTGCGCGAATCCTGAACATCTATGAAAAACTGGCTCCTGATTTTTAGTTTCTTCCTGATAACCACCCACTTCTCAGCGCGGGCGCAGGTTGGCTTGCCGGGCAGTCGGGGGGGCAGACCCGCTCAGGATCAGGTTGAACTGTTGCCGCCCAGAGGTGCCGATAGTTTAGTGGTGATGAATCAACCGGGGTTCATTACCCGAAAACTCATCGGCAACGTAAAGCTACGGCACAAAGGTGTGCTGTTGTTCTGTGACTTAGCCATCCAGAACCAGACCACCAACGTAATTGAAGCCTACGGCCATGTCCGGCTCATTCAGGGCGACAGTATCACCGTTCGGGGCGATACCATGCTCTACTACGGCAACAACCGGCAGGCCAATCTGCGGGGCCGCACCGTGACGCTCACCGACCGCAAGATGACCCTCACCACCACCCAACTCAACTACGACCTGGCGGCTGGCAAAGCAACATACCCCGTGAAGGGCCGCGTGGTTGACAAAGAAAATATCCTGACCAGTTTAGAGGGTGATTATTACACAGGAGTTAAGGAGTTTCAGTTTCGGCGAGACGTGAAGTTAGTCAATCCAAAATACACACTGACCACAGAATCACTGCTTTACAACACCCAAACGAAGCAGGCTACGTTTCAGGGGCCGACCAAAATCGTGAATAAAGACGGAACGATTTTTGCTAAAGAAGGGCAGTATAACACCGTATCGCGGGTGTCGAATTTTCAGCAACGCGCCACCGTCGAAACGCCGAAATATGAGCTTACCGGCGATTCACTCTACTACGACAACGCCAGCGAATTAGGCATTGCTAAGGGAAACGTGGTGATGATTGCCAAAGAAGACAAAAGAGAAGGCAAAGGGCAAACCATCATCACCGGCCAGTACGTGCGCTACAACGGCAAGGCGGGCGTTTCTCGCGTAACGGGCAAGGCGTTGGTACGCAGTGCCGTTGGCAACCGCGACACCTTGTATATGCGGGCCGATACGCTGTTTTCGTTCGATGATCCGTCATTGAAACCGGGCGAAAAACCGGCTGAGGGTAAGAAAAAGGTGAAGAGATTGGTGGGAAACAAAAACGTAGTTGTCTATAAATCAGACCTGCAAAGCCGGTGCGATTCGTTGGTATATGACGTAGCCGACTCGGTGATTTATTTCTACAAAAAGCCGATTGTCTGGAGTCAGAATTACCAGATGGAAGCAGATTCGATGCGGGCCAAAATGAAGCACAATCGGATTGAAACGATGTATCTGCGTACCAAGTCATTTGTGGTGTCAGAAGACACGCTCCGAAATTTTAACCAGGTAAAAGGTCGGGTGGTGACGGCTTATTTTGAGTCGGTTGCGGCCAATCCCAAAGCGATAACGGCAGTGGTGGGGGCAAAGGGCAATCCGAACGTGGAGGAAAAAACGGTGCTCGACCGGGTGGTGGTAGAAGGCAACGGACAGAGTATTTACTTCGCCGTTGACGAAAAAAACAAACTCGTTGGCCTGAACCACGTCGAATGCGCCCGGATGTTGCTTAACTTTAATAACAGCCAGGTCGAAAAAATCAAATTCTACGGTCGGCCCGACGCGCAGTTTGTGCCGCCCCAGGAGTTCACCGAAGAGAAAAAGCAATTAGACGGGTTTCGGTGGCGCACCGACGAAAAACCACTGAAGAGCGATGTTGTCAATTATGACCCAAGCCGCCAGCTGGTGCCTAAAAAACCCCTGAAACCGGAACCGTTCGCTAAACCTTCGACCACTAAAGCGGTTCTAAGTGGAGAAAAGTGAGATTTTAACAGTTTTTTAACAATTTTTGCAACCCTTACCCGTTGACTTTCATCTTTTTGACAAGTACGTTTGTAGAAGTTCACAGCAAGTGACTGATTTTGAACGCCGATGAAGCAAATTATACGTGTACTGGTGTGCCTGACGAGCCTGTTGCTCTTTGCCACGCTTCCGCTCCGCGCCCAGGTCGCTCCCCGCGACAGTGATGCCCGGAGCCGAAGCCGCTTGGAGATGGGCCGAAATGCTATCGCCCGGAAACCAGCCGTGCCTCTATCGGCCTCGCGGACGAGTCTGTTTCTGAGAAAACCCGCCACCGGACTCGACCGGAGCGTGACCTTTAGCCGCCAGTCACCCATCAACGCCTATTATCGGTCGCTGCTACTGAACCCCGGTTCGGTGAAAGCCCCTGTCCGGCCCGTAACGTCTGAAATTTCGGTTGCTGCTACGGCGGCTCCCGCGTTTCGCCCGGCAACGGAAGAGCTCAGAACCGAGCGCGTTGACGACCGGATGTATGCCGATGACCGGATTGTGGTGTCTAACATTTACCCAAACCCGGCCAGTGAAGCCGCCGAGGTGGACTATCAACTGCTGGCAAACGTAGGTGAGGCCAAATTAATCCTGCTGAACGTGTTGGGATCACCCGTTGCCGAGTATGAACTTGACCGGGGTAGCAACAAGGTTCGCATCAACACCCGCGATTTCTCAACGGGTTGGTATTTCTACCAGCTCTCGCTCGATGGCAAAAAAGTTGCCACCAAAAAACTCCTCGTCCGGCATCAGTAAGTAGTGGTGAGCCGTTAGTGATATGTGGTGAGTTTAACAAACATTAACTCACTGCCTGCCACTAACGGCTTACCACTTTTTTGTACCTTTGCGGCTATGCAAAACCGTCAGCAAGTGAGTTTTTGGGTTGGAGTGGCGTTTGTGGTGCTGCTCGCGTCGTGTAACTCCTACACCAAACTGCAAAAAAAAGGCACCGACGATCAGAAGTATAAAGCCGCCGTGGCGTACTTCAAGAAAGGTGACTGGTATAAGGCCGGGACACTCTTTGAAGAATTGATTCCGGTTCTGAAAGGCAGTACCGAGTCAGAAATGGCGCAGTTTTATTACGCCTATACCCAGTATCATCAGCAGCAGTATCTGCTTGGTTCAACGCTCTTCAAAAAATTTTACGAGACATTTGCCCGCAGCGATTACGCCCAAGAAGCGATGTATATGTATGCACTGTCGCTGTATAAAGATACACCTGCCTTCAACCTCGATCAGTCAAATACGGTTGGAGCAATGGCCGCGTTGCAGGATTTTGTGAACGCCTACCCGCAAAGCCCGTTCTCGGACGATTGCACGAAGATGATTACCGGCCTGCGGCAGAAATTAGAACAGAAATCCTACGAGAAAGCTAAACTGTACTACCGGGCCAGTGGGTTTAATATTGCATCGCTGAAATCATCGGTGATCTCGATTAACAACTTCCAGCGGGAATTTCCTGATTCGCAGTACAACGAAGAACTGGCGTATCTGAAAGTGGATGCCCAGTATAACCTGGCGAAAAACAGTCTGGAAACTAAGCAGAAGGAACGTTATCAGGAAGTAGTGACGTTCTTCGGCGAACTCAAAGGCAAATATCCGGCCAGTAAATACCTTCGCACTGCCGAGAAAATGTATGCCTTTGGTCAGAAAGAAGTAGAACGGCTGATGGCAATTGACAAGGAGCGTGAATTGCAGAAACAGCAGAAAATTAACCAACCGGCAAAGGTCACAACCGGCAACTAACAGTAAGTCACGCGAACGAATTATGGCAACAAATCAATCAATCATCACCCGCGACATGGGTAAAATTGCGGCCATTGGTGGCGGCAACGTGTATGAATCCGTTTCGATCATGTCGAAACGCGCCCGTCAGATTTCGGTCAAGATGAAGGAAGAACTGAGCAACAAACTCTCTGACTTTGTATCGGCGGTTGACAATCTGGAAGAAGTGTTTGAGAACCGCGAGCAGATCGAAATCTCGAAACATTACGAGCGGATGCCCAAGCCAACGAGCATCGCTACCGACGAGTTTCTGGAAGGGAAAGTCTATTGGCGGTATAACGACGAAAGCACCGACGCAGTGTAGTAGTAGTGGTTAGTGCTAAGTGGTAAGGGGTTAGCAATAGGTCAGTAGTTTAAAACTGCTCGCGTAATGCTAACCCCTTGCTACTTATAACAGCCCTTCATCGGCGAAACTCAGGTAACTGCGGTCGGTAAAAATCAGGTGATCCAGCACCGGAATATCCAGCAACCGACCGGCATCTTTGAGTTTTCGGGTCAGGTCTTTATCCGCCTGCGACGGTGTGAGATTACCCGACGGATGGTTATGGCACAAGATAATACCACTCGCCAACTGCTCCAGGGCGTGTTTGAAAATCAGCCGGGGGTCGGCAACGGTGCCAGACACGCCCCCCGCCGAAATCTGCACGGGCCGCATGACCTCATTGGCCCGGTTTAGCACCAAAATCCAGAATTCTTCGTGCTGTTTATCTAACAGGTGTGGCTTGAGTTCGTCGTAGGCATCGCGTGAGCAGGTGATGCGGGCGCGGGTGGGCCGATCCTGTTCTTTCCGCCGACGACCCAGTTCAAGAGCGGCCACGATGCTGATGGCGCGGGCCTCGCCAATGCCCCGAAATTTAGATAAGTCCTTGACTCCTAACCGTGCCAGTTCGTTAAGATTATTGCCGGTGCTTTGCAGGATAAGCCGGGCAATGTCAACCGCCGAGAGATCGGTAGTGCCGGAGTTGATGAGAATGGCAATCAGTTCGGCATCAGACAGGGCGGCCTTGCCCTTGAGCATGAGTTTCTCACGGGGGCGGTCTTCTTCGGCCCACGATTTAATGGAGCCGGTGGTAATGGCGTAGGGATTCGGTAGTTCAGGCTTCAAAGCGGCTCGGTTACGGGTTGTGGCAGCAAGTTTACCGAAACGGCACAAAAAAACCTCAAACCGGACCGGGCATGAGGTGTATTTTGCAGAAAACGAGTGGCTTACGCTTTTGCTGCCAATTTATTTACAAAAATGGCGAGCCGCGATTTGTTGTTCGAGGCTTTATTTTTGTGGATGACGTTTTTCTTTGCCAGTCGGTCTAAGGCCGAGGCTACCGTCTTGTAGAGTTCAACGGCCATCGCATGATCGCTCGTAGCCCGCAGTTTCTTAATCAGGTTGCGGGTTGTTTTGTGCTGATAGCGGTTCAAAAGCCGCTTTTTCGCGCTCGACCGGATGGCTTTTTTCGCCGATTTGTGGTTTGCCATTACTTATGAATCAAAATGTCTGTTTTGCAAACGCCTGTTTCGCAAAAGGTCTGCAAAAATACGGCTTTTGGCCGAAATTGCAAAACGGTTTGTGAAACAGACGGTTGTCAGCAAAACGAGAGCTGGTTTACTGCTGAATCTGACTGTCTATCACCAGTACCTTCTCCCAGCTACCCCGGTTGTTTTGCTCAAAGGCTTTGTAGGCCGCGCTGTTGCGGTAGGCCCGTGCGTCGGCTTCGCTCTGAAACGTTAGGTAGTGCATCACGTCGTAGTCACTTTGGCCCCCGTCAGCCGAAACCGTGCGGCCCGCTGAGTACGAAACGATCTGTTTAATTTCGGGCTTTAACGCGGCAAAACCGTTCATTTGTCGGGAAATAGCTTGTTCGCGAAGCTCTTTTTTGAACTTTACACACACAATTTGCTGAAACTGCGATTTTCTGGCGGGTGAGTAAGCACCGTAGATTACCAGGCCAAACGCCGAAAAAACGATCAGAACCAGAAGATAGCCGATTGATTTGCGATTATTATTCATTGTAGTATGGCTGTTTTGCCGAATTTTCTTTGGTTTATGATGGTCGTTTATTTGTAAGATTACACTATTTCTTGACAAAGTACTATGACAGCTCAAAAGTATGTCTTTTTTATTTGGTTGGTTGTTTTCGGCCAAAATAATTTTTTACGGGCCGAATCTCCCCCTTTTTTTACGGCCAATGCTACCCGGCCTGCGTGGGGATTTTATGCCCATCAGCAGATTAACCGGCTGGCGGTGTTTACGCTCCCCGCCGAGATGATGCCGTTTTTCAAGAAGCATATTCAGTTTCTGGCCGACAACGCCGTGAACCCCGACAAACGGCGGTATGCCGTAGTGGGCGAGGCTCCCCGGCATTTTATTGACCTCGATGCCTACGCCGATACCTCGGCGGCTGCGTTGCCGAGGTATTACAGAGATGCCGCCGATTGCTACGGCGAAGACACCCTGGCCCTGCGCGGACTGGTTCCCTGGCACATTCAACTCGTTAAGTTTCAATTGACCGATGCGTTTCGGCAGCGCGACACGCGCCGGATTCTGCGCATAGCCGCCGATTTGGGTCATTATATTGCCGATGCCAACGTGCCGCTCCACACCACCCGCAACTACAACGGCCAATTCACCAATCAGCAGGGGATTCACGGGTTCTGGGAATCGCGGTTGCCGGAGTTGTATAGCCCCACGTATGATTTTCTGACCGGCCCGGCTGAATACATCGAATCGCCCCAGAAGCGGGCGTGGCGAGCCGTTTTTCAGGCGCACGCGGCCTTAGATTCGGTACTGAATCTGGAGCGAGAACTCACCACAGCAGTCGGCGAAACCCGGAAGTTTAGCTTTGAAGACCGCAACGGCAGCACCATAAAAGTGTATGCCGAACCGTTTTCGCGGCAGTATCACGAGCGGCTGCGCGGTCAGGTTGAGCGGCAAATGCGGGCTTCGGTAAAGATGGTTGGCGATTTTTGGTACACCTGCTGGGTTGATGCCGGCCAACCCGACCTACGCACCCTGGTGGGCTACAAACCCACTGATTCTGAGCAAAAAGAAGAAACGGTGGAGAAACAGAACTGGCTCAAACGATTGTTGAAAGTACGGAGTGAAGAGTGATAAGAAGAAATAGGTTCGCGCAAAGACGCGAAGACGCAAAGAGTTTT
>JBBRNH010000144.1:0-6936 GCA_038230415.1 Cytophagales bacterium | reverse complement strand
TTGCATTCTTCCTTCGGCTCATGTAGGTGTAAATCACCGGCACCACATACAGCGTCAGCACGAGCGAAAACAACAGCCCGCCCACAATCACGATGCCGAGCGGAACCCGGCTTTTGGAGGCCGACCCCAACGCCAGGGCCAGTGGTAACGCCCCAAACGCGGCCACGAGGGTTGTCATCAGAATGGGCCGGAGCCGCAACGCTGCCGATTCGATGGCGGCTTCGCGCTTGTTTTTGCCTAAAAGTCGCTGCTCATTGGCGAACTCTACAATCAGAATCCCGTTTTTCGTTACCAGCCCGACGAGCATGATAATCCCGATCTGGCTGAAAATATTGAGCGTCTGATTAAAGACCCACAGCGAAAATACGGCTCCGGCCAGGGCTAATGGCACGGTCATCATGATAATAAACGGGTCAACGAACGAATCGAACTGAGCCGCCAGAATCAGGTAAATCAATACCAGAGCCAGCGCAAAGGCAAAGAGCGTATTGGATGAACTCTCGGCGTAGTCGCGGCTGGCCCCGGCCAGCGAGGTCTGAAAACTATCGTCCAACGTGCGTTTGGCGATGGCCTGCATGGCCGTCACGCCGTCGCCGATGGTCTTGCCCGGTGCTAATCCCGCCGATACCGTTGCCGACTTGAAGCGGTTGTAATGATACACCTGCGGAGGGCTGCTGACTTCCTGAAACGTGACGAGGTTGTCTAACTGAATGAGTTGGCCGCGATTGCTGCGGACGTAAAACGAAGCCAGGTCAACGGGTTCGTCGCGGTCGGCGCGGGCCACCTGCCCAATCACCTGATACTGCTTGCCATTCATCAAAAAATAGGCCAACCGCCGGTTGCTGAGGGCCAATTGCAGCGTCTGGGCCACGTCTTGCACCGAAATGCCGAGGTTGGTAGCTTTCTCGCGTTCGATGCGGATGTTGAGTTCGGGCTTGTTGAACTTCAGGTTTACGTCGGAGTTCTGGAACGTCGGGTCTTTCTGCACTTCGTCGAGAAACGCGGGCAGCCGTTCGCGGATTTTCTCGAAATTCAGGTTCTGAATCACAAACTGCACCGGCAATCCGCCCCCGCCCTGCTGCCCCACCTGAATCGTTTGCTCCTGCGCGGGAAAGCCGCGCACCTCGCTGAACCGTTTCAGGCTTTTGGTCATATAGTCGGCAATGTCCTGCTGCGACCGTTTGCGCTCGCCGGGTTCGCTCAGGTTCAGAATCACGAAACTGTTGTTGACCGACCCCGCGCCCGAAAACCCCGGTGCCACCACCGAAAACGTCAGCCCGCGCTCCGGCACCGAATCCAGCACAAACTGACTCACGCGGTCGGTGATACCGGCCATTGCCTCGAAACTCGTGCCTTCGGGGGCCGTGAGCGGAATCCGTAAGCGGCTGCGGTCTTCGAGCGGGGCCAGTTCTGATTTGAGCAGACTCCCCAGCCCGACGATGAGGGCCAGGCAACCCACAATCAGCACAAACGCCCAGCCCCGTGCGCCCATAAAATCCTGCAATGATTGGCGGTAGGAACTATCGAGCCACACAAAAAACGGCTCTGTCTTGCGATAGAACCAGCTTTTCCCGTGATTTTTTGATGTAAGCTTTACCGCTAAAACCGGCGTGAGGGTAAGCGACACGAACGCCGAAATCAGCACGGCTCCGGCCACCACAATGCCAAACTCGCGGAAGAGCCGCCCCACGAATCCCTGCAAAAAGATGATCGGCAAAAACACTACCGCCAGCGTGATACTGGTAGCGATAACGGCAAAGAAAATCTCTTCGGAGCCTTCTTTGGCCGCCCGTTTGGCATCCATGCCCTGCTCCATTTTCTTGAAAATATTCTCCGTCACCACAATTCCGTCGTCAACCACGAGACCCGTTGCCAAAACGATACCTAAAAGGGTAAGGACGTTGATCGAAAAATCGGCGATGTACATGATGAAAAACGCGCCGATGAGCGACACCGGAATGTCAATTAGGGGCCGGATGGCGGTGAGCCAGTCGCGGAAAAAGAAATAAATCACCAGCACCACCAGGATAAACGAGATGATGAGTGTTTCGCCCACTTCTTCGATGGCCCGGCGGATAAACGTGCTGCGGTCAATGCCAACGCTGACATCAATATCAGCGGGCAGGTCTTTTTTGAGGGTCTCGAATCGTTTATAAAACTCGTTCGAGATGTCCACGTAATTGGCTCCCGGCTGCGGCACCAGCACCACAATTACGCCCTGTACACCGTTTTGTTTCGACTGGGTTTCTTCGTTTTCGGGGCCGAGGGCGGCATAGCCAATGTCGTTGAAGCGCACAATCTGGCTGCTGGTTTGCCTGAGAATCAGGTTGTTGAAGTCGGCTTCGGTATTAATTCGGCCTACGGCTTTCACCGTCAGTTCGGTGTTATTGCCATAGACCTTGCCGCCCGGCAGTTCAACGCTCTGGGTGGCAAGGGCCTGCTGAATATCCTGCACGGTCAGGCGATAGGCCGAGAGTTTGAGCGGGTCAATCCAGAGCCGCATGGCCTGGCGTTTCAGGCCGTAGATGGTGGCCTGGCTCACGCCCGGAATAGTCTGGAGCCGTTCCTGCAAGACGTTTTCGGCGTAGTCAGAGAGTTGGGTGATGTTGCGGGTGCTGCTCTGGACGGTCATAAAAATGATCGGGTCTGAGTTGGCATCGGCTTTGGAGACCACCGGCGGGCCGTCGATATCCTGGGGGAGTTGCCGCTGGGCCTGGGCCACTTTGTCGCGCACGTCGTTGGCGGCCCGTTCGAGGTCGGCATCGAGGTTAAATTCCACCGTAATCGAGCTGACACCGAGGGCTGAGTTCGACGAAATGGTACGGATGCCTTCGATGCTGTTGAGTTGCTTCTCGATGGGTTCTGTCACCTGCGACTCGATAATGTCGGGGTTGGCTCCGGTATAATTGGTTCTGACCGAGATAATGGGCGGGTCAATGGCGGGGTATTCGCGGACACCCAAAAACGAGTAGCCGATGGCCCCGAACAAGACAATCACGATAGACATGACGATAGCCAGCACGGGGCGACTGAGAGAGAGGGCCGGTAAGCTCATAACGTTGTTGCTTTATTATTACTACACGTACACTTCATTACTGCTTCACTACTTTTCCAATTTTCACCGGAGAATCGGGCTTTAAAAACAATAATCCCGATGTTGCCACCGTATCACCGACGGATAATCCTGAGATGACCTGAATCACCGACTCCGTGCGGATACCCGTTGTGACATCCCGAAACTGCGCCTTGCCGTTTTTGACCACTACCACCTGCCGGGTGCGCGTTTGCGGAATCACGGCCTGGGTTGGCACCACCACGCTGCGTTCGTTCTGAATCGTGAGCGTCACTTTGGCAAACGTGCCGGGCCGAAATTTGGGCTGCACCCCGCCCGTAAGCGTATTGCTGACCCGCGCCCGGATGCGGAGGTTGCGGGTTTGCTCGTCAACGCCGGGGTCAATGGCATACACCACACCCTGGCTGGGCCGGGCGGCTCCATCCACCAAAAAAGACACTACATTGCCCGGCTTCACCTGTTGTCCGTAACGTTCGGGAATCGAAAAATCGAGTTTGAGCGACGAAATCTGCTGCAACCGCGCAATGAGCGTATTGGGCGTGACCACCGCACCGGGGCTGACATTTCTGAGACCGATTACGCCCGAAAACGGCGCACGAATCACCGTTCGGCGAATATTGGCGTTGGTGAGTTCAATGTCGGCAGCGGCTCCGCGCAGGTTGGTGGTGGCAAGGTCATATTCCTGCTGGCTGATGCCGCCCCGCGCCAAAAGTTGTTTGTTGCGGTCTTCGGTGCGCTGGGCGTTCTCCTGCTGCGCCCGCAGTTTGAGCAACTGCGCCTGTAAATCACCGTCGTAGATTTTCACGAGCAGCGTTCCGGCGGCCACCGGGCGGCCCTCCTGAATGTTGAGCGTCACGATCCGGCCCGACGTTTCGGGGTAAATATCCACCTGCTCGTTGGGAAGCAATGACCCGCTCGACACAACTTCTTCTTTCAGGTTTTGGTAAGCCGCCACAAACACCGTGATTGGCCCGCCACCACTCCGACCGCCCCCGCCCGCAGCCGGGCCGGTTTTGTCCCCGCCGGGTTTGGCCTCGCCGGGTTTGCCGCCGTCTTTGGGTGCGTTGGCCGGTACTGCCGCACCGGGGGCAGCGGTAGCATCGGAGCCGGTTTTTCTGAATTTATTATACCAGATAATGCCGCCGAGAATCAGAGCAGTAATAAGGAGGGCTAACCAGCGTTTCAAAGCGTTGAGTTTAAGGGAACTGTTAATTGATTTTGAACGGCCAAGTTACGGCATTTGTTCGCCGGATAGACAGGCAATTGTTTTACGCCGTGACTATGTGCCACGAATATGTTTTACTTTTGCTCACATAACTTTTACACGCACTCGGCACAACTCCTTTGAAAGAATACGGCAGTAGCATCCAAAAACTGGTGAACAACATGGTCACCATCGAAGACCGGGAAAAACGCACCCGATACGCCCACATCCTCGTCGAACTCATGCGGCAAATCCACCCCAACATGAAAGACGGGCAGGATTACTACAATAAACTCTGGGACGACCTCTATATTATTTCCGGCTTCACGCTCGATGTGGACAGCCCATACCCGCCCCCGTCCGAAGAAGCCCTCGGCAAGGCTCCTCAGCGAGTACCGTATAACACACACCCCCGGCTACGCTTCAAACACTTCGGCCACAACATGGATCTGCTCGTGACCAAAGCCGGTAATCTGGAGGATGCCGACGAACGGCGGGCGTTTGTCTCATACCTGACGCGGCTCATGAAGACGTTTTATCAGGCCTGGAACAAAGAATCCGTGGAAGACGAAACAATCTTCCAGAGCCTGATCGAGATGTCGAATGGTAAGTTATCGCCTGATATTCAACTGATTCGGGAGGAGGGCTTGGTGGAGTCAACCCCGCGTGAGCGCACCGAAGGGCAGCAACCCCGGCAGGGTAGTAATCAGAATTTCCGCCAGAACACCAACACCGGCGGTGGCCGCAACGAAGGCAACGGCAATAGCAATGCCGGTGGCCGAAACTACCCGCGTGGCAATGGCAACGGTGGTGGCCGGAACGAGGGCAACAACCGGCAGAACAACGGCGGAGGAAACAGCAACGGTGGCGGTCGGAACGAGGGCAACAACCGGGGCAACGCGGGTGGCAGCGGTGGCCGCAGCGATTTCAGAAATAACAACCAACGCAACAACAATAACGACCGGCGACGGCGGTAACTTTTTAGTGGTCAGTAGTCAGTGGCAAGTGGTTAGTTGGCTGACGCAAGCCTACGAACGCGCAAGCCAACTGACTACTTGCCACTAACCACTGACCACTACTAAAAATGGCTTCTTTCCAAATCACGGGTGGGCGTACACTGCACGGTGAACTGCAACCGCAGGGCGCGAAAAATGAAGCCCTCCAGATTTTGTGTGCGGTGCTGCTCACGGCAGAACCCATCACGATTCATAACATTCCCAACATCCGGGATGTGAACCAACTCATTGATTTGCTGGGCGATATGGGCGTTTGGGTCACGCGCACCGGCGAAGCCTCGTACCGGTTTCAGGCTAATGATGTAAACCTCGACTACCTCGACACCGATGCCTTCAAGCGCAAAGCCTCGGCCCTGCGCGGCTCGGTGATGCTGCTCGGCCCGATGCTCGCCCGCTTCAAAAAAGGCCGCATCCCCCGGCCCGGTGGCGATAAAATCGGTCGCCGTCGGTTAGACACGCACTTTCTCGGTTTCGAGAAACTCGGTGCCACGTTTCATTACGACGGTGACTTTTACCGCGTCGAGGGCGACCACCTCAAAGGCGCGTATATGCTTCTCGACGAAGCGTCGGTGACGGGAACGGCCAACGTGCTGATGGCGGCTGTGATGGCCGAAGGCACCACCACGATTTATAACGCGGCCTGCGAACCGTATTTGCAGCAACTCAGCAAGATGCTCAACCGGATGGGCGCAAAAATTTCGGGCGTGGGCAGCAACCTGCTCGTGGTTGAGGGCGTAGAAACCCTCGGCGGCACCGACCACACGATGCTGCCCGACATGATCGAAATTGGCTCGTTTATTGGGCTGGCCGCCATGACGCAGAGCGAGATAACCATCAAAAACTGCCAGATTCCGGCGTTGGGCATTATTCCTGACGTATTTAAACGGCTCGGTATTCAGATGGAATTTCGGGGCGACGATATTTTTGTTCCAGCCCAGGAAAGCTACCAGATCGAAACGTTTTTGGACGGCGGCATGATGACCGCTGCCGACGCACCCTGGCCGGGGTTCACGCCCGACTTGCTCAGTATTGTGCTGGTAACGGCGGTGCAGGCCAACGGCACGGTGCTGATTCACCAGAAGATGTTTGAAAGCCGCCTGTTTTTTGTGGACAAACTCATCGAAATGGGCAGTCAGATTATCCTCTGCGACCCCCACCGGGCAACGGTGGTGGGGCTGGCCCGGCAGCAGCAACTCCGGGGTATCCGCATGACCTCGCCGGATATTCGGGCGGGAGTGGCCCTGCTCATTGCCGCCCTCTCGGCCAACGGAACGAGTATCATTGACAATATCGAGCAGATTGACCGGGGCTACCAAAACATTGACGGGCGACTGAACGCGATTGGGGCCGAGATTCGGCGGATGTAGAAAGACCATGATTTTATTTGGAGCGTGGGGGATTTCTCCACGCTTTTTTGCTTTTCAGGCCATGCCATCGTTAAACAGTCTGTTCCTGGCGTATCCAGAAAACAGCCCCGACTACTCTGATTGTGAATCGTGCCAAAAGCAAGGCCGTAGGTGAACTGAACCGCTCCATTTATGTGACCTGTTATTCGATAGATAGGCACATTGTTCAATTTTTCTCGTATTTGTTCGGAAAATTATACCAACCTGTTCGGGAAACTATACCAGAAAGCCAAAACC
>JBBRNH010000143.1:0-7035 GCA_038230415.1 Cytophagales bacterium | reverse complement strand
TACGAATTGCGTGTTTCTGGCTGGTTCTCAGCATATTTTCCAGTTCTGTGCGCTGCTCCGTGTTCAGAACAGGCGTGTTCACTCGTCCCATGCAGGAAAATTAGGAAAATAATGGAAACTATTTTTTAGCACCTACTTACGCACTGCATCGGCGACTCGGCTAACCACCTGATTCTGAGTTTATACGGCAAACTCCTGAAAACAAAAAATGATAGACGCTGGCGCATCGAACACGCGCAGGTGGTCTCGCCGGAGGATATATATTTGTTTGGTCGTTATTCTATCATCCCATCGGTGCAGCCAACGCACGCCACCTCCGATATGTACTGGGCCGGTGAGCGGCTGGGTAAAATCAGAGTAAAGGGTGCATACTCGTTCCACGACCTGATGAAACAAAATGGGTTTATCGATTTTGGGTCCGATTTCCCGGTCGAAGCCCCAAATCCGTTGTTTGGGTTTCACGCAGCCACTGCCCGGCAGGATGCCAACAATTTCCCACAAGGCGGCTACCAGCCCGAAAATGCCGTTGACCGTAAATCGGCACTGCTCGCCATGACGCGCTGGGCCGCCTACGCCAACACCGAAGACCATTTGCGCGGTTGCATCGCGCCCGGAAAACAGGCCGATTTTGTGGTGTTAGATCAGGACATTATGACCGTGCCGAACCAGAAACTCCGCGCTACCAAAGTCCGGCAAACGTGGGTGGGCGGAGAGCGGGTCTATTAGTCGGTCAGTAATAGCCAAAACAAGATGAAGCAGTATTTTCGTTGAAAAAACATGAAACAGATAGCAGGATTCATCACGTTGGTTTGTCTGCTGGCAACCCTCAACGCATCGGCGCAGGTCTATGTGAACAACGTCAGCATCAACAAGTTATCAGTCACTTACTGCCAGTTGAGGGGCGTAAATAATGAGAGTGATTTGTTTAAAACAGGAGCAACCGTATGGTTAGATTATGGGCAGCTATCGCCTTACCAGACAAAAAACAAGATTGGCGGGGCCGATCAAAAACCGATACGATTTAATTCCGTGGTTGATGCGCTGAATTTTATGGTTGCCAACGGCTGGGAATTGGTTTCGTTGCACATCACAGGCGAAGCAGACGGTGATGCTCACGAGTTTGTCTATCTCCTGAAAAAGAAAACCGAGCCGAAATAGACGCATTTGCTCTTCTTTCGTAATGCAGAAGACGCAAGTATGCGTTTCTACGCCCATACCATCGTCACGTCCTGAACCACGTCGGGGTGCAGACTCCGGGCAACGGGGCAGGTGTGGGCAATGGCTTCGAGTTTCCGGCACGTGGCTTCGTCGGGGGCAGGCGTAGCGGTTAGCGTGATGGCAATTTCGATGCGGGCGATTCGACGGGGTGGTTCGCTGCTCATGATTTTGGTCACGGTCAAGGCACTCCCGGCGAGTTCGATACCGTCGCGCCGGGCAAAGATTGCCATCGTCGTGATGATACACGTGCCGAGGGCATTGGCAACGAGATCGGTAGGGGAGAAGGCTTCGCCCCGGCCCTGATTGTCAGTCGGTGCGTCGGTATTGATGTGGGTACCGGATTGGAGGTGCTGGCAGTCGGTGCGGAGGTCGCCGGGGTAGTTTATCTGAATCGTAGGCATCTTATTCTGTGGGTTGTTTTGGCTAAACATAAAAAAGTGTGGCCGGTTATCCAAAAGATGGAATCAAATTTGTACAAATCCGCGTAAGTGATTCTATCTTTATGGGCTGAACGAACGAACAATGCGAACCTCACATATATTTTTAGTTACGGTTTTGGGTCTGGCTCTGTTGCACGGTCAGCAACTACGCGCCCAAACTCAGCTTCCCCGTGATACTGATGACGATACGTTTCAGAAAGTAACTACGTTTGGCATTACCACCAACACCAACGCCGGGCTGATTGGCGGGTTTGTTTACCGGCAATCGAAGGTGTTGCCCGGCACCTTGTTTGGGCAGAAACAACACCAGTATCTGAGCCTTGAAGTGGTCAATATCAAACATCCAAAAGAAGTGCAGTCAGCGGCTGGTAACTTCGGCGGTCGGTTTGTGTATGGCAAAGAAAATTATCTGTTCGTGATTCGCCCGCAGTATGGCCGCGAAATCACGCTCTTTCAGCGCAACGCCGATGAGGGTGTGGCCGTGAACGCCATTTTTGCCGTCGGGCCGTCGTTAGGTATCATCAAACCGTATTACGTCAAAATCAAGGAAGGAAACCGCGAATACACCGCGCCATATGCCTCGACGATTGATGCCAACGGTGTGCGGAAAAACGTGATTGACAAAGGTGGCTTTTTTGAAGGCTTCGGCGAATCGAAGTTTACGGTGGGTCTGAACGTGAAAACCGCCGTGAGTTTTGAACTAAGCGCGTTCCGCAACAACACAACAGGTATAGAAGTGGGTTTTTTGACGGAGATTTTCCCGCAGAAAATTGTTATCATCCCCAATGCCGACTCGCGGTTGGGCGGCAAAGACGTTGGTAACCGCAACTTCTTTACGTCGGGATATATCACGCTGTTTTTTGGCAGTAAGAAATAAATTCAGTCCCGACCACCCCTACTTCGCGCAGATGAAGCTGAAGTAATCCCTAAAGAACTTTACGCCCGTTAAAATCCTTTTTTGTATAAAGAAGGCCGTACTGTTATGATCGAACTCCCCGTTATTGCTTCTCTTAAAGAACGGACAAAACGCCCTGACTGGCTCCGGGTGAAGTTGCCCATCGGCCCCGAATACGCCAAAGTGCGGCAGTTGGTTGATACCCATAAACTCCACACAATCTGTGAATCAGGCAATTGCCCAAACATGGGCGAGTGCTGGGGGGCTGGCACGGCTACGTTCATGATTCTCGGTAACGTTTGCACCCGGAGCTGCTCGTTTTGCGCCGTTGCCACGGGCCGCCCCACCGAATATGACACCGACGAACCCCGGCGCGTGGCCGAAGCGATTGCCCTGATGAAGGTGAAACACGCCGTGCTGACCTCCGTTAACCGCGATGAACTCAAAGACCGGGGTGCCGAAATCTGGTATCAGACGGTGCGGGCCGTGAAAGAAATTTCGCCCGCCACCACCATAGAAACCTTGATTCCAGATACCAAAGGCAATTGGGAAGCCCTGAACCGGATGATTTCTGCCGGGCAGGAAGTGGTTTCGCACAACATGGAAACCGTAGAACGGCTCTACCGGCGCGTTCGGCCACAAGCCCGCTATGAGCGGAGTTTAGAACAAATCAGCCGCACCAAAGCCGCCGGGCAACGCACCAAATCGGGCATTATGCTCGGCCTCGGCGAAACCACCGACGAAGTTCACAAAGCGATAGACGACCTGGTGATGAACGGGTTAGACATCTTGACGCTCGGCCAATATTTGCAGCCAACCAAAATGCACCACGAGGTTATTGATTGGATAGCACCCGACCAATTTGCTCAATACAGGGAAGAAGGACTTCGGCGTGGCTTGAAATACGTGGAATCGGGGCCGTTGGTGCGGTCGAGTTATCACGCCGAACGGCACGTAAATGTGTAGGTAAATCGCTGGTACTCATTAACTTTACCACTGACGTTATGCGAACAACTATTGAGCGGATACTAAACCTGATCGTATAATGACTGCTGACGAACGACTTGACCAATTCGAACCCATCATGGGCGAGATGCTCAAAAAACAAGATGAACTGACAACCCAAAACCAGGCATTGGCTAAGATGTACTTTGACCTCACGGTGGGTCAGATGAACGCCCGGAAAGATGTTGCCAAAATTGCTGTTGAGCAGAAACAGCAAGGAGAACGGCTAACCAGAATTGAAAGCCGATTAGAAAAGATGGACGATATGATAACGGCGATCTATCAGGCCGTTCAAAAACCATCTGGTAATTAATAGTTTTTTATTTAAGTTATTGGTAATCATGAAACTAACGATTCGTATTCAGGAAGCCGAAGAAGGTGGTTGGGTGGGTCAGGTTGAGGAAATTCCGGCTGTAGTTGATCAGGGCGAAACTATTGATGAACTCAAAGTAAACCTGGCTGAAGGAGTTCGATTCTTTTTTGAAACACAGCGTATCTTGTTCGAAAATGAAAACCATCTATCGGCAACACGCCGGGAAGAGTTGGAATTAGCCTGATGAAACGCGGCCAACTCATCAAGCACATCGAAAAACATGGTTGCATCCTGCACCATGAAGGCGCACGGCACACAATGTACTTTAATCCGGCTAATGGTCAACAATCAGTGGTTGGCCGACACGGCGAGTTGAAAAACTTAATGTGCCAGATTGTCTGCAAACAACTCGGTATTCCAGTTATCGGACGTTAAACAACTCACTGATCTTTCCGGTTATTCTGGCAGCTTGGCCCGGCCCGTTTTTCTGGTGACCGGGCTTTTGTTTTGGCTGATGAAAAAATACGATTACATCATTGCCGGGGGCGGTATGGCGGGCCTGAGCATTGCCTGGTACATAACCCAATCGCCCCAACTGCGCGACCGGAGTATCCTGATTCTTGACCGCGAACAAAAAAACCGCAACGACCGCACCTGGTGTTTCTGGGAGCGGGGCGCGGGTATCTGTGAGCCGATTCTGTTCCGCACCTGGAACCGCGTTGAGTTTCATGGCACTACCCTGTCGGGATTGCTCGATATGGGTGATTACCAGTACAAGATGCTGCGGGGCATTGATTTTTACGAGTTTATGCACGCCCGGCTCGCCCAGTTTCCCAACATCGAAATCAGGCAGGCAACCGTAAACCGCATCAAAGACACCGATCAGGGTGGGTTTGTGATTGCCGACGACGAGCCTCTCATTGCCGATTATGTGTTTGACAGCACCTTTGCCCTCACCCTCGACAAGCCCGCCAACCACAACCTGCTGCAACACTTCAAGGGCTGGATTATTCACACCGAAAAGCCCTGTTTTGATGTCACGCGCCCGCGCATGATGGATTTTCGGGTGGCGCAACACAACGAATGCCGGTTTGTGTATGTCCTGCCCTTCGATACAAATACTGCCTTGGTCGAGTTTACGCTGTTTAACCAAAAACTGCTGACCGATGCCGAATACGAAGCTGATTTGCGGCAATACATTGATACTCATTTGGATACCGGCACGTATAAAATCAGCGAAACTGAGTTTGGCGTGATTCCGATGTCAGACGTGGCGACCAAAGAAAACCCCTCGGCCCATATTATCCGCATCGGAACGTCGGGTGGGTTTACCAAAGCCTCAACGGGCTACACCTTTCAGCGAACACAACGGTATTTGCGGGAACTGGTGCAGAACCTGGCCCAAACCGGCAAGCCCCACCGTCAACAATCGTGGTTTAGGGGGCGGTTTAAGTTCTACGACAGCATTCTGCTGAACGTGCTGGAGAAACACCGTTACCCCGCCGACGATATGTTTACGCTGCTCTACGAACACAACACCCCGGAGGCCGTTTTCCGGTTTTTAGACGAAGACACCACCTTTGGTCAGGAACTGCGGGTGATGTGGTCAATGCCCAAAGTGCCGTTTTCGCTCGCCCTGCTCGATGTGTTGAGGAGGAAAATGATTGGCTGATTTAGCCTATACCATCAGCAGACCCTAGGATAGGCCGCGTTCCTCAAAAAATGGTAGCTTTGTGGCTCATAATCAGTTAAACCGCAAGAATGCCATATCTTTTCACCTCCGAGTCGGTTTCAGAAGGACACCCCGACAAAGTTGCCGACCAAATCTCCGATGCCCTGATTGATAATTTCATGGCTTTTGACCCCACCAGCAAAGTCGCCTGCGAAACCTTAGTCACTACCGGGCAGGTTGTGCTGGCTGGCGAAGTGAAAACCAACATTTACCTCGATGTTCAGAAAATTACCCGCGACGTAATCCGTAAAATCGGCTACACCAAGAGCGAGTATATGTTCGAGGCCAACTCGTGCGGCATCATGTCGGCCATTCACGATCAGTCAGCAGATATTAACCAGGGCGTTGACCGGCAGACCGATACCGACGATTTTGAGACCCGTGCCAACGCTCAGGGCGCGGGCGATCAGGGGATGATGTTTGGCTATGCCACCAACGAAACCGACAATTTTATGCCCCTCCCGCTCGATTTGGCCCACGCCATTCTGCGCGAAATGTCGGACATCCGCAACAATCACGGCGACCTGATTCCGTATCTCCGGCCCGATGCCAAATCGCAGGTGACGATTGAATATTCGGACGACGATCAGCCGATTCGGATTGATACGATTGTGGTCTCGACCCAGCACGACGACTTTGCCGACGATGCCACGATGCTCGCCAAAATTCGCCAGGATGTGATTAACCTGGTGATTCCCCGCGTGAAAGCCGCCCTGAAACCCGAATTACAGGCGTTATTTACCGACGACATCACGTACTACATCAACCCAACGGGTAAGTTCGTCATCGGCGGGCCGCACGGCGACACCGGACTGACGGGCCGCAAGATTATTGTGGATACCTACGGCGGCAAAGGCGCACACGGGGGCGGGGCGTTTTCGGGTAAAGACCCCTCAAAGGTTGACCGCTCGGCGGCCTACGCCACGCGGCATATTGCCAAAAACATGGTGGCTGCCGGGCTTTGCTCGCAGGTGTTGGTGCAGGTAAGTTATGCTATCGGTGTGGCGCAACCCTGCGGTTTGTATGTGAACACATACGGTACGGCCAAAACCACGATGAATGACGGCGAGATTGCCCGAAAAATCGAAGAATTGTTTGATATGCGGCCCTACGCCATTGAGCAACGCCTGAAACTCCGCAACCCGATTTACTCCGAAACGGCAGCTTACGGCCATATGGGTCGCAAAAATGAGGTCGTGACTAAAACCTTTGGGCAGAATGGCAACGCCAAAACTGTTGAGGTTGAACTGTTTACCTGGGAGAAATTAGATTTTGTGGAGCAGGTGAAAACCGCGTTTGGGTTGTAGATTAATGCGTAAAGACGTTTTTTATCCTGTCGTCGGACCGGGTGGGCGGAGCCCGGAAAAAAAAAGTCTTTACGCATTAATGTACAACCCAAAAGCCGTTTTAACCAGCTCCCCAAAATCTAATT
>JBBRNH010000142.1:0-7156 GCA_038230415.1 Cytophagales bacterium | reverse complement strand
TAAGAGTGAAAAACGTTTCAGCATAGTCGTTTTTCACTCTTCATTCATCACTCTTCACTCATCGAAGATGAAAAACTGGATTGCCGCGGCCCGCCCGCGCACATTACCCCTGGCCCTTGCCAGTATTATCTTAGGCAGTTTTCTGGCCGTACCGACGGGTCACTTTCAGTGGCCCGTTTTTGCGTTGGCCGTATTGACAACCATATTTTTACAGATTCTCTCCAACTTCGCCAATGACTACGGCGATGCGGTTTCGGGCAAAGACACGCCCGACCGGGTGGGGCCGCGCCGGGCCGTTGCCACCGGCGACATCACTAAAGAAGCCATGTTCCGGGCCATGCTCATCACGGCAGGGCTGGCGTTGGTGTGCGGAATCGGACTGCTGGTGGTGGCCCTGTCTGATGCGGGCTGGCCGGTGATTGGTGGCTTGTTCGGGCTGGGCTTGCTCAGTATTGCCGCTGCCGTGGGCTACACTAACGGCAAACGGCCCTACGGCTACGCGGGCTTCGGCGATGTGGCCGTGCTGCTGTTTTTTGGCTGGCTTGGCGTGCTGGGTACGTATTTTCTCTACACCCACACCCTTAACCCGCTCTTATTTCTGCCCGCCACCAGCGTTGGCCTGTTTGCAACGGGGGTGCTGAATATCAACAACATACGAGACATCGAGACCGATGCCCGAACCGGCAAAAACTCGATTCCGGTGCAGTTGGGCCGGGAGCGGGCTATTCAGTATCACTGGTTTCTGCTCATCGGCGGCATGACCTGCGCCGTTGCCTACTCATTACTGACCAAACAGCCGCCGGTGGGGTATCTGTATCTGCTGTCGTTTCCGCTTTTCGTCATCAATGGTCGGGCCGTTGCGGGCCACAAACAAGCCGCCGAACTCAACCCGCGTTTGGGTCAGTTGGCCCTCAGCACGTTGCTGTTTGTGGTGCTGTTTGGCGTGGGCGGGGTGGTTTAGGGATTGTTCCAGACAGCATTCTGCTGTCTGAGCTAAAAAATCGAATCAGCGTGGTTGAGCCAATAATCAGACAGCAGAATGCTGTCTGGAATTTATTTTGACGGTATATACACGTCAAACCGGGCACCGTTGCCGGGTTCGCTGATGGCGGTGATGAGGCCGCCGTGATTCTCCACAATTTTTTTCACGATAGCCAGGCCAATTCCCGTGCCTTGATACGTTTCGCGATTGTGCAGCCGCTGAAACACATCGAATATCTTCTCGCTGTATTGCGGCTCAAAACCAATGCCATTGTCAGCAACGGAGAGGTGAAAATAGGTGGTGTCGGGCAACAGCGTGGCGTGGCCGGTTGCGCTGCCGTTGATAGTCTCGCCCCGGATAGTGACCCGTGGCGGCACCCCCGGACGGGCAAATTTGAGGGCATTGCTGATGAGGTTCTGCAATAGCTGCCGAAACTGAAAGGCAATCACCCGCACCGGGCCGAGGTCGGCCACGTCAATAATGGCCTGTTTTTCGGCAATGGTGTCGCTGAGTTCGCCCGTCACCTCGTCTACCAGCAGGCGCAGGTCAACCACCTCAACCGTTCGTTCGGCGGTACTTAGCCGCGAGAAAGCCAGCAAATCCTGAATCAAGAGCTGCATCCGTTCGGCGGCTTTCTGCATCCGCTGAAACGAATCTTTGCCGCTGTCGGTCAGGTTTTCTTTTTCTTTTTCGAGAATCCGGCTGGCTAACGTCTGGATTTTTCGCAGCGGCTCCTGCAAATCGTGGCTCGACACGTAGGTGAACGATTCCAATTCGCGGTTCTTCACGTCGAGCGTCCGGTTTTTCTCGGCTAAGGCTTCGTTGGCGGTTGCCAGTTCGGTGGTTTGCTCGGCAACCTGGGTTTTGAGCGTCTCGGCAAAGTTTTTTTCGTTTTGCCTGATTTGCTCCTCGGCCCGGCGTTCTGCCGTGATGTCGGTATGTACGCCCACCCACTCGCGCACCTGTCCGTCGGGGTTGAGTAAGGGCGTGGCCTTCACCGAAAACTGCCCCCAGCTGCCGTCGGCCCGCCGAACGCGGTGTTCAAATTCGGCATTTCGGCGTTCGCGCACGGCATCGTTCCAGGCCGTCAGGGTGTGGGCGGTATCGTCGGGATGCACGTCGGCTGCCCAGCCGTAGCCCTGATACTCGGCCATTGTCTGGCCCGTGAGCGATGCCCAGCCGGGCTGTTCGCCTTCCATTTCGCCAATGGCGTTGTTGGTCCATAAAATACCCTGCACGGCGGCAATGGCTCCCTGAAACCGCTCGTAGCTTTCCTGAAGTTCTTTGCGCGAGACAGCCGCTTCGGTAATGTCTTCGATAGACAGCAGAATGAGTTTCTCGGCGTTGATTTTACTCACAATCTCGCGGGCATTGAACAGCATTGTCCGCTCGCCAATGGTTGAGAATGTGTGCCGGATCTCAAAATCGTTGAGGACCGACTTCTGGGGCAGAATATGTTCGAGCAGCGTTCTGAGCGCGGGGATATTCCACTGCCGGTTGCCGAGGTCATACACCAACTCGCCTTCGGTTTCGGTTTCGTTTACCCGGAATGTGGTGTAAAACGCACTGTTGGCCGTTTTAACCCGCAGGCGGCTGTCGAGCACCAGCAACGGCTCGCGGATATTGGCAATAATGGCTTCGGCATAGTTGCGGGCCGTTGTTGCCTGTTCGTTCAGGGCAATCATCTCCTGGTTCACCACCGTTAGTTCTTCGTTGGTGCTTTGGAGTTCTTCTTTGCTGGTTTCGAGTTCTTCGTTCAGGCTTTGCAGTTCTTCGTTGCCGCTCAGGAGTTCTTCGTTGGCACTTTGCAGTTCTTCATTAACCACTTCCTGATCTTCGGAGATGGCCCGCATATCGTCGCGGGCCTGCGCCAGTTCCTGCTCCAATTGCCCGATACCCAGGTCTCTATCATCTTTTTTGGCCCGTGTGCCGGTTTTTTTGCTACTGACTGCCGCCTTGCTGCCGGGCAGGTTCGTGTCATGAAACAGCACCAAGTAATGCGGCTCAATGCTGTTTGGCAATGGAATGGCCTCGATAGAAACGGTACGCAGATTGCCGTTTACGTCTATCGGAATGTTTTCTTTTTGAACCGTCGCTTTCTCTTTTTTTGCTTTATGCAACAGGTTCCGCAACTCAAACGCCAGGCCATTTTTTGCCAGCAGCAGCAGGTTGTGCGTGGGTTTGCCCGATACCTGCTCTAAGTAATTGCTGCTATTACCCCGGAAATGCACAATATCCAGGGCATCGTTCACCACCACCCCAACGGGCGTGTATTTGCTGAGAATAATATCGTCGGCGGTTTTCTGGAAATCGGTACGCATAGTTTCGGTTTCGCTACTGGCAGCGGGATAGGTGGCGTTTAACTCGGTTCGCTGACTGGCAATGGGCATAAACCGGGCGGGCGCGTCTTTGCGGGTAAATAACTTTTCGGCTTTGGCGGCAGCGGCAAACAGGTCAGGCACCCCACCGATGGTTTCTGATTTGCCCAGCAGCAAAAATCCGGTTGGGTTCAGGGCGTAATGAAACGTGGTGAGGGCCTTTTTTTGCAGATACGGCTCCATGTAAATCAGCACATTGCGGCAACTGACGAAATCCATTTTGCCGAAGGGCGGGTCTTTCAGAAAATTGTGGGGAGCAAACACGCACATATCCCGGATGGGCTTGTTGACCTGATAGCCGCCGGTGGTTTTACTAAAAAACTCCTTTAGCCGTTGCGGGCTTACGTCGGCTACGTCGGCTTTGGTATAAACCCCGGCGCGGGCTTTGGCAATGGCGGGTTCGCTGAGGTCGCTGGCAAAAATCTGGACCCGGTCCTGCCGGTCGCCGAGGGTTTCCTTAAAGCACATCGCCATCGAGTAGGCTTCTTCGCCGGTGCTGCACCCCGCCACCCACATCCGAACGGGGTCGGCGGGGGCTTTGCCGGCAATCAGGGCCGGAAAAACGGTTTCGCAGAGCGTGTCGAAGGTTTTGGGATCACGAAAAAACGACGTTACCGGAATCAGCAAATCCTGGTAGAGCGCGTCCTGCTCCGGTTTGTTTTGCCGCAGATAAGCGAGGTAATCGGCGGGCTGCTCGGTTTTGCTGATCGCCATCCGGCGCAGAATTCGCCGGTGAATGGTGGTTTGTTTGTAATACGTGAAATCGGTTTGTTTCCGCACCCGCAGCAGCGACAGGATTTGTTTAAAGACATCGGCCACGGCTGTCGGCACGGTTTCGGGGCTGATTATTTCGTCGTCGCTGTCGTGAAACCCGTTTTTCCGAATGATGCGCACAACCTCGGCTAATTTCCGGGGAATGTCGCCGGGCGGCAGCACAAAATCAACCACGTTGGCCTGCACCGCGCTGTTGGGCATCCCGGCGTGGGTTGCCGATGCTTCGTCCTGCGCTACGGTAATTCCGTCGTTATCCCGAATGGCTTTCAGACCAAGCGTGCCATCGGTGCCGGTACCCGACAGCACCACGCCAATGGCATGATCGCGGTGAATTTCGGCCAATGACGTAAAAAAGAGATCAATGGGCAGGTTGCGTTCGCCCTTTTTGGTGGTGCGGGGGCTGAGTTGCAAAACGCCATCGTTGGCAACCATCATCTTGTTGCTGGGCAGGATATAGACGTGGTCGGGCAGCACCGTAACGTCATCGGCGATTTCCAGCACCGGAATTTTGGTAGCCCGTTGCAGCAGTTCGGGCAGCATACTCTCGTGATTGGGGTCTAAGTGCTGCACCAGCACCCAGGCCATGCCCGATTGTTCGGGTATTGCGCCGAGCAGTTCACGAAAAGCGGCCAGCCCGCCCGCCGAGGCCCCGATACCCACAACCGGGAATAAATTATCGGATAAAATTTTGGGGGTCGGGGTCATGGGTTGGGTGCGTTAAACCACAATGATACCGCCTTCCTGCTCCAATTCGGTCAGCGTTTGCTGGATAACGGCGGTAAGCTGCCCGTAGCGAACGGGTTTCTGCACGCAACGAAACGCCCCGCTTCGGATCAGCCGGTCAGATAGTTCGCGCTCAAAGGACGTGGACAGAATAACGACCGGAAGCTGCCGCAGGAGTTGGTGTGCTTTTATTTCGACCAAACATTCGTAGCCGCTTTTACGGGGCATATTCAGGTCGAGAAACAGCACATCGGGCAGCGGTTCGGGCAGTTCCAGCAACAATTTCATCAGTTCTTCGCCATCGTTGACGGTGGTGAGCTGGGCGGGGTTTGTTAGTTCGGCGGAGGCTTCGGCAAAAAAGAGACAATCATCCTCATCGTCATCGGCAAGCAATACGCGCAGAAGATTCGTTTTCATGTTCCAAAGATATGGTATTAATTGGTTGTTGTGTAAGAAGACACGGTTGCGTCTGTTAATTACCACGCCGGTCGGTGTGCTGACTTGCCGATATGGGCTGCGCCAAAAAGAATCCCCGGCTACCTTGCGGCAACCGGGGACTTTGGCAGGCTGGTGACAGATTACTCAGCGAATCTTTTTGATAACTACCGGCACGCACTTGGCCGGCGGACAGGCCGTGTTGATCAGCCCGGCATCTACGGTCAGAATATCCCGTTTTGTGGGGTCAGTCGGCATGATCTCTACGATTGGCGAGCGGCCCGTGGTGGGGTCGGCATCGCTGTCGAGGGCATCACCCACACCCGGTTTCTTGTAGTCGGGCGTGAGCGAGCAGTCAACCGGCAGCGTCGTCTTATCGAACTCAACCACGTAGCGACCGGCGGGCAGACTCCCGAACAGGTACTTGCCGGAGCCGTTGGTCTGGGTGGTTGACACGAGTGAGGTTGATACCACCGACGCGCCCACCGGACTCGTCACGACCAGTAAACGCACTGTTACGCCTGCCACACCTACTTCACTGCCCGCATCATACTGCCCGTTTTTGTTCAGGTCTTTCCAGACCAGATCACCAATCGAGCCAACCTGCTCTGGCAAAACAGCCGCCGGTACTATGCCCGCATCTACGGTCAACTCCGGCTGACTGGCCGCCAGGGTATAGTTTGTGGTTTTACCCGTCGT
Organism: Cytophagales bacterium; assembly: GCA_038230415.1. GTDB lineage: Bacteria > Bacteroidota > Bacteroidia > Cytophagales > Spirosomataceae > JBBRNH01. The sequence goes on along the minus strand of JBBRNH010000142.1, from coordinate 1,165 downwards.
CACATCGGCATCGCTGTCGGTGGCATCGATACCACTGTTAGGCGTTGTCAGGGTGTAGCCCACTGGCAGGGTCGTTTTGTCGAAAATCACGCAGTAAACGCCCGGATTGAGTTTGTCGAACAGATACTTGCCGTTGCCATTGGTCGTCAGGCTGGCTATCGGGGTGGTTGTGCCGGATGCCGGGTTATAGAGTTTCACCGTCACGCCCGCAACGCCCGTTTCTCCGCCATCCTGCTGCCCGTTGCCGTTGGTATCGTACCAGACAAAATCGCCGAGACTGGCGCAGACCACCGTTGTGCTGGTGATGGCTGAGCAGTTTTTTGCGTCGGTTACGGTCAGCGAGTAAACACCGTTCATGGCATTGGTCAACACGCCGTTTGGCTGTGGGTCAATGACTGTTACTTTCCAGCCCATGTTGGCGTGAACATTACAGGTGTAATAGAATGAAGCCGGTGTTGCCGCCGACGGCGTAAACGTTACGATCCCGCTGGTGGCTCCGCTGTTGGTTACGCCGACTGTGATGATTTGACTTGAATTGGCAGCCGTCCCAACCGGGCTGGTTGTGAACACAAACGGATGAGTCGGCGTATTGACGCTGAACGTATAGGTAACACCGCGAACCAGCGTCAGCGATTTACCCTGCACCCCGTCAATCACGTAACCTGCCGGAGACCCCGTGCCAAAATACGGATGGCTGGCATCTTTCGCGGCTACGGTTACGGCCATTATTGGCCCCACGTAGCTGTAACTGAACGGAGCCGTGCCGCCCGAAACGGTGGGCGTAATGGTGCTGCACACCGCGCCGGGCGCGATGCTCGCCGTGAGGGTACACGTTTGGCAGACCACCACCGTTACCGTTGCCGAAACCACGTTGCCCGTTGGATCACCCACCGCATCGGCGCAAACCACGTCGTAGGTCAAGACCGTGTTGCTGCTGATGCCGGTCGTGATGGTCACGGTCAGCACCCTGGTCAGGGTACGGGCAATACCCGGCCCGTCGAAATAAGCCGCTGTCTGGCACCCGAAGGCGGTCAGGCTGGCGGGTTGCCCGGCGCAGACCGTCGTGCTTGGCACCACCAATGACGTTGGCGCGGTGCCGGTGAGGATAATGCTGGCCGTTGTGGTGCAGCCCGGCCCGGTGATACAGGTGGCCGAATAAACCGCC
>JBBRNH010000141.1:0-7391 GCA_038230415.1 Cytophagales bacterium | reverse complement strand
GGTGCGCTGGCCGAGGCTATCAACAAGAAATATACCTCGTTCGATAATTTCAAGGCTGAATGGCTCAAGGCGGCCACGGGCCGGTTTGGGTCGGGTTGGGTGTGGCTCATCAAAAACGCTGATGGGAGCGTCGAAATCACCTCTACCCCTAATCAGGATAACCCATTGATGGCCTTGGCCGAGAAAAAAGGGAAACCCGTGATGGGCCTCGATGTGTGGGAACACGCCTATTATCTGAACTACCAGAACCGCCGGCCCGATTACGTGGCTGCCGCCTGGAACGTATTCGACTGGAATAAAATCGGCAAGAATTTTTGATATGTACAGACGCATCATTGCGTCTCTACATAAATGCTACAACAATGACCCAATTATACAACACCGTTCCTTCGCTCGATTTGGCTGATTTCACGTCGGGCGATGCGGCCCGGCGTACCCAATTTGTGGCCGACCTCGGCGCGGCTTTTACCAATATCGGCTTCGTCGCTATCAAAAATCACGGCCTTACGCCCGACCTGACCAACCATCTCTACGGGGCGGTGCAGTCGTTTTTTCAGGCTCCCGATGATGTCAAGAAACAGTACGAGTTCCCCGAACTGCACGGGCAGCGTGGTTACATTGGGCGCGGAAAAGAAACGGCAAAGGGGTTTGCCGTAGCTGATTTGAAGGAGTTTTACCACGTCGGCCAGCCCGAACCCGTTGGCGACATGGCGAAAAACATCTTCCCGGCTGAGTTCCCGGAGTTTAAGCAATACACCGTCGAGACTTTTGAGACGCTCGAAAACGCGGGCCGGACGCTGTTGCGGGCCATTGCGCTGTATCTCGAACTGCCCGAAGATTATTTTGAGGATAAAGTCAGCAACGGCGACAGCATTTTGCGGGCTTTGCATTATTTCCCGCTCAACCCCGATTTGGTGCCGGATGGCGCGGTGCGGGCGGCAGCGCACGGCGACATTAACCTGATTACGCTGCTGATGGGCGCTTCTGCCGATGGGCTGGAAGTGCTTCGGCGCGACGGGGTCTGGATTCCCATTACGGCCCTGCCCGATCAGGTGGTGGTAAACGTGGGCGATATGCTCGACCGACTCACGAATCACAAGCTCAAATCCACGATTCACCAGGTCGTGAACCCGCCCCGCGAGCAGATGAGCAAGCCCCGCTACTCGATCCCGTTTTTTATGCACCCCCGCGCCGACATGAATCTGGCGTGTTTGGATAGTTGCGTAAGTCAGGAAACCCCAAAACTTTATACCGATATGACTGCCGGGGCATTTTTAGATGAGCGACTGCGGGAACTTGGGTTGAAGAAATAGTCATTTACTTCGCGTCATTGGTCATTGGTTAAACAACACCTGACCAATGACCGATGACCGCGAAGCAATGACCAATGACACGAAATAAAATCCGCTATATCATCTTTCTGCGGGATGTGTTGCTCCTGTCCTGGACAACCTTTGGCGGACCGCAGGTGCATCTGGCAATGATGTTTGACCTGTTCGTGAAAAAGCGGGCATACCTCACCGAAGATGAGCTGATGGAACTCAACGCGCTGTGTCAGGTGCTGCCCGGCCCCACCAGTACGCAAACAATCACTGCGTTAGGCTTTAAAATCGGCGGGCCGAACTTAGCCTATCTCACGCTGTTGGTCTGGGTACTGCCCGCCGTAAGCATTATGACGGCGGCTGCAATGGGCGTGCATTACCTCGAACAACGCAATCTTTCGATGCAGTTTACGCGGTTTATTCAGCCGATGGCCGTTGGGTTTCTGATCGTGGCGGGGTATCGGCTGGCCCAAAAAATCATCAAAACCCAGGCGAGTCTGGTACTGGCGGTGCTGGCGGCATTGATGGCCTACGCTTTCCGGTCGCCATATATCACGCCGGTCGTGATTTTGGTGGGCGGCTTAACAACGGCCCTGACCTACGAAAAACAGCGCGTGATGGAAAAACAGCCCCTCCGCATCGAGTGGGCCAATTTTTTTCTGTGGATTGGTGTATTGCTGGGCGCGGCTGCGTTGGGGGCAATCACAAAGTCATTGCCGGTGCGCTTATTCGAGAATTTTTACCGAAACGGTAGTCTCGTCTTTGGCGGGGGGCAAGTGCTGACTCCGATGCTCTACAACGAGTTTGTGGCTTTCAAGCATTACCTCAGCCGCGAGGAGTTTTTGTCGGGCTTGGGCTTGGTGCAGGCCATGCCGGGGCCAGTGTTTTCATTTGCGCCGTATATCGGTGCGCTCTCGATGCGGAACGAAGGCATTTCGGGCCAATTACTTGGCAGTTTTGTGTCAACCGCCGGGATTTTCCTGCCTGGTACATTCCTGATATTTTTCGTGTATCGGTTTTGGGATCAACTGAAACGATACCGGGCCGTGCGGGCCTCGCTGGAGGGCATCAATGCGGCAAGCATTGGGCTAACGGCTTCGGCGGCCATTATTTTGTTTGAGCCGATGGCTCCGCAGTGGCAAATGGTGACCGTTGTGTTAGCCACGATTCTTCTGCTCGAACTCACCAAAATACCACCATATCTGCTGATTATAAGCGCGTTACTGTTAGGAATTATCTGGCCGGGTTGACATTTATCTATCATTCTGACTTGTCGAAATAAAAGCAACCAGTTCAATCAAGTCAATATCAGGCATAATCTTGTAGTACATAATTGTATGCCTATTAACGACACATTCCCGAAGCCCAGGCCGTTTTTGAGATTTGCGATACATCTCTGGCATTTGCTCAATCAGGCGCATTTTATCCGATAATGCCGCCAGAAAGTCTGCTTTTAGATTTGCCGACTAATTTTCAGCGAGGTAAGCTACAATCTCGTCTAAATCGGTCTCGGCCTGTTCCGATAAAAAAATAGTCACCACTGATATTTAGCCAGTACGTCAGCAAGTGATTTCTTTTTCCCCGCCGACAAATCAGCTAATCCCTTGTCAATTTTCGCTTGTTGGGCCGGTGTAAGATCGTCCCAAAAGTCGGCTTTATGGGTTGCTTCGCGCGATAACAGCGTGGTGTAAGCCTGTAAAACCGCGTTATCGTTGATTTGGTCAATCAACTGATGCAGCGTTGATTTTAATTCTATTGTGTTCATCTCATTAATCGTTTAGGGCAAGTTAGCAACATAATCACAAAATAGTACAGTCTGCTTTTAGCAACTCCACCATCCGTTTGCCCGCCCGCCCCGACGCGCCCGGCCCGCCAACGCGCTGCTGTACCAAGGCGTAATCATGCAACACGGCTTCACGGCGAAAACCGCCCGGCAACACCAATTGCAACTCATCGGCAACGCGGGCCGGGGTGCAGTCGTGAATCAGTTCGCGGACGACCTCATGTCCCGCAATCAGGTTCACGAGCGACAAAAACGGCACCGCCAACACGCGCTTGCCAATCTCGTACCACCATCGGGGCGTTTTGTACAGCACGACTTGCGGCACAGAAAACAAGGCCGTTTCGAGCGTAGCCGTACCCGACGTAACGAGCGCGGCAGTGGCCCGGTTGAGTAAGCCGTAAGCATCGTCGTTTACGCGAGTCACGGCAGGGTAATCGGTCAGCATCGCGTCGTAGAGTTCGGTCGGGAGATTGCTGACCGTTGCCACCACAAACTGATAATCAGGAAACTGCCGTGAAGCTGCCAGCATCACCGGCAGCATCGCCGTGATTTCCTGTTTGCGGCTCCCCGGCAACAACGCCACGATTGGTTTGCCGGGAATTGGGTTTTTCGGTGCGTCGGTCTGTTCAGTTTGCCAGGCCGAAATGGCATCCATCAACGGGTTGCCGACGTACTCAACGTCGTAATCGTAGGTTTTGAAAAACGCCACCTCGAACGGAAAAATCACGAATAGGCGATCAACAACGGCTTTGATGGTGATGGCCCGGCGCGGGTTCCAGGCCCATACTTTGGGCGATATGTAATAAAAAACCCGGATGCCGTGCTGTTTGGCAAACCTCGCCATGCGGAGGTTAAACCCGGCATAATCAATCAGAATCAGCACGTCGGGGCGGTGGGTCAGCAAATCAGCCTGACACTCGCGGAGGATACGCCGGATGGTGCCGAGGTTCTGAATCACGGCTTTGAACCCCATAAAGGCCATTTCGCCATAATGCCTGACGATAACGGCTCCGGCCTCCCGCATCTGCTCACCGCCGTAGGCCCGGCACTGCGCCTGCGGGTCATTTTCATGAATAGCCCGGACGAGGTTGCCCCCGTGCAGATCGCCGGAGCGTTCACCGGCAATTAAATAATAGGTCATAAGTAGTGGCAAGTGGTTAGTGGCAAGTGATTAGTAGTAACCCGGCAGGAACTAACGGCACGGGCCGCCCCGCACTTGCCATCAACCACTTGCTACTTCTATCACTCTCCAAAATAATCAACAAAATTCTTCTGCGTTTCATACAGCCGGAGTTGGTGCAGCCGGGCTTCAGACCCGTCATTTCTGTTTACGTCGGCGAGGGCGCGGTCGAGAATTTTCCAGATTTCCATGATGAACACCTCGCACGAAGCCATCTTGCCCTGCATAAAGTCCACGTCGAGGTTCAGGTTTTTGTGGTCAACCTTGTCAATAACGTCGCGCTTGATGATGTCGCCGAGGAGCTTCAGGTCAATCACGAAGCCGGTATCGGGGTCGGGTTCGCCTTTTACGGTCACAATCAGTTCAAAATTGTGACCGTGCCAGTTGATGTTGGCGCAGGGGCCGAAGATTTGCTGGTTTTTTTCGTCCGACCAGTTCGGATTATATAAGCGGTGGGCGGCATTGAAATGCTCAACCCTATTGATATAGACCATGTGTCTGGTTAGTTATCGGCGGTTTCCAGAAACGCCTGTTTGATTGGTAAAGATAACGGGTAGTAGTCAGTAACGCGGGGTTGCACTCCGCAGTGCCATTCCTGACTGCGGAGTACGACTCCGCGTTACTTGGAAAAATACAATTTATTCATCAAAACGGCAATAGGGTCTAAAAAACTAAACCATTAATTTTACGTCCGTTTCTCAAACTACTATTTTGCACGTAGCCTGTTCAGTATCAATACGTTTAGTCAGACCAATTTATGATTATTGTCACGGGGGCTGCCGGGTTTATCGGCAGTTGTTTGATTACCAAACTCAATCAGGAAAATTTCAATTTCATCATTGCCGTTGACGATTTTTCTAATCCCGGTAAAGAAGCAAATCTGGCTAACAAACGGATTCAGGAGCGCGTTGACCGGGAGAAGTTTTTTGATTGGCTCGATCAGAATTATCAGGAAGTTGAGTTTTTGTTTCACATTGGCGCACGGACTGATACCACCGAATTTAACTGGTATATCTTCGAGCATCTCAATGTCGAATACTCAAAACGCATCTGGCAAAAGTGCATCGAGTACCAAATTCCGCTGGTTTATGCCTCTTCTGCTGCTACCTACGGTCTCGGCGAACTGGGCTACGACGATAACGAGTCGCTAATATCGCAACTCAAGCCCCTTAACCCCTACGGCGAATCGAAAAACGTGTTTGATATCTGGGCGTTGGAGCAGGAACGGAAACCGTTTTTCTGGGCCGGGCTGAAATTTTTTAACGTCTATGGCCCTAATGAGTACCACAAAGGCCGGATGGCTTCGGTTATTTTCCACGCTTACCACCAGATTGAAAAAACGGGTGCGATGAAACTGTTCCGGTCACACAATCCCGAATTTGCCGACGGCGGTCAAATGCGTGACTTTGTATATGTGAAAGATGTGGTGGACGTTTGCTCATTCTTGATGCACCACCGTCGTAATTCGGGCATTTATAACCTCGGCAGCGGCACCGCCCGGACCTTTAATGACCTGGCTACCAATACGTTTAGGGCGATGCACCGCGAACCCGACATCAGTTTTATTGATACCCCCGCCGACATCCGCGACAAGTACCAGTACTACACGCAAGCCAACATGAGCAAACTGCGCTCCATTGGCTACGAACGCCCGTTTTATACCCTCGAAGCCGGGATTCAGGATTATGTGCAGAATTATTTGACGACCGGGGCGTATTTGTAGGAGTACACCGTATTTTCACGGCTTGACCCATCTCGCGCATGAACAAAGCCTGTACCCCGATTTTCTTTTGGTTGCTCACCACCGTAGCCGCCATTGCCCAGCCCGCTCCCAAGCCGACGCTTACCGTCGAAAAAATCATGCAGGACCCCAAAACGTGGGTCGGTACGTCGCCGTCGAATCCGTTCTGGAGCGATGATGCCAAAACAATCTATTTTTCGTGGAACCCAACCGCCGAAAAATCTGATTCGCTCTATCAAATTTCGCTTGTTGGAGACCGCAAACCCCTCAAAGTCAATCCATCAGCGCGTCGGGCCTTGCCCTATCCACAGGTATCGGGCGGAGGAAACGGGCCGTTTGGCAACCCGGCTCCGGCCTATAACCGCGCCCGGACGCAGCGGCTTTTTGAGCGCGACGGTGATCTGTTCTGGATTGAGACCGGCACCGGAAAAAGCCGCCAACTGACCAACACCACCGAACCTGAAACTGACCCGGTGTTTCTGGCCGACGAAAATATAGTGGCGTTTCGGCGGGGGCAGAACCTGTTTTCGGCAAACCTGACCACCGGCGACATCACGCAACGCACTGATTTCAAACCCGGCAGCAAAAAACCTGACCCAAAACTTACCGACGAAGAAAAATTCCTGAAAGCCGACCAGCTGCGGCTCTCAACCGTGCTAACCGAGCGCAAAGCCAAACGCGACGAAGCCGAACGCATCGCTAAGGCCGACAAGCCCCGCCGGGCCAAAGAGATTTTCTTAGAGGAGAAAACCCTCACCAGCCCGCAACTCAGCCCCGACGGGCGGTTTGTGACCTATCGGTTGACCAAAGCGGCTGTTGGCGCGAAGGTGGCGCAGGTGCCAAACTACGTCACCGAATCGGGATACACGGAGGAGATTCAGGCCCGTACCAAAGTCGGCGCACCATTGTCCACATCGGAGTTTTTTGTGTATGATGTAGCGAGGGATACCATACTTTCGGTTTCCGGTTTGCAGTTTACGGGAAAAACCCGGCCTGACACCAGCAAAACGGCGGGTAAGGCAGAAGCCCAGAAACCGAAAACCGAAAACCAAAAACCGTACACCGTTTTCGGCCCCGTTTGGTCTGTAGATGGCAAGATAGCGGTGGTGGTCGTGCGGTCGCAGGATAACAAAAACCGCTGGATTTGCCGACTTGATATGCCCGGCAGTACTACCGCTATCACGCCCGCCTTGACCGTGCTTGATGCCCAACACGATGATGCCTGGATTGGCGGGCCGGGCATCACGTCGTTCGGGACGGGGAATATGAGCTTCCTGGCTGATAATCAGACGCTTTGGTTTCAGTCAGAAGCCGATGGCTATTCGCATTTGTACACGGTGAATGTAACAACGGTGGAGAAAAAGC
>JBBRNH010000140.1:0-7459 GCA_038230415.1 Cytophagales bacterium | reverse complement strand
TTGTTTGCTTTATCTTCGCGGAGCATATGGGCGGGGGTTGTGAGAAATGTTAGTTGGTCCTACAAATCTCGGCATCTCCTGCCTACTATGCACTCACTGTCAGCGTATCACAGAAGACTTATCCATAATCCACGTTAAATATGATTTGCAGCCCCAGAATCGGGAAGGCCAGCAGGATGCACTGCCACAGTTGAAGCGTACCGAGCAGGTTCAGGCCGTAGCCAAAAAAAATCAGCCCGCCGGTTATTGATTGCAGCACGTAATTGGTGAGGGCCATTTTGCCAACCGAAGCCAGCGGCCCAACGATCCTCAGCCACTTCTGCTGAAATAACACCGTTAGCCCGGTGATATAAAACAGCGTCAGCGCGGTGTTAAACACGTCAAAAATGGTTTGAAACACCCATATTGCCCACTGTGGCGGCTGCGGACTGCCGTTGAAAACCAGAAAGAGAGCCAGCGCGGGCAAAAACACACCGATTGCCGTGAGACCACTAAACAGCGCGGCCCGCCGAAAAAAAGGGCGGTTTTCGGCCAATCGCTGAAACAGATTTCGGCGACCGGCATACAGCCCAAACAGAAAAAAGCCCAGCGTAACCGCCAGCCGACCGCTCTCGACCTGAAACCGCATCTTGGTCTCAAACGCCCCGAAGTTGTATTTAATCCGTTCGGCAAAGGTGCTTTTTCTCAGCACGTTATAATACGTTTCGGTCTCTTTTTTCTGCTTTATCTCTTCCTGTTTTTGCTTCGCAGCCGCCTGTTTTTTGTCGGGTTTAGCGGCTTGTGCGGTTGTTTCGGTATAAATTTGGTATAACCGTCCCGGCGCGTTCAGGGTGAGCAATACGGCCAGAACCAGCACCCACCGATTGGGCAACGGCGACAGCGCGAGGAGCGCGAAACCCAGAATGGCGTAGATAGACAGAATATCGCCCGGCCACCACAGATGATGCAAAAACCCAATGATTCCCAACACCACCAACCGCCAGGCAAACCGACCGTAAAATCCCCGTACCGACTCTGCCGAACGGGTCAGCATCAGGGCAAAACTCAGCCCGAACAGAAACGAGAAGAACGTGAAAAACTTACCGTCGAGCAGTACCCCGCTGATGAAGCCGACGGTTTCGTTGGCGGCTCCGGTTCGGGTGGCGGTATAAACCGATTGCGGCAGCCCCGCCGTAACGAAGCCGTTGCCGCAGTGAACAAGCAAAATGCCAAACAGAGCAAACCCGCGCAGGGCATCAATGGTGGCAATGCGGGTGGGGGCGGGCAAAGCCGGGCTTGTCACAGCCGTAGCCGTATGGGATGGGTTCATTGGTGGTAGTTATTTAGGAAGCGCGAAGGTAATCTGGGTAGTATGCTATGCAAAGTATCGCCTGTTAAAGTAGGTTAATTTCAGGATGAACGGCAAAATCGCCGGGCTAAACCAACCCACCCAATCGGGTTTTTACAACGGGCATCACATCCCGCAGTTCGGGCCGTATCTTTGTTTGCATGAATCGCAACATCCTCGACGGTCTCAATTTTGCCGGTAAACTCACGCCCAAGCGCGTTGCCAACGCCCTGCGCGTAGTTAGCAGCTACTACCGCGCCAAACAAACGGGCCGCGCCGACCTGCACCGGGGCCTGCCGATGTCCATTTCGTTTGAGCCGACCACGAGTTGCAACCTGCGCTGCCCCGAATGTCCGAGCGGTCTGCGGTCGTTTTCGCGGCCAACGGGGATGCTCGGCGAGGCACTCTACAAACGCACCATCGACGAACTGCACGAATCGCTGCTGTACCTGATTTTTTATTTTCAGGGCGAACCGTATCTACACCCGCAATTTCTGGAACTCGTGCAGTACGCCACCGACCGGAATATCTACACCGCCACCAGCACCAACGCCCATTATCTGACCGATGCCAACGCTCGAAAAACCGTTGAATCAGGCCTTGACCGGCTCATTATCAGCATTGACGGCACCACGCAATCTGTGTATGAACAGTACCGGGTTGGCGGGAAATTAGAGAAAGTTTTGGAGGGAACCCGTAACGTTATCAAGTGGAAAAAAGCCCTGAAATCCCGGACACCGCACGTGGTGTTTCAGTTTTTGGTGGTGCGGCCCAACCAGCATCAGATTGCCGAGGTGAACCAGTTGGCCCGCGAATTGGGCGTTGATGAAGTGGGCCTGAAAACCGCCCAGATTTACGACTACGAACACGGCAACGACCTCATCCCAACGCTCGACCAGTATAGCCGCTACGCGGGGCAACCCGACGGAACCTACCGCATCAAAAATGGCTTCGGCGACCATTGCTGGAAAATGTGGCACTCCTGCGTTATCACCTGGGACGGCTTGGTGGTGCCGTGCTGTTTCGACAAAGATGCACACCACCGGCTCGGTGATCTGCAAACCCAGACCTTCGCTGATCTCTGGCAAGGGGCTGACTATCAGGCGTTCAGGCAAACTTTGCTCCGCTCGCGCTCCGAGATCGAGATGTGCAAAAACTGCACCGAAGGCACTCAAGTTTGGGCATAAATAGCAGTCATTCCCAAATAACTTCGATTACGGCCTGCTTCAGATCAACGGTGGTGCGTTGTTCGCCGGGTTGCCGTTTCAGCGTAATTTTACCATTAATAACCTTTAAATCAACTTGTTGCAGCACGTGGGTTGCGTCTTTTTTATGGAAAACCGACACCACTTTGTCGGTTGTGGCAACGGGCAGAACCAGCATTTTTCCGCGCGCCGACAGTTGCCGGGCGGTTTCGGGCAGGCGTAGGCTATCGGCAGGGTAGTTTTTGAGCAGGGCCAACGCCCGCGATGCCTGCGGCACCCCGTAGCCCACGTAATTATTGCCAAACGGATATAGGTGCGACGATTTCTCGATAACGTCCATCAGTTGCTTGTTGGTTAAATCGGGGCGGGCCTGCATCAGACAGGCCGCAAAACCCGTAATCACGGGGGCCGATAAAGACGTGCCATACAGCGAAAAACACGACACATTCGGTTTGAGATACGGCAACGGCTCCGGCCCGATACTGCTGTATCCGATGCGGTTCCAGAGCCGGTTATTGGTGGCTCCGATTGCCAAAACGCCCTGTGCATCGGCGGGGGTGCTGATGATGCGCCACGAACGGTCGTCGCCTTCGTTGCCCGCCGAGACGATAATCAGCATCCCCTTTTTGTCGGAAGCGAGCTGCGCGGCCCGGCTAATCAGGCTCGTGTGGCCGTCCATCTGGGCGGGCTGGTAATTTTCTTTGGGGTTAGAAAAGCCTTTGGCATAGCCTAATGACGTATTCACGAGCCGAACGCCGAGACTGTCTAACCACTCTAAGGCAGCTACCCAGTTGTCTTCTTCGCCCCGAAACTCACGATTACCGGCATCGGTGCGGGCCAGATAAAACGTGGCATCGGTGGCAAGGCCATATTGCCGGTTAGTGTAGGGATCAAAACCGGCAATGGCCGACAGCACTTCGGTTCCGTGAAAGTCGGCGGTGGTTTCGAGCGTGTGCAGCAAATCAGTGGCAAAGCGGGGTTGGTTCACATAGTCCCGCACGGCCCGGACACCGCCCCGGCCAAAAACGGGTTTCAGCGCGTTGGACGAATCGGCCCCGAAAAACCCGGCATCAATCACGCCAATGGTCACAAACCGGCCCGTTAGCCCGGCCTTAGCAAAGGTGTCGGCCTGAATCTGGTTCAGCACCGGCGCAAGTTTGGGAGCCATCGTTTGCCCCTGATGGTTCAGTGTTCCGATTAAATCAGGGGCAATGGATTTGGCCCGGCCAGCAGAAGCTGAGGTAATAATAATTCCCGGCTCAATGGCCTGAACATCAAGCACAAACGGCAGTTTGGCAACCTGCGACCGTTGTTCATTGGTGAGCCGGGCCGACACTGCATTGAACCACCGCGACCGGGCCTGAATGTGAACGCCGGTTTGCTGCAATTCTCGCTGATAAACGGACGATACCGGCAGGTCAGTTTCGTCATTGACAGTGGCAGCCGCATTGCCGCAGGGAACGACACCGGCGGGCTTATCGGTAAAAAAAATCCAGTATTTGGGGCTGTGATTCGGTTGCCCCAGTACGGCTACGGGCAACAACCAGAGCCAAAACGCAAGCTTGTTCATGATGCAAGCTACAACGTTCTGGTTTAGGCCGAAACCCCCACCCTATTGCCCCGTCAGAATCTTATTCGTAACCTCCTGCTCAATGGTGATGTAACCGGGGTAATTCACGGCTTTGTTACCCAGCGAGAGCGTCGGTTTGATCTTGATGATTACTTTCGATGCTTTCGCACTGCTCGACCCGGCAAAGTTGCTCACAAGCTGCGCGAAGGCATCGCGGGTTTTAGGGTCGGTAAAAAGTTGGTAGGCATTGGCATTGATGCGGACGGGTACGCGGGTTTTGCCCCCACCGGCGGCTACGGCAATGCGCTGATTCAGAAACCCGGTAAACAACTCCTGCCCGGCCAGCAAAATTTTGTATTCTAACTGGTTGATAGCCGCATTTTTATTGGTCGGATTGGTGATTTCTAAATTTATCCGGGCATCGAGCGGAATGTTGCGGGTGAGCAAACCGGCAGCTAAACGTGGATACCGAAGCGGGTTAATGTCTTCGATTTTCTGAATTTTCTGAAACTCCCGAATATCCGTACCGCCCAGATACACGCTGTCGGCAGAGGCAATGGCGTATCGGCAATCGCCGAGGGCTTTGGCCTCCTGAACCTGACGGTTCACGGCGCACTGGCTAAACACCAGGCCGACAAAAAGGATAGCAATAATTTTTTTCATGGTAAACAAGGGGCTTTTGGGGCCATTTTTCAGGTTTGATTCGGCAAACCAACATTCGTTTAACCAGAAAACAACCGGACTCGCTTTCTTATTTTCCTGTTTTGCTACAAAATCATAGTGTTCCCCCGGCCTGTGCGTTCATAAGCCGGAGACGGAGACCATAATACTGTATAAATTTATGAATTGCTGCTCTCGTGTGTTGTCATTTCTGGGGGTAAAGCTTCTTACAGGGCTAACTCTTCTTCTGGATTCCAGAGCAATCGGGCGAACTCCACAACGGTATCGTTTTCAACGGCCACGCCCTCGGCTTCGAGAAGTTGCTGCATCACGGCGGGTTCGCCAAAGAAATGCTTGCCCGATAACACCCCAACGCGATTCACTACGCGGTGCGCCGGAACATCTGGCCGATTGTGACAGCCATTCATGGCCCAGCCCACCATTCTGGCTCCGGCCCGCAGGCTCAAATAGCGGGCAATGGCTCCGTAGGTCGTAACGCGGCCCGACGGCACCAACCGAACGACATCATAAACGGCCTCGAAATAATCACTTTTCATTCGACCCGGCTATTTCCTCCTCCAGCTCGCCATACCACGCTTCGCCGTAGGCCCGGATGAGCGGTTCTTTCAGGAACTTATAAACCGGAACGCCCAACTTTTTGCCGAGCCCACAAGCGGGGCTACAGATATTCCAACGGTCGTAATTCAGGGCGTGATACTGCTCATATTTCGTGACGCGAATGGGATACAGGTGGCACGAGAGGGGTTTCTTCCAGTCGGTTTTTCCATCATTGTAGGCCGCTTCGATGCCGCATTTCAGGATGCCACGTTCGTCCCAGACGGCAAAAACGCATTCCTTTCCGCCAACAGTTGTGGTCACATAGTCGCCGTCAACGTCCTGCTCATACAAGCCTTGTTCGTCAATGGCCTTGATGCCGGCCTCTGACAGATAGGGTTTTACGTCGGCATAAATCCGGTTCAGAATCGGAAGTTCATCCAAGTCAAGGGGTGCGCCGAGGTCGCCTTCAACGCAGCAAGCACCCTTGCATTTGTCGAGGTCACAGACAAAAAACTGCTCGGCCACGTCATCGCTGATGCAGGTATTTTCGATAAGAATCATGGTTTGTTTGTTACGTGCCACACCCGGCAACCGCTTTCGTCAAACAACACGTTCACTATCGTTTCGGGTTCGGGTAAACCCCCGGTCAGGCTGGCCGAAAATTGATACCGGCCTACTGTCCAGGAAATTACGTCGCTGTCGGGTGTTGGCGGCACAACCCAGGTGCTGGCTTGCCCGGCAATTTCGGGCCAGAGTCGTTCAGCCAACGCCCTGATTCTGCCAATGGCGGCAAACTGTTCGGCGTTGTGGCCCCAAACAAACGGGCTGTGCGTGACCTTATCGGTTTGCGCGTCGTCGCGGATTTGAAAAACGTACAGTTTGGTGTATTCTTCGTTCAGGCCGCGCTCTTCGTGCCGGTTCCTGACTTCAAACCCCAGCCCGATATAACTCGGCATATCAGTCAGGAAAAGGGCCACGAAATACCGGAAGACGTTGCCGGTTTGATAAAATTCGTCGAAACGCGGATCGTCTTTATCGGCGGTCATCACCGTAAAACAGGGCGCAAACTGCCGGGTTCTCAGCCAGTTGTCATAGTCCCCAAGCCGTTGCCGGAATGTCTTGGTGGTGATGGCGCAGGATTGTAGATCGCCGAGGGTTACGTCGGCTTCGATGGCTTCGAGGTGGGCCGGTTCGTCGCCGTAGCCCATCGTGTCGGGCGGGGCCAGAAACGTTTCGGCATAAAACCCGAAATGCGGCCAGCCGTTGTCCCAAACGTATTTTTTCACGGCCTTCAAGGGGTCGTAGAAATCACCGGGGATTGCCGGAACGCCGTCGGGCCGGGGCTGCACGTGGGCCATATCGCCCCGCATAAAATCGAAATTGTAGGCTTGCTGGCAACCCAAAACCTGTTGGTTAAAGTAGTCCCAGGCCGGGCGGTTGGGATTCTCAAAATCAAGTTGCCAGTGGCGGTTATCGTCGTGGCTGTGATAAAATTTGTACCGCGCCAACGGCCCAAACACGCGGGACATGGCCTGTGGCTGGTCAAATTCATAATCATACCAGCGTTGGCCGTAGTCGTCAACCACGAATTTTTCGGCGTTGATGTGCAGCCCCCGATACGGCGGGGCCATCGTCATGGGCAGGGTTTCTAAGCCTTGCCGCACCAAAAACCGAATCAGGGCAATGCGCCGTTCGAGCCGCCCGCTAAACTCGCCCGGCCAGCCAAACAAGATTCGGTGGCGTTGCGCTTCGGTGAGAAGCGGGTTGGCCGGGTCAAACAGCATGGCTTTGGTGAACACCCGCCCGGTATCGTCAGCGGCACCGTGAAAGACCAAAAACTGCCAGATTGCTTCTTCAACGTGCCGATAGACGTTGGCCGACTGGTCAACGATGCGCCCGTTATCCTGCCGAACCCATTCGAATAAAGCCGGGTGAGTAAGCACCATTTCCGAAAAACGGTCGGTGTGCGGAATCACGTCCATGCCCACCGTCCGGCCCAGCGCGTGAAGCAGATTTACCACCACTTTTAGCTGTTTTTCAACGGTGTTGAGGTGTGGCAGAAACTGAGCGAGTTCGCGGCTGTAAAATTCGGGGTTGATGTTCCAGCTTACCATGCCATACAAACTACCCACCACGCCC
>JBBRNH010000139.1:0-7672 GCA_038230415.1 Cytophagales bacterium | reverse complement strand
TGTTAAAACCAGCACAAACGGCAACCCCGGCACGAATGCAGCAATTTGTTTGGAGGCCCAGAGCGCGGCAAAACTGAGCGTCAGCAGTTTGGCTAAGTCGTTGGGGGTGAGGGTATCCGCATCAGAAAACAGGGTTGATGTTTGTGGTTCGATGGTTGACGGTACAGGTTCCAATTCCGGCTCCTCAGTTTGTGACAACACCAATTGGGGAATTGAACCGGCCATTGCCTTTTTTCTGGGAAACCAGCCCTGCAACAGACGCGGCAGGGCAATACTTGCCATCATCCAGAGCGTGGTCATGATATTGTCGGCGGCAGTGGCGGCAATGAACAGGTTTCCCGCTTTCGATACGCCATAGTGCAGGGCAACGGCGTGGAAATTCACGCTGCCACCGATGTACGTTCCGGTAAACATCCCGGCCAGCGCGTAATACAATGGCCCAACGGAGGTGCGGGCATCAAAGAGCCAAACGCTGATGAGTACGCCGATAATTACGGCTACGGAGCCGGTCAGGTACATCGTCAGGGTGGGTAGTCCGGCTTGTTTGAGGTCTTTGAGATTGACACTCAACAGCAGCAGAAATAACGCGATGGGCGCGAGGTAGCTGAAAATACCGTCGTAAACGGGGACCTCGGTGGTGGGAATCAGCCCGAAATTAGACTCGATGGCCGTCAGCACTATCACCAATAAAGCCGTACCGATATGGCTGAAACCCGGTTTTTTACTGAGCCATTCGCAGATAACAACGTTCAGGCAGAGAACGCCGAGGATAAAAAGGGGGTTTGTCACGGTTCAGAAAGTTAAGAACCGCAAGATAAGATAAGTATTGGCTTGTAACTATTCTTCTTTGGTTTGTCATTCCGACGATAGGAGGAATCTATTTGGCACGACAAAACAGATTGCTCCCATCGTCGGAATGACAAACTATTGCTTTAGCCAACGGTTTACTCTGCCACCACCGTTTTCCGGGCGTAACTGGCTTTGAGCGTCACCATGTCGCCCCCCCGGTAGGAGCCATCGTTGATCTTCTGCACTAAGGCTTCGAGTTGCTTGTCGGCCCAGTCGGGGATGTATTTGTCGGGCGTTTCGATAAACACGCGAGGGTAATCGTAGAGCGTCCGGCCCACGCCAAACTGCACCGCGCACCGTTTCATGGCATCGGAGATACCGCCTTTCACGGGTTCGATGTCGGTGCGGCTGGCCCCGTCGGTTTTGGTGAGTTTGGTGCCGTCGGGCAGGGTGACTGTGATGCGGCACAGAAACCCGCCGTTGATCTCGGTGATGTCGTTTTGCCAGCTATGCCAGCCAAACTGCCGGTCGAAGCGATCCATGACGCAACGGTTGTTGATATACGGCACCACAATCAGTTTGCCGGTTTTGGTTTGCTGCTGCACCCGCCACTCGATCTCGTTGGGCTGGATGGGCTGCGTCAGGATACTGAGCGGAAATTCGGAATTCTGCATACGATCAGGGCGAAAAAATGGGGTTGTTTACCGGCTTCAATTTACGCCCCAAACCGTTGGCAATCAAATTTTTGACGTGGTTTTTTCAAGGAAGTACTGTCAGTTCGTTACAAATTCAGCAGCGCGTCGGCAATCAGGAAATACACGCCAATCCCGATTAAATCATTGGCGGTGGTGATAAACGGCCCCGATGCCACCGCCGGATTGATGCCGATGCGGTTGAGGAGCAAGGGCGTAACGGTTCCCATGAATGAAGCCAGCAACACCACCGACAGCAACGACGTTGCTACGACCGGAAACAAACGCGGCTGTCCGATGATAAACGTGTAGGCACCGGCAATCAGCCCCACCACCAAGCCGTTGATAATTGCCACCAGCAAGGTACGTAAGAGCCTGGTAGCTAGCGATGTACTCAGTCCGGAGGTGTCGGCTAAACTCTGCAAAATCAATGACGACGTTTGAATACCGACGTTGCCGCCCGTTGAGCCGATGATGGGAATAAAAGCCGCCAAAGCCGCAATCTTGCCCAACTGACTCTGAAACCCGTTGATGACCGTTGCCGCCAGCAAACTGCCAACGGCCCCCACAATGAGCCAGGGCAGTTGCACTTTGGCGCGTTGCCAGATGCTGTCGTCTTCTTCGACCTCGCCCGAAAGCCCCGAAATCACCTGAATATCTTCTTCGGCCTGCTCGGTAATCACGTCCACCACGTCGTCAATCGTGATGCGGCCCAAGAGTCGGCGTTGCACGTTCACCACCGGCACCGCGTCTAAGTCGTAGCGTTGCATCACTTCCGAGACTTCGGCAACGGGGCGGTAGGTCTCCACAAACACAATATCATCGTCGTAGATGTCGGCGATTTTGGCGGTTCGGCGGGCCAGCACAATCTTTTTGAGCGAGATCAGCCCCAGCAGTATGCCGGCATCGTCAACCACATACACGGCATAGACATTCTCGACGTTTTCGGCCTGATCCCGAATTTCTTCGATGCAGGCACTGACGGTCAGGTTGACGTTAATTTTCACCAACTCCTTCTGCATCAGCCCCCCGGCCACGTCATCGTCATAATGCAGGAGGTCGAGGATAAACCGGGCCTGTTCGCGGTCTTCGAGGAGACCGATGATTTCTTCGCGGCTGCGGATGGGCTGTTCGTTGAGCAAATCAACGGCATCGTCGGAGTCCATCTGATTCACAAACGGCGCGAGTTCGGCAGAGGTGAAGGTCGCCAGCAGGTCGAGCCGCATGGCCGGGTCGAGGGTAGCTATGATCTCGGCCCCAACGCGGTGGTCAATCAGATTGAGCAGGTAGTGGGCCTGATCGGTTTCGAGTTCAGACAGCACCGCCGAGATATCAGCCGGGAACAGCTCGTCCATCTCGGCCCGCAGCGTGGTGTCGTCGCCGGTGCTGATGGCCGTTTGCAGGTGGTTGAGGTAGTCCTGGGTGAGTTCAAAGGTCATGGCTATACCTGCCCCATCAAATTCGTCAGTTCCACAAACTCGGCGACGCTCAACTGTTCGGCGCGTTGGGGCATAAACCGGCTGTCGAGAACGGCTTCGGGCGGGTTAATGATTTTCAGCGCGTTCCGCAGCGTTTTCCGGCGTTGGTGAAACCCGGCTTTCACAACCTGCATAAATAGTTTCTCGTCGCAGCCGAGTTCCTGAACGTCGTTGCGCCGGAGCGAAATCACCCCCGAATGAACCTTTGGTGGTGGGTCAAACACGTCGGGGCCAACGGTAAACTCGTAGGTAATGTCGTACCAGGCTTGCAGAAATACGCTCAGAATACCGTAGTCTTTATTGCCCGGCCCCGACGCGATGCGTTGCGCCACCTCGCGTTGCAGCATACAGACCACTTCCGGCACGCGGTTGCGTATAGGCAGGATCGTGAAGAAAATCTGGCTCGAAATATTATACGGGAAATTACCGATTACGGCAAACGGCTCGCCCCCGAAGAAGCCGTCGGTGGGCATTTGCAGGAAATCACCTTCGATAATTTTGCCCTGCAAGGCCGGGTAGTGCGCGTTGAGGTAGCCGACCGATTCGCGGTCAATCTCGACCACCTGCAAATCAAAACGGTCGTCGGGCAGCAGAAACTGGGTTAATACGCCGGTTCCGGGGCCAATTTCGAGCAGGTTCCGGGTGTTGTGATGCCCGGTCAGCAACGAGGCAATGCGTTCGGAGATGCTCAGGTCAATCAAAAAATGCTGGCCTAACTCCTTTTTTGGCCGAACGTAGGTCGTGCCATACGCTCCCCGGCGGGGTTCTGAATACTTGGACATCGGGCAAAGGTAGGCCATAAAACAGTGGTCAGTGATTAGTGGTCAGTGGTTAGTTGCCATGCGGTGGTGTAAAGTCTTCTCACCCGGCGATTTTGCTCCTGTTCCGTTCCAACCTTGTTGCCCGCTACGGAGTCTGTGGGTTGGCGGGGAAGGGTGTTGCAGAAAGACCGCCCATATCGTTACTGTGAATGTACCTTTTTGTATGTGCCGGAATTAACAATTTATTCACATTGAAAATAGATTTTGGTCTATTTGTTTTGTTACCTTGCTGCCCAACTTTAATAACCACAGCACGCAATGAATACCATATCTAACACACAAATTGCCCCCCCCCCTCCAAATGGTTACACCGGGGGGGTTAGCCGCGTACAGAACCTGGCTGCAAACGACGCTCTCGGCCCTGCCCCCGCCCGACAACCCCGCCCCGCCCGCATTGACACCCCCGCCTGCATTGGCCGAACCGCCCGGATGGGCCACGCTGAGTGACTGCCAACGGGCCATTTTGCACCTGACCGCTTTAGGGCTGACCAACGCCCAGATTGGCGACCGGCTCTGCAAGGCCACCCAAACCATTAAAAACCAGAAAGGGCTGATTATTGGCAAATTAGTGCCGGACGATACGGGTAAGCACAGCTTAGGCCATTATGTGGCGCAGCATTACGGGTTTCTAAGCCAAATGCCATCGAGTTCCTGAGAATTTGGTACTATAGTACCGGATTTTAGGACAAATTCGGTACTGTAGTACCTTGCATAGCGGTAAAAACCCCTTGACCTTTGTCTCAACAAAACGCAACGAACGACGATGAAAACGACGATGCTGTACAGTCTGCTTTTCCTGACGCTATTGGGCGTGGGCATTGGCTGCAAGAAAGAGGTGGAGGAGGTAAAACCGCCGGTGGTGGTTGGCCCGCCGACCTCAACAACGACCCCGCCCGTTTCTACGACTACCACGACCCCGGCTCCCGAAACCAGTATCTCAACAACTTACGTTACGCCCAACTCAGTAGAAACTGCATACGCTGATGTGCCACAACCACCAGCCAACTGCCGCCTGTTGCGGACGACCTATAAGACTATAATTTACCAGGGGCCAGCCATTGACCGGGAAACTGTTACGGTCGGCGGTAAAACGTTCATTGTCAGTACAAACATTAAGACTACTTACTTCTACGATAACCAGGGGCGACTGGTGAAAGACCGGCAGGAGAAGTGGTTAGGCAAAACAGACTCAATTACTTATCAGCATTTACAAGACCGCATCATTACTACTCAGAATCTGTATCAATACGGCGACAAGAAGTACTATAATAAAACGGATACGCTTTTACTGAATAAACAAGGTTTAGCAGTAGGCAAACCAGGCGACTACACGAGTGGGATATTTGATGCAGAAGGCTTTTTAATTCGGGGCGATATGACCATGAATGGCGTGATACTGCGCCTGATCACCCAAACGATGAAAGATAGAAATATTCAGATTTATGAAGACTTTCTGGCAGGCGAATATGCCACAATGATATCCAACTATATTTATTACCCTACACGCCCAAATTTACCCGCTTTGACTCCATTCTACGGAAGCAGTAGTCGGAATCTACCTGCCAGAACGCTGGTATCGAACAAAGGGAGTAGCATTATACGGGATGGAGAACAATATTATGTGACTTACATCTATAGTTTTGATGATAGGGGGCGTGTGAAACGACGTGTAAATTCATACACCAGGTTGAGTACCAATTGGCCGTTTGATGTAGATGGCATTGGCATTACCGATTATGAATACGATTGCCCGTAGTGCGTTTGTAGTGGCCTGCTCTTTCTTTAAGTAACCAATCCTTTTTTCACGTTTAACTCTCTTACTCATGAGAACTATTTTGTTACTCATCTGCTACTGCTTTGCCCTGTCGGTTTGCCGGGGGCAGCAGTTAGACATGAGCCTGCCCCTGAGTGGGGCCGTGTATCAACGAAACGACACCGGTAATGGCACCATCCGGGTCGCGGCAACGCTCAATTCGGCCACATTTAAAGACCCCAGTAGCGACGTTGTCTCACTGTGTAAGCTCTGGAAACTGGACGTGAAATTGGGGTCATGGAGCCCGTCGGCTCCGCCAACTTACACGTTCGGGTTGGACCAGGACGGCTCTGTTATTTCCGGCACTGTCACTGTTCCGGCGGGCTGGTATCAAATGCGGATTGATGTAACAATCCAATTCGGACGGCAGAGTGTTACTCGCACCCGCAATTATCGGGGCAGTGCCGTTAAAGTGGGTGTTGGGGAAGTGTTTATCATTGCGGGGCAGTCGAACGCCCAGGGCTTGCCCAATATTGGCACCGACATAAACATTGCCCGCCCGTTGCCTACCTGGGATGGTGTGCGGGTGCAGACTAACAACGTTGACCCTCTCTTATTCGCCCAGGATTTGAACGCCCAAAATTTCAGTACTATAAGAACCAGGTACTTAACCAAGACTAAGCCAGTTTCTCTGGTGCAAGCTAACGAGGGTATTGCCCCCACGGGCTCGTCGTTATGGTATTGGGCGCGGTTGGGCGAAAAATTAGCTGCCCAACTCGATGTACCTGTTGCTTTTTATAACGTAGCTTGGGGAGGCACGTACATAAAAGCGTGGTCAGGATCAACTGATGGCGTGTCAACACCGCTTGGGCGACCTGGTAATAATGTACCACCTTATCCTACGGGAGCCCCTTATCTGCTTTTAAAGTCAGCTCTTCAGCTTTACGGAGCAACATACGGTGCGCGGGCCATACTCTGGTTGCAGGGAGAAACTGACGTAGAAGCGGTTGAGAACGCCGGAAGTTGGGAAGTACGGGCTGTTAGCGATGCCAACGACTACCGGGACAGATTACAACAGGTTATTGCTCAGACCCGCACTGATTTTGGGCCTATCGCGTGGGTAATCGGAAAAACCTCCATCCGGGCAGATGTCGTTAAAGATACGCCTATCAGTCTATTGATCGCCAGCGGGCAACAATTAGCTGTTCAGACAGCACCAAATGTCTCCGCGCTCAATACGCCAAACGGTGTGCAGGTGTTTTACGGGCCTGATATGAATCAGTCGGTTGAGTATCGTCGGCCACCCACTACCGATAACTCATTTTACCCGACAAACACCAACTACGGTGGTGAGCCGGTTCATTTTCTGCGTAAAAACGCTGACAACACAGGTAACGATGGATTAGAACAGGCGGCACACGCATGGTTTCAGTCCTTATCATCTCTGCTGTCGCAAATAAAGCCTGCTTCTACGCTCTCAATCGGCACGGGAGCAAGAACGTTGTCTATCAGTTCAGATGGCACTACCGTTACCGCGCCAACGGCATCGCAGGTAATGTGGGTTGCGGATGATGATGGTGCATTTGACCTGAGTACGCCCATCTGTTACGACCAATCGGTGGCCTGTAACAGTTCGGGCCGGAAACGGGCTGTGCTGCGTAATGCGCAGGGGAATTACATTCTTACGCAGGCCGTCAACTTTCCTTATACCATTGTTGATGATACGAACGATCCTACCCCGCCAACCACCACCGTTGTCTGCTACGAAGCCGAAAGTGGTTCGGGCAACCGTACCCCGGAGAGCAACGGCAGTGCGTCGGGCGGGCAGTATGTGGGGGGCTTCGGCGGACCCGGTGAATACATGGACTATACCATCAACGGCGTTCCATCGGCGGGAAACTATACGCTCAGCCTGTTCTACGCGTCGGGAGAAACGCCCCGTATCGGCCTGAAAGTCAATGGTAACACGGTCTCAACGGTTACGCCAGCCGGCACCGGAGGCTGGACAAACTTCCGCGAGACCACAACTACCATCTCCCTCAACGCGGGTAACAACACCATCCGGGTTCAGGGAGACGGCGGGCAGTTTACGCTCGATAAACTTTGTGTCAACACGGGCGGCACCACCACGCCAACCAC
>JBBRNH010000138.1:0-8030 GCA_038230415.1 Cytophagales bacterium | reverse complement strand
GTCTGAAACCGTTGAGTACGCGCAAACAACTCGACATTCTGCCCCGGTTGTTTCACCTCGAAATGCCCGAAACGTTGCGACGCGCCGTTCAGGATTGCCAAACCGACCAACAGGCCCGGCAGGTGGGCGTGGCGTGGTGCATTGAGCAGTGCCGCGAACTGATAGCGGGCGGTGCGCCGGTGCTGCATTTTTACACGATGGGCAAAGCCGATAACGTCATGAAAATTGCCCAGGAAGTGTTTTGATGCTGACCACCCGTAACCCGGACGAATGCAAATTTCCCCAATAATTGCCGGTACTGATCGGATGAAAAATCGCTCCCTGTTTCTTTTTCTGACGCTTGCCTCGCTCTGCAATACTCTTTCTGTGGTGGCCCAGAGTGATACGGCCTACGCGCAGCGGTTTCGGCCCCAGTATCATTTTTCGGCCCGGCAAAACTGGCTCAACGACCCCAACGGACTGGTGTTTTTTGAGGGCGAATACCACCTGTTTTATCAGCACAATCCGCTCGGTATCCGGTGGGGAAATATGTCGTGGGGCCACGCCGTGAGCCGCGACCTGGTGCATTGGCGAGAACTGCCCATTGCCCTGCCCGTTGATGCTGATGGAACGATGATGTTTTCGGGCAGTTGCGTGATTGACAAAACCAACACCAGCGGCTTTGGGAAGGCGGGTATTATTCCGATGGTCGCCATTTACACCGCCCACCGTGAGGGCAATCAAAGTCAGGCCGTTGCGTATAGTTTAGACAAAGGCCGCACCTGGACGAAGTACGATCAGAACCCGGTTATTAACCTGAAAAAGAAGGACTTCCGTGACCCCAAGGTGTTTTGGCACACCGCCAGCAACCAATGGGTGATGGCGGTGGTGCTGCCGACCGAAAAAATTGTGCAGTTCTACGGCTCGGCCAACCTCAAAACGTGGGCCAAACTCGGCGAGTTTACTACTACCGAAACAACGGCCAACATCTGGGAATGTCCCGATCTTGCCGAAGTGTGGGTAGAGGGTACGGCGCAAAAAAAATGGCTGCTGCTGCTCTCGATGGGGGCGGGTGGGGCGGCTGGTGGCTCCGGGATGCAGTATTTTGTGGGCGATTTCGACGGAAAAACCTTCAAACCAGAGCGTAAATCAGGCATCCGGTTTGTTGACTTTGGCAAAGATTATTACGCAGCCATCACGTTTCAAAACACACCCCGCACCATATCCCTCGGCTGGATGAACAACTGGCAATACGCCAACGACTTGCCGACATCGCCCTTCCGGGGGGCCATGACCCTGCCCCGCGAGTTGCGCTTGGTAAAATCTTTGGCGGGTAGCTACGATCTGCGGCAGGTGCCGGTGACGCAACTTACCCAACTCCTGACCGACAAGTTTGTGTGGCAGGGAACCGGAGCCGACGACCTCAACACCCAGATTCAGGCCGCGAGCATCGAGAGCGACAGCTACCGGATTACTCTCGAAGCCGAAACCGACAATCCGTTTGGGGTGCGCCTGCGCCGAACCGACCCACCACCCGGTGAGCCATCATCAGTAAAAGCCCGCGAGGAAACCGCCGTTGGCTATGACCCGGCCCGGCAACTGCTGTACGTTGACCGGACAAAATCGGGCATTGTCAACTTCAGCAAGGACTTTCCGGGGCGATTTACGGCTCCGCTCAAACCACAGAACGGGCGCGTGAAACTCGATATTTGGGTAGATCGGTCGTCGGTGGAGGTCTTCGCCAACGACGGTTTGGTAACGATGACCAGCCAGTTATTTGCCCGCCCCGACAGCCGGGGGATGCTATTTTTCGGATCGGGGCTGCGGTCAGTGTCAGCCTGGCGCATCGAATCGGTCTGGAAACAGTAGAGACGCATACTTGCGTCTTTTCCTGTTTATAAAACATAGGAGACGCAAGTATGCGTCTCTACAAAAACCAACTCGTATGAAATTCCTGCTCACTATTTTCCTGTTGGGGTTCGCGCTGATTGCCCGCGCCCAGTCTGCCGACGAACAGGCGGTTGTTGCCGTTGAAAAACAACGGTTTGCTGCTCAGGTTAGCCGTGATTACGACGCACTTGGTCAGATTTTGGCCGACGACTTAGTATATAATCACTCAAACGGCAACACAGACGGCAAGCAGTCCTATATCCAGAGCATTCGGGACGGGAAGTCCGTTTATGAGCAGATTGACGTGATCGAACAAAAGGTGCGGCTTTACGGCGATGTTGCCCTTGTCAACGGCGTTTGCCTGATTAAACTGGCTGCCAATGGCGCGTCAACCAATCTAAAACTGAAATATACCGATGCCTACGCCCGGCGCAATGGCAAATGGCAACTCATCACGTGGCAATCGCTCAGGATGACCAACTGAGGCCCGCGTTTTTACTTAGCCGCAATCACCTCGATCTCGATCAGGACATCGCTGCGATTGACGACCGGGATCGTCTTCGTTTCGGATAGCCGGGCAACGGCTATCTTGTCGAAAAACGCCGTTGATACCTGCGTCAGTGTATTTTTATCGGCATCACCCCCGGCTTTATCGGGGTTGGTTTTGAGCCGGTAATTTATCTGGACGATGTTTTGCCGGGTCATACCAACGGTGCCGAGCGAGGCCGTGATATTCTGAAACACCTGCTGAATCTGGGCCGTGAGGTTGCCCGCGCCCACAATCTGTCCCTGCGCGTCGAAGGGTTTCATGCCGCAGATATACACCGTTTTCCCTGCCGGAACCCCCGTTGTGACCGGATACAGATAGCCCGCTTTGACGGGAGCCGTTTGCGCTATGGCATTGACTGAAAAAACCAACGCACCCAACAAGCTGATTATCAAGATCAATTTCTGATTTATCATAATTTGTGATGTTTATTTAGGTAGTTTGTTCGGCACCGCCCCTCGGCTGTGGCGAGACAGTAGTTGAGTCAAATAAAGCCTGTTCTTCCAAAGCCACAGCCGAGGGGCGGTGGCAAACACTACAACCTGAATAAGTACAATTTGCGTTGGTTAAATCGCCTGTCCGCCATTCACGCCCAGCACCTGCCCGCTCACGAACGATGCTTCGTCGGAAGCCAAAAACAGATAAGCGTGGGCAATGTCTTCTGGCAGCCCAATTCGGCCCGCCGGAATAGTTTTTATGGCGGCCTGTTTCACCTCATCGGGCATGGCCTCGGTCATGTCGGTGGCGGTGTAGCCGGGTGCTACGGCGTTGACGGTGATGCCTTTCCCGCCGAGTTCCTTAGCCCACGTATGCACCATCCCGATAATGCCCGCCTTGGCTGCCGAATAGTTGGTTTGCCCAAACGCGCCATGAACGCCCACAATAGACGACGTGCAAACAATGCGCCCATACCGTTTCTCGACCATGTAGGGGGCCACCACTTTGGTGCAGTTAAAGACCCCCGTCAGGTTCACGTCAATCACTAACTGCCACTCTAAATGGCTCATTTTCAGGAGCGATTTGTCGCGGGTGATCCCGGCGTTGTTAATCAGAATGTCAATTTGGCCGTATCGCTCCATAATGTCACGGGCGGCTGCTTCGAGGGCCGGTACGTCGGTCACGCTGATTTTCATGAACTCCGCCCGGTGGCCCGCGTCGCGCAGGGTTTGGGCGGTGGTTGCGCCCTCGTCGAGCATATCCCAGATAATAATGGTGGCTCCCTCGCGGGTGAATACCTCGGCGGCAGCCTTGCCAATGCCCCGGGCCGCGCCGGTGATAATCGCAACTTTGTCTTGTAAACGCATCGTTTTCAATGGCGCGGAGTGCAACTCCGCCGTTAAACTGTATTAGTCCTATATTTACTGCAACATGCAACGGGCAGGAGACCCCGTCCGCGTTACTAAATTCACGGCGGAATGAAACTACGCCTTACAACCCCAACGCTTATGTGGAACGAACACGATAACAAACTGACCCGAACGTTCAAATTTACGGACTTTTCGGAAGCCTTCGCCTTTATGACCCGCGTGGCCTTAGCCGCCGAAAAGATGGATCACCATCCGTGGTGGTCAAACGTCTATAATCAGGTCACGATTGAACTCTACACCCACGATAAAGGCAACACCGTGACGGCCAAAGACCGGAAATTAGCCGAAGCCATTGACAGTCTTTTGAGTCAAAAGTCGTAAGTCAAAAGTCGCAAGTCTAACCCGATTCTATGACTTTTGACCTTAGACTTGCAACTTTTGACTTTTCTAATGAAACTGTACCTTGTTCCTACGCCCATCGGCAACCTTGACGATATAACGCTGCGGGCCATCAAAATCCTACAGGCTGCCGATGTTATTCTGGCCGAAGACACCCGAACGTCGGGCGTGTTGCTGCGGCACCTCGGTATCAGCAAGCCGTTGCAGAGCTACCACATTTTTAACGAACACCAGACCGTGCAGCGCGTGGTGGAGCAGGTCAAAGGCGGCAAAACCCTTGCCCTGATCTCGGACGCGGGTACGCCCGGCATCTCTGACCCCGGCTTTCTGCTCGTGCGCGAGTGCATTCGGCAGGGCGTGGTGGTGGAGTGCTTGCCGGGGCCAACGGCGTTTGTGCCGGCGTTGGTCAATTCTGGCTTGCCCAACGACCGTTTTACGTTCGAAGGTTTTTTGCCGCACAAAAAAGGTCGGCAGACGCGCCTGAGCCAGCTAATCACCGAAGAACGCACGATGGTTTTCTACGAATCACCCCATCGGTTGCTCAAAACGCTGGGGCAGTTTGCCGAGGTACTTGGCCCTAACCGCCCGGCCAGCGTCAGCCGCGAACTGACCAAGTTGTTTGAAGAAACGGCGCGGGGGAGTTTGTCGGAACTAATCGCTTATTTTGCCGCCAAACCCATCAAAGGCGAAATCGTTATTTGTGTGCAGGGCAGCGAAATCAGCAAAACAGATGGGAAACGGGAAAAATCAAGTGATTACTACAAACGGGATGATGATACTGAAGAGGCTGACGACGAGGCCGAAAGCAACGATGAATAATCTGCTTCGGGTGCTGCTGCTGTCACTCTGCACTCTGCACTCTTCACTCTTCACTGCTAAAGCCCAGCCGCTTTCACCAGCGGCTCAGGTCAGCCTGATTACCTACGGGCCGGGTAATGAGGATATTGCGTCGTCGTTTGGGCATTCCGAAATCCGCATTTATGACCCCGGCATGGGCTTAGACCGAAACTATAGCTATGGCGGATTTGACTATGATGCCGATTATTTCATACTCAAGTTTCTGCGGGGTACACTGCCCTACCACATCTCGGCTCACAATCTGAATCAGGTGATGTACTATTATCAGCAGACCAACCGGAGTGTCCGGGAGCAGACCCTGAATTTCTCGCTCCGGCAGAAGCAACGGCTGTACGACCTGCTCGAAGAAAATTATCGCCCCGAAAACCGACTGTACTCGTACCGTTTTTACTACGACAATTGTGCCACCCGCCC
The DNA here is from genome assembly GCA_038230415.1 of Cytophagales bacterium. Classification (GTDB taxonomy): domain Bacteria; phylum Bacteroidota; class Bacteroidia; order Cytophagales; family Spirosomataceae; genus JBBRNH01. The sequence continues at coordinate 2,636 of JBBRNH010000138.1, read as the reverse complement.
CCGCGACCGATTGATGCAGGCCACCGGCGACAGTTTGCTGTTCCAGAATGTACTGGATTCCACGAAAACTTTCCGGCAGTGGATGAATGACTACCTCGGCGAAAAACCCTGGGAACAGTTTGGCATGAATCTCGCCATTGGCTACCCCGCCGACGAGCAGGCCGGTTCGTTGCGGGCCATGTATCTGCCCAATAACCTGCACGACCAACTCGCCCGCGCCCTTATCCGGCAACCCAACGGACAGACAATACCCGCCGTTGGCGACGAACGCCCGTTGTTTATCCAGGCCGATATTGCCAAAAAAACGCTGCCTATCGTGCTGTTCCCGGCGTTCGTTTTTTCGGTGCTGGGGTTGCTCATCGGCTGGCTCACCGTGCGGCAATACCGGCGGCAGCAAGCCGGGCAACCGTCGGGGCTGATTTGGCTCGACCGGCTGTTGTTTGGCTTTGTGGGGCTGTGCGGCTGGCTGTTGTTCTTGCTCTGGGTGGCTACCGATCACGGCGTAACGGCCTGGAACCCAGCCGTGTTGTGGCTCATGCCGTTTCATATGCCGCTGATTTTCTGGGCTACAAATTCCCGCACATCGGTTAAGCAAAAGCGGGCTTATTTTAGTATCACGGCCTTGTTCATCATCATCGGGGCCGTGTTGAGCCATGTTCCGGGCGGTGCCGATACCATTCTGGCCCTAACGCTGCTCATCCGGTGCGTGGCGCAATTGGGGCCGCTGCCGGGCCGTCAGGTTGTGCGGCTGCAACCTGCTGAATCGCTGCGTAAACCATTGTAATCTCCGCGTTCAAAAATGACTGACTTCCAAACCCTTACTACCCACATTGCCACAGCTGCCCGCGAAGCCGGGGCGTTTATCCTGCAAGAGCGCAAGGCGTTTACCCGCGATGCCATCGAATACAAAGGCACCAATAACTTAGTTTCTTACGTGGACAAAACCGCCGAGGAAATGATTGTGGCCCGGCTCGCTAAACTCCTGCCCGAAGCCCGTTTTATTACCGAAGAAGACACCACCAAGACTGTCCCCGACGAATCGGCCCTGAACTGGATTATTGACCCGCTCGACGGAACCAGTAATTTCATTCATGGTCTGCCCGTTTTTTCGGTAAGCATTGGCTTAGCCGAAGGCAAAACGCCGTTGGCCGGGGTGGTTTATGACATCAATCGTGACGAATCGTTTACGGCCTGGAAAGGGGGCGGGGCGTTTTGCAATGATGTGCCGATTCACGTTTCTCCCGCCAAATCGTTGAGCGAAAGCCTGCTCTCGACGGGCTTCCCGTATTATAAATTCGATCAGATTGGGCAGTATCTGAAAATCCTGGAAACGCTCATGCAGGGAACGCACGGGCTGCGCCGGATGGGGTCGGCAGCGATTGACCTGGCAAATGTGGCCTGCGGACGGTTTGAGGCATTTTATGAATTTAACCTGAACTCGTGGGATATGGCTGCCGGGGTGCTTTTGGTGCAGGAAGCGGGTGGTATCGTTACTGATTTCGAGGGCGGCAACGAGTTTCTGTTCCGGGGCGATGTGATTGCCGGGTGCGCCGTGCAGCCCGAATTATTGAGCGTTATTCAAAAATATTGGCTCTGAAAAGAGTTCTAACCACCAAATTATGAACCCCTTATCGTTTCCCATCGGCGAGTTTGTGTATGGACAGGCACCCTACACCGCCGACCTGACCGCCGAACACATTGCGGCCATTAACCAACTGCCCATCCGCCTGACCGAACTCGTTGGCAAATGGGGCGACGACCGTTTGGACACCCGCTACCGGCCCGACGGCTGGACGGTGCGGCAGGTGGTGCATCACGTGGCCGACAGCCACATCAACGCCTACGTCCGTACCAAATTAGCCCTGACCGAAGAAAGCCCGACTATCAAACCCTACGAACAGGATGCCTGGGCCAACCTCCCCGATTCTCAGACCGACGTGGCTGTTTCATTAGTGATTCTGCGCAACCTGCACCAACGGTGGGTGATTATTCTCAACGCGCTGACTGAGAGTGAATTAACGAGAACCTATTACCACCCTGGAGCGATGCGGACGTTTACCCTTCGCGAAGTGATTGCTAACTATGCCTGGCACGGCGAACACCATTACCAGCACATCGCGCAGTTGGCCGCCCGGAACGGTTGGCAGTAAACGGTTGTTAATTTGCAAGAGACGCAACTATGCGTCTGTACACTATATGCAAACGCTCATCATCATCCTGATTTTTGCCGTTGCCGTTGGTTATCTCGGCTGGCGGGCCTACCAAAGCCTGAGCCTGAAAAAAGCGGGCTGCGGCAAAGGCTGTGGCTGCGAAAACGCAGTGAAGGGCTAATAGCTGATGTTGGGCAGCCAAAACTCCCACGCCAGCGGGCCATCTCATTCTTATTATCCCCCAGAATAACATTCTTTATACGAGTACACCCTACTTCTGTTCCGGTGGCCCGGTTCGGTCGGATGGCTACGTTTAGCCAACATTCAGATCGTACTACAACGATTGAAGCCTGTTCCCCAAACTTAATTTCCCAACACGCTCTTAAAAAATGAGTCGAGGCTCATAGCCAACGATTGTTTGGACAAGAGCAGCTCGAAAGTCAGAATTTAACGGGTCCGCCTGTTCAGGAGTAGTCTGATGGGTGG
>JBBRNH010000137.1:0-8084 GCA_038230415.1 Cytophagales bacterium | reverse complement strand
TTGTTTGCTTTATCTTCGCGGAGCATATGGGCGGGGGTTGTGAGAAATGTTAGTTGGTCCTACAAATCTCGGCATCTCCTGCCTACTATGCACTCACTGTCAGCGTATCACAGAAGACTTATCCATAATCCACGTTAAATAATAGCGAGGTCACCGTTTGGGTGGCGGCCCGCAGCGGCAACAGCCGAAACTGGTTTGCCCCCGGTGCCAGCAGTGCCACCGTGCCGCCCTGCGTACCCACAATCAACGCGCCGGTGCGGGTATTACGGGCCAACGCCCCCACCCAGTCGTTGGGAAGCGACCGGGAGTTTTGGGGTTGATGCCGAAAAGCCCGAAACTGCTTTGTGCGCCAGGCACAGGCATACAATCCCGCCTGCGTACCCACCCATAACGTGAGGCCGTCAACCAGCAACGCCCGGATGTTGTTGGCTGCCGACTGCGAAACCGAATCGGTGGGGATACGGATCAAATGCACGGTTCCGGTGGCCGGGTCGAACTGCACCACCCCCGCTTTGGTGCCACACCACAATTGACCATCGGGGGTTTCGGTTATGGTTCGGAAATGCCGACTGTCCGCCGATGCCAATGTATCGAACATAAAGCGTTGGAAACGCTGCGTGGCGGGGTCGTAGCGGTTCAGTCCTACCTGGGTGCCTACCCAGAGTACACCGTTTTTAGCGGTATAAACCGAGCGCACCACCCGGTGCGACAACGAGCGCGGGTTGCCCGCCTGCCGGGTAAAATTCCGGCAATTACGACCATCAAACCGGGTGAGACCATTAACGGTGCTAATCCAGATAAACCCGTCTTTGTCTTGCGTGATACCCGTAGCGAAGTTGGCGGCCAGGCCCTGCCGCAGGGTGAGCCGCTGAAACCCGCTAACCAACGTGGGATTCTGAAAACCAGCCGGTTGCGAAGCCTGAACCGGAGCCGATTGTGCCAGCAACCCGTTGGCCTGACCGCTCAGAAGCCAGGCTACCAACAAGAAAGCAGGCAGGAGTGAGTTTTTCAACTGATTGGTGGTTGTCTTTTCAATCCAGCGTTTACTGTTCACCGGCCAACGTCTGGCAATGAAACAGACCCCTGCAACCTACGTCTAATGATTGGCTCTTCGTGGTAGTTATTGACCAAACGGTACCCGCTATTGATAGAACGGCACCAGGTATTCAGTTCGGCCTTTAAACCAGTATCTTTTGCGCGACCTTGTTGCATCAGTGACCCCCTATGAACTAAACTTATGAATGAGCGAACGAAACAAGCTACTTATCCAACCGATCAACACAGGTGGCGGGCGTTGCAGGAAGAATTGGAAGCCGAAAGAGCGATCACCTGTTTTGCCACCTCGATGATTACCCAAACCACGCTCGACGAAGTGCTGTGGGATGTGGTCAGCACCTGCATCAGTCGGCTCCGGTTTGTGGATTGTGTCATCTACTGGCTCGATGAAGAGCGGGGCGTATTGGTGCAAAAAGCGGCATACGGCCCCAAAAGCGCGGCAGAATTCACCATTGCGGCACCCATCGAGATTCCGTTGGGCAACGGCATTGTTGGCTTCGTGGCCGCCAGCGGGCGAGCCGAACTGATTGGCGACACCAGCCGGGACGACCGCTATATTCAGGACGATGCGCGTCGGTTGTCGGAGATCACCGTACCTATTTTGTCGGGTGGGCGGGTAATCGGGGTGATTGATGCCGAACACCCCCAACTCAACTTTTTCAAGCCCCGTCATCTCAAAATTCTGACGACGGTAGCCACTCTCTGCGCCCAGAAAATTAAGCAGGTCGGTGTGCAACAGGCGTATCAACAAGCCGAGCGGCAACTCTTAGAAACCAACAAACGGGTGGCCGAGACTAAACTGATGGCCCTGCGGATGCAGATGAATCCGCATTTTATTTTCAACAGCCTGAGTTCTATCAACCATTTTGTGTTGAAAAACGACAGCGAGAATGCGTCTAACCTGCTGACTAAGTTCTCCCGATTGATGCGGCAGTTACTCGACAATGCCAAAACCGAGTGGGTCTCGCTGCGGAGCGAGCTAAACGCCCTGCAACTGTATGTGGAACTTGAACGGCTGCGGTGCGACAATTCTTTTGAGGTGCTGGTGGAGATTAGTGACGATATTGACCCCAATATGGCTCAGGTGCCGCCCATGCTGATTCAGCCCTACATCGAAAATGCCATCTGGCACGGCCTACTCCCCCAAAAAGACGGAACCCCACTGCTGCACATTCGCTGCTACAACCAACAGGAGCGGTTGGTGGTCGAGATCACCGACAACGGCGTTGGCCGCCAGGCTTCGGTCAGGCAACGGGCCGCCCCGCTCACGGGCCACATCGCCAACGGCGTTGGGCTGATAGAAGAGCGGCTCCGGTTAGTAAATGAAATGTATGGCGTTGATGCACAACTGACCGTACATGACCGCCATAAACCCAACGGGCAACCCGCTGGCACAAGCGTCTTTTTCACCTTAAAATCTCCTCAAACATGACCGCTATTGTAGTTGATGACGAAAAACACTGCCGCGATGTGCTGGCCCTGTTACTAACTAAACACTGCCCGCATATCACCCTGTTGGCGGCCTGCGCCGATGGCCCGGCGGGGGTCGAAGCCATTGACAAGCACCACCCCGACCTGGTTTTTTTAGACATCGAGATGCCGGGCATGAGCGGCTTCGACCTGCTTAAAACCTGCCAATACACCCATTTTCAGGTCATTTTCACCACCGCCTACAACGAATATGCGATTCAGGCAATCCGGCACAACGCGCTCGATTACATTCTTAAACCCGTTGATAAAGACGAACTGAAACAGGCCGTAGCCAAAGCCGAAGCAAGTCCCACGATGCACCCGGCATCGTCGCCCGTGCATGAGTTTGTGGCCTACCTGAACCGCCAGAAAACCGGCGACCGCTTAGCCCTGCCCACCCTCGAAGGACTGCAAATTTTGCAAAGCGAAGAGATTTATTACTGCGAATCGGACGGGGGCTATACCCATTTTTTTCTGACCAATGGCAAAAACGTGCTGATTTCCAAAACCCTGAAAGAGGTGGAAGAGGTACTTGGAAACAAAGGATTCTGCCGGATTCATCACGGTTTTCTGATCAATGTACGCTACGTGCAACGCTACATCCGGGGCGACGGGGGCGAGGTGATTATGGCGAACAACAAGAATATTCCGGTGTCTCGCAACAAAAAGCAGGAGTTTCTGAGTTTGCTGGAACGCATTTAACAACAGAAAAGGCGTAGAAAGGCAGCCCCTGTCTCCTGCCAGTTACGGGCTAAATCAGGCGCGTTATTCTGCCAAACCTACCCGGTGTTCATTAGGGCTTTAACGCGGTTGGCCGGGTTGCCAGCTTTGCATCGGTAATTAACTGATTGCCAGCTAAACAACAAATGCTAATGAACACTGTTTTTCGACAATTTACCGCCGTTCTGGGGTTGACGGCTGCACTCGGTCTGGTTTCCTGCCAGGACAAAACCCTGTCGCCCGGCACCCCCAACGTGGCTACGGGTCTGGCCCGGCTGACTTCGGCTGGGTCCGGGCAGACCCTCAGCAAACACGGGCAGGCTACCCTCACTTACCAGAGCGATGGGCGGCTCCAGCAGGCAACCTACGCGCCCGGCCCGGTAGTTTATCCGGCCAATACGGTTCTGTATTCATACGGCCCGCAGTCCATTACGGCTCGCTCCTACAAAGGCAGTGCGCTTGTGGGCGTTGTTACGTTTCTGACCGATAACACCGGACGCTGCACCGAATCGAGACACGCCTGGTATGGCAACCGGACCCCGGTTGAAACGGCCTGGACGTACACCTACAATACGCTGGGGCAGTTGGTGGCGCGGGTCAGCAAAAACAGCCGGGTCAACATCCAGTACACCTTCGACGGGGCCGGTGATTTGAGCCGGGCCGTTATCTTCGATGCGACAGGTGCCGCCAGCAAAGCCATTAACTTCACCTACAGCCTGCACAATCCCCCCGCTTATCATAACCCCCCTGATGACCGGCCCACCGACACGCCACTGTTGACTGACCGTTCTCCGCTGAATGCCGACTTCTCGAACCTGTTTTACGGCTATCCGCCTGACCCCTTTCAGCCAAACACACTTCCGCCCGACCCCTACCTGCCAAACACAGTTCCGCCCGACCCGTGCCAGCCTAACGCGATTCCGCCCGATCCGTACCTGCCGATTTTTGGCTTTTCGAGCAACCATTTGGTGCAGATGATTACGCTGAACGACATCGCCACCAACCGGGTTGAGCGTGCCGGGTATTTCTTTTACAGCTTCGATACCAATGGCTACGTGACCCAGGCCCGCGAGTTCAACGGGGCCACCAATGCGCTGATCGCCACCCGACTCTACGGCTATCTCGTGCCAGCCGTATTGGTTGCCAAGTGAGTTTGGGGAGTGATTAACTGCTGTTACGCAGACGATATGTCGCGGAGGGGCTTAACAGCGAAACGTCGGTAGATGAGCATCAACAATATGCCGAGGCCTCCGTCGCGGAGGGACACAACAGCAAAGTTGTGTCCCTCCGCGACGCACGTATGCGTAACATGAGTAAGTGCGCCAAACACGCAGAACAAATCAGTTCGGGCGGTTGCGGGTAGTTCGGCATCACCACCATCACCGTTGTACGCGGCTATTTCAACGCCCGGCGCGAGATGAAGGATTAACGGGCCGTAAAATAGGTTTCACTGGCCCCGCAACTCAGGCTCGTTCATTTTCAACTTATTGATTTTCAACGTATTGCTTATTGAAAACTGTTCATTAAGTTGCTCTTGATTTCTTAGTTGATGTAGACGTTGAATCATTTAATAGACTAATCCTATTGGTTGAAAAAAATAGGCTATTTCAGCCTATTGACTCTCTATAAAAACCCCGCTACATTTACCCCCGTCTGGTGGCCGCCGACATTAACCGTTAAACACTGTTTCCATGTATTACTTACAAAAGGGGCAAAATCCACTACGTTCGACTTGGTTGAGGCAATGCCGACCGTTCGGCGGCACCGGGTCGAGTTGGTTGTAGCGCAGGACGGGGCTGTCTCGTTCTCCTCCGAAAAGCTGACTCCCGAACAGGTCATCGGCCCAAAACAATACCCCGACAAATTAACCAAAACCGTTATGCAGGGCGGAATGGTCAGCTTTTACGATGTTTCGGGCAAGTTGCTGAGTCAGCAGGAGGTGCCGGTTCAGAACGTGAAGCCCTACTTAGACGAACTGGTAGCGGCCAAAAAAGCGAAGAAAAACCCCAACCCCGCACAATTGATGCCGGGTGGGCAAGACGTTGACGCAACCATTGAACTGGTGCGGGCAAAAGGCGGCAAGATTGAGGACTTCGGCAACGGTCTCACCAAAACAACGTGGGAGCAGACACTACCGCCGGGCAGAGAAACCAGCCTGAACACCCCCAAGCGGCTTCGGTTTGTGAATTTCTACAACACCAAAAAGGGGCTTACGGTAGGTGCCGAGACCTACAATGCCGAGAGCGGGGCTATGGTGTCTCGTACCATACATACCTACCGCACCGATAAAACATCGGGGCAGATTATGCCAAACCGGGTTTTCACGGATTCGTATCTGTACGATGCCAAAACGGGCAAGACCGAAGCCCGTACCGAAGTGGCGACCTATCGCAATTACAGTTTCACGGACAACCTCAACTAACGTACCATCATGAAAACGAAACAACTGCTACTGACGCTCCTGCTGTTGAGCGCGGTAAGCGCAGGCCGGGCGCAAATTGCCCGCGATGTGCATTGGATACACGGCTTAGGCGGTGGTACAAGTTCCTGGGAATCAACGGCCAACCTGTTTTTTAACGAACGCCTGATTAACACCGCCATCAGAGGAGACTATGAGACCGGGCAGGGAGCCGGCGAAATGGCAACCAGAATCAGAACTGCCAGTTTACCCAATGCGGGCAATAACCTGATTGGCATTGCTCACAGCATGGGGGGCGTTGGTATTCGTCAGATTGACGTGAACAACACCGGGCATTTTGGGGCCATTATTACGTTTGGCTCACCCTTGCGGGGCGCACGGATTGTGAACGCCATATCGGGCGGTGAGACCAATAGCTACGTTGCCAATGGCATTAGTAAACTGGAGCGCGGCCCGCTGGCTCAAGTCGGCATTATTATGCCCCGGCTGCTGGGAATCAATGTAACCGATTGGTTAGCCAATGAGATTGTAGGAGGAATAGTAGCTAAGCTTTCTTTGAGAAATCAGACAATTCCTGACTTGTCAGAAGAAAGCGGCTACAATCAGGCGTTCTACGGATCCGGTACACCCACACCCAAACTGATGATGTGGGGCGATGAAGATAGCCCCGTTCATGTTCGGCTGGCGGCTTCATTTAAAAACATGGACGAAAATAACGTAGTCACGGCATGGGACGATGCCCGTTACTTCTATGGATTCATGGAAGAACAGAACCGGATTCAGGGTTATCTGCCCTGGAATTTCATTGCCCGCTGGCAAGCCAATGAATGGCAGGTCGGGCATGAATATATGTTCTCGCAGTCGGAAGGGCAGTGGCGGGCTATGATTGGCGCAAGTTTTGTGCAAACCTATCCCATCACCTACTGGGGGCCTACCCCCGGTGCCACCGAGCAGGATTTCTGGTACTGTGCCGACAATAATTTGTTTGATGGCGACTGCCCCTACAACCAGTTATACACGGGTACGACCCAGATTTTTACCAACACCCCCACCGATGGCGTTGTGCCGGTGCGTTCGCAGATAGCCGAAAACACCGCCTGGCGGCCCAACGACCCAAACTTTATCCGGCGACTTGGTGGCGACAACCACCAGTCTATGCGAAGCAGCGACGCGGGCCGCAACGAGTTGAGGTCTGCGTTTGAAGGTAATTTCGGTAATCAGTTCAGAATTGATTTGCGATGAACTACTACAGGCACTTAATCTTACTGCCTGTTCTTCTCTTTTCTGCTTGCAATCGGGATAAGATTGAAACCAAAGTGGACGCGCAGGGGGTAACGATTTCGTTATCCCCTGTGTGGAGAAGTTCCGTTTCCGAAAATGACAAGTACATCGCAGATGGAATTGGGCAGTCGTTTGTTACATCAAAGGGTGTGCTTTTTCCCAAATCAACAGCATTACCGAGAGATCCACAACTTTCACGCTCGTACATTACTTTGAAAGATCAGGTAACAGGTCATGACATATGGGAGTGGAATGATTTTCTCACAAACTTTGAGCAGCTTGGTATGTACAAAAACCAGCAAGACAATGTGAATGGAATTATATTCCTTTCAAGTGGTAACCGAGGATATGGGATTGACACGCAAACGGGGCGCACTGTTTGGAAAACTACCTATTCTGACTTTTGGGCCAGCGTTGCTACCGCCACAGGGTTAGATAGATTTTATCTTACCTTAAATCCTGCTGAATCTTACAATAAAAGTGTTTTCAAGCCAAAGCTATTTGAGGGTCAGTTAAACATAGGGAGTATTACGGCTCTTGTGTCACCTGTTTTTGGATTGGATAAAGGCAAAGAAGGAGGGGGATATAAAGAAGATTTTGGGCAGATAAATGGGATGAAGTTACTAAATTTAGGCGGGGATGAACATCTGTTGTTCGATTATTATGACTCAACCTACCCCACAAATTACTGGTACACGCCCCGCATTTCGCTTTATAACCTGACTCAGAAAAAGTTTGTTTATGAAGGGCTTGCCATGAAAGACGCGGGCTATCTGCTGGCCGTAAACGGGCATTTGCAGGTCAACAACGGCAAAGTCTATGATGCTATGGCCCGCTACACGGTTTGCCATGACCTGCTGACGGGCAAGCAACTCTGGGAACGGCCTTTGGCTCACTCTGTGATCATCAGCTTGCTTTTGATAACAAGCTGCTCACCTACATCTCTGACGGGAATCTGTATTGCTTGGATGCCAACACGGGCCAAACCCTTTGGCAACAGGAGTGCGTGGTGGGCAGCAACTTTGCCCACCTCAACGGGGTGGTTTATTACACGGCCAACCGGGAGTTGCGGGCGGTGGATGCCCAAACGGGCAAGCTGCTGTGGCGGATAGAATCGCCCGACAAGGGCAAGAACAGC
>JBBRNH010000136.1:0-8817 GCA_038230415.1 Cytophagales bacterium | reverse complement strand
TGAACACACCCGCCATCGCAGCCCATTTAATGCCATTGTTAATGTATTAGCCGGGCTGAGTGCTTACTGCTTCTGTGATCGCAAGCCGTCCATCGTCGTTCCTGACGAAAAAAGGCTTTATCCATAATTCACGTTAATTTAGAGAGCGGTTCTCGTGTCGCACGAACCCGCCTAACCCACTGACCTGATTAACCCGCTTGCCCCCTGTCGCAGGTGACGAGACAAGCCGACATACATTTCAGAAAACACCCAACACCCCAAAGGGCTGATGGCAAGTAAGTTAGTAGAAACAGGCGAAAAGCTCCAAGTCTTTACACCCTTTGAATGTTGGGCTGTCCCTTGACTTTGAGACGCGCTTGTTGTCGCCAGACAACAAACCCACGCGGAGCGAACAACAACACACAATCCAAACTGTTACGCCGAAGCGCGAAGCCAAAACCTAACCTTACGAGCCGCGCTGACTGTCGTCAAAAACGCCGAAATGCTAGTAAAAAACGCTGACCTTACGAACCGCGCACCTTGTCGCCCAGAGGCCCGAATGACGAACAAAAAAGCGTTCTGTCACAAGGTAGTTTCCTGTCGGCGGAACAATATTCTATTTTTTTGTGCCTTGATAAGAATAACTACAAAATGACGAACTTGTAGTTGATTTTCCTGTACCGCTAATGGTCAGCAACTTTCCAGAAAAACTACCAGTATTTGAGTAAGTAGTGCCATTGTCGGTATAAGTAGATATCGAAAATGTGCTACCGCTTGAATTAAAAATCAATTTTAAATCGTATTTATCATCGAATTTTTTTAAAACGTAGTCTGAGCCATTTTTTACAACTTGTACATCAAAACTCTGTGCTATCGGTGTCGTACCAGATAAAGCGGCACAACTGCCAGTGAGTGAGCCACCATACGTTCCAGTGTAATCAGGAGTTACATCATTACTTTTCGAGCAGGAAAGCAGTAACACAAGTGTGGAAAGAAGGAAAACTTTTTTCATTTTTCAATAAGTGTTTATATAAGATCACCCAACATATTATTATACGCCAATTCACTTAATACCGTTCGCCTGATAATCAGCCACGTTTAGTTCCGCAAATGTCCGAACCTTGTGTGTTGCGCTGGTTGTGAAGCAAAGGAACCGAACCGGCGCATGATCTCCAAATTATTGTTTTGTGGATTGACTAAGCGGTAGTCAATCCCTCAATACGGTGCAGTTGGCCCGTTATTAACCCTGGCCCGTCAGCGGTGGGCGCGGTGATGTCCCGGTCGCGGGTACTGCCCAAACTAAACCCGTAGCGTATGGCTGCTTCGGTCGGTTTATGGCTCGGTTTCGGCGTAAATCCCCGATATTCGTCGGTATGATTCAACCCATTGTCGGCCCGGCTCCGTATTTCCGCCCGCCAGATTGCCGCTACCCTTGCCCTGTTAGACGGCGGGGCCACCGTGCCGTTTATTGCCCGGTACCGCAAAGAAGCCACCGCAGTCGGCAGCAGCACCCCGCTCGACGATGGGCAGATCACGGCCATCCGCGACGAGTATCAAAAGTTCCTCGACCTCGACAAACGGCGCGGGGCCATCCTGAAAAGCATTGCCGACCAGGGTAAACTCACGCCTGACCTCCGCCAGCGCATCGAAGCCGCTGACACCGGGGCCGATCTCGAAGACCTGTATCTGCCCTACAAACAAACCCGCAAAACCCGCGCCGACATCGCCATCGGGCGCGGCCTCGAACCCCTCGCCAACGCTCTCCTGGCTCAGACCGAGCGCGACCCCGAACAGGTCGCCCGGCGGTTCATCACCGGGGGTGTGCCAACCGTTGCCGATGCCTTGCAGGGTGCGCGGGATATTCTGGCCGAGCGCGTCAGCACCGATGCCGATGCCCGTCAGCGGCTCCGTAATCTATTCGAGCGCGACGCGATGATTACGGCTACCGTCAAAAAAAGCAAGGCCGAGACCGCCGAAGCCGCCAAATTCCGCGATTATTTTGCGTTTGCCGAACCCCTGCGCCGGGTGCCGTCGCACCGGCTGCTGGCCCTGCGCAGGGGCGAAGCCGACGGGTTTTTGAGCGTGGGCATCGGTCCCGACGACGATGCGGCCATCGAGCGGCTCGACCGGCAGTTTCTGAAACCGTACAGCCCCGCCCCCGCCAGCCGCGAGCAGGTGGCAATGGCCCTGCGGGATGGCTACAAACGGCTCCTGAAACCAGCCATCGAAACCGAGTTTGACCAGCGTTCCCGGCAAAAAGCCGATCAGGAGGCCATCGCCATCTTTGCCGACAACCTCAACAATCTGCTCCTTAGCCCGCCCCTCGGCCAGCAGCGCGTGCTTGCCATTGACCCCGGTTTCCGCACCGGCTGCAAGGTGGTGTGCTTAGATGCCCAGGGTAATCTCATGACCGACACCGTAGTCTATCCGGCCCTGTCTGAATCGGCCCGGCAACAGGCGGCTCAAACGCTGCGGCAGTTGGTAGACACATACCGGATTCAGGCCATCGCCATTGGCAACGGTACGGCGGGCCGCGAAACCGAAACCTTTGTCCGTGACCTGGCCCTTATCCAGGCTAACCAACCGGATGAATTGTCAGTTGCCGCGCCGATTGCCGGATCGCCGGTTGCGGTGTTTATGGTCAGCGAGCAGGGAGCCAGTATTTATTCGGCCTCGGCGGTGGCCCGCGACGAGTTTCCCGACCGCGACGTAACCGTGCGCGGAGCCGTCAGCATTGGTCGCCGGTTGATGGACCCCCTGGCCGAACTCGTCAAGATTGATCCCAAATCCATCGGGGTCGGGCAGTACCAGCACGACGTTGACCAGGCCGCTCTGAAGGCCCGCTTAGATACCGTTGTGACCCGATGCGTAAATGGGGTAGGGGTGTCGCTCAATACGGCCAGCGCGAACCTGTTGCAGTATGTATCGGGGCTGGGGCCGCAGTTGGCGCGGAGTATCGTGGCGTTCCGGGCCGAAAACGGGCCGTTTGCCTCGCGCGAATCGCTGAAAAAAGTGCCGCGCTTAGGGCCGAAAGCCTTTGAGCAGTGCGCCGGGTTTTTACGCATCGAAGGCGCGGCTAACCCGCTCGATACCAGCGCGGTGCATCCCGAACGCTACGATGTGGTTCAACAAATGGCCGCCGATGTCGGCACTACGGTGGCCGATCTGATTAAAAAACCGGAACTTCGTAAAGCAGTTCGCCCCGAAGCTTACGTTACAGAAGATGTGGGGCTACCCACCCTGCACGACATCCTGGCTGAACTCGACAAGCCGGGCCGCGACCCCCGCCCGTTGCTGACCGGCATCGCCTTCGACCCCCGGATTCGGTCCATCGCTGATCTGCACGAAGGCCTGGTGCTGAACGGCGTGGTCACCAACGTAACGGCCTTCGGCGCGTTTGTGGATATTGGCGTAAAACAGGACGGGTTGGTGCATATTTCGCAATTAGCCGATAAATTTGTGAGAGACCCGCGCGAGGTAGTGGCCGTGCGGCAGCCGGTACGGGTAAAAGTGGTGGCGGTGGATGCAGCCCGCAAACGGATTGCGCTGACGATGAAATTGTAAGGGTTGGCACGCAACGTCGCCGGGACGCAAAGACGTTTAATAGAGAAAAATAAGAAAAAAACCCGTTGCGTCTCGGCGACGTTGCGTGCGACTTTTTTTACTGATGAAAAAACTTCTTTTATTTTTATTTCTCACCGCGCTTTTGTCTTCGTGCGCCCTGTTCCGGTCGAAACCAGAACCCGTTGCTCGTGCCAAGAAGCCGGTTTCCAAACCAACGGCCAACGCCCCGATGAAGGGGACGGGCAAGGTGGTTGATGCCCCGACGTATCAGCGGAAATACGTGAAAGAAATCGTGAACGTGGCCCGGACCTACACCGGAACGCCCTACCGGATGGGCGGCAACACGCCGGACGGCATTGACTGTTCGGGGCTGATTTACGCCGTTTTTCAGACCGTTGGGCTCCAGATGCCGCGTATCTCCTGGCAGCAGTCGGAGTTTGGTTATGAAATCGAACCCGATAAAATAAAACCCGGTGACCTGATTTTTTTTATCCCCGATACGGGCAAAGCGGGTTACGTCTCGCACGCCGGTTTGGTGACCGAAGTACACGGAAAAGCCGATATTCGGTTCATTCATGCGTCTTCGTCGCGGGGGGTGCGTGAAGATAACCTGTTTAGTGCGTACTTTAAAGGCCGGTTTGCCAAAGCACTCAGGCCGTTTTGAGTGCGTTTCAGCGTTGTTTAGTGTGTAGTTACCGCGTTGGCTGGGGCAAAAGCAACCGCCAACGTTTAACCCGTTCTCCTTATTTTTATGCGATTTTTTACCTCAGCAGCCCTGTCTGCTCTCCTCATTGGTAGCTGCGCCGTTGGTGCGTCGGCCCAGAATTCGTCCGCTACGGCCACCGCCCTGAAAACCCGCATGGGACAGCAGGCCGAGAAAATCGAAGCGAAGGTGGTGGCCTGGCGACGTGATTTTCACCAGCACCCCGAACTCGGCAACCGCGAGTTTGAAACAGCCGCCAAGATTGCCGCCCACCTCAAAAGCCTCGGTCTCGACGTGCAGACCAACGTGGGTAAAACGGGCGTGGTGGGTCTGCTCAAAGGCGGACTGCCCGGCCCGGTGGTTGCCCTCCGCGCCGATATGGACGGATTACCCGTGACCGAACGGGTGGATGTGCCGTTTAAATCGGTTGCCAAAACCGAGTATAACGGGCAGAAAACCGGGGTCATGCACGCCTGTGGTCACGATACGCACGTGGCGATGCTGATGGGCGTGGCCGAGATCATGGCCGCCAACAAAGCTGACATTGCCGGTTCAGTAAAATTCATTTTCCAGCCCGCCGAGGAGGGCGCACCCGAAGGCGAAGAGGGCGGAGCCAAGCTGATGGTGAAGGAGGGTGTGCTGGAAAACCCCCACGTGGAGGCCATTTTTGGGCTGCACATCAACTCGCTGACCGAAGTGGGCAAAATCCGCTACCGGCCCGGCGCGACGATGGCCGCCGTTGATTCATACAAAATCAAAATCCGGGGCAAGCAAACGCACGGGGCCAATCCCTGGGCCGGGGTTGACCCGATTGTGACGGCTTCGCAGGTGGTGATGGGCCTGCAAACCATCGTCAGCCGCAACGTGCCGCTGACCGAAAACCCGGCTGTGGTGACGGTGGGGGCCATTCACGGCGGCATCCGCGAAAATATCATTCCCGAAGAGGTGAACATGATCGGCACCATCCGCACGTTTGGCACCGAGACCCAGAAACTCGTGCATCGGCGTATCAACGAAGTAGCGACCAATATTGCCGAGAGCGCGGGGGCCAAAGCCGAGGTGGGGATTACGGTGCTGTATCCGGTAACGTACAACGACCCCGCCCTGACCGACCGGATGGTGCCGACGCTGGAGGCCATCGCCGGCAAAGACAACGTGCTCATTACCCCGGCGCAGACCGGAGCCGAAGATTTTTCGTTTTATCAGGAAAAAATCCCCGGCTTTTTCTTCTTCTTGGGCGGGATGCCCAAAGGCAAAAAGATGGATGATGCGGCTCCGCACCACACGCCCGATTTTTATATTGACGAAGGCGGCTTTGTACTGGGCATGAAATCGCTGGCGTTTTTGGCCGTTGATTACCTGAATCAGGCGGGGCTGGTTGCGAAGGGGAAGAAATAAAACAATAAGCTACGCAGCGAGCCGGGCAAATTGATTTGCCCGGCTCGCTGGGTTTTGTAATTTCTGCCAACGATTGCGTATTGCTGTAAGTGGGAGATTTTATAACGCCCTGCCCGGAACCGTTGCTGATTTAAATTTTTTTGATGAAGACAACAACAAAAATCTAAATAGTAAATACCCAGACCCAAACCAATGGATAACGGAATTAAAAATGCTGAAGATAGTTCTCGTCTGCCCGTATTTTACCAAACGGTTTGTTGTACGTTCGCACATTTATTCTGCTGGATACTCTTTCTTTAGTGTCTTTATTAAATCGGAGGCATGTTCTCTGCTTTCACGTAAAAGCATATTGTAGTATTGCACTACACCCTCATATACCAGTATGATATTGCCAAATTCTGTCAACTTATTTTTATCATTAGAAATTAGCTTGAAGTATTCGTTTATTTTAGATGGGTCTTTTAATTGCTGACCGGATGCTCCAAATCCAAATTTTTGAAAATTAAATAATTTTACAGCGAGAGTTATTGAGTTATTTTGATAGAGTTCATAAAATGCCTGTTGGTCAGATAATTTTTTTGTCATTCCATCATATAATATAATACTGTCAACAGCAATTTTTTTCGTTATTAACCGCATCCCTCCCGCATTCTTTAGTTGCAAAATTGTTCGCTCTGTTAGGGTAACAAATGATGGATGAACAAGGCCACGCCTGTAGTGTTTATACAATTCGGCATCTTTTATTTCTGAGGTGTTATAATTTAAACAAAGGTTTGCAAGGGAGTCAAGGTGAAGCACTCTGCTATTGTTTTCTAAAACAGCTTTTTCTATGTTGATAATATCCGTTTTGGCATCTGCTATCATTGAGGTAATATATACCTTTTCCCTCTGATGCTCAATTACGTGCTCTAATTGATATTCTGCTAAAAATCCGCAAAACACAGCCAGAAAGAGCATTAAAAATTCCCATGCGTATGATTTCCAATTTTTGTTACCGTGAGAATGTGAATGATGATGTACTTCCATATTTTCCGTTTTTTGTTTTAGGTTTTCCGTTTTAGTCTCTTGATTGAGGATAGTTTCGTCAATACGGGTTTCCGGTCGCTTATTTGCGGGACTATCTAAATGCTCTTCATCTGTAGTATCTGCCATTTATTTTAGTTAATTATGTTTGTTTACGTATTTATTTGTGTGACTCCCAACGAGCAGGGCTTTGTGCAGGTGGGGAACGGGGTCGCCCGTGCGATTGAATTACTTCCAAATGTTCAATAGTTTTCCTTCAGCCGAAACAAAACGGGGCCACCCGTGTGGTTCAATTACTTACGTCAGCATCACTTGCATAAAATGCTTATTGGTGGTTCGTTTTTCGTCCGCCTGACTTTACGTTACACTTTCCCAATTTGAACTTGCTAACACCACTGATGTTTCTACTTGTCGAGTAGGAATTGTCCAATATCTCGGTAGTAAGATATTTATTTCTTGCCTTTCTAAGAGTCGAAATCCATTTTTAAGATAAAAACTAACAGCCCATTTTGCGTCCGCCCAAGTTCCAATGAGTATTGGCGTTGTCGAAATAGAGTTTAGATGTGTTAATAATTGCCCGCCAACACCTTTACTTCTTTCACTTGTCCGAACATAAGCATGACGAATTAGTGTAACGTCTCCTTTAAACTGAATTCCCATCACTCCTATGAGTTTGTCATTTTCCGTGTAACCCCAAAATTCAACTCCATCGGCAATTTGGTTTTTTAACTCATCTTCTGGCATATATGGTTCATGCCATCTGTCTTCGGGAATTACACCTTTGTACGCAATTGAAGCATCGTTAATGATTTCGCAAATAACGTTAAAGTCTTTTTGTTCGCATTTTATAATCATAAGCTCTCTTCCAGGTTAAATTTCTGAATTATCCAAATGTCTTGCTTTCTCATATTTTTCACAATGACCGCAAAGAAAAAGGGCTTGTGGCAGGTGGGACATTTGAAACTCCTGTACCCGAACGTCCGCTGATATAAAAACCTGATGTCCAATTACTTCCAAAAGTTCAACAGGTTTCCGTCAGCCGAAACAAAACGGGGCCGCCCGTGCAGGTTCGGTTCAATTACTTCCGTCAGCCCCGCTTGCCACAAATCCATGTTGGGCGTAGTATTTTTTGTAGCAGGTTAGTCCAAATTAGTCTTCTTAACAATATGAACTCCTCCTACGCTGTAAGCAACGTCTATTGGAATTGGTTCACCTTTTAGATAAAAATTTTCATTCTGAAATGGTGTAATTCTATCGTCAATTAAGAAAAAATACTCTTCCCGATTTGTCAAGATGTCCAAGTTGTCGCTTGTTAATTCTACTGGTTCGACATATTCAACAATGCTAAGTTTATTCAGTTCTGGAACTGTTACATTTTGAGAATTAATCAGACAAACGTGTTTCTCTCCAAGTCCTGGCATACCAAACCAAGGCATTGCTCGTCCAACTTGTAAGGAAATAGTTGATGTGTCGCCAATGATAACAAAATTTTTGACTTTAAAAGTCTCAAAAATTGGTGGTAATGACTTTTTGGGAAATGGTTCTTCCGCTTTCCAAAAGTACATAACTTTATTCTGCCATTCTTGGTCATTTGGGTCTTCACAAACTAAATTTTCTGTCCAATAGTGCATATAAAGCTGCGTCGGCATAAGTTGGATTGTGGATTTGTCAATACTTTCTCTTTGTACCTCTGTCAAAGGTCTAATGATTTTATATCCGAAATTGTCCCCTGCCGAAATAAAAGTGTCGCCCTTCTTTAACTGAACAGTTTGTGTCGAGTTTTGTGAATTGTCCTCTGTTTGCCTCTTCCCAAAAAATTTATCAAAAAATCCCATAATTTAGTGTCAATATGATTGTTTTAATGTCGTTACAGTTGGTCTTATAATATTATGCCCAACTCCTGAATAGACGCGTATTTCGTTCGTCTCTCAGTAAAGCAAAAGAATTGATTTTACATTTGCAATCAGAAGATAAGCTATTTTTTATAAGACTGTTTGTCAGTCAGTTACCAGCAGTTCCCACTTTGGCCGATTAGCCGTAGCTTTATCAAATGAAAGCAAATTATAATGAATTACAAAAATCCATCGGCTACGATGGGCAAATAAAAAACTTGCGTCAGCAATTCGAGTTAATGAACGATGTAAGAGCGG
>JBBRNH010000135.1:0-9141 GCA_038230415.1 Cytophagales bacterium | reverse complement strand
GGGTTGGTTGCGCCCCCAGGATTATGGGCAAGCTGATGATCTGGCTTATGCCGTGAATCGGTGCTTGGCGAATGTAGGTATCCACCTGAAAATTGAGTTTAGTGATTTTAATGAAACATAATTACAAGCACCTACTTAACACCACACTTCAGAGGATATATAGTTACGATACTACTGGCAACATAGCGGCTGTCACCACCACGATCAGCCTTCCGCAGTATAAAGTCACATCTACGTTTTCGTTCAGCGGTGGTGTGTTGACCAGTGGCAGTAACACCAACAACGATGGAAAAATACTACCCATCACGATAGAAAATGGCCGGATAGCGGCCTATCCAAACTCCGATGGCTCAAAAACACGGTTCATGTATGATGCTGGCGGGCATAATACAAAGGAAGAGTCGGTGAATGCTACTGGTGTGGTGACGGGATATACGACCTACGAGTTTGCCGCTACGCCAGTCAAACAAAGCCCAACGATTTCCTATAAAGGTTTCCCGACTTTTTCGCTGGTTGGAACGGCTGATTTACCCATCAGCCGCCAGGTCAGTTATGTGAACGGGGCTGTAGCCACGGATATCCAGAATCAGTATCAGGCGAATAGCAAAGGCTACCTGACCACGCGGACAAGAAAAGTCACGAGTATGCTCAATAATTACCAGACTACCCAAACGTATACCTACGCGAACTGCCAGTAACCGGCTGGTTGGGGAGAGTAGTTGATTGTTGCGTTCCGGCAGATCTGCCGGAACGCATTTTTTTTGCAATTACCCCAAAAATACGGCAAATGCCGTATAGACCGGCCTCCGGCAAGGCGCACCTTTGCCCAGGACATAAGCCATTAACCAACGCATCTATTATGACACTCCGCTTACTCATTTCTGCCCTCCTGATTGGCCTGTCGGCTATCGGCGCATCTGCCCAAGCCTTAATCCGGGTGCAGGCGGGCCAAAGTCTGCCCAACGCCCTCACCGCTGCCACTGCCGGGGATATTATCTACGTGGATGGCGGCAACTACGGCGATATTGCGATTCCCAAACGGCTGACGCTCATCGGCACGGGCTATTTCGGGGGCAACACCGGCGGCACGGGCGAGTCAACCGTAAGTCAGGTTCGGTTTCTGCCCGGCTCGGATGGCTCGGTGCTGACGGGCTTTACGACCAATAACGTGTATGCCGAAACCTCAAACGTGAGCATCATCCGCAACAACACGACGGAGATTTTTGTCGGCAGCAATCCTGTAACCGCGTTCGGGTGGATGGCAAATAACGTCGTGATCCGGCAGAACTGGATGCGGGCAGGTCAAATTCATGTTAGTGGTCTTGATGGCAGTGGTTTCACCAACAACACGACCTACAACGTCTCGATCCGTAATAATATGTGTATTGGTGGCTTCACGTTTTACGGACGGGTGTCGGGCGAGGTTATCAACAACACTTTCGATTTCGATAACTCAAATGATGCTTATACTGTATACAGCGTAAATGGGCCAGGCTACGGCCAACCCATACTGCCCTTTATCTATAAAAACAACATCTTCGGTGGGGCCGCAACCGGAAATTTGGAGAATGTATTGCCTCCGGTGTTTGTGGGTAACGTATGGGCAATCACCATTTCGCGGGCGGGCAACACGAGCGGTGCCGACCGGACTAAATACTGGGCCGGTTTTCCCAACAATCCCAATGGCCTGGCCCTCGAACAACGCTACACGTTGGCGGTCGGGTCGCCGGCCAAAGGCGCGGGCGAGGGCGGGGTGGATGCCGGTGCCTTCGGGGGCGACGACCCGTATATCATCGGCGGCATTCCGTTTGTGCCGACCATCACGCAGCTTACCCTGCCGCTGACCGTGACCCAAAACGGCACGCTGACCGTGACGGTGAAGGCGCAGACGAATAATTAAAAAACCCTACCCCACCCCAACCGAAACGTCGGCCCGGCCCTCCCCTAAACAGGGGAGGGGCTAAACGGCCCTCACCGGGGCTAAACCTTTCCCGTCATGCCTTATACCTCTATTTTCGTTCGCCGGTGGCTCGTGTTGCTGCTGGTGCTGTGCGGCTGGTGTGCCAGCCCGGTTCTGGCGCAGACTGTACAGCCGCAGGGTCGCCAATCCCTGCACTGTGCCACGCCCGACTTTACGTCTGAGCAACTTAAAAAGTTTGCCAGCTATGTCAAACAAGCCGAAACCCAGACAAATCAAGCCCGTAAAGCAGCGGGGGGCGTTATTTTTCTGGGCATTAAACCCTGGAAAACGTCCGGCTACTGGACAACGGATGAGGTTGTTACGGCAATCAACATACTGAATGCCAAATTTGCCAGCTCGAGCATTCAGTTTTATATCGTCAATAGTGGCATCGGCATATTTACGGCTCCCCATTCACAAACGACGCTCACCTACCCGGCTGATGAAGCAAATCTGCTTAACCAATACTTCGACGCAACCGCTATCAACGTCTATTTCACGGGTACAATAAATTACTGTGCCTATCCCCCCTGCGTAAGTACAGCCGGCCTTACGCCGGGACTTACCGATCTGGTATCGCTTGGCGACCGCCCGACCGACATTGCCAACCCGGCAATCGGGGCTAAGAAAGACGATTACATCATGATTAGTTACGTGAGTGATGGTAATACGCTCCCGCACGAGATGGGTCATTATTTTGGCTTATTGCACACCGATCAGGGAGCTTTTGCGGCCAATTGTCAGGATCGGGAACGGCCCATCGGGGGTCGGGCGGCTGGTGATACCGACCGGGGTGACTTAATTGATGATACCGACGCAGACCCATTTGGGTTGTATTTGGCAAATAATATCAATCCGCCGTTTAGCAGTAGTAGTTGCGCCTTTACCGGCTCCGCCATACACTGTGACGCTACCTTACCGTCGCGCACCTACGTGCCTCCGGTAAACAATGTTATGAGTCCCTGGGGGAGTGGCTTTGTTGCTTTGGGCAATATATGTGCGGGACTAAAAGTGTTTTCGCCCCATCAAGTGGCCCGGATGCAGTCGTTTTTGCTTCCCCGTCTCAATACAGCCAATCAGTACCAGTTGCAGAACGGTGTGCCGGGGGTTGCTGTCGGGCCTGTTGTATCGTTATCGCTCACCGATGCCAGCCTCCGAATTACGCCAGTAGACCTCACCATCACCGTTGCTGATGTGCCAGGCAAAGTAGGGTATATTCTGGAGCGAGCTACCGATGCGGGTTTTAGCACATATATAGTCGCCAATTCAACGGCAGAAACGGGCGGACACGTCTTTCGGCATTATATACCCGTTCCTACGCCAAATACCACCTGGTATTTTCGGGTTCGTGCCACAAATGGTATCGTTTATAGTAACGTTGTTTCTTACTCCTGCGCCCCAACCGCCACCTTCAGCGGTTCGCAAACCGTGACTGACGGCCAAAGCGCGACCTACACCGTTGCCCTCACCGGCACCCCGCCCTGGACCGTGCAGGTCGGCGGTCAGACATATAGCAACGTAACGACTTCGCCCCTGCAAGTGGTCACAAACCCGTTTCAGGCCCTGCAAAATACCTACACCCAGATCACTACCGGGGGCAGCGTGACCAATGCCTGCGGCACGGCTCCGTTGAGCGGGTCGGCTTCGGTAACGGTGCTGGGGATTTGCCCGGTTCTGTCGGTAGCAGCCATCGTTACCAACATCAGTTGTGGCAGCCTGACGGGGTCAGCCGCGATCTACATGGAGAATTTCACCTCGCCCGAATCCTGTACGAGTTGCCGGCGGGTGGTCAGAAACACCACAACCGGCACCAGCTACACGGCTACCTACAACTTTCTGGATGCTTTTTCCTATAATAATTTCGGGATTTTCTTCTACGGCATCCCCTTAACCTACCAGTTCGTTGGCGTTGCTACCGGACTCACTGCCGGGCAGTACACAGTGGATTTTACGGATATAAACGGTTGCCCGTCAACGCCTTATTCATTTACCCTTATCGACCGGAATACAATTTCCGGCTCAACGGCAGTGTTGAGTGGCCCGGCCAACAACCGCATCGTGAAAGGCCAACAGACCTCCATCCGCGTCGAACTGACGGGAACGTCGCCCTGGACGGTGGTGTATAGCGGGCGGGGCGGAAAGCAATATGCCGAACGCAACATCACTACATCGTCCTACGACATTGCGGTATTACCCGACAGCAGCACCACGTATCGCTTGGTGACCGTCAGCAATTCCTGTGGTGCATCCGCCGTGAGCGGCTCGGCCTCAATTATCGTTGTGCCGGCCCTGACGAATCTGGAATATTTCTTCGATACCGAACCCGGCATCGGGCAGGCCACATCCATTGCGGTGGGTTTCAACCAAACCATTGCCAATCAGACCATTGGCCTGCCCGTACCAACGCTGTCGGTGGGGCTACACACGCTGTTTATGCGGGGAAAAGATGGCAACGGCTATTGGGGGGGTGTAACGGCCCAACCGTTTATCGCGCTGGGTGGGCAATCATCCGCCACTAACCCCATTGTGGGGGTCGAATACAGCTACGATGGCGCAACACTCCCCCGCACATTCGTTCCGGTGTCGGCCACCACCAATCAGGCCATTGCGCTGCCCATTGCCCTGAGCCAGACTGCCGGGTTGCACACCCTCAACACCCGCGTCAAAGACGGTCAGGGCCGCTGGTCGGCCTATACCATCACGCCCTTCATTGTGCTGGGAACGGGCAGCAATGCCAACGAAGCCGTTACCCAACTCGACTATTACGTGGACACCGACCCCGGCTTAGGCCAGGCTACGCAGCTTGCATACACCCCAACGTCCGGCGCGGCCCTCTCGCTGAGTCTGAACGCAGCCGGGCTGTCGGCGGGGACGCATACGCTGGTGGTCAGGGCCAAAAGCAGCCGCAACCGCTGGTCAATCAACTACGTGCGGTCGTTTCTGGTGCAGCCCGGCGCGGGGGGCATCAACCGCATCGAATACTTTTTTGATACTGCCAATCCGGGTTTTGGCAGCGGACAGCCGTTTACCCTCGATGCTCCCGGCAGCACAACGGTAACGGGGCAGGCGCTGGCCGGCACGAGCAGTTTGAGCGTGGGCGCACACAGCCTGAACGTGCGGGCGCAGCAGGGGAGCGGGCCGGGGTGGTCAACCACCCGAACAGCCTCGTTCACGGTTACGCCCTGCGCCACGGCCCTCGCCACGCTCTACGGTAGTTCGACTACTACAACCGATCAGGTGGCGAGTATTTCAGTGCTGATTGGGGGTAATTCGCCGTTTTCGCTCACGGCCAACGGACAGACGATTGGCAACATCACCACCTCGGCGGCTTCGTTCACCGTTGCGCTAACGGTTCCGGGAACCTACACCCTGACCCCGCAATCGGTGGGCCTGGCGGTGGCGAACTCGTGCGGAACGGGGCAGGTGGGCGGCTCGGCGGTGGTGACGGTGTTGCAAGGCACCAATTGTACGACCATGCAAACGGTGAAAGCCGGTTCGTGGAACGACCCGACGGTGTGGAGTTGCGGGCGGTTGCCTGTGGTGAGCGATGCGGTACTGATTCGCCACGCTGTAACGGTTCCGGCGGGGTTTGTGAGCCACGCCCAGAAGGTTGGCTTTGAAGTAAACGGCAAACTGAGTTGGGGGTCGGCCTCGCGTTTACTCTTAGGCTTATGAACCGCCCCACACGCCAATTCCGCGACATTGCGGCTATTCCCATCGAGCAGATTTTGTATTTGCGGGGCGATTTGAATTACACGATCATTTACCTTACCAACGGCAAACGCATCCTATTAGCCTACACGCTGAAGGTGTTCGATGCTTACTTCGCCGATCAGCCCTTTGTGCGGATTCACCGGGCGTATTTAGTGAACCCGCAACACGTGGTGAGTTACCAGGGGCCGGTTTGCCTGAGCGACGGCACCCAAATTTTGCCCGCCCGTCGGCGCGAAGGCACCGTAAAACGGGCAATGGAAGCGTGGTTGGCGCGGATTTAACCAAAATACTGCACCGGGTTGGTATTGGTGGCACTTTGCAGGACGGGCAACGGCGCGAATTGGGCTGTTAGCCAGTCCTGCAACAATTCTTTGGTGAATACCTCGCTTTCATAGTGGCCGATGTCGCAGATAACGATCCGTCCGTCAGCATCAAAAAATTCGTGGTACTTATAGTCAGCAGTCACGAATACACCGGCCCCGGCCCGGATGGCATCGTTGAGCAAAAAGCCGCCCGCGCCCCCGCACACGGCCACGCGCTGCACCATCTGCCCGCGCAACGGCGTGTGTCGAATCACGGTCAGGTTCATGGCTGCTTTGAGGTAGGCTAACCACTCGGTTTCGGCAAGTGGTTTCGGTAAGGTGCCAATCATTCCCGCGCCCACCCCGGCGTTGGCGTTTTTTAGTGGATACAGATCGTAGGCAACTTCTTCGTAGGGATGCGCCCGTTTGAGGGCGGCCACAACACGGGATTCCAGATGGGTTGGCAGCAGCACTTCGGCGCGGTGTTCGGTCACGGTTTCGGGCTGCCCCACCCGCCCAATAGCCGGGGTTGCGCCCGGTGTTGGCGTAAACAAACCCACGCCCTCGGCCCGGAACGACACCCGTTCGTAGTTTCCGATGCGGCCCGCCCCGGCAGCAAAGAGCGCGTCCAACACCCGGTCTGTATCGGCAACGGGGATAAAAAACGCCAGCTTGGTCAGCGTGTTGACTTTAGGGGCCAAAATCTGCGGATTTTGCAGCCCTAATTTCTCGGCGATCTTCGTATTCACACCCCCCGTTACGTGGTCTAAATTGGTATGGGCGGCATAAATAGCGATGTCGTTTTTAATGGCTTTTATCACCGTTCGCTCCACGTAGGTGCGGCCTGTGAAGCGTTTCAGCCCCCGAAACACAATTGGGTGATGGGCCACAATCACGTTGCAGCCCCGCGCAACGGCCTCGTCCACAACGGCTTCGGTGGTATCGAGCGAGACCAGAACGCCCGTTACGGATTGTTCGGGGTTGCCAACAATCAGGCCCGCGTTGTCATAGTCTTCCTGATAATGTAACGGCGCAAGGGTTTCGAGGTGGGCGGTGAGGTGGTGGAGCAAAACAGTCATGCGGGCAAAGGTAGCAGATTGGCGAGACCACCGATTTGCCGTGCTATTTTTACCCCATCATTTCCCTAAAACCAACACAACATGGCAACGCCCGACGAAAATTTTACCGCCCTAAACCTAACCTTGCCCCCCGCGCCCGCGCCCAAAGGCGTATATAGACCGGCCCTTGTGGTTGGCAATTTCGTGTATGTGTCGGGGCATGGGCCATATCTGCCCGATGGCAACCTGATGACGGGCCGCATAGGGGCCGAGGTTGACGCTGAGTTTGGTATCGAAGCCGCCCAACAAACCGGGTTAGCCATTTTAGCAACCCTCACGGCTACACTCGGAAGCCTAAACCGGGTGAAGCGCGTGGTGAAAGTGCTGGGGATGGTAAACTGCGTGGCCGATTTTGAGAATCATCCCACCATTATCAACGGATGCAGCAACCTGTTTGCCCAAGTTTGGGGCGACGAAAACGGCGTTGGGGTGCGGAGTGCGGTAGGCATGGGGTCGCTGCCACAAAACATTTCGGTAGAGATCGAAGCCCTGTTTGAACTCGTAAAATAATCCCTTCAAATCCGTTGGGGTTCACTTGCTTTGAGCGTGGGCATCAACGAGGGCTTTGCATTTTTTCAGGATAGCAAAAATCTGATAAATGTCATTGTCGGAGGCATTATAGGCGTTGCTCAGGCAGTATTCTTTGCCATCAAGCAACACAAAAAACCAGTTCCGGCCCGACACGTAGCAGCCGTAAATCGGTAAATCATCGGCGTTTTTAGCCTGAGCCGCCACCATACCAATGAGTAACTGACCTAAT
Source organism: Cytophagales bacterium (assembly GCA_038230415.1). GTDB lineage: Bacteria > Bacteroidota > Bacteroidia > Cytophagales > Spirosomataceae > JBBRNH01. Next base: position 1,287 of record JBBRNH010000135.1, on the reverse strand, counting down.
GGATCGTTTTCACGGCGGTTCTCCTGCTTATACTCGTGCAGACAGAAGTACGGGATTTTGGGGATCATTTTTCCTTTGGCAAGCATGAAATCAACTTTGCCCGATGCCGAGACATCACCCCGCTCAATGGTCAGCGTCCGTTGCGTAAACGGCTTAAAATGAGCCGTTTTAAAGTGAATCAATCCCAGAACCGGGCCAATGAAAAAAAGTTTCAGCTCGTCTTCATTCCAGTTCTGAACCTCATCAAAGAGCAGGTTACGGTAATAATCCAGTACTTCTTTCTCGGCAGGATTTGGGTTGCAACCAGTAGCGGCAAGCCAGTCCTCTAATTGAGGGTTTATTCGTACAGGTGCGATGCCGAACGCATCTTCAACTTGCTCGTAAGTCCAGGTGTCGAATGATCGCATAATTTTGAGATTTACCCAAAGTTAGCCAAAAAAGAACGTCTACTTTGTCAAACTCTGTCAACCCATCACCGCCATCGTGCCTGACCCAAACCTGTATTAAGCCCAATAATCGTATGCACCCAAACCGACAACTCATCACGTCGTTTTACGAAGCCTTTCAACGGAAGAACTACCTTACCATGCAGGCTTGCTACGCCGACGATGCCACGTTTACCGACGAAGTTTTCCGAAACCTCGATGCCACTCAGACCCGGAAAATGTGGGAAATGCTCATCCGGCGCGGTAAAGACCTTACCCTGACCTTCTCAGATGTGCAGGCCAACGACACCACCGGCTCGGCAACGTGGGTGGCAACCTACACATTCAACCAGACCAAACGCCCGGTTGTGAACCGCGTAATGGCTAATTTTGTGTTTAAAAACGGGAAAATCAGCCAGCACACCGACCGTTTTGATTTTTATAGCTGGTCTCGCCAGGCCCTCGGTCTGCCGGGATTGCTGCTGGGCTGGACGGGTTATTTGCGAAAAAAAGTTCAGCAATCGGCCCTGAAAAACCTAACCGAGTATATGACCAAGTAGCTGATTCACGGCCCGATTTTGGGTTGGGTGTTCCGTTCGTAAACCATCCCGAACCGGCCATTTCTGACGAAAACGGCGTTGGGATGCGGGGTGCTGTCGGCATGGGGTCGCTGCCACAAAATATTTCGGTAGAGATCGAAGCCCTGTTTGAACTCGTAGAATAACGTGGATTATGGATAAGTCTTCTGTGATACGCTGACAGTGAGTGCATAGTAGGCAGGAGATGCCGAGATTTGTAGGACCAACTAACATTTCTCACAACCCCCGCCCATATGCTCCGCGAAGATAAAGCAAACAAACTC
>JBBRNH010000134.1:0-9425 GCA_038230415.1 Cytophagales bacterium | reverse complement strand
TTTGTTTGCTTTATCTTCGCGGAGCATATGGGCGGGGGTTGTGAGAAATGTTAGTTGGTCCTACAAATCTCGGCATCTCCTGCCTACTATGCACTCACTGTCAGCGTATCACAGAAGACTTATCCATAATCCACGTTAAATTAAATAACTATGACAGAGAATGAACTGAACGAAGTTCACGAAAACTTAAAAGCAATACGGGGAAACCAGCACATTTTAGGGGAAAAACTGGATATTATTTTATCGAAAATTCAGATCATTCTCAACAATCAAGTGGCAGAAGGACACGATTTGTCAGACGTTCAAGAAACGTTGAAGGAGATTCAGAAGAAGATAGTTTGACAATCAACTTAATCGCCGACCAAACTGCTGTTTCTTTTCCCAAACAATTACGGGGATTGGGATGAACAGGACAAAAACCAAGTAAATTTCTTTGAATCTCATAGTTGCGTTTCCTGCGACAGAGTTGCCGCCCCGGTTCGCAAAAGTAATAAAATTGGTAATGCTGTTTGCGTCAGCTTCGCGTCAGTCACGTCCCCTGGGACAGGATGCTCGCCGGTGTGCAAGGTAGCAGCCCAACCAAGAAAGGGTGTAAAGGCAGGGAAGTTTGGCCGTTTTTTCTGACTAACTCGTTCGCCATCAGCCCTTTCGGGCGTTGGGCGATTTTCTAAACATTTCAAAACCATGAAAACAACAATACTACTATTTCTCCTTTTTTTTAGCCTAATCACTAACGTTTCAGCTCAACATCAAATCTATTTTAAGAATCAAAGAATCGTTAAAGTATATGAAATAGCATTTGAGAAAAAGACAGTCCTTGCCAGAGCAGTAGATAAAAACGACTCTCCACCAAACGAGATACCCAAGTCAGTTATAGAAAAAATCATTTTCTCTGATGGTAAAATTGCGGAAAATAGTCAATTGGATGATTTAGTTTCTACCATCGACGAGTTGAAAATTATAAGAAGAATTGTAAATAAAACAGAAGTAACTCCTAAAAAAGTGATTACTTCCCCAATCAATATTTCATCTTCTTCACCAACGATTCTTACAAATCATCCGATTGACTACTCGAAAAATTTAGACACGATTTTTATTTGGAATTGTAAAGTCTTAAAAAAAGGATTTTACAAAACATACGAAGAGTATATTCACAACTCTCCATCAATTATCCGAAAATTTAAAGTTGTTGATAAATCAGCGTTCAGTTCTGTTTCAGGACTTGGCGGTGCAAGTGGTGATTATAAATTCATACTCGAAGACGATGAAAAAAAGGTTGGTAAACACTGGGGCCTTTGTGATGGACAGAAGGTATTCGTTGATTTAAGTGTTAATGGTTCAAAACAACTATTTTGGCCTTTAGACTTTATTGGGAAAAATCCTTCATTTACATATATTTATCATGCTGGATTATTAACTACAATATTGAATGCTGCTACAGATGGGGTAGAAATGTTTATTAACGATAAGGGAAGGTTTGAAAATGCTACAGTAAACAATTTAAAGAAATTATTTGCATCAGAGCCTGACATTTTAAAAGCCTTTTCAGAAGAACCTGAAATTAAAAGTAAACGAAAGGAATACATAAGAAAGTTTAATGAAAAGATGAATCAAAAATGATTCTATGTTTGAAAGCAAAATAATTCGATATGGTGACAGTTAGCTTTTCGTTTATTTCGGTTTTTATTATCGCTCGGTTTGTCGGGCAACACCAAGCAGATCGGCATTTGAACGTTTTTTTAGTTCGCTCGTCAGTTCGTTGGTTTTTAGCGGTTGTCGGGTTGTTTGTTTTGTTCGTTCAGCGCAGGCGACAGGAAGCAACCGGGCTACAACAGGCGTTTTTTAGTTCGTTCGGTTTTGCCTTTGCTCGTCACCGGCGACACCAAGCTGCCCGGATATAGTTAGGTTTTTTGTTCGCTCTGGTTTTGTGTTTGCGGGTCAGGCATTTCAGTGTCTCCGGCGACATGAAGCTGCCTGGCACTCGGAGGACAACCCAACCAAACAAGGGTGTAAAGGCATGAGACTTTTTCACCCATTTCAGCTACCTTGCTTGCCATCAGCCCTTGCTGGCGTTGGGTGCGAGTCCATCAAATGCTTGTTTGCCAGCATCTTAGCAACAGGTTGCAGGCTGTAGAAGTCAGGTTTTTTGCTTGTTCGGCGGGTTGCGTGTGACACCGGGAACGTTCCTATAAGGAAGGTTTTGGTTTGTCGGTTAACACCGTGCGACAAGGTAAACGTCGCAACAGGCGGGGTTTAACAAGGCTCGGTACAAAAGTTTGGACGTGCGTTATTGAGCTTCGCCCTAGGTATAAAAAAATTGAGTTGCACGATCCGCGAGTTAGCGGCTATTGTAGAGGGAAACATCGAAACCAAAGACATTGAATAAATAACGAACAGAAAATATGAAATCAATATTTGACAAAGCAACAAGAGACGAATTGATTAACAGAATTAATTCAATCAACGAAAATAGTACTACCCAATGGGGTAAAATGAATATTTATCAAATGCTGAAACATTGCGCATTATGGGACGGGTGGATATTAGGTAAAAGTGAACATAAATACAAACAAACTTTCATTGGTCGTATATTTGGTAAAATGGCTTTGAAAGATATGACTAAAGATGAAAGTCCATTAAGAAAAAATGTACCAACACTTGCAGAACTTAAAGTAACAGAAAAAAATGGTGATGTAGCATCAAAAAAAAAGGAATGGATTACATTGATTGAAAACTATGCCGATTATTCAAATCCCAATTTCATACATTCCTTTTTTGGAAAAATGACCAAAGAACAAATCGGATATTTGGCTTATAAGCATACAGACCATCATCTTCGACAATTTAATGGATAATGAATCTATCGCAACTACAAAACAGGTTATTAGAGCTGACGCAATTAAAAGAGTTCGTTAGTCTCGAAATCTTTCAAGAAGAGTTTTTAGATGCTGACCTAGAAGGTTTTGACCAGTATATTCAATTCACGGCAGACAAATATTACTCAAATACGTTGTATAAAACTGAAAAATTTGAAATACGACTACTTTGTTGGAAACCATTACAAGAAACACCAAGACATCCTCATCCCGAAAATGGTTGTTTGATGAAAATTCTTGAAGGTAAATTGTTTGAAGAAAAGCTAATAGAGAATGATACTATTAAAACCGTTCACAAAAAAGGAGAAATTGGTTACATCAAAGCCCCTGAGTTGCATATTCTAAAAAATTCGGACACAAACTCAGTTTCTCTACATATATATTCGCCAAGTGGTTTTTATGACACTATAGGCAAAAAATAATATAGATTGATGAGAAAAACAACGAACCGCTAACAAGGGGACTGATGTTATTGAAGCAGGTAGAAATCAGGTTTTTTGTTCGTTCGGCGGGTTTCGGCGACAGAGCAAACGCCCCGACGGGTAAGCCAAAATGTGTTGGTCAAGTCCTCGGCGACTGGGCGAACGTCCCAACAGTCAGAGTTTGACAAGACTCGGTTCTAAAATTTGGAAAGTGCGTTGTTTAGCTTCGCCCTTTCGCATAAAAAAGTGTAAGTGCGTTTGTGTCCGCTCCGCGTGGGTCGGTTTCCAGCGACAGGTTGCTCGTCCCCGAAGGTGGGTTTGCAGCCCAACCATCAAAGGGTGTAAACGTGGGGGTGCTTTCGTGTTCAGTCATAGTTTCGTGAGCATCAACCCCTGCGGGCGTTGGGCGGGTTCCGGCTGACACACGAAACGCCCCGGTTAAACCACCTTAACGAGCAATGTCTCGTTCTGAAATTAGAAAACGCCGGTGCGGTTGTTTGGCATCGCCCGGCTGCGTAGCAATCAGCCTACGGTCTCGCCTGCTCCCGCCGGTTACAGTTTCCGCACAACTAACCCCACAATTTTCTTGACCAGATCGGTGTAGGGCGGATAAACAAATTTCGAGGTGCCGAAGTCGCGCTGAATCACGCCCCGTGCATTGGTAAATTCCTGAAAACCATAATACCCATTGGTCTTGCCGATGCCGCTGTTATTGACCCCGCCGAAGGGCAGTTCGATGTGGCTGAACTGAAACAGCAGGTCATTAATCACCGAATCGCCCGCCGAGGTCCGCGCCATCAGGTATTCGATGTTCTGCCGGTTGCGGCTCATGATGTAGAGGGCTAAGGGTTTTTCGCGGCTGTTGATGGTGCGTAACACCTCGTCGTTGCTCGAATACGTCAGTACGGGCAGCACCGGGCCAAAGATTTCGTCGGTCATCACGGCCATGCTGTCGGTCACATTCTCCAGCACGGTCGGCTCAATAAAATTGTCGGCTTCGTTCATCTTGCCGCCCATCGTTACGGTTGCGCCCTGCCGCACGGCATCATCCACCAACCCCTGCACCCGCCGAAAGTGCCGGTTATTCACCAATCGGCAATAGCTGTCGGAAGCTTCGACGGGTTGTCCGTCGGGGTTGTACATTGCCTGCACGGCCTTGCGGAAGGCATCCATAAACGGCCCGTGTACCGATTCATGCACCAGCACATAATCCGGGGCGATGCAGGTCTGACCGCTGTTAAAAAATTTACCCCAGGCCACGCGCCCGGCTGCCGCCTGAATATCCGCCGATTCATCAACGATGCAGGGCGATTTGCCGCCGAGTTCGAGCGAGACCGAGGTGAGGTGTTTGGCCGCTGCTGCCATCACGATCTTACCCACCGCCGGGCTTCCGGTAAAAAAAATATGATTAAACGGCAAGGCCAGCAGCGCGGTGGCTACGTCGGCATCGCCTTCGCAGACGGCTACCTCTTCGGGCCGGAACAACGCCGTTATCATGCGGTGCAGCAGGGCTGCCGTGTGCGGAGTCATCTCCGACGGTTTGAGCATACACACATTGCCAGCCGCAATGGCCGTCACCAACGGCTTGATAACCAGCCCAAACGGGTAATTCCAGGGCGCAATGATGAGCATCGTTCCCTTCGGCTCGTGCCGCACGTAACTGCGGGTGCCAATCAGCGACAGGGGCGTTGGCACGGACTGCGGTTTGAGCCAGCCCACGAGGTGTTTGATGACGTACTTGATTTCGTAATGCACCGCGCCCAAATCGCCCAACAGCACCTCCGATGCGGGCTTTTTAAAGTCATCGTACATGGCACTGGCAATGTCGGCCTCGTGGGTAATGATCCAGGATTGGATGCGCCGGATGCGTTCGATGCGCTCGCGGGCGGTGGTCAGGGCCATCACGGGCGCGTGGGTGCGCTGAGCGGCAAAGATCGCGTCAATACCGGGGCGCACCTGGTCGGTTTCGGGGGTCAGGGTAGTCATCGTTGGTTTTGGGTTAATGGTTTTCGGGGTGATACGGTCAGGCGGTGTGCGATGCGCTGGTTTTCAGGAATGACCAGAACAGCATGATACCAACACCGAGCATAATGGAGACATCGGCCCCGTTGAAGATGCCCGTCTGAAAAATGCCGAACCGCAGGTGCAAAAAGTCCGTAACGGAGCCATACAGCACCCTGTCCAGCACATTTCCAATGCCGCCCCCAATCACGAAACAGCCACCCAGTAGGGGCATCTTCGCCAATTTTCTGTTAGTGAGTAAGTAAAACAAGCCGGCCAACAGAGCCAGTATCGGCAAACCCATCAGCAGTATAGTTTTGATAACGGGAGACAGCGACGCGCCCAAACTCAGAAACGCGCCCGTGTTCTCGACCCGCGTCAGGGTCAGATGATGGTCTAAAAGAAGCAACGTGTCGCCATAGCCAATTCGCTGCCGGACAATGGTTTTGGTGGCCTGATCGCACCCAATGTTGGCCGTTACGATCAGCAGAATCAGCGTAATTCTGACAACTGGATTGAGGTATTTCATGCGATACTCCCGGCGGTTCTCCGTCTTTATTTTGTAAGGTAAACCTACAACATTTACGTGAAAAACGGCCCATTCGGGCGTATTGCTAAAAGTTCTATCTTTACTAAAATTTTACTAACCCGGCCTGAATGAGTCTCATCAGCGAAAACATCAAGTACCTGCGGAAGCTAAACGGCCTGACCCAGGATCAGTTTGCCCGCCGAATCGGGATAAAACGCTCGTTGGTCGGTGCCTACGAAGAAGCCCGCGCCAATCCCAATCCCAACAACATGATTGCCATAGCGAAGGCGTTCAGCATCACCGTTGATAACCTGACCCGCAACGACCTGCGCAAACTCCGCGAAACGCCCAACCTGACCTTCGAGCGGGGCGGGGCCGGGCCGTCTCCTACCCCACCAGCCCGCCCGCAAGCCGCCCATCACGACGACCCGTTTGCCGACCCCGACGATGATGATGGTGATGATAACGGGCTGTTTGGCGAGGGGGCAACCAGCACGGGCCGCAACGCCAAAGCCCCGAACCTAAGCGATGTGCCGAAACCGCTGGCATCGGTTTTAGAGAAATACTACAAGGGGTCGAATGGGGGGGCAAATACCGTACTGCCCCCGGCGGGACCAGCCATAGCCAGAACAGACCGAGCAGTGCAGTCAGGGGCCAACCAACCTACTGAACAGCCGGTGTCGCGCAGTTTTTTAGATCTGGATGCGCCCACGCCGACCCCACAAAAGCCGGCTCCGATGGTTGACACCGCGCCCCGCCCCCGGCCAGCCGCGCCGGTCATTACGGAGCCAGTGGTGCCAGTACGTGGCGAGACAAGCCGCCAATTCGCTAATTCGCCGGTACCAGAAAGTCGCGTTTCTGCCGGATCAACGCCGATTAACGCCGTTAATCAACCCGTTTCTCCACCGCCCGCTTTCAACAATCAGTATGACCTGCCCGCGCCGACACCGGCTCTGTTATCGCCCGATCAGCCGGGGGTGGTGCCGCTGCTGATGCAGTACCAGTTTGCCGAATACAGCCAACGCCACCGCCAGCCCGACTACATGGCCCAACTGCCCACGCTGCGCCTGCCGACGCTGCCCGTTGGTCATTTCCGGGCGTTTGAGGCCGACAGTGATTTTCCGTTTCCGGGGGCGTTGCTGGTGGGGCAGTTCGTCAAAAACTGGTATGACATTGCCGACGGGCGGCTGTTTGTGCTGCTCGTGCATCAGCAGGGCGTGGTCTGTCGGCGGGTGTTTAATCAGGTGAAAGTGAAAGGAACACTGCTGCTCACGACCGACAAACCCAACCTGCCCAGCCGCGAAGTGCCGCTCAAAGACGTGCTGGAGGTCTGGGAAATCAAGGCGTTTTTCAGCCAGCAACTCCCCGAAGCCGCCCCCAACCTCGACCGGATGCGGCAGTTGGTGGAAGAACTCCGGTTTGAGGTAGAACGGTATCAATAAAGAGTGGCAAGGGGTAAGTGGTTAGTGGCAAGTTGGCTACCGCATCCGTATCCCTGCGCTAACCAACTACCACTTACCACTTGCTACTTACCACTAAAACTATGACCTCCCGGCGTTCCTTTCTGAAAACCACCACGTTGGCCCCGCTTATGGGGTCGGCACTGCTGCCCGCAATGGCGTTGTCAGTAACACCATCGTCGGCTACTGCGACCAGCACCGCGCCTGCGCCCGGAACAACGCTGGCCCCGCTGAAACCGCCCCGGCTCAAACCCGGCGATACCATCGGGCTGTGTTGTCCGGCGGCTCCGGCATACAGCCGAGAACAGGTGCAGATCACGCAGGAATCGCTGGCCGCGCTGGGATTCAAGACCAAACTATCGGCCCATTTTTATGACCGATACGGCTACCTCGGCGGGCGCGATGCCGACCGGGCCGCCGACCTCAACGCCCACTTTGCCGACCCCGCCGTGAACGCCATCATGGCGATGCACGGCGGCTGGGGTTGCGCCCGGCTACTGCCCCTGCTCGATTATGACCTGATTCGGCGTAACCCCAAAATCCTGCTTGGATACAGCGACATCACCGCATTATTGCTGGGAATCAACGCCAAAACCGGCCTCGTAACCATGCACGGCCCCGAAGGAGCCGCCACCTGGAATGAGTTTACCGTTGACTGGCTGCGCCGGGTGACGATGGCGGGCGAGGCCGTAACCTTCACCAACCCCACCGACAAGGGCAAGCTGCTGGCCCAAACCGATGACCGCGTCAGTACGTTGCGGCCCGGCACGGCGCGGGGACGGCTGCTGGGCGGCAACCTCACGGTGCTGTGCCACATCGTCGGCTCGCCCTATCTGCCTGATTTTCAAAACGCTATCCTGTTTGTTGAAGATACCCACGAGGATGTGTACAGCATGGACCGAATGCTGACCCACCTGTCATTAGCCGGGGTTCTGGGCAAAATCTCCGGGTTTGTGTTCGGGAAATGCACCCGTTGCGACGCGGGCAGTGGCGGCTACGGCTCGCTCACGCTCGAAGACGTTTTCGCTGACCATATCACCCCGCTCGGCATCCCGGCCTTCACCGGAGCCATGATCGGCCATATCAAAGACAAATTCACGGTTCCCCTCGGCATCGAAGCCGAAATCAACGCGGCAACGGGCAGCATCCGGCTGCTGGAAGGAGCCGTGAGTCAGTGAAGAATTATGAGTTATGAGTGTAGAGTATTCCAGAGAAATTATTCTTTACTCTTCACCGCACGGGCGGCCCCGTCATAATTCTTCACTACTACCGTCTCTCCGTCAAAAACCGCGTATGTCTTCGCCGAGACCCACTCGCCGAGGTTGATGTAGCGGCTGGTTGGGCCGATGGGCAGGTCCAAGGGTAGGTGGCGATGGCCGAAAATATAAAAATCGTGGTGCTGCTGCCGCTCGATCTCGTGGCAATACTGTACCAGCCATTCGCGGTCTTCGCCCAGAAACACCTCCCCGCGTTCGTCGTGACCAATTCGGCTGCTACTCGACCACCGCAACGCCAGCCCGATGCCCAGGTCGGGGTGCAGCCACCGGAACAGCGTTTGCGCCACCGGACTCTCAAACACCCGTTTCAATCGTTTGTAGGTGTAATCGCCGGGGCCGAGGCCGTCTCCGTGACCAACCAGAAACCGCTTGCCGGCAATCAGGTAGGTTTGGGGCTGCCGGTGCATGATGATGCCTAATTCGTCGGTAAAATAATCGGCCAGCCACAGGTCATGGTTGCCCACGTACCACTCGATGCGGATGCCCGCGTCTACGAGTTCGGCGAGTTTGCCCTGAAACCGCAGGAATCCCTTCGGAATGGCATTTCGGTATTCAAACCAGAAGTCGAACACGTCGCCAACGAGAAAAATAGCGGCTGCATCGGCGCGGGCCGCATCGAGCCAGGCGACAATGGCCCGTTCGCGGGCGCGGCTGCTGGCCGGGTTGGGTGCGCCGAGGTGAAAATCAGACGCGAAATAAATCCGGTGGCCCGGTGGCACGGTAAGTTCGGTAATCGGGGGCGTTGTCAAATGGGAAGTCATGTTTATTCAAACGCTGTATAATTAGCAGCAAAGCGCATTTTTGTCATTCCGACCGGTACGCCGGTGCGGACAGGAGGAATCTACGGTGCCAGGTGAAAT
>JBBRNH010000133.1:0-9468 GCA_038230415.1 Cytophagales bacterium | reverse complement strand
TTTGTTTGCTTTATCTTCGCGGAGCATATGGGCGGGGGTTGTGAGAAATGTTAGTTGGTCCTACAAATCTCGGCATCTCCTGCCTACTATGCACTCACTGTCAGCGTATCACAGAAGACTTATCCATAATCCACGTTAACTTAAATTAAACGATGAACAAAACACATTTACTCGACAGCTATTACGTTCAGGAAGTTAGTGCCGAAACCTGGGAAGCTGTCTTTAACCAGCATCAGACAACCGTTTTTCCCGACGAAGACTCTATTCCGTTTGATGGTATTTTTACCGACGATGAGCAGGCGAAAATGGCCGTACTGAAAAGCAATTTAGCAAGCAGTTTACAACGCTATTTTCTGATCTACGATGGCGAAACGCCCATCGGGTGGCACTTTGGATTTCAGCGCAGCGAACTGGACTATTTCATGGCAAACACGGGCATAATTCCCGATTATCAGGGCCGGGGAATTTATTCGGCGTTCCTGAAATACATCATACCCCGGATTCTTGACGAGGGTTTTCAGTTTATCACCAGCGTTCACCACGCCGACAATAACGCCGTGATTGTTCCGAAACTAAAAGCCGGGTTTATTATTCAATCGTTCGGGTTTCTGATTCAAACCATGATTCTCGAATCGAACTACGGCCCGATGATTCAGTTGGTGTATCCGGCCAAAGACATATACCGCAAAACATTCAGCGCACGGTTCGGCACCAAAGCCATCAGCGGGGAGATGAACCGGCTCATTGCCGATAGCCATGTCTGATTCTCTCCCAGAAACGTTCGGCCTGCGGCAGGCTATGCCAGACGACCGGAACACTGTGCTGGATTTGATGGCCCGGTTTTGTCAGCATTTTTCGTATCCGTTCAATGAGTTGGTACGACAGCGGGCTGTTTCTGAGTTTTTGGTGAATACTCATTTGGGTTCAATTTGGCTTATTGACATTGATAATCAGGCGATTGGTTATGTAGCACTTACCTACGGATTCACATTTGAATTTGGCGGGCGCGATGCTTTCGTAGACGAATTTTATGTAACACCTGACCACCGCAATCGGGGTATTGGGAAACAGGTATTGGCCGCCATTCAGCAAAAAGCAAACAGTTTGGGCCTGTTCGCCCTTCATCTGCAAACGGAATTCTACAATGACCGCGCTCAAAAACTGTACGAAACAGCAGGCTTTGTTGATCTCCACCGAAATACCCTGACGTGGCAAGTAACAACTTTACCGCAGTGACATTCATTACCGACGATCTATTTCGGTATTACGGTCTCGATTGGCTTTGGTACACCGCGTCAATCCTGGCCGTTTATCTGCTTGGCAACAAAAATAAACTCGGTTTTGTGAGCATGATTGTCTCCGACATAACGGGCCTGGCAATGGCTTACCTTACGCAAAGCAGCGCGACGCTCATCGGCAGCCTGATTTATCTGGCCCTCAACATTCGGGGTTGGTATGCGTGGCGGGCCGACGAAAAACGGGCATTATAGCGTTTGTCAGCCCTTCTTAATCAGGTGGTTTTTCTTGCCCTTCGAGATCAGCAAATACCGGCCCTGCAACCAGTCAGACGGCACGGGCATGGCCGGGTCGCTGATTTTTTGCTTGTTGATACTGACCGCGTTCTGTGTGATGGCCCGCCGGGCTTCGCCTTTCGAGGGATAAATCTCGAATCGCGTAACGACCGACAGTAAATCGGTAATGTCTTTGGCCGTTGCCAGTTCATTAGCGGTGATGTCGGTTTGCGGAACCCCGTCGAAAATCACGGCGAACTCGTCGGCTTCAATGGCTTGCAGGGTTTCGAGGGTGGCTTTCCCGAATAAAACCTCCGACGCTTTCACGGCTAAGTCATGGCCTTTCTGCCCGTGAACCCGAACCGTAACGTCCCCGGCAATGGCGCGTTGCAAAATCCGCAGGTGCGGGGCTTGGGTATGCTGGTTTTCTAAGTCTTCAATTTCTGCTTTCGATAGTAACGTAAATACCCGAATCAGCCGGTGGCAGTCAGCATCGGTGGCATTGAGCCAAAACTGATAAAACTGGTAGGGTGAGGTCATAGTCGGGTCGAGCCACACGTTACCCGATTCTGATTTGCCAAACTTTGTGCCATCGGCTTTGGTGACGAGGGGCGTGGTTAGTGCAAACGCTTCCCGTTCAGTAGTTTGGCTATCGGCGGCTTCAGTATGCGGGTCGTTGGTTTCGCCCTCCCCCGTTCCGCTTTCCTGGCTGGCTCCGGTTTGGCCCGACTCTTTGCGCCGGATGAGTTCGGTGCCGGTGGTGATGTTGCCCCACTGATCGGAACCGCCCATTTGCAACCGAACGCCTTTGTTTTTGTAGAGCCAGTAAAAATCGTATCCCTGCAAAAGTTGGTACGAAAATTCGGTGAATGAAATTCCGGTTTCGAGCCGCTTTTTTACCGAATCTTTTGCCATCATGTAGTTCACGGTCAGATGTTTACCGGCTTCACGCAGGAAATCAAGAAACGAGAACTCCCGGAACCAATCGTAGTTATTGACCAGCTCGGCAGAGTTTTCGCCACAATCGAAATCCAGGAATTTTTCTAACTGCTTCCGAACGCCTTCCTGATTGGCCCGCAAGGTTTCTTCGCTCAGAAAATCACGCTCGGCACTCTTGCCCGACGGATCGCCAATCATGCCCGTAGCCCCACCGACGAGCGCAACCGGCTTATGACCAGCGCGTTGCAGATGCACCAGCAGCATAACCGTTGCCAGATTGCCGATGTGCAACGAGGGAGCTGTTGGGTCAAAACCAATATAGCCAGCCGTCATTTCGCGGTTTAACTGAGTCTCGGTGCCGGGCATCATATCGTGGAGCATTCCGCGCCAGCGTAGTTCTTCGATAAAATTCATGGGGGCAAAAGTACAGGTTTACGGCAAGAGCAACGACGAATCGCCGTAACTCAAAAACCGATACTCGTTGGCTAATGCTTCGGCATAAACCGTGCGCCAGTCGGGGCCAATAAGAGCCGAGATAAGCAAAATCAGGGTGGAACCGGGCTGATGAAAGTTGGTTATCAGGCCGTTACAGAGTTTTAGCGGGTAGCCAGGCGTAATATAAATGCTGGTTTGGGCCATAACCATCTCGGTTTTTGTCTCCTCAAAATAGTCCATCACGGCCTGTAACGCGGCTTCAGATGTGGGTTGTTCAGCTTCAGGAATCTGATAGGCATACGCCTGATCAAGCACAAACGGGTTAGTTTCCTGCCGCAACAGCCTGACACCAAACCAGTACAGGCTTTCCATTGCCCGCATCGAGGTAGTGCCAACGGGAATGAGTTTACCCAGATTTGCCAGCAGATTCGCCACGTTTTTCCGGGTATAAACCACCTGTTCGCTGTGCATGACGTGTTGACGAACGTCGGTCGTTTTGATGGGCTGAAACGTTCCCGCGCCGACGTGCAACGTCAGAAAATCGTGACCGATGCCGCGCTGACGGATGTTTTCAAACACGGCATCGGTAAAATGCAGTCCGGCGGTAGGCGCGGCAACGGCCCCGTCGAGTTTGGCATAGACGGTTTGGTAGGTGTCGCGGTCGGTGGCGGTGGCTTCGCGATTGAGATAGGGCGGCAGCGGAATCTGCCCCGCCAGCCGGATAATTTCGGCGAACGAACAGGTAACAGGTTGCCACGAAAACCGAATGTGCAACTGCTCGTAATCGTGCCATGCCGCCGTTAATACCACCTCGCCGAGCAGCTCATCGGCAAGCATCAGGGTTAGCACTTCATCGGGTTTCCAGCGTTTACGGTTGCCCACCATGCACTGCCAGACAACCGGGCTTTCGGCGGCCATTGCCCCACTAATAGGGGTGTCGGCGGGAACGGGATTCAACAAAAACAACTCGATAGCCGCGCCCGTTGCCCGCACAAACGGCAACCGCGCCGGAATCACTTTGGTATCGTTAAAAACCAGGAAAGAATCAGTAGGCAGATACTGGGTTAGGTCAGAAAATTGACTGTGCGTGATTTGGCCGTGCCGATAGACCAGTAATTTCGAGTGGTCACGCTGAGACAACGGAAACCGGGCAATGCGGTGGTCGGGCAAGTCGTATTGAAACTGATCGAGCAATAAGTCAGGCATCGGCAAAGCGGGGTTTCATCAGCAACCGGACGGGTAACGCGGCAATCACTGAAATCAAAATCAGCGTACTGATGGGCAACAGCCACACGTAGCTTTCGGGCGAGTTTGTACTGGTGGAACGGTTCAGGAGCGACAGCACAAACAGCCCCAAGGCCAGAATTGTGTTCACGGCGCACATCAGGCCGTAAAACCAGTTGGTAAACACAGTGTTGAGTTCGGCGCGGTTGTCGGCCCATATTGGTTGGTGTGGCACGGTGAGGGTTGCCATCGGTATCTTGGGAAACAGCCGGACAACAGCATTAACCAGCACATTCACAATCAGAAAAATGGCGATTACGCTGTAAAACAGCACGTCGCGGTTAACGTATTGCACGGCCTGACCGAGGCTGTTGAACCGCACGGCCACCTCGCCGGGGTAAGATACGTGACTCGAAAAAAGCGACAGCACGAAGCCGAGTGTCGAAATAAGCCGCCAGACGCGGATAAAAAACGTTTCTGTTCTCATAATTTAGTGGTTAGCGGTTAGTGGCAAGTAGTCAGTGCTTCGCCCGGCAGAACTTATCACTTGCCACTAACCACTTGCCACTAATCACTAACCACTTGCCACTAATTACCGTTTCTTTGCAGGATGAAAATATACACAAAAACGGGCGACACCGGCCAAACGTCGCTCATCGGCGGGCGACGGGTCAGCAAAGCCGACCTCCGAATTGATAGCTACGGCACGGTTGACGAGCTAAACTCGTGGATTGGTCTCCTGCGCGACCAACCCGTGAATGAGTTCAGAAAAGACCTGCTGAAAGAAATTCAGGATCGGCTGTTTACCGTTGGGGCCGAACTCGCCACCGACCCCGGCAAGGCTCCCAAACAGGCCATGCCCGCCATTATTCCCGATGATATTACGCTGCTCGAAACCGAGATGGACGCGATGGATGCCGACCTGCCCGAACTGCGGGTGTTTGTGCTGCCGGGCGGAGACCAGTCGGTGTCGTTTGCTCACCTCGCCCGCACCGTTTGCCGCCGGGCCGAACGCTTGGTGATTGCCCTGAACGAAACCGCGCCCGTTGACCCGTTGTTGATTCAGTACCTCAATCGGCTGTCTGACTATCTGTTTATGTTGAGCCGCAAGATAGCCCAGGAAACCAACGCCGAAGAAGTGAAGTGGGAACCGAGAACAGTTATCAGTGGGCAGTAAACAGCTAAACAACACCCATGACCGAATCAACTATTCATCTTAACAGCCACAGGCATCGGTTTGAACTAAAAACCGACGGCAAATTATCCATCGTCGAGTTTATGCAGCCCGACGACGAAACCCTGGCCCTGACCCACACCGAGGTTGACCCGTCGCTCGAAGGGCAGGGCATTGGCTCCAAATTAGTAGAGGAAGTTTTAGCATACGCTGAGCGCAACAACCTGAAAATTGTGCCGCTTTGCCCGTTCGTAGCCGCCTACATCAACCGTCACCCGGCCTGGCAGCGCGTGGTTTCGACGGTGTTTCGTGCGGAAGATTTTTGAGTATAGTTGATAAAATGACAAACTACATCCCATGAACGCCTTTCGCTACATCACCGCTAATCCCGACATTCTGGGTGGGAAACCTTGCCTGACCGGAACCCGAATCAGTGTAGAACTCATTATGGAATGGGTTGCATCGGGCGCAACTCCTGACGCTATCGTGCTGAAATACCCACACCTGAAAAAAGAAGCCGTTCAGGAAGCGATTCGGTACGCGGCAGCATCGGTGAAAAACGAAATCCTTATCGAATTTTCGGTGGCAAACTGATGACAATTCGTGATTTTGATTTGCTGACCGACGAAAACATTGACCCGCTAATCGTGCAATTTTTGCGGGAAGCGGGTTTTGATGTATTAGATGTCAAGGAAGAAGGCTGGGCCGGGCGAAAAGATAGTGAGTTATTACCCATTGCCCATCAGCAAAGCCGCGTTGTGGTTACGCATGACAGCGATTTTGGTACGCTTGTTTTTACGCAGGGAGAACCATTTACAGGAATTTTGTACCTCAGACCCGGCCACTTTGATGCCGAACCGCATCAGCAAAGTTTAGAAACGATTCTGGCAAGTGAATTGGCGTTGTCGGCCCCATTCATCTTGATTGCCGAGAATACAGGCACCAAAATCAAAGTCAGATTACGATTGGTTTGAGTCCATACATTATGGCCGGAATAGGCTTGGTATTGATGCCGGATTGATTTTGAGAATGGCGTAATTTTGCCGGATGATTGACCTCCGTTCAGACACCGTTACCCGCCCCACGCCCGCCATGCGCGAGGCCATGTTTGCCGCGCCCCTCGGCGACGATGTTTTTGGCGACGATCCCACCGTAAATGCGCTTGAAACCAAAACCGCCCAACTCTTCGGGATGGAAGCGGCCCTGTTTTGCGCCAGTGGCACGCTCACCAATCAACTCGCCATCAGAACCCACACCCGCCCCGGCGATGAGGTCATCTGCGACCAGCTTTCGCACGTCTATCTCTACGAAGGCGGAGGAATCATGGCAAACGCCGGGGCTTCGGTGGCACTGCTGGCCGGTAAGCGCGGCAAACTCACGCCCGACCTCATCCGCGATGCCATCAATAACCCCGCCGACCCACACCGACCACTCTCGCGGTTGGTCTGTTTAGAAAACACCATCAACAAAGGCGGGGGCTGTTACTACACCGTGCCGGAGATTACCGCTATCCGGCAAGTGTGCGACGAGACCGGCCTGATTCTTCACCTCGACGGGGCGCGGATTTTTAACGCATTGGTCGAAACGGGCGAAACCCCGGCTCAATACGGCCCGCTGTTCGATTCGATAAGTATCTGTCTGTCAAAAGGGTTAGGTTGCCCGGTGGGTTCGCTGTTGCTGGGCAAAACTGATTTTATCCGGCAGGCTCGGCGTTATCGCAAACTGATGGGCGCGGGCTGGCGGCAGGCGGGATTTCTGGCCGCTGCGGGTGTCTATGCCCTCGATAATCACGTTGACCGGCTCCGCGACGACCACGCCCGCGCCCGGCAGATCGGAGAAATGTTGAAAAACCTGCCGGAAGTGCAGGAAATTTACCCCATCGAAACCAACATCGTGATTTTCAGGCTTCCCGACACCGTTTTAGCCACCGATTATGTGGCGCAGTTAGCCACCAACGGCATCGGGGCTGTTACCTTCGGCAAGCACTTGGTTCGGTTTGTGACGCATTTAGATTTTACGGATGCGATGCTGGACGAATTAGCCGGGCGGTTAAAAATGGCGTAGCATCAAAGCGTATTCCCCCGCAAAAAATCCCCGGCGGTCATCCGGCGTTTGCCCTCGGCCTGGAGTTCGTCAACCGACACCCAGCCATCGGTAGCCCGAACCAGAATCGTGGTTTTCTTGTCGGTAAACGCCTGTCCGGGGTCGGCCACGAACGGCGAGTCGTTGGCGACAGACACCGCGTAAACCTTGAACGACCGACCGTTAATCACCGTCCGGGCCGTTGGGAAGGGGGTCAGCCCGCGCACGAAATTCCGCACGGCGTGGGCGGGTTGGTTCCAGTTGATTTCGGTGTTGTCGCGGAAAAGCTTGGGCGCGTGTTTTGCCTCATCACCAGGTACTTGCGCGATTCGGGGGTAGTTATTGGCTTCGATAGCCCGCACGGTTTTGACCACAAGCGCGGCCCCGCGCTGCATCAGCCGGTCGTGCAGGGTTCCGGCGGTGTCGTCTGGCGTGATGACTTCGGTTTCCTGAAAAATAAGCTGGCCGGTATCAATATCTTTTTCGATAAAAAACGTGGTTACGCCCGTTTCGGTCTCGCCGTTCATCACGGCCCAGTTAATCGGCGCGGCCCCCCGATACTGCGGCAACAGCGACGCATGAAGGTTAAACGTACCAATGCGCGGCATGGCCCACACAACTTCGGGCAACATTCGGAATGCAACAACGACCTGTAAATCAGCGTTATAACTACGAAGCGTGTCTAAAAAAACCGGGTCGCGGAGTTTTTCGGGCTGCAACACGGGCAACCCCGCAGCCTCAGCCGCAACCTTTACTGCCGATGATATGAGTTGCAACCCCCGGCCCGACGGACGGTCGGGCGCGGTGACGACGGCCACCACGTTACAACCGGCAGCGAGCAGGGCGGTGAGACTGGCAACGGCAAAATCGGGCGTACCCATGAAAACAATCCGGGCGTTCTGAACCATTGGCGGCATAATCTGTTCCTTTGCAATCCGGTCGGGTCTTGCAGAGACTCAACCGGATTTTGATTTATTGACAAGGGTGCGAAGAATTACTAAATTTGTAGCCTTGCATTCGACCAACAACCGACAGACAGCCCCACGATGAGTCAATTGTGTAGTCAAATCAAAACATACAGTCAATCTTATCACACAGGGTCGCTGACGTAACTGCAAAGAAAACCAATATGGATGCAGAACGGTCGGTGTACCGTTCTTTTTGTTTTTAATCAGGTATAACAATGGGTAAAATTTCGTATTACACCTCAGAAGGTCTCGCCCGGCTCAAAGCCGAATTAAATGACTTGAAAACCAAAGGCCGGGCGCACATTGCGGCCCAAATCGCCGAAGCCCGTGACAAAGGCGACCTCAGCGAAAACGCCGAATACGATGCCGCCAAAGATGCCCAGGGACTGCATGAGATGAAAATCTCAAAACTCGAAGATGTGGTTGCCAACGCCCGCCTGCTCGATCAGTCAACGGTTGACATCTCGCAGGTGTCGGTGCTGTCAACGGTTCAGATCAAGAACAAAAAAAGTGGGCAAACCATGACCTACACCTTGGTTTCGGAAGAAGAAGCCGACCTGAAAACGGGCAAAATCTCGGTCGGTTCGCCCATCGGGAAAGGCTTGCTGGGCAAAAAAGTAGGCGACACTGCCGAGATCAAAGTCCCCGCCGGTATGCTCGAATTTGAAGTGCTTGACATAGGACGGTAGGGTATGACCATCTTCTCCCGCATTGTGGCCGGTGAAATTCCGGCCCACAAAATCGCCGAAACCGAGCAGTTTCTGGCTTTTCTCGACATCGAACCAACCGCTGTTGGGCATACGCTCGTGATTCCGAAGCAGGAAGTTGATTATATTTTCGACCTCGATAATACCACGTATTCGGGCCTGATGGCGTTTGCCAAAACCGTTGCCGGAGCCATTGAACGGGCCGTGCCGTGCCAGCGAATCGGGATGGCCGTGATTGGCTTAGAAGTTCCCCACACCCACGTTCACCTGATTCCGCTCAACAGCATGGCCGACATGAATTTTCATAACAAGCTGAAAATAAGCCAGGAAGAACTGGCGAAAACGGCGGAGACGATTAGGGGGAAATTAATGTAGAGACCGCACCGGCGGACTGGCAATATTTTGCGTCTCACCGCCGGATGGTACGC
>JBBRNH010000132.1:0-9495 GCA_038230415.1 Cytophagales bacterium | reverse complement strand
TTGAACACACCCGCCATCGCAGCCCATTTAATGCCATTGTTAATGTATTAGCCGGGCTGAGTGCTTACTGCTTCTGTGATCGCAAGCCGTCCATCGTCGTTCCTGACGAAAAAAGGCTTTATCCATAATTCACGTTATTTACCACCACCGGCGATTTATGGGTGGGATACGGCACGGGCGGGCTGCACCACTACAACCCGGTTACCAATTCATTTACGACCTACATGAGCGACGAGGCCAACCCCCGCAGTTTAGGCTGTAACTGCATAAAAGGGCTGTATGAAGACCGTACTGGCTTAGTCTGGATCGTGACCGACGATGTAGGCGTAAACTGGTTTAACCCGACCGTCGAAAAATTTCACTTGGTGTATGATGAGGTGGGGTATAAACCGGCTACCTCCCAGGGGCTGGATGCCGACGAACTGTCGGTTGATCCAAAAAATAACCTGTGGGTTGCCACCCGCGAAGGCTTGCTTCGGATTGATGCCACCACCCAAACGCACCAACTGTACCGCCATAATCCGGCTAACCCAAATAGTCTCGGACGGGATTTGCTGTATTCGGTACTGGCTGACAAACAGGGGTTTATCTGGGCGGGTGGCGAAGGCGGACTGAGCCGTTTTGACCCCGTTCGCAATCGGTTTGAGCAGATTGCCTGTGCCAACTCGCCGGTTGAGGGGCGAAAGAAACAACCCAACGGGGTGGCGGGGAATCAGGTGTTTTCGATGGTACAGGGGCCGGATGGCCGCATTTTTATCGGCACCAACGTCAATTTAACGGTTTATGACCCCCAAACCGGCCAGTTTAGCAATTCGTTTACCGATGACCGTATCGGCAAACTGCCGAGCCGAAGTTATAATCATATACAAGTAGACCGGCGGGGCAATCTGTGGGTAGGTGGCTTGGGGCCGGTCTATAAAATCAGCCCCGATTTGCGGTTATTGGCGCAGTACACCCACCAGGAAGATAATCCCAACGCCCTGCCCGACGACGGCGTGACGGGTGTTGCCCAAGATAAACAGGGCTATATCTGGATGGCTACCGACAATGGGCTGGCCCGCTTAGACGAACGGACGGGGAAGATCAAAACCTTTACTACCCGCGATGGTCTCCCCGGCAACGACATAGCCGCCGTGCTGGTGATGGGAGACACACTTTGGGTAAGCACCAGTCAGGGGCTTGCCTGCACCCATACCCAACGAGTGCGGTTTACCGCCTTTGACGACGACGATGGGGTAAGTCCGCTGGAATTTGAATCAGACGCTATTGCCCGTGATTCTACCGGACGAATTTATTTTGGAGCCGGGCGGGGATTAGTGTCGGTAAGGCCCCGCACAATGCGGTTGAACCGGGTGGTGCCGCCCGTGTTTCTGACTTCGTTTCGGGTTGATGGACGGGAGTTTTTGCCGGGTCAAACCGTAAATCCGTCCCCGGTTCAGCTCGATTACACCCAGAACGGATTCACCTTCGACATGGCGGCCCTGAACTACGACAGCCCGGCGGGTAATCAGTTTGCCTACCGGCTGGAGGGGTTCGAGGAGCGTTGGAATCAGGCGAAAAATCAACCGGCTGCCAGCTACACCAACGTGCCTCCCGGCAATTACGTGCTGCACGTAATTGGGTCGAACAACGACGGAGTCTGGAACCGAACCGGCTACCGGCTGAGGGTGATACTTACCCCGCCTTTCTGGCAAACGTGGTGGTTTCGGGTGGGTCTGTCGGCCCTACTGATCGGCCTGACAATCTGGGTAGTGCGTTGGCGCGAACGCCGGTTCGTGCAGGAGCAATTAGAAAAAAGCGACCTCCGCGAACGCACGGCGGTGTCAGAAATGAAAGCCCTGCGCGCGCAGATGAACCCGCACTTTCTGTATAACTCGCTGAATGCCATTCGGTTGTTTGTGTTGCAGAACGACAGCGACAATGCCGATAAGTACCTCGTGAAGTTTGCGCGGCTGATGCGGCTCATTCTGGAAAACTCGCGTCAGGAGTGGGTTACGCTGGCTGACGAACTCGAACAGTTGACGCTATACCTCGAATTGGAACAACTTCGGTTCGATAATACATTTGATTTTGTGGTGGAAGCCGACCCCGCTATCCACAAAAATAAGGTCTCGATTCCGCCCATGATTATCCAGCCCTACATCGAAAACTCGATTCTGCATGGCATCGCCCACAAGAAAACCCCCGGCCACATTCGCGTACTCATTAAGCCGCTCAACAACGGCCTGCAATGCACCATTGACGACGATGGGGTGGGGCGGAAACGAGCGGGTGAGTTAAAAAGCCAAACCGTTGCCGCCCACAACAGCATGGGCCTTCGGGTGACGCAGGAGCGGCTCCAACTCATCAGCCGGCAAAGCGGGCAGGCGGGCGGTGTTGCGGTAATCGACAAGACCAACGAGCACAGCCAGCCAACCGGCACCACCGTCGTGATTCAACTCCCGGTTCTCGCCCCGGCTGCATAAAAAACCCGATTTGCTCCCGGCAGGCAAACCCATTTACCCGCCTATTCCCGTCAGTTATTTACTCAACGCTACCCGTTGTGGGTTGGGGCTGGCTTGCCCTGTGGGTTCCTGATAGGTTTGCCGTGCCTTTTACCATAAACCAATCATGAAAAAGCGAAACCTGTTTATGTCGGCAACCATCGTCTGTGGTTTGCTCGCCCTTGCTATCAAATTCAGTACCGACGGCCCTGTCTGGCTCTGGCACGACACCCCGCCCGTTGGCGTAATTCTGGCCTTACTCAGTGCCATTTTTGCCACGCAATGGGTTCATTATCAGAAGCGAGATACTCCAAAGCAGTTGCTTCTGATGATTGCCGGGAGTTTGCTTGGTGTGTCGGCTCAGGCCCAAACCAATTACGTGGCTAACACGGCCAATTCCGCCACTCCGCCAGGCACGTACAACACACTGGTCGGGCCGGGGGCGGGCAATAGTTTGATGACCGGCAGCGTCAATGTGTTTGTAGGGGCGGGAGCCGGTCAGAACAACAGCACGGGGGCGTTCAATACGTTTCTGGGGTATTACGCCGGACAGTCCAATACCGTAGGTAATTACAACTCATTTTTGGGCTTTTTCGCGGGCCATAACAACACCAAAGGCCAGCAAAATACGAGCGTGGGCCGGTATGCCGGGTTCAGTAACCAAAAGGGTTCGGGGAATGTGGCCTTAGGCGCGGCAGCCAGTTATTCCAACGTTGGCGGTAGTTTCAACGTCATGCTGGGCGATTCGGCAGGGTTCAACAACACCGCATCGGGCAATATGTTCGTCGGTTCCAAAGCGGGCTTTACCAGCACTACCGGAACCTACAATGCGTTTCTGGGGACTGATGCCGGTCGTTATAACACCACGGGTGCGGCCAATGTATTCATCGGCAGCCAGGCCGGTTATAAAAATACAACGGGGACGTACAACGAATTCATGGGTCTTTCGGCGGGCTATAACAACACGACAGGGTCGGCCAACTTGTTTTTCGGGTTCAATTCGGGGATTGTCAACACAACCGGCACCTATAATTCATTTATCGGCTCCTACGCCGGCAACGCAACCACAACGGGTGTCAACAATGTATTCATCGGCGGTGCTACGGGTTCGGTCAATATAACCGGATCGGGCAATACGTTTCTCGGCTTCGGAGCCGATGCCCTGACGGGTCTCACCAGTCTCACCAACGCAGCCGCCATCGGAGCCAACGCGCTCGTCGCTATCAGTAACGCCATTGTGCTGGGCGACACCACGCTCAGCACCAACGTCGGTATTGGCGTAACGGCCCCGGCATACGCGCTGGATGTGCGCGGCACCATCAACGTGCGGAATCAGGGGCGGTTGAAGTTTTCTCAACGGGTTGATCTGCACGCCGATGAGCAGGAGTATTTGGTGTTAACTGCCGGTGCCGAAGGCCAAAGCGGGCTTCGGTTAGCGAACCTCAACAGCGCGTCTCCCACTGCGTATAATACCGACCGTTTTCTGAGCGTGGACGCTGAAGGCCGGGTGATATTAAGCCGCTACCGGGTGCAGGTCAGCCGGGCCGATGAGTGGAGCGATAAGGTGTTTGCCCCTGCCTACCAACTACGGCCACTGGGTGAGGTGGCCCGGTATGTGGCGGTCAATCAGCACTTGCCGGGCGTTCCCTCGGCTCAGGAGATGGCGAGCCAGGGTATGGACGCGGCTTTGCTCAACGCCAAACTGCTTGAGAAAATCGAGGAACTGACGCTCTACCTGATTGCTCAACAAAACGAAGTAGCGGTTTTGCGCCAGCAGGTGAGTATCCTGATAAAGAATAACAAAAAATAAGCCTTCTCCACCGATCCGTCGGGGACCCCTCCCCTTTTACAACCATGACCACAACCAACCAACGCGCCCATGCCATTGTGATGGGGGCCAGCATTGCCGGGCTGATGACTGCCCGTGTGTTGAGCAGGCACTACCAGAGCGTTACCATTGTAGAGCGCGACCCCGTGAACCGTGAACCCGAATCGCGGCACGGGCAACCCCAAACCCAGCACCTGCATGGCCTGTTGCCGGGTGGTTTTCAGGCCATGATAAACTACTTCCCCGACTTAAAACAAGCACTGGCCGGGGCGGGGGCTAACGTCTGCGACTTTGGACAAGACATGGTCTGGTACACTCACGGTGGTTATAAAAAAACGGTTGAGATGAACCTGCCCGCCGTAACCATGAGCCGCCCCCTGCTCGAACATTTCGTGCGCGAACGGGTACTGGCCCTGCCCAATGTGAGCCTTGTTGACAGTTGCGCGGTGCAGGGGCTGGGTTTCTCGCCCGATAAACAACGGGTGACAGGCGTGGTGTTGACCAACAGCCGTGCTACCAACACCAACACCTTACATGCCGACCTCGTGGTGGATGCCACCGGGCGCGGCTCGCATAGCCCGCAATGGCTGCAAAAAATGGGTTACGATGCGCCTTCCATTACCGAGGTGAAAGCAAAAGTGGGCTATGCCACCCGAACCTACAAACGTGACCCGGCTGACCCCCGGAGCCGCAACTGGTTTTTGCACACCCCGGAGGCTCCCGCCGAAAAACGCTTTGGTGCCATTATGCCCATCGAGGGCAACCGCTGGATGGTATCGGTGGGCGGCTGGCACAACGAGAGTGCCTTGATGGACGAAGCCGGGTTTGCCGAGTTCGTCCGCACGCTGCCCATGCCCGATATTTATGATATTATCAGCCAAAGTGAAGCCCTGACCGATGTGGTGCCGTACCGATTTTCGTCGAGCCTGCGCCGACATTACGAAAAGATGTCCCGCTTTCCCCTGGGTTTTTTGGTGCTGGGCGATGCCCTGTGCAGTTTCAACCCGACATACGGGCAGGGCATGACTTCGGCTGCCTTGCAGGCGGTTGCTTTAGATGAGGTGCTGACCATCGGTACGCCGGATGACAAACTGGCAAAACGCTTTTTCGGACGGGCAGCGGGCGTGGTTGATACGCCGTGGCAACTGGCTGTGGGCGAAGACCTGCGTTACCCCGAAACTACCGGACAACGTACCCTGGCTGGCACGCTGATTGGTCATTATATCACCCGTATTCAGCGGGTTACGCAACAGGATGCCGTGGTGGGCAAGGCTTTCCTGAATGTGATGAGCCTGATGAAACCACCGGCAACCCTGTTTCATCCCCGCATACTCTGGCGCGTATTAACGGCTGCGAACATCCGCATAGCTACCAGAACAGCAGCACCCGTGCCGGGCATTCCGTTGGTGCAGGAGACGGGGCAGCACGAAAACTATTCGTTGCTGCAGGAGCCGGTAGCAGCCCTGACTAATCCCCAAAAATTGTAATCCATACGGCCATGAAACACATCAACCAACTCCTGCTTTGGGGTTTATGCCTTACTCTGACCCCGGCCCATACCCTGCTGGCCCAGATGGGCCTGAACGCCCCCAGAGGGCTGGCTCCCCGGCAGGATTTAGAAATTTATACCCGCAACGGCTTTCTGGTGCAACAGAAATTCAGTTTTACCATTGCCGACCCCAACGCCAGCGTCCATACGCTGAGTTGTGCATCGCCCGCCCCCATTCTGGGCAGTCATGCGGGCATTATGAAAGACCCCGGTGGCGATAATAACTACGCGGCCAACACCGACTGTATTCAGCAAATCCAGTACAACGGGTCGGTTTCGGGCTATGAAGTGGTGTTCGAGGATTTAGACACCGAGACCGCCGACGACAGGGTTATCATTTACGACGCGGCTGGCAACGCGCTCACCTTTTCGGGAAATGCCCTGCCCGCGCCCTTTTTCGTGCCTGGGTTTCAGCTTTTCATCGGGTTCAGTTCCGACGGCGATGGCATCGTGGGGCGGGGTTTTCGGCTGCGGTGGCGCGAGGTTTATGTTGATACCAGTAGTCCGGCCACGCCCGATATTGCCTTTGGCAACGCCATTCAGTTCGATACCAAAAAGGGCGTTTTGCTGAGTGGTAATCTGGCAATGGGTGCGTTGAGCCGGGCGGGTTTGTATTCTACCGCGCTGGGCCATACCAACACCGCCAGCGGGCAGCAGGCATCGGCTCTTGGCAGAGGCAACGTAGCCAGCGGCATCACGTCAGTTGCCCTCGGCGGGGGCAACACCGCCAGTGGGATTGTTGCTTCGGCGCAGGGTCTCAACAACACGGTCGGGGGTGATTACGCATCGGCGTTGGGGCGAGACAATACCGTTGGTGGTGATTACTCGTCGGCGGTAGGGTTCAGCAATGTCGTTGCCGGCAACAGCGCGTCGGCGTTCGGCTCGGCCAATGTTGCCAGCGGGTATTTATCAACGGCCCTCGGCTCGGAGAACACCACCAGTGCCAACTTCTCGTCGGCATTAGGCTACCGCAATACGGCCAAAGGTGTGTTCTCTACCGCCATCGGGTCGGGCGTATCAACGGGTACCGGGGCGGGGGCTATGGCCCTTGGCGATCATGAGACTACGGTATCGGTTATCAACGGCACCGCCGGCTATCTCAACAACCAATTCACGGCCCGGTTTCGGGGCGGGTTTCGCTTTATCACCGCCTACAACGATGCCACCGGAAATCTGACGGCGGCTCTCCTCGAACCGGGCGAGAACTCCTGGTCGTCTATCTCCGATTCAACTAAAAAAGAAAACTTTCGCCCCCTGAACTACGCCGGGGTACTACTCAAACTCAGCTCCCTCAGACTTGGTAGCTGGAACTACAAAGGCCAGCCCGACAAAAGACACTATGGCCCGATGGCCCAGGATTTCTACGCCCGGTTCGGCCACGATGGTCTCGGCACCATCGGCTGCGATACTCTGCTGGCAAGCCACGATTTTACCGCCGTTACCTTAGCCGGGGTGCAGGGACTGATTCATGAAAATGAGCAGTTGAAAGCCCAACTCGCTGCCGTTGAAGCCCGGCTTCGGGCCATAGAAGCGATGCTGACAGGTCGTCGGCGCACCGTAGCGGTCCGGTAACAGGCCACAAGTAATTTTCTCCATTCGGGTTTTACATCTTTTCTCTCTTTTTCTCCATGAAAATCATCCATTATCTGCTGTGTATCAGCGTTGTATTGGCCCTCCCGGTGCGGGGTCAGAATAACTACGTGGCAACTGCTCCCCTGTCGGCCACGCCGGGCGGGGGCAACGTGCTGGTAGGCATCAACGCGGGTAATGCCACGCTGACGGGTTTCTACAATGCCGTGATGGGCCATTATGCGGGCAACAGTCTCGGCAGCGGGCAGAACAACTCGTTTTTTGGCACGAGTGCGGGCCGAACCACCACTTCTGGCAACGACAACGCCTTTTTTGGGGTGAATACCGGCTTTTCCAATACCGCCAGCCAGAATACATTTCTGGGAAGCTACGCTGGCAACAGCAACACCACGGGTGCATACAACGCCTTTTTGGGAAGCAGCGCGGGTTACGCCAATACTACCGGCTACTCGAATGTGGCGGTGGGCATCCGGGCGGGCTATGGCAACCAAACGGGGCATAACGGCGTGGCCGTTGGCGATTCGGCGGGCTACAACAACAAGGCATTGGGCAACGTGTTTATAGGGAGCAAAGCGGGCTATCTCACCACAACCGGAGCCAACAACGCCTTTCTGGGGTATCAGGCCGGTTACAACACCACAATCGGCAATACAAACACCTTTTTGGGAGCGTATTCGGGGTTTTCCAGCACAACCGGGTCGCAGAATACGTTTGTGGGGACCTGGGCGGGCTATACCAATACGATCAGTAATTTCAATACGTTTGTCGGGTCAAATACCGGATTTTCCAGCACAACGGGCGGTCAGAATACGTTTTTGGGGACTTCTGCGGGCTACTACAACACCATTGGCAGCGACAATGTCTTTTTGGGGACAGTTGCCGGTTTCAACAATACGGCAGGAATCCAAAATGAATTTATTGGCAATTTTGCGGGATACGCCAACACAACAGGTTTTGCCAATAGCTTTATGGGGTATTCGGCAGGATACGCCAACACAACGGGGACATATAACTCGTTCATCGGCAATTTTGCGGGATACGCCAATATCACGGGTTCCTCGAATGCCTTTATCGGTCTTTCGGCAGGATACGCCAACACAACGGGTTCGTCGAATACGTTTTTGGGGGTCAGTGTGGCCAGCGGCAATACCACCGGCTATTCTAATGTGATACTGGGAAGGCGGGCAGGTTTCACCAACCAAACGGGGCATAACATTGTTGCCGTTGGCGATTCGGCGGGGTATTTCAACACCATGACGGGCAACGTATTTGTGGGCAGCAAAGCAGGATACACCACCAGCACCGGCCAGCAAAGCACGTTTCTGGGCTATCAGGCGGGATACAAAGCCCTCGCCGACTCGAGCACGTTTGTCGGCTATCAGGCTGGCTATAACACCACCACCGGCGTAGGCAACACCTTCGTGGGCGTTAATGCCGGACGGGCCATTGCCACCGGCTCCCACAACACCATCGTCGGCAATAAGGCTGGCCCGGCTTCGGTAGATTCTGACGATAACGTGTATCTCGGCTACAACACCGGCCAGCACGACCGGGGATCAGGAAACACCTTTCTGGGCAGCGAGGCCGGGGTTTTTGTAGCTGATAATCAGACTCATACCGTTCCGCTGACTAATGCCACTGCCATCGGAGCCGGAGCCTTCGTAGCGGCCAGCAACGCGCTTATTCTGGGCCACAAGGCCAATGTGGGCATCGGCACCTCGGCTCCGAAAAGCAAATTAGAAGTGGTAGCCGATGCGCCCGATGCGAGCGGTTTGCGCCTGAGCCAGCTCACCAGCAACAGCCCGACCAGCACCGGCACCGACCGTTTTCTGAGCGTAAACAGTCAGGGGGAGGTCATCTTGAGCCGCTACCGGGTGCAGGTTTCAACCCCCAACGAGTGGAGTGACCGGGTTTTTGCGCCGGGCTATGTGCTGCGTCCGCTGGCGGAGGTGGCGGGTTACGTGGCCGCGCATCAGCACTTGCCGGGCGTTCCGTCGGCGCAGGAGATGGTGAGCGAGGGCATAGATGCGGCCCGGCTCAACGCC
>JBBRNH010000131.1:0-10196 GCA_038230415.1 Cytophagales bacterium | reverse complement strand
GCAGTTTCAGATGGGGCCAAAGGAGGGCAAATCGGCCATGATTCTGATGGGAGCCAAAGGCACCTCGCTCGACGAGGCCGGGCAGAACTTAGTTAAAGAACTGAACCTGAATGTGCTGGAAAGCTCACGCACATCGCTCAACGGTATGCCGGCGTTGTTGTTGATTTCGCAGCAGAAACCCCAGCAACAGCAGCAGGGACAAACCCAGGCAGCCAGCCAGCAACAGCAACAAACCCAGCAAACAGCCCAGAATACGCTGCAAATCGGCACGTGGCTCATCCAGACCAACAATGGCATTTTTGCCCTGCACGGCCTGGCGAGTGCTGCCGATTTTACCAACGCGTTTTCAACGTTTCAGAGCGTAGCCAACGGGTTTCGCGTCTTGACCGACCCCGATAAAATCAACCGTAAGCCCGACCGGGTGCAGGTGAAAGCCGCCCCCCGCGATGGTACATTTGGCGAAGCGATGACCGCGCTCGGAATGCCCGCGTCAAAGCTCGAAGAATTGGGAACCATCAACAATTTGCAACCGTCTGACCGGGTGCAACGGGGCAATCTGCTGAAAGTGATCGAGCGGTAAACGTTGGGCGTAAAGACAACCAAAAAAGGCGTTCCTGAGCAGGAACGCCTTTTTTTTGTTTTGTCTGTCACCGGCCCTAAGCTGTGGCATCGTAAGAAGGGGCCAGTCTCCCCAGAACCAGAACCCCGCCACAGCTTAGGGGCGGTGGCAAATAAGACGTTCTACTGCCGCAGGATTTTCACCGTTTTGGTTTGGTCGGGCGTGCTGACCTGCAGGAAATAAATTCCGGTGGCGCGGCCCAACTGCACCTGCCGACGTTCGGCGGGACTGGCCGTGTCAACCGATTGCTCGCTGACCCATTCGCCCCGGCTGTTGCTGACCTTTAGTTGAAGAGTCTGATTATCAGCACCCCATATTGTTACGTCGGCATAGTCGGTGGTGGTGGGGTTGCCCAGCACCTGCACATCCAGCACGTTGCCAGGTTCCAACGTTGCAATCCGGGACGTGTTGCCGGGATAATTGGCCGTGCAGAACGTGCGGAAGTTGAACGACAGCGAAACAACAACGCCATTTTGCCGCGCCTGGAGCAGCAGCGTTGTCGTGCGGGTGTCAAGAAATACGCCCGGTGGCAACACCTGCACGGGATCGGTTGTCCAGCCGGTCACGCCCGGAATCTGGTACTCGATCAATGAGCCGTTGCCCGCCGTTGTCCGAATGGTGAGCAATCCGTTAAGGCAGTTAAACAGCGGCTGAACGAGCGTAAAACTGGTTCCCGGCACAACCGGGCCGGGGGTTGGGCGGCAGTATTCGCGGAAGTTAAACGCCAATGAAGTCATCTGCCCATTTTGCCGGGCCATAATCTGCACCGTGTTGGTGTTAAGATCGTTCAGCAATCCGGCTCCGAGTATCTGCACCGGATTGGTAGTCCAGTCGGTGACACCGGCAATGCGGTATTCGACTGGTGATCCGTTGCCGTTCACTGTCGAGAGCGTCAGTTGCCCCGTTGCACAATTAAATAATGGCTGAACCAGCGAGAAAGGGGCACCGGATGCTAAGGCCCGGTCGGCTTGCACAAAGCCAAAACCCGTGCCGAAGTCAAACCCAAAATCGAAGCCAGCCGTGAAGGGATCATCCATGTCAATCGCCGACCGAATCAGGTTCGTGCGGACATCGGCGGGCGAGAGCGCACCCCGCGCCTGCTCCTGCATGAGGGCGGCAACGGCGGCAACGTGGGGGGCTGCTGCCGAGGTGCCAAAGAAATTGGGGAAACCGTCGCGGTCGAAATCGCTGGCACTGAGTGGTTGCAGAAAGGCAGGTGGAAAAAACGTGGTGTTGGCCCCGTCTGGCCCGACAACTTCTGGTTTCTGACGTACAACGGGCGCAATCCGCTCTCCGCGTGTATTGAACAGAATGGGTGTGCCACCGGCTGCCGAGAAGCCTTCCAGAATCGGCGCGGTTAGCTGAGAATCGAAGGCTGGAGTTTGGTCATAACCGGCGGCTCCAACGGCAATGGCTCCCTCGGCATTGGCGTGGCCGAAGGTAGTGCTGCTCCGGGTGATGTACTGAATGTTGGCTCTCGACCCAAAATCAACCCATTTGATGGCCGACGGGTCTGGCCCGGCGTATTTTACGATGGCAATAAAGTAGGTGAGGGTCGAGACCGATGATGGATTGGTGAGGCCGATGGCTTCGACGGGGTCAGCACCGACATTATCACTTGCTGAAGCACCGAGAACCTGGCCGTTGGCGTTGTAAACGAACAAATCGAGGTCAGTGCGCGCCCCCCGCCCGCCACTGACCGAGAAAAATGCGTCGTCCCACTGCAAAAAAATTCGTGCGCTTGCGCCGGGAGGCAGTGTAACCCGTTGCAGGGTGTTGCCATCCAGAAAATTATGAGCCACACCATCGGCTAACGTCAGGCCGGGAGCGGCTTTGCCCGAATTAACGAATCGGTTTGTGTACGACTTACGGGCCAGATTACCGGCTGCCGAAAAGAACGCTACTTTATTGGCCGATGCGACCCGATTGACGGCCTGAGCAACGATGCCATCCTGAAAATAGGGTTCGGCCAGATAAATAATATCATCCACAATGATGTTACAACCCACTTTTGCTAAGTTCAGAATGCCGTTGGCAAAGCCCGATTGACCCCGGTTGGCGGTATTGAAGGCAATGGCGGCACCGGGGGCCACGTCGTAGATCAGTTCAGCCATACCCCGCCCCTCATCGGTTGCGATGGTGCGGCCCGGCACAAAATCATCAATCACCTGCACATTGGCGGGCAGGTCGTTAGACGCTACGCCTGCTGCGGCTCCGCCCAGAAAATTGTATGAATCAGAGAGGATTCCGATTTTCTGACCAGCTCCGCTCACCCCGAACGTTTGCCGGGCAACGTCGGCCCGCATAGCCCGGTCACCCTGCGAGGTCACCCGGCCAATGTTATTCTGGGGCAGGTAAGACGGGTTGGCAAACCGCAGCGATCCCACGTTTTTGAGTTCGCCCAAGCGGTCAATCGGGAAAAAGCCAAACACAATCCGCTCATAAACAGCGTAATCGGTCAAACCGAGGGCTTGCAAATCGGCCAGCAATGCCTGCCCGTCTTCTTCGGCAACGGCATCAATGGCGATCTTTCCATCGGCAATCTGGTACGGCAAATCGTTTACAAAGTCGTCGGATACGAGCGGTGTGGGTGCGGCTTGCCGGGCGTTGCTATTGGGCGCGGTGGCGGGCTGTTTCGCCATCAGCCGGAGCAGGTCGGGCGTGAGTTTGGCGGAACGGGCTGCTTCTTTGAGCAACGATTGTGCCAGGCCCGTGAACGGCAGGCAAAGCAGCAGGGCGATAACCAGCGTAAGTAGCCGGTTCGGTACGGAAACGTGTGACATATACTTATGGGGGTTTGAATACGCCCAAATATATGCATCGGGTTGATATGTCTGACCGGCAATTCGATATATTTTTCTGCTCCCCCGGCGACTTTATTTAGCGGTTGACAGATAAACAAAAACGCCCTGTGTGTATAAAAGGGCGTTTGCTACTGATTAATTTGTGTTGCGCGTCAGAACTGCCACCGCACAAAGGCTTCCATGGCTTCGTATTCCGACAGGCCCAGCCGGTTATAAAGCGCGGCTGTTCCCCGGTTACGCTCTTCGGCCCGTTGCCAGAACTCGCGGCTGTCGGTGCCTTGATACACCACGCCATCTTTCTGGGACTGGTGCTTGAAAATCCCGAACCGCTTTTTCATCACCTGATCGGGCGACATCGGCACGGCCATCTCGATCTCGTGAATGTCCCACTCGGCCCACGCCCCCCGGTAAAGCCACACCCAGCAGTCGTTCATGAAGTCCGATTGTTTGAGTCGCCGAACGGCTTCAAAAATGGCTTCCAAGCAAACCCGGTGCGTACCGTGCGGGTCGGCAAGGTCACCGGCGGCATAAATCTGGTGCGGCTTGATTTCCTCGATCAACGCCATCGTGATCAGGATGTCGTCTTCGCTGACGGGTTTTTTCTCGACTTTACCCGTTTCGTAAAATGGCAAGTCCATAAAGTGCGCGTTTTCGGCGGGTACGCCCACAAACCGGCAGGTGTTTTTGGCCTCGCCCATCCGAATCAGGCCCTTCACGTGACGCACCGCCGGCACGTCGGGGCTGTTGTCTTTTTTCTCCCGAAGCGACCGGGCTGCCTGCTCAAAAATGTTGGTAGCCTGCGGGCTGCTGATGCCGAACTTGTGGTTAAAATCAACCACGAAATCGGCAAAGCGCAGGGCTTCGTCGTCGGCAACGGCAATGTTGCCCGATGTCTGGTAGCCCACGTGAACGTCGTGGCCCTGGTCAACGAGCCGCTGAAAGGTGCCACCCATCGAGATGATATCATCGTCGGGGTGGGGGCTAAAAATCAGGCAGCGTTTGCGGGCGGGCAGGGCGCGTTCGGGGCGGTTGGTATCGTCGGCGTTGGGTTTGCCACCGGGCCAGCCCGTGATGGTGTGCTGAAGCTGGTTAAAAATGTCAATGTTAATGTCATACGCCTGCCCCACCTGCGCCAGTAAGTCGCTCATGCCGTTGTCGTTATAGTCGCGGTCGGTGAGTTTCAGAATGGGTTTGCCGAGGGCCAGCGAGAGGTGCGTGACGGCTTTTTTCCGCATCGGGTTGTCCCACGTCACGGTGTCCACGAGCCAGGGCGTTTTCATCCGGGTCAGTTCCGAGGCTGCCGCTTCGTCAATCACAAACAGAGCGTTGGGGTGCGTTTGCAGGTACGAGGCCGGGTTTTGCTCAGTCACGGTGCCTTCTACGGCTCCGCGCAAAACGGGGGCTTTGCGTTCGCCCCAGGCCAGCAGCACCACGCGCCGGGCCGCCAGAATACTCGCCACACCCATTGTGATGGCCTTGCGCGGGGTTTTGGGCAGGCCGCCAAAATCAGTCGAAGCAGCCGCCCGCGTCGAGTTGTCGAGCATCATCAGCCGGGTGTGCGAGTTCATCAGCGACCCCGGCTCGTTGAACCCGATGTGGCCGTTACCGCCGATGCCGAGTAGTTGAAAATCAAGCCCGCCCGCGTCGGCAATCATCGTTTCGTATTGCTTCGTGAAGTCGGCCACGTGGTCGGGCCGCACGGTTCCGTCCGGCACGTGGTAGTTACCGGCCTCAATATCAACATGGTCGAAGAGTTGCTCGCGCATAAACCGCCAGTAGCTTTGCATCGAGTCGGCCTCCATCGGGTAATATTCGTCGAGGTTAAAGGAAACCACGTTGCGGAAACTCAGTCCTTCTTCGCGGTGCAGCCGCACGAGTTCGGCATAGACCGTTTTGGGCGACGACCCCGTTGCCAGACCCAGCACGCAGGGGCGACCTTCGCCCTGCCGCTGCCGGATGAGGTCGGCAATTTCGTGGGCCACGGCGCGGCTGGCGGCTTTGGCATCGGCGTAGATGTGGGTCGGTATTTTCTCGTAGGTAATGGCCGACTGAATGGGGCCGCCGAGGGGCTGGGCGTTGGGCGTATCGAGGAGGGTAGAATCAGAAAGCATAACGATCAGGTGATAGGTTGCCGGTAAATTTGACGGGGCAAAGTACGGGAAAATTATGCGATTGCCCGATTGTCTATCGGCCCGAAAGTGGTGTATCTTGTTCCCGAAAACAAACGTAGCGTCGCGCTAATCCAATAGATGTCCGATACATTAATCGTTTCGGTGGCCCAGTTAGCCCCGGTCTGGCTCAACAAACGAGCCACGCTGACCAAAATAGAAGCCGCTATCCGGGAAGCGGCTACCCAGCAAGCGCAACTGGTTTGTTTTGGCGAAACGCTGCTGCCCGGCTACCCCTTTTGGCTCGAACTCACCGACGGGGCGCGGTTCAATGACTCGCGCCAAAAGGCGTTGTTCGCGCATTATCTGGCCGAAGCCGTGAATATCGAGGCCGGTGATTTGGCCCCAATCTGCGCCCTTGCCCGTGCGTTTGGCATTGCCGTGTATGTCGGTTGTGCCGAACGCGCCACCGACCGGGGCGGCCACAGTATTTATTGCAGCTTGGTGTATATCAATCAGGGCGGGGCCGTGCAGTCGGTGCATCGAAAACTGATGCCCACCCACGAAGAACGCCTGGTCTGGAGCATAGGCGATGGCAACGGCCTGCGGGTGCATGAACTGGGGCCGTTTCGGGTGGGCGGGCTGAACTGCTGGGAAAACTGGATGCCGCTGGCCCGCACCGCCCTCTACGCCCAGGGCGAGAATCTGCACGTAGCTGTTTGGCCGGGCAGTCTCCGCAATACCGTTGATCTGACGCGGCACATCGCCCTCGAAAACCGGATGTACGTACTGTCGGTGTCGGGCCTGATGCGGAAAACGGATATTCCCGACAACATTCCGCACCACGAACTGATCCGGCAAAACGCGCCCGATGTGTTGAGCAACGGCGGTTCGTGCTTAGCCGCGCCGGATGGAAGCTGGGTTATCGAACCGATTGTTGACCGGGAAGCGGTTGTGTCGGCGGTGATAAACCTGAACGAGGTGCGGAAAGAACGGCAAAACTTTGACCCGTCGGGCCATTATTCCCGTCCCGATGTCTTTACTTTGACGGTGAATCAGCAACGGCAGCAGTTGGTTCAGTTTACGCATTGACCAACCCAAACCCGGCCTGCCCCAAACAAACCAATACCATGAAAAAATCTATTTTGCTGCTCTGCCTCCTGTGTGCAACCGCACTTGGGGCCAACGCTCAGACGTTCCGGGGTCTCGACAAATCGCCGATGGACCTGGCCTATTACCCCGACGATTACGCCCACGACCGCAAATTTGCCCCCGCCAAAATCGGCACCGACAAAGCCATGATTCGGGTGCTGTACACGCGCCCGGCCAAAAAAGACCGCGTCGTATTCGGGACATTAGTGCCGTTTGGCAAAGTATGGCGGGCCGGTGCCAACGAAGCCCCGGAGATCCGGTTTTATCAGGACGTGACCATCGGCGGCAAGAAAATACCGGCGGGCAACTACGCCCTGCTCACGATCCCCGGCGAAACCGAATGGACGATTATCCTCAGTTCTGACCTCGATCAGTGGGGCGCATACAGCTACAACCAAGCCTTAGACGTGGCCCGCGTAACGGTGCCGGTGCAGAAGTCGGAGGTGCCAATCGAGAATTTTTCGATTCAGTTCGCCAAGAAAGATGCCAAAAACGCGGTGATGAATATGGGTTGGGATACCACGCTGGTTGCCGTTCCGATCTCGTTGTAACGCCATTTATTGTTCGGCACGACAACTAATGATTTTTTTTACCAGTTTTGCCGTAAGTATTTCTCTTTAGGCAAAACCAATACACTACATGATCCTCTCTACCGTCCGAACGCTGTTCGTTATCGTTGGCTGTCT
This sequence comes from Cytophagales bacterium, assembly GCA_038230415.1. Lineage (GTDB taxonomy): Bacteria > Bacteroidota > Bacteroidia > Cytophagales > Spirosomataceae > JBBRNH01. The sequence continues at coordinate 2,827 of JBBRNH010000131.1, read as the reverse complement.
GTCCTTTTCGCTTGCTTTCGGGCAGTTTCCCTGCGGCACCAAGCCACTCACCAACGCCCAACGGCGAACCATTTACCAGATGCGCCGACAGTTTGAGCAGGACCGGCTGGCGGCAGATTCGCTCCCGAAACGCACCGATACCACGCGGGTTAAAACACCCGACGACAGCGTGACTTATTTCCCGATTCGGGCGCACATCACCCGCAAAAACAAAAAACCGAGTTTTGCCATCGGCGAACTCAACAACTCGATTGCCGTAACAAACCGGCATTTCCGGGCGGCTGGCAAAGGCATCCAGTTTTACTTGGCCGGTACCGATGTCAGTTTCGTGGATGACAGCACGTTTTATGAGTATATATCGTCGGCAAAGGATTCGCTGGGGCGCACCGCCGAACAGCGCATCACATCCCGATACGGCGTTCGGAATGCCATTAACGTCTATTTCTGCAACTCGGTGAAAGCCGGCACTAGCGAGGTCGGTGGGTATGCGTATTTCCCCGATTCGGCCTATTACTCGAACCACGTGTTTATGGCATCGGGGCAAGGCAACGACAACATCACCCTGCCCCACGAATTCGGCCATTACTTTCAACTCGCCCACACCTTTGATAACAGCGACGATGCCGATACCACAGAGCGCGAATTGGTTACGCGCCTGACGACCGAAAAAAAACCGCGCATAGCCGCCAACTGCGCCACCAAAGGCGACCTGCTCTGCGACACGCCCTCCGACCCGTATGACCGCATCAAAAAAACCTTCGCCGGTTGCGTCTATGACCTGCCCGCTACCAAAATGGCCGATGCCAACGGCGATGCCTACGCTCCGCAGATGAACAACATGATGGCTTATTTTCAGTGCGGCACGTTTATTTTCACCGGCGGGCAACTGAACGTGATGGGGGGCGTGGCGTTGCAAAAACGGCTCAGTGTCGGCAACACCTACGTGGTGAATGGCCCCAAAGCCTGGCAGCCAACGGTGGTGAAGGCCCCGGTACTACGCAAACTGAAACTCAACAATCCGGGGGGCGTAACAATAGCCTGGGCCGATAGCTCGAAAAACGAAACGGGCTTTCTGATTGAACGGGCCTCGTCTAAAAACGGGCCGTTCTTTGGTATCGGGGGCGTTCAACCCAACGATACCGTTTTTGTAGATCAGTCGGTGGTGAGCGGGCAGAAATATTTCTACCGCGTGAAACCGTCGAACACCACAACGGCGGCCTTCACCAAAATTGACTCCATCAAAACCGATTCTATCCAGATTTGCGCGCCCCTTTACAGAACCGGCTGCGCCGACGGTGATTTTATTGATATTGTTGCTATTCGGGGCGAGACCAATCTGCTCAACCAGAAATCGGGCTGTTCGCCCGGCGGATACAGCAATTTCACGAGCCTGACCGTAGCCGCGCAATCGGGTAAAAAATATGCCTTTGCGGTAGCCGTGCCGAAAGATTCAACGGGCTTTTATCCGACTTCGGTTGGTATCTGGCTCGATGCCAACGCCGACGGCATATTTTCGGGTAGTGCCGTAAAAGGTGACACCACAAATAAGAATTCGGAGATGTTGTTTGCCGGGAAAATTGCCGGGGATAACTTCGTCAGCGACAGTATCACCATCCCGAAAATCCTGAAAGTCGGCACCTACCGGCTGCGGATACGGATTCAGCGGGCTTCGGGCGGGCCGGTGACGAGTGCCTGCGAGTTGTATAACCGGGGCGAGGCCGAAGATTACGCCGTTGTGGTATCGGTGCCGCTAACAACGGGCCGCCAGGCTGCCGAACTGCCGACTGAAACCCGCGACGGTGTTGTGTTTCCGAACCCGTCTGATGGCCGGGAGTTGTTTGTGCGCTTGCCAGCCGGAGCCGGTGCTACCGATATAACGTTACATACGCTGCTGGGAAACGGCCTGCCGGTTCAGCAGCAAGCAGTTGATAATCAGACGATTTCGGTTCGGCCAATGCAAAAATTAGCTGCCGGGTTGTATCTGTTGAAACTCCGCACGGCGGGCAAACTAACGGTGCACAAAGTGATGGTGACGGAGTGAGTAAATCTGACAATGGTGTATCTTGCATTGTCCTTTTTCACGCAACAACGCTATGAAACCGTTTCTAAATATGATGCTCATAGCCGGGCTGATGCTCGGCTGTCAGTATAGTCAGGTACTGCCCGAACGCGGCTATTTTGTAGCCGCCCAAATCAACGGAACCGATTGGCTGATTAACGTAGATGATGGTAAATCGTGGAAGGGCTTCAGCCAAAATGTATTCTACCTTCGCTCCAAAATAATGCAGTTTCGAGCGGTTGGTATAGACAACATTAATCCTGCCAATAGCCCGATGCTTAGTGTTGAGTTCAGTAACCTGCCCTTAGACAGCCTTAAACTACCGTACACCTTTCCAGATCAGGCAGTTAGCAATGCACCTGCTTTCTTTCTGCGTTGGCGCGATACCAACGTTCGCCCTGTCAACGATTCGCGGTGCGAACGAAACAGCAGTTGCGTTTTTTCGGCTAAAACGGGCGATACTGTTGTGGTGACTATCACCAAACGCACAGAAACCGTGCTGGAAGGAGAATTTTCGGGCATTTTTTACCCGATCATCTATGGCTTCGGTATTCTATTCCTAGAACCATCAGACTACGTTGTTATCAAAAAAGGCCGGTTCAGGATGCCCTACGAACGCATCAACACGCCCTGACCACTGAATTTGCCTGATTGCTATTCTAACGTGAATTATGGATAAAGCCTTTTTTCGTCAGGAACGACGATGGACGGCTTGCGATCACAGAAGCAGTAAGCACTCAGCCCGGCTAATACATTAACAATGGCATT
>JBBRNH010000130.1:0-10372 GCA_038230415.1 Cytophagales bacterium | reverse complement strand
TGGGCCATAAATCAGGCTATCTCAACACCATCGGCCAGAACAACACCTTCGTCGGCACCCGCGCCGGGTATCAAAATACCGACGGTTCGGAGAGTGTCCATATCGGCTACAACGCCGGGGCGGGCAATGCCGTTGGCTCCCGAAATACGTTCTTAGGCACCGACACTCAGGCACTGTTTGCTGACCTCCACAACGCAGCCGCCATTGGAGCCGGAGCCTCCGTAGCGGCCAGCAACGCGCTTATTCTGGGCCACAAGGCCAATGTGGGCATCGGCACCTCGGCCCCCAAAAGCAAGCTGGATGTCGTTGCCGACGAACCCGACGCGAGTGGATTGCGCCTGAGCCAACTTACCGCCAGCAGCCCCACCACGAGTAGCACCAGCCGTTTCCTGACCGTTGACGAGCGGGGCGAAGTAATCCTGAGCCGTTACCGGGTGCAGGTGAGCCGGGCCGATGAATGGAGTGACCGGGTTTTTGCGCCGGGTTACGCGCTGCGTCCGTTGGCAGAGGTGGCGGGTTACGTGGCCGCGCATCAGCATTTGCCGGGGATTCCTTCGGCTCAGGAGATGGTGAGTGAGGGCATAGATGCGGCTTTGCTCAATGCCAAACTGCTGGAGAAAATCGAAGAACTCACGCTGTATCTCATTGCCCAGCAGAAAGAAGCCGTTGCCCAACGAAACGACATCGGGCGACTCCAACGGCGGCTGACTGACTTGACCAGCCCCAAAAAGCACTGATTTTGTCTGTTGTGACGACCCTGATTCCGGGTAAATGCGTGTCAAAGAATCGGTATAATAGGCCAACTTTACGGCTTAATCCCGGTAACTACCATGACTTACGTTATTCACGCTTACGACCACACCGACCCCGACGCCTTCAGCCGCCGGATGGCCGTTCGGCCCGACCACCTCGCCGGGGCGCAGGCACTCCGCCAAGCCGGGCAATACATCCTCGGTGGAGCCTTGCTAAACGCTGATGGTCAGATGATTGGCTCGATGATGCTGCTCGATTTCGAGACCGAAGCCGACCTGTTGGCCTGGCAAGCCGTTGAACCCTACATTCAGGGCGGTGTCTGGGAGATAATCGATATCAAACTCTTCCGGCAAGCCAACGTGCAATCGTGAAACAACCCAATGACTGCTACTATTCAAGCCGCAATTTTTGATATGGATGGCCTGCTCGTGGACTCTGAACCCCACTGGCGCACGGTCGAGATTGGGGTTTTTGAGCGGGTTGGCGTGTTGCTCACCGAGGCCGAGTGCAAACTCACCACCGGCCTGCCCACCGATGCCGTGGTGGACTACTGGTTTGCCCGCCGACCCTGGAACGAAGCCATTCTGAACCGGGCCGAAATCGCTGCCGCCATCATCGAAGGCGCACACCGCGAGATTGGTCTCCACGCCGACCCCATGCCGGGAGCCATCGAAACCCTGCAATTTTTTCGGGAACGTAACGTGCCGATGGGCATTGCGTCGGCCTCGCCTATGCACTTGATCGAGGTCGTGATTGACCGGCTCGGCATCCGTAACTACTTCACCATCTGGCACTCGGCCACGCTCGAAGCCCGCAACAAACCCGCGCCGGATGTGTATCTGGGGGCGGCCCGCAAACTTGGTGCGGAGCCGGGGCGGTGCATGGCCTTTGAAGATTCGGGAAACGGGCTGCGCTCGGCCCACGCAGCCGGGATGCTGAGCGTTGCCGTTCCCGCCGATTATGAATTCGACGACCCGAAATTTGACATCGCTACCATCAAAATTCCGGCCCTGACGGTGTTTGACGATGCCATTTTCCGGGAAATAAGCCGTACTTAGCGGCTCACGACATTCCTGCCCAACTCATGCGTATTTACCAACTCGATGCCTTTGCTGACCGGCGTTTTGCCGGGAATCCTGCCGCCGTTTGCCCCCTGACCGAGTGGCTTCCCGACGAAACGATGCAGCACATCGCCGAAGAAAACAACCTCGCCGAGACCGCGTTTTACGTCCCGACCGATGACTCCGGCACCCGGTTTCACCTGCGCTGGTTTACGCCCACGCTGGAAGTTGACCTGTGCGGCCACGCTACGTTAGCCACCGCCTACGTGGTGTTTAATCTCGAAGAAAAGCCTGATTCAGAACTGATTACGTTTGATTCGCGGTCTGGGCCACTCACGGTCAGCCGCGACCAAACGGGCTGGCTCACGCTTGATTTTCCGGCAGATGTGATACAGAAACCGGCACTCCTGCCCCCGGCTTTATTGAGCAGTATGGGAGCCAGGCCCATTGAAGTTTATAAAGGCAAGACTGATTTTATGCTGGTGTATGAAACCCAGGCCGACCTTGAAGCCCTTGCTCCCGATTACCGTGAAATGGCAACCGTGCCGATGCGGGGGGTGATTGCCACCGCCCCGGCAGATGCCGACATGGACTGTGATTTTGTGAGCCGGTTTTTTGCACCCCTCACCGGCATTGACGAAGACCCCGTTACCGGCTCGGCCCACACTACCCTCGTGCCGTATTGGGCCGAGCGTTTCGGCAGAAACAACCTCGATGCCCGTCAACTATCAGCGCGGGGCGGTTTTTTGCGCTGCCAACTCAGCAACGACGCAACGCGGGTACACATCGCCGGGCAGGTGCAGTTGTACATGACGGGCGAGATTCAGTAACGCGGACCGTCTGCGTTACTCCTGCACTGCATATTTCCCCGGCCCGTTCAGCAACAGAAAAATGCTGACGGCCAGTAGGTTAGCCGACGGAAAGGTGTTTTGGTAGGTGTCGTTGATAACGAGGTGAGCGAAAACAAAAGCCATGGTGAAGTTGATAATCAGGGCGATGGATGCGTAGCGTGTCCAGAGGCCCAGTATCAGCAGAATACCGCCAATAAACTCGGTGTAAGACGCTAACCAGGCTCCAACGGTGGGCAAGGGGAAACCTAACGAGGTTAGATAAGCCACAAAACCGGGGATGTTCTTGGCCGGGAACAGCGCGTTCTCATACGACACGCGCACCAACTGAAACCCAAACGCCAGCCGGAGAATCAGTACGCCCGCATCGCGGTAGCGGGAGAGTGAACTGAGAAACGTTGTTTTTTTCATGGCGGCAAGATAACCCCGTCAGCCACTACGCCCAAATCGCCCCGATTGCCCCAAAACATGCCGCCAACAGGTATAACCCCGGTAGCTGCGCGTTTTGCATGAAAAAACCTTGTATCATGATCGCCAAACTTCCGCTTCTCCTGTTCCTCTTTGCGTCGCTGCCCGTATGGGCGCAAAAGTCTGCCTTGCAAGCTACTGATAGCCAGTCCGTTGGCTTACAAATGGCCGGTGCAGTGCAGGCGTTTCTGAATACGCTGTCGGCAGACGAACGCAAACAGGCGAGTTATGCCTTTGCCAGCGACGAACGCTACAACTGGCATTTTGTGCCGAAAGCCCGCAACGGATTACCCCTCAAACAGATGCAGCCCGCCCAAAGACAAGCCGCTTTAGCCATTCTGAAAACGGGCCTGAGCGCGTCGGGTTACGAGAAAGCCACCGGCATTATGGATTTGGACAACGTGCTGCGGGTGATCGAAAACCGGCAACCCAACGACGATTTCCGCGATGCGGAAAAGTATTACCTGACCGTTTTCGGTGATTGTCAGGGTACTCAACCCTGGGGCTGGCGGTTTGAAGGGCATCACGTTTCGATGCAGTTTTCGTCGCTGACGGGGCGCGTGGTAGGTATCACGCCGTTGTTTTTTGGGAGTAATCCGGGCGAAGTGCGCGGCCCGGCGGTGGCAAAGCTCCCCCAAAACGGGAAGCAAATCATGCGCGAAGAAACCGAATTGGCCTTCGCCCTGCTGAAAACCCTGACCAACGACCAACGCAAACAGGCCGTACTGTCGGCAAAGGCGTACCCCGATATTTTGACCGGCAACACCCGCCGGGTCTCCCTCGACCGGATGGACGGCCTGCCGATAACGGCCATGACCGCCAGCCAACGCAAACTCTTTCTGGGACTGTTGCAGGTTTATCTCAACCGATACCCTGTTTCGCTGGCGAAACAACAGTTTGAGCGTATCGAAAAAAGCGGGTTAGACGCGCTGCATTTTGCCTGGGCTGGTGACCTCACCGACCTTTCGCGGCAGGCCGAACCCAGCGCGGGCGGTGGTTGGTATTACCGGATTCATGGCCCAACGCTGCTCATCGAATATGACAATACCCAGAACAACGCTAACCACGTGCATACCGTTATCCGCGATTTAACCAATGATTTTGGCGAGGATTTGCTGCGGGCGCATTATGAGCAGAAGCATTAGACGTGTTTGCCACCGCCCCCCGGCTGTGGCGGGTTTCTGATTAAGCCGCGGAATCCTGTTCTTCCAAAGCCACAGCCCGGGGGCGGTGGCAAACAGAATCAGTTTACCAACTCGTCGTTTTCATAGTTGCCCCGTTCGGCTTCTGAGCCATCCGCGTTATAAACAACGCCGGGGCCATGCCGTTTGCCTGCACTGAACTGCCCCACAAAACAGTCGCCGTCAGCGAAGAAGTAGGTGCCGCGCCCGTGCGGAGCGTCGTTCAGAAACTGCCCGGCGTAGCGGTCGCCGTTGGGGTAAAAGTAGGTGCCGTTGCCCGCCCGGACGGTTCCTTTCAGTTCGCCCCGGTATTTGAGTTTGCCATCGGGGTAGTATTGAACGCTTTGCGTGGCGATAACGGGCGTTTCTGCGGAGGTTTCCAGCGTTTGATCGGGGCGGGCGGATTTGTCTTCCCGGCGAACACTGCCGTTGGGATACACTTCTTCGGCTTCCTGCCAGCCTTTTCTGATGGCTTCCATGCGGGCGAATTTTGCCGGGTGCGTGCTGGTTGCCAGGTCGTTACCGAGGGTTTTAATGGCAACCAACGACTCATCGAGCGAGGCACCCAACTGATGCAGCACAAAGCCCGAAAACCGATCCGCTTCGATTTCTTTCTTCGGTTGCCCGCCCGTACCGTCAATGGTGTGGCCTTGCAGGTGGTGGCCGATTTCGTGCGCCATAATGCTGATGGCCGACCAGTCGGTGCGGGTCACGGATTCGATGCGCTGCATAAACGCGGCATCGTAAATAATGTATCGTTGCCCGCGCAGCACGGTGGCAAAGCAGTTTTGGGTGTTGGCGCACTCCTGAATCTGAAAATTACGGAGCAAACCGATGGGCCGCAGAATCCGGTCAACAACGCGCTCGGCGTGGTCGTTTGAGCCGGGGCTGTAGTGCATAAAATCGCAGAGCGAGCCGATGCCCTGCAAGCCGGTATAGGTGCAGACAAAGGGTTCATCGGCGGGGGTAATCGGTTTGGCGGCAGGCTGCGCCGGGGCCAATCGAGCGGTGAGTACGGCGAAAAGAAAAATCGGCAGAAAGCGCATAGTCGGGCTGCGTTGATGTCAGTCCATAAAACGCAAAAACGGGCGTTGGTTGTATTCGGCCCCGTTTTTGGTCTGTGTCCTCACAGGATAACGGCCTGATTTTAATCGAAATTTAGTCTCGATACACTAAATTTTATTGGGCCGATTTTCGTTTATGATAGACAGGTCAATAAACGTCTTCACAACAAACACATACATGATGCGTCAACAAAAATTTGGATTATCGGCGGCAATGTTCCTCCTGATGGCTTCTCCGGTACTGGTTACGTCCTGCAAAAAGCCCGACGAAGCTACGCCTGCTGTGGCTACTACGCCCACACCCACCGGAGCCGTGACCGATACGGAGGTCAACAACTGGATTCTTGCCAATATGCGGACGTATTACTATTGGACAGATAAAATCCCGACCAGCCCGAACCTAAGCCAGACCCCGGACAAGTTTTTTGACTCGATTCTGTATAAATTCGATGCAACCGCCCGGCCCGATGGCGACCGTTTTTCCTGGATTCAGGAAAGTGCCGACGAGTTGAAAGCCAGCCTGAGCGGGGAGACGAAAACCGACGGGGCTACCTTTAAACTGTATCTGCGGGCATCGGGCAGTACCGACGTAATTGGCAAGATTTTGTACGTGCAGCGCGGTTCGCCCGCCGAAAAAGCCGGTATCAAGCGGGGTGACGTTTTCTCGAAAATCAACGGTACGACCCTGACCACGACCAACTACGGTGACCTGCTCTACGGCACGGTTGATACGAAGACCTACGGCCTGTTGAAAATTGTGAATAACGCCTTTGTCGAGTCAGCCGACACCAAAACGGCTACGGCAGTGGTGCTTCAGGCCGACCCGGTTTTCATGGACTCGGTCTATACCGTTGGCAGCAAAAAGGTTGGCTACTTGGTTTACAATCAGTTTGTTTCGTCACCCAATGGCAGTACGTCTGGGTTATATGATCAAAAACTCGACAACATTTTCGCTAAGTTCAAGCAAAAGGGGGTGAATGAATTGGTGCTTGACTTTCGGTATAACCCCGGTGGCAGTTTAGCCACCTGCGTGAATCTGTCGAGCCAGATCGCCAAAAACACTGAAGGGCAAACGTTTGCTACCCTGCGCTACAATCCGGCTGTTACTGATGCTTATACCAAGCAGTATGGTGCCAATTTCAACACCTATAATTTTGCCACGAAAGCCAACAACATTGGGGCTAATCTGAGCCGGGTGTTTGTACTGACCACAAGCGGCACGGCCTCGGCCAGCGAAATGGTGATTAACGGCCTGAAACCGTATATGACCGTAACCACCATTGGCACAACGACTTACGGCAAAAACGTGGGGTCACAAACCATTGCTGACAATACGGGCCGTATTAAATGGGGAATGCAACCCATTATGTTCAAGATTTTTAACTCGGCGGGGCAGTCAGAGTACACGGCGGGATTCGTACCGGCTACATCAGTACCCGAATACACCAATGTGGAGTGGCAACCCCTCGGCACGGTGACTGAGCCGTTGCTCAACGAAGCCCTGTTTCAGATTACCGGCAGCCGGTTGGCGCGTCGGGCGGTTGAAACCAACGGAACCGTATTGCCCGAAATTACCACGAGTTTTGAGCGGAGAATTGGCAACGGCGGCTTAGTGGCCGACCCGGCCACGAAACGATAAGAAGCTGTATCACCAACAAAAAACGCCGGACTGATCAGTTCGGCGTTTTTTGTTGTAATCATGTTGACTGTAAAACCGACAGTTCTGGCAAAGGTGTTGTGCTATTGCTTGCACTCGTCCAGAATACGCTGGTTGTTTTTGATATACGCATCGTCGGGGCGGAGTTTGGCTAAGGCTAAACTGGCTTCGGCATCGGCGCGGGCGGCTTTGCAGTCGCCCTGCCGGGCGGCAATTTTGGCCCGGAGGTAATAGGTCCAGTATTGTTTGTCGGCTTCTACCACTTTCTCGGCCCAGGCGCGGGCCTGTTTCATGTCGCGGTTGGTGTCGTAGTAATAATTGGCAGCCGCCGAGAGTATGCCCGGTTTGGCATCGGGTTTGGCGGTTTCCTCCATAATTTGGGCCATAATCTTCGCGTCGGGGTCGCTCACCATCGGCAGCGATACTTCGGCGTTTTCCCAGCGCATGGTCAGGTTGGCACTCGTTGAGGTGAAGCCGGTAAATTCTACGGTGAAGAACTCGGTTTTTGCCGCCGTTTTGGTGGCTTTGGCCGTCACCCGAAACACATCGTTCTCGGCTTTGTAGGCAAATGCACCCGGCCCAACGGCATCTTTACTGATAATCACCGTCCAGTCTGATGCGCCGGGAATGGTGAACAGGCCGTAGCTGCCAGCCGCGAGTTTCTGCCCGCCAACGGTCATCTCGTCAGAGATGGTAAGTTTGGTAGTGCGGTTGGCTCCGGTGCGCCATACCTTTCCGTAAGCGACCTGATCGTCAAACATTTTGCGGCCTTTGAGGGCCGGGCGGCTGTACTCGACCGATGCCGTAGCGAGGCCAATACCCTGCACAACGGTTGCCGACGGGCTTGCTGCCGGAATTCTGATTTGGGCCTGTGCCGCCAGCGTCAGGGCGGTTAGGGTTAGGGCAAGAATGGTTCTTTTCATTGGGATTTTATTAGGGGAAATTAGTGGGATTGTATCTGGGCTACGTCGTCTGATACAGTAGCTTTCAACGATTTTACATCTCTCTTTAACGAAGCCGTTTCGGTGGCAAGTTCGGCGAGGAGCTTGTTTGTCCGTTCCGAAATAGCCCGATTTCGCCCGGCTATTTCTTGTCTTAGCTGCTCTTTTTCGTCAGTCTTCATCTGGTTTCGAGCGTTTTAGCAAACTGAGTTTCCAGCCCATTTCAGTCCGCCTTCGCCACGGCGTGGCCGCCGAACTCGTTCCGCAGGGCCGCCACTACTTTGCCCGTAAACGTGTCGTCTTGCAACGACCGATACCGCATAATCAGCGACAGGGCAATTACCGGGGTCGGCACACCGAGGTCCATCGCCGTTTCGAGCGTCCACTTGCCCTCGCCCGACGAGAACATCCGGCCTTTGATGCCGTCTAACTTGGCATCTTTGCTGAAGGCGTTTTCGGTCAGTTCCATGAGCCAGCTACGGATCACCGAACCGTTGTTCCAGAGCCGGGCAACTTTCTCGAAATCAAACGGATACGGGCTTTTTTCCATGACTTCAAACCCTTCGGCGATAGACTGCATCATGCCGTATTCGATACCGTTGTGCACCATCTTGGTGAAGTGGCCGCTCCCCGCCGGGCCGGTGTAGAGTGCGCCGTTATCCACCGAAATATCGTTGAATACCTCGTGCAACGGGGCCACCACCTCCGGGTCCCCGCCATACATGGTGCAGGCCCCCTGCAAGGCTCCGCTGGTGCCGCCACTGGTGCCGCAATCCACAAAACCAATGCCTTTTTCTTTCAGGAAACCGTGCCGCCGAACCGAGTCTTTGAAGTGCGAGTTACCACCATCAATCACGGTGTCGCCCGTTGCTAAGCCCGCGCTCAGGAGCTGCCCGATCACGGTGTCAACCAATGGGCCAGACGGAATCATGAGCCAGATCGTGCGGGAGCCTTCGGGCATCGTGGCAAAGAGTTCGGGGTATGAATTCACCCCCGCTGCGCCCTCCGTTTTAATGAGTTTCACCAATTCGGGGTTAATGTCGCAGCCAACAACGGTGTGTTTGTGTCCCAGCAGGTTCACCACTAAGTTGTAGCCCATTTTGCCTAAGCCAACAAAGCCAATGTTCATAGAGTTGTGCGTTTAAGTTTAGGAGAGCAAAGTAATCAGTTATCCATCGGCTAAACAATCGGCTCCGATAATTCGCTACTTTTGACATACTGACTATTCATTGTATGAAACTAACTACTGCGCCCGTTTTTGCCCTCGCCCTGTTGCTGACGGCCTGTGCCGGTTCGCGTCCGTTGCCCGGCGGCCCGCCCGCCCCATCTGACGAAACGGCCTATTACACCCCCCGGCCTACGCAGCGCATTGCTGACAAACGTATTCTGCCCGACCCTATCAACGGCCTCGGCCAAACCAACGACCCGCACATCCGCGTGACCGATATTCAGCAAACCGACCGCTACACGGTGCTGTACATCACCTTTGGCGCAGACCCCAAGCGGGGTGGTAGTTTTGATTTTTACGGTACTTCGGCCAGCGATATTTCAATCCAGCCGGGGGCGCAGTTGGTCACACCCGGCGGAGCGCAGAAATTCAAAATGCTCAAAGCCGAGGGCATTCCGCTCTCGCCCGAATCCCGCACGGTGCAAACCGGCGAACAGATTGACTTTATGCTCTACTTTGAGCGAATGCCCGACACTACCGACCATTTTGCCCTGTATGAGTGCGAAAGCACGGCCACCCAAACCTGCTGGAACATCACCGGCATGAAACTTAGACCCGATCAGAATTAGACGTTTTGGCGTGGCAATTGTTGATTTGTAAAAACACGTTTTAATGTCCCGTATCCTGTACCTCGTCCGGCACGCCACCGCCGAAAATCCGTCCGCTTTCCAACGCGATCATGACCGCGAACTAACGCCCGAAGGCATTATGGAAGCCGCCCGAATGGGTCGTTATTTAACCGCCCAACGCGCCAAACCCGATCAACTTGTGAGCAGTACGGCAGCACGGGCCTTGAAAACCGGGCAACTCATGGCCGAACAGCTTGGCATTGACCCCGACCGCGTTGAGCCTGTTGATAACCTGTTCGACGGGGGGCCACGGGCTTATTTAGCCGCTGTTAATGGCGTTTCGGCAGATTGCACGTCGCTGATGCTGGTTGGTCACAACCCCGACATCTCGTACTTCGCCGAATTTTTGACCCATCAGGCCGTTGCTTCGATGGACAAAGGCGAAGTGATCGCCATCGAGTTTAAGCAATTGAACTGGGCCGATGTGTCGGGCCGCACCGGAACCGTTTTGTTTCAGATAGCACCAAGTACAGTGAAGAGTGATGAATGAAGACAGGGCCGCCTGTGCGGTGAATAATATCTTTCAGAGAAAACTATTCTTC
>JBBRNH010000129.1:0-10533 GCA_038230415.1 Cytophagales bacterium | reverse complement strand
CACTCGTGCTGCCCGGTGCGTTCACCGTCGTGGCCGTGTAGCCCGCCGGTGTGCCGAAGCCCACTGAGTAGCTGATGCTGCTGCCCGGCGTTAAGCCCGTGAAACTGTAACACCCGATGCCCGTGCCGCTGCTGGCCGTTGTTGTGGTCGCACTCGCCACCCCGTTGATGTACAGAATCACCGTTACGCCCGGAATCGGCGTGTCGGCTCCACCGGCTCCTAACTCCTGAATACCGTTGTTGTTGTTGTCGGCAAAGACTTTATCGCCCAAACTGGCCGGGCGGTAATACCCCGCGTCAACGGTTGGGTTAAACTCGTTGGCTGTCAAACTGTAAACACCCGTTGCCCCCGTTGTTGGGTTGGCATCGCTGTCTTTGTCAGCGGCTCCGATGTTTTGCAGCGTGGTAGTGAACCCGGTTGGGGCCGTGAACACCACCGAGTACGAAACACCCGGCGTTAAGCCCGTGAAGCTGTACAGTCCGCCGTTGGCGGTGGTGGTCGAGACCGCCGTGCCGTTGCCGACAAGCGTCACGGTTACCCCGTTAATGCCCGGCTCACCCGCATCCTGAATACCGTTGGCGTTGAGGTCTTCAAAGACTTTATCGCCCAGCCCTGCCGTCACAGCCACCGTACAACTGGCCGGTGCCGTGTAGGTTACCGAAGTCATGCCGCAGGCACTCGCGCTGCTCAGCACCGTTACCGTTTTGGGTAAGCCATCCGAGTTGAGGCCACTCAGCGTGTAGCTCACCGGCCCGTCGCCCGTCAGCATCACCACCGTTGTGGCCGCGCCGTCGGTGATGGTCAGGCTCTGGGTGGCCGCGCCGTTGATGGCTGCGTTGGTGGCTGACACTATGCCGCTCACTGCATATTGGTTCGTCGCTGTGTTACAGGTCGTTGGGGTGGCCGTAGCACTCAGCGAGCAGACCGGCAGGGCCGAAGTGGTAATCGTCAGGGGCGCAACCGCCGAGCAGTTCTTACCATCGCTCACGCTGACGGTGAAACTGCTGATGCCTGCCGGTGCCAGGGGCGTTCCTGAAATCACACCCGTCGCCGGGTTGAGGCTCAGGCCCGTTGGCAAACTGCCCGCCAATACCGAGAACACCAGCGGAGCCGTACCTCCAGTAGTAGTCAGGGTCTGGCTGTAGGCCGACCCGGTCTGTCCGTTGGGAAGCATCGTTGTTGTTATACTCAGCGAGCAGACCGTGCAAGATGCCGGAGCCGCGTAGGTCGTGCTGGCTGTGATTGGACTGGTACTGGCCGTACTGATGAATGATGCAACTACCGTGTGGCTGCCGGCATCGCTCACCCCGCTGACCGAGAAGTTGGCCGTTGTCTGGCCTGCTGTCAGGAGTGTGGTGGACACCACGCTGCCGTTATCATTGATGGTCAGCGTGGCGTTGGGGGGTACGTTGCTCAAACTTACCGTACCCGTAGCGGTGTAGATGTTGGTGGCCGTGTTACAGACAGGCGTGGCAACCACTACTGCCAGGGCGGGAGCCGCTACCGTGCAGGCTTCGGGAGCGGTGTAGGTAACGATGGCCGAGCCGCAGCCCGTCAGAGTTACCGTTACGGTATGGCTGGCTCCATCAGAAACCAGGCCCGTCAGCGAATACGCCACCGAGGTAGCCGTTGCCGAAACCGGAACCGAGATGTCTTTGGTGCCATCAGAAACCGTTGCTGTACCGCCCGCCGTGTTGTTGGTGAGCGTAATATTGCCCGATACGTTGTAGCTGTTGGTGGCCGTCATGCAGTTGGTGGGCGAAGCCGTCACCGTTAGCGAGCAGACCGGAACCGCCGAACAACTGGCCGGTGCCGAATACGTTGCCACCGCCGAGCCGCAACCCGCCAAACTCACCGTTACCGTGTGGCTGGTTCCGTCAGAAACTAAGCCCGTCAGCGAATACGCCACCGACGTAGCTAAAGCCGTTACCGAAACCGTTGTCGTTACCGACCCGTCGGTGACGGTAGCCGTGCCGCCCGCCGTATTGTTGGTCAGTTCGATTACGCCCGTCACACTGTATGCGTTGGTGGCTGTGTTACACACCGTTGGTGTAGCCGTGACCGCTAAGGCACACGTGGCCGAGCAGATCTTCTGGGGCAACAACGCCGTTACCACTGTGTAGCAGCAAGGCCCGTTGTACAGCACCACGCTGTACGACTGGCCCACCGCCAAAGCCGGATTGCTCAATCCCGTGAAACTCACTGCCGAAGCCGAGACCGGCTGACTGCCCGTAGCCGTGTACGACGGTAAGGCACCGCCCGAAGCGACTAAGAACGCTTTGTCGGCACATTGAATCCCCGTCAGGTTGATGCTGGCATCGTTGTTTGAGGTCGTACCCGTGCAGGTGGCCTTCACCGCGCTCACGCTGGCAACGAAGGTGCTGACACAAAAGAACCCGGCATCAATGGTATGATTTACGGTGCCGACAGCCCCAGTTGTGACATTTGCCGAGAGGAAACCGCCCGACACTTCAGCGTTGCTGTCATTGACAGTATTGGCCGAGGGGTTGGTTGAGGTGCCGGGCGTGGCAAACGCTTTGGTGACGCTATACTTACCCCCGTTCACGGTCAGAAAACCCGTCGCGTTGTCGTACTGGTTGGCCGTGCCATCGGTGCCAAACCGAACCGTGTAGGCCGTGTTGGCCAGAATGGCGGTGGTCGAAACCGTATTAGTTGCCGTGCCGCTAACGGGGTTATTGTTAAAGTAGTACTCACCGAGGGCGTTGGTGGTCGTGGTAGCCACGAGCGTACTGCCCTGATAGAGTGCCACCTTCACCCCCGCCAGGGCTTTCTCGCAGGGGTCCTGTACCCCGTCTTTGTTGGTATCAATCCAGAGATAGTTACCGATTTCGAGGTAGTTCGGCGTGCCGCAGGTCAGGCTGGGGTCGCCTAAGCCTGATGCCTTGGCAAAGGTGCCGTTGCCGCCTGAGGTTTGGTACAACTGGAAGGCCGTGGTCGACAAGCCCGTCTGGTTGTTCAGGTGCCGGACCCCGCCCGAATTGAAATAAGGGCCGGGATCAGTACCCACCGGCCCGTTGAGGGGGTCAATGGTGGCGGCAATAACCTCGCCCGAACCGGGACGCAGTGTCAGGCCGCCCATCGCATTTTCGGCGTGGCCCAAGTTGATGGGTCGGTTGGTCGAGTAGCCCGCTATCTGATCGTCGTAAATAAAGTTGTCATTGTAGAACTCGCCGAAGCCCGGCCCCTGATTGTTGTTGGGGCCGTCGCCGGTGTGACCGGCTAAGGTGCCGTTGTTTTCCATCACAAAGGTTGACCCCGTTCGCACGGCCCGCAGAATATCGCCCCCAACGGCCCCGTAATAGCCCGTCGATGTGCCGTCGGGACTGTTGTTGAGCGACCCGGCCTGCATGGCCGTCCGGTCGCCGAAGCCTAATACCATCGAGCCATCAATGTCGAACTCGATGTCAGTGAAAACCGGAGTTGGATACACCAGCTCTTTGGGTGAGCGGCTGCCACTGTTGTAGAGTTTGGTAAAATCATCCGTCCAGGGATACCAGCCGCTGCGGTCGTAGTTTCCCTGCGAGGCAAAGCCTTTGGGGTAGGTCAGCGGAAAGTCGAAGATCGGTGTTGAGCTGCTGGTGGTCGGGTCAATCTGATAGACGTAAGCCCGCATATCCGATTTGCTCTGCGAGGTCTGACCCGTACAAACCGCTCCCACATACACCTTGCCTTTGTAGAACTTGGTGCCCCAGGCCCGGAACTCCCCGCCCGAACAGGGCAACGTACTGGCGAGCGCGAACGACCGCACGTTGGCCGCTGTGGGCAGGGTGCTGCTCGTATTGTAAGCCGTGATGTCGAGTTCGTAGAGTTTCGAGTCGTTCAGGTTGGTGAAGTACAGCTTGTTACCGTTATCAGAAATAGACAGACCGCCAATACCCTGCTTGGCAACGGCCAGAAAGCCGGGGCCATCATCGCTGGGTAGTGACGGGTTCGTCACCAAGCCCCGCGCCGAATTGCTGGCTACGCTGCCCACGTTGATACCGATGGTTGTCAGGTCAATAAAGTTGGTCGTGACCGGGGCTGCCGGATTGGTAAGGTCGCTGACGTACAAACCGCCTATGCCTAACGGCCCCAGACCGGCGTGCCGCTTGACGGTAGCGGCCATAAACACTTTTTTGGTGTTATCGTTGTAGGCCGTTCCCCAAACGGTGCCAACCTGGGCAGCCGTGGCGATATGGACAACGGGCGCAGCCCCAATCAACCCGGCGGCTGTGTAGTCAAACAAAACAACCGCATCCCGTGCGCCGGATGCCGAACCACCGGGCAGCGGATCACCATACACGTAGCAGGGAAGAATAATGCCGGGATTACTCTGGCAATAATCGTTGGGGTCCAGTACGCCCAGGTCCACGTTGCACGTTGCCGCGTTCACAAACTGAACCGTGGTGCGGCCATTGGTGCCGTTGGGCGTTCCCATCCCGGCATAAGCGGGCAAATTCGCAAACTCGATGCGGAGGGGATAATTGCCGGGGGTGATGGCCGTAATCGAATACGCACCGCTTGGGTCGCTCAGGGCCGTGCCGACTAATTTACCCGCACAATCGTAGGCACTGACCAGCACACCGGGGATGCCCGATGTTTCGCCGGGTTGTTTGATGCCGTCGGCGTTGAAGTCGTTGAAGACCATGCCGCCCACGTTGTTACCCGCGCAGGCGGTGGGCGCACAGGCCGCGGGCGCATCGAAGCTACCCGCTGCCGCACACGTTAAATTGGTGGCGAAGGTGGCCGTGATCACCTGACCGGCGGCTCCGTTGGCGGGTACTTCAAAGGCTACCACCTGGGGCGAGACAATGGTGTATGCCTGCGGAGACACGCCGAAACCGTAGGCAATCTGGATCATGCCCGGCGTAATGGTGCGGCTTTGTCCGCCCGTTGTTACCACGATGTAATCACCGGCGGGGGCATTGCTCCAGGCCACTTCCACACTGACGGTTGCTTTCGATGTGCCACCCGACTGATAACAACCCGATACGCTGGGTTTGAGGGTGATGGTGCAGACAGCAGGGGGCGCGGCTACGCACGTTTGTTGCGGCAACACCGCCGTTACCACCGTGTAGCAGCAAGGCCCGTTGTACAGCACCACCGAATAACTCTGGCCCAAAGCCAAAGCTGGATTGCTCAACCCCGTGAAGCTCACTGCCGAGGCCGACACCGGCTGGCTGCCCGTAGCCGTGTACGACGGCAAGGCACCGCCCGAAGCCACCAGGAACGCCTTATCTGAACACTGAATCCCCGTCAGGTTGATGCTGGCATCGCTGTTCGGGGTCGTTCCCGTGCAGGTGGCCTTCACCGCGCTCACGCTGGCTACCTGCGTCGGTACACAGTAGAAACCCGCATCATAAGTATGGTTCACCGTTGCCAAGGCTCCCGTCGTGATTTTGATGGTGGGGAAGCCCGCATCCAGCAGTGCATCCGAGTCGTTCATGGCTTTGATAGCCGCCGTTGCGCCTTCGCCCGTATTGCGCACGGTGAGGGTATATTTACCCCCGGCTACCGTCAACACGCTGTTGGCATACTGGCCCGCTCCGCCGAAGACGATGCTATACCGCGTTGGGAATAGTGCCGTAGTTGAGGCCGTGTTAGTGGCCGTGCCACTTGTTGGGTTGTTGTTGAAATAATACTCACCGTTGATGTCGGTGGTGACGGTGGCAATGGTGCTACCGGCCTGCACTAAGTTGACCGTTACGCCCGCTAATGCTTTCTCGCAGGGGTCCTGAATGCCGTCTTTGTCGGTATCGATCCAGACCCGGTTGCCAATTTCAAGGTAGGTGGGCAGGTCGCAACCTAACGTAGCATCGCCCAAACCCTGGGTTTTGCCAAACGTACCATCGTTCACCAATGATGGATTAGAATAGGTGTCCGGGGTCTGATACACCCGATAAGCCGAATTGAGACTCCCGTTGGTGTTGTTATACTTGCGAACACCCGCTGAAAAACTGATGTCCGAAACGGGTACAGTCAAACCCGTCAGCGGATCCATGGCCGTATTGACCACCTCGCCCGAACCCGGACGAATGGCTAACCCGCCAATAGAACTTTCAGCATGGTAGGTCTGGGAGGCATCATACACGTCATCGTTATAAAACTCACCAAAACCCGGCCCCTGATCGTTGGTGGGACCATAGCCCATTGCCGGGCCAGCCTTGGCAGCATTTTCCAGAATATAAACACCGCCCGAAGAGTAGGCCCGCAGAATATCGCCCGCACTGATACTGGTGTAGTCGCCTGCGCCGTTGGGGTCATAGTTACGGAACCCTCCCTGGGTGCCGGAGCGGTCACCAAAGGCCAGCACCATCGAGCCATCCGTATCAAATTCGATATCCGTCAGCATAGGCTCTGGATGAACTACGTAGATGCTTTGAACCACAATATCGCTGAAGGTATCTGTCCACGGATACCATCCCGTTACATCTGGGGTGCCACCATATGGGTATCCTTTTGGATACGTCAGCGGAAAATCAAATACTTTACTCCAGGTCGAAGTCGCTACATCGTACTTGTTGACATACGCCCGCAGGTCTGATTTGGTGCCACTGCTGGCATCGCAAACAGAACCGGCATACACTGCCCCCTTGTAGTAGTTCAAGGCCCAGGCCCGCTGCTGCCCACTCACACAACCCGCCGACGGGATCGTGATCGTGCTTTTGAATGTAATATCGGCTTTGTTCTTGCTGGTGTTGAAGATGCTTAAGTCCAATTCATGCACTTTGTTCTCGTTGATATTCAGCACCCAGAGCGAGGTTTGGTTATCGGAAAGCGAAATGCCCCCGATACCGATTTTGCCCGCGCTCGTAAACCCTTCGGCATCGGCACTGGGGTCTTTTTTATCGGGCTTCAAATCGCGCGAGGCATTGGTGCCAATCGTACCGACGTTTATTGTACCGCTCAACGCGGACAGTTTGATAAACGCCGGTGTGCCGGGCGTTGCCGGATTGCTCAGATCGGTGAGGTAGATAGCATCTAACCCGCCCGGCCCCAGACCCGCATGGCGTTTCACGGTAGCGGCACTAAACAGCGTTTTGCTGTCGCGCTGATAGGCCTGCGCCCAAACCGTGCCTATGTATTGAGCCTCAACCATAAATGTCTTGGGAGCCGTGCCGCCCGTGTTGGCATACGGAAAGCCCACCAGCGCGTCGGCAGTCTTCGAGGTACCAGTAGTAGCCAACGGATCGCCCATAACGAAGCAGGGCGTGATAATCATGGGGTTGGTCTGGCAATAGTCCGTCGGATCACTGACTCCCAGGTCCACGTTACAATCGGCCCCATTAACAAACTGTACCGTTGTGCGGCCATCGGCCCCGTTGAGGGTTCCCTACCGATACAAAGCCGGTAGGCCCGTGAACTCAACCCGAACCGGGTAGCTTCCCGCCGGGATGTTCAGTACGTACTGCCCGTTGGCATTGGTACTGGCGGTGTATTTGGTGCCATCGCAGGAAATGGCCGTTACCGTCACGTTGGGAACACCGTTGGTTTCGCCACTGTCTTTTATGCCATCGGCATTATAATCGTTGAAGACTACCCCGGCAATGCCACCCGGCGGGCATACCAGCGGAGGGCAGGCAGCAGGCGTATTCACGCTGACCGGCGTAGCCGTGCAGGTTCCGCCCGAAAAGCTGGCGGTGACGGCACCAGCCGCAGCGGGCAGGTTTACTTCAAAATCAACCACCTGGGGCGAAACAATGGTTTGGTTGGCGTTTAAGGCAGGATTAGCCCCGCCAGATTGTGGGTATTGCACCGCAATAACGCCCGGTGTAATGGTGCGGGTCTGTCCCATGTATGTCACGGTAATGGTCTCACCCGATGGTGCAGCCGTCCACGAGACTTCTACGCTGACGGTGGCTTTGCTCACCCCACCCACTAAGTAACAACCCGATACCGTTGGTTTGATGGTTAGGGCGCAGGTCTGAGCCTGTGCCGAAAACGATGCGAGTATCCACAACAGCACACACCATGCCCAGACGGTGTGCGGCTTGGTTGAACGGAGACCCGGCAGGGCGTATACTTGATTCATATCGCTTGGTTATTATTGGTTCGTAGCTTTCGCGTACAGAAAGGCAAGAATCAGGCCAAAACGGACAGATGGGGTTTATATATCCTTCTTCTTTGTTTTTGCACCACTTAGCCCAGCATTAACTGCAGATGAGCCATCAAGCTATTTTGATACTACCCGGCTGACGGGCAAGCGCAAGGCCGGGCAAATTGTGTGCCAATAAGAAAAGGCATATTGTCGAGAAGGCTCTGCTACTTCGGGTCAAGGCAGCACCGTCTCCTAACCAAACACCTGCTGCCAAAAGGCGTATCTTTGTTAGCCGATCAAACCCGGTTACAGCGATGGGAAAATCAAAAACGACCCCGGCCCTCAAGCGGCTCAACCACTATGACCTCGATTCGGTCTTGACTGCATTTGATATTGAAATTATTACTGACTGTGCTTTTCTTGACCAATGGCAAGCCATTACAATAATTGACCTGCCTCTCGAAGACAAGCACATCTTGTCTTCATCACGCGAACGACTTGTCATCAATGGTAATTTTTGGAACGAACCGGGCCGCCGGTGCGGAAGAGCTTAAAATGAAGTTTGTCAGCTTTGTTTTGAATCTGGCAAACTTAGACGAACCCAAGAAAATGCAGGTTTTCTTTGAACGAACCTTAGCTGCCACGATCAACGACTACAGCGTATCGGTAAAATGTGATTGCTTGGTTGCCAAACCCAAAAACCCGATGAAACCCGATAAGCCATATTTTTTCTTGCAAGACGGTCCGTCGTCACGGTTTAAGAGGACTAAAAGCGACATCCATGACCCGGAGGGGCAAATGCTGGCGGCCATGATTGTGGCGCAGGAAATTAATCAAGATGGCAAACCCTTGTATGGCTGTTGGTTGCAGGGGAAAAACTGGTATTTTGCCGTCCTCAACGAGAGGGACTATTGTCTCAGTCGGCAGTACGATGCCACGCAGGAAACGGATTTATTAGCCATCGTTTTCATGTTGCGGAAACTGAAAGATATTATCCTAAATCGGTGAAAATTGAACTGCTATGGGAAAATCAAAAACGACCCCGGCCCTCAAGCGGCTCAATCAGTATGATTTTGCGGAAGTGATAGACAGGCTCAATCAGGTTCGTTGATACAAGGGTCTGCCCGGCACCCCGGTTGGGCGTAGTTGCGTACTTTTATTGAGGCAAACAGGAAAACGACAGACGACTATGGAGAAGAAACTGAATCATTACGACGTGGAGGAAGTCATAGATACCTTCGCCATAGAGTCAATTGACGATTGTATAGTCTTAGACGAATGGATCAATGCAGTGCCGGGTGAATTATCAGCACTGGATCAGTCGCTTATAAACGACTTGCCCGCCGAACTACGGCGCGAAGAACGAAACTGGAATGAGCCGGGCCGCCGGTGCGGAAGAACTAAAGATGTTTTTCCGCATCGGCGGCCCGGATCAGCCCCGTTTTTCGGGTAGCGAACTTAAATGTTGAGCGAAAAATGAAAACGTTTTTCGAACGCTCGCTAAATGGCACAGTCAATAGTCATAGAATTTCGGTGGTCGTTGATTGCATGGTTGCCAGTGCTAAAAATTCGGGTCGCCCGGCGGTTCCTTATTTTTTCTTGCAGGACGGTCCGTCGTCACGGTTTAAGCGGTCAAAAGGCGACACCCACGACGCAGAAGGCCAGATGCTGGCCGCTATGATACTCGCCCAGGATATGAATCACGACGGACACCCGCTTTACGGCTGCTGGGTGCAGGGCAAAAACTGGTACTTTACGGTGCTGAACGGCGTGGAATACTGCGTGAGCCGCCAGTTTGATGCCACCCGCGAGCCAGATTTGCTCCAGATTGTCTTTATCCTCCGAAAGTTGAAAACTCTGATTCTGGCAAGATTGGCGTAAGATTGTCTGAGTACTTATTTATTCTTTATTTTTATTAGAGAAATCAGAGAAACGGCAAATGACAACTATGGAAAAGCCAAAACGACTGAATCATTATTCGATTGAAGATGTCATCGAAATCTGTAACATCACCGTCGTTAGAGAATGTAGTCATCTTGCCGAGTGGGTCAATACGCCCATAGAGAACCTAAGTGTGGCTCAACTCGAAATTTTGCACGAACTACCCGATGAATACAACGAAAACGCAATTGGCTGGAACGAAGAAGAACTGAAAATGCTCTTTATCAGTCCGATTTTCAGGATTGCCAACGTGAACGAACGCGGCAAATTGCGTACTTTTTTTGAACGGTCATTATCGGGTAAAGTCAATGACATCCAGATTTCGGTTATTGTTGATTGCATGATAGCGACCCCCACAAAAGCTGCCCGCCCTGCTTCGCCCTACTTTTTTTTGCAGGAATATAAGCGAACCAAAGGCGACACCCATGACGCAGAAGGCCAAATGCTGGCCGCTATGATTCTGGCCCAGGACATGAATCACGACGGACACCCGCTTTACGGCTGCTGGGTGCAGGGCAAAAACTGGTACTTTACGGTGCTGAACGGCGTGGAAT
>JBBRNH010000128.1:0-11289 GCA_038230415.1 Cytophagales bacterium | reverse complement strand
GGTTCACCCTACGACCCGGCAGAAGTAGCCGCCATCAAAGACGCAACGGGCAAACAATGAGCAATGAACGTACTTATTTAGGTATGCCCACAGCCTGGCAGAACTGAGTTTGTTGCCCACCGCCCCTCGGCTGTGGGCATACGCGCATGGACGGACTTCTTATCTGAAACGGCACAGCCGAGGGGCGGTGCCAAACAAGCTATCTAAATAGCTACCAATAAGCAATGACGCAACGCAAATGACTGATTTACAGCAACGCGCCACCAAAATCCGGCTCCTGCTCTCCGACTGCGATGGCGTGCTGACCGACGCGGGCGTGTACTACGGCGAGCAGGGCGAGGTGCTGAAGAAGTTTAATATCCGCGACGGGATGGCCGTTGAACGGCTCCGTCAGGAGATTGACGTTGATTTTGGCATCGTCACCGGCGAGTTATCACCGTCGGTACGAAAGCGGGCCGAGAAATTGAAAATCAGCGAGTTGCATCTTGGCGCGAAAGATAAAGTGGCAGTGCTGGCCGAGATTTGCCACCGGCGTGGCCTGACTCCCGATCAAATTGCGTTTATCGGCGATGATGTAAACGACCTCGGTATTATGGGGTTGGTTGGGTTGGCTGCCTGCCCCGCCGATGCTCTGCCACAAGTGCGGGTGGTGGCGCACTGGATGAGTGCATTACCGGGCGGGGGCGGCTGCGTCCGCGAATTAGCCGAGTGGCTGATTGAGATGCAGACCCATTAAAAAAGACGCAATTATGCGTCTCTACACCAGGCCGCTGATGGTGATGCTGCAACCGGGCAGTACGTCAATGGGTTGGGTCCAGTTTTTGATGAGCCAGTCTTTGTTGGGTTCGGCAACCCATACTTTTTCTGATTTCGTAAAAATCCAAATCACCTTCTCTACGCCGAAGTCGAGGAGTTGCGTGGTCTTCTGCTGGTAATAGTCCACCTCGATCTCGAAGCGGGTCATATCGGCTTTGGTGTCAATCTCGATCACGACTTTGGGCGGCACCCAGGCATATTTGGTCAAATCCTGGGTTTCCAGCACAGCCGTCTCGAAAATAGCCAGATCACAGGCTCGCCAGTCGCCTTTCTGGAATTGAACGCCGAGTTCATTTCCCAGAATTTCGTATTTCTTACCATCAAGTTGTGGGTTGATATGAAAAGCTATTTTCATAACTAAACGGCTCTGCAACAGACTCGAACTCATGATTTCTTCTTTGGTCTTACGGTGGGCAATCACATCCTGATACCCGGCGTAATAGATAGGTTTGCCATCCCACATCTCATAAATCAGGGATTCGAGCAGTTGCGCCCGCTCTTTGCGCTGTTGGGGCGTTTGGGCCGGGCGTTTGGGTTGGGGTTGTTCAGCAATCATAGCGGTTGTGTTTAAGGGCAATTTACGGAAAAATAACGGACTCCGGGCCGGGCTAATCGTTGCAGGATAACCCGTTTGAACATTCGCCAATCCAAAAAGTTGGTAGTGTGGGTTGCTTTGCGTTGGTTTACGGCGCAAATACCTTTTCAGTTCACAAAACCTTTTTAAATACAATGGGTCTGTTAAATTTCTTCAAAGGCGTTGGTGAGAAAGTCTTCGGTAAAGAACACGAAGCAGCTGCCGCCGAACCCGCCAAAACTGAACCGCTCAAAGCGCAGGCATTACTCAACCACGTGAAGCAACTTGGTTTGGCCTACAACACGCTGACCGTCAAGACCAAAGGCGACACGGTGACGATTGAAGGTGAGGTAAAATCGCAGGAAGATGCCGAGAAAATCGCCCTTGCCGTTGGTAACGTAGAAGGCGTTCACGCGGTAGACAACCAACTCGTGGTTGACGACCCAACCCCGGAAGCATCCTACCACGAGGTGAAATCGGGCGATTCGCTCTCGGCAATTGCCAAAGAAGTCTATGGTGATCCGATGAAATACGGGGTGATTTTTGAGGCCAACAAGCCCATGCTGAAAGACCCCGACCTGATTTATCCGGGTCAGATGCTGCGGATTCCGCAGTTGTAATCTGACGCAATTAACCGGAAAGGGAGCCGTATCGCTGTGATACGGCTCCCTTTCTGGTTTTATCCTGTCTCCGGTTTGTGTCTTCACAGGCCGCATTATCGTTAACTCATGCCAAAATGCGGGTTCTCGATCAGCCCAATCACATTGCCGAACGGGTCGCGGACGGTAACGACCTTAATGCCACCACCCACGTCCTGAATCGGGCTGTTTTCAGCGGCTCCCTGCGCCAGAAAATGAGCAAACGCCGATTCAATGTCAGCCACGCCCCAATAGGTGATGGTGCTGCCATCGGCAATGGTGGCGTGGGGGTCAAGGCCGAGTTCGTAGCCGCCGACGTTGAAGCCAACGTAGAACGGCTCATCAAAATAGGGCTGGGTATTGAGTGCGGCAGCATACCAGGTTTTGGTTTTTTCCAGATCGGGAGCAGCATAAACAACAGTACGAAGGCCAAGAAGCATAAAAAGGTAGCGGTTTAAAGAATAAATATAGTCAGTTCCATTATGGAACATCGGGCAACGTTTCGTTGTTGAGTAAACAAAATGAAATTATGAATGACAAGCAACGGCTTATTTTTGATTTACGGATGAAACTTGCTGCTATCCGCCAGTATTTGCGCGATAACTCGGAAAGAATGACAGAGGAAAGCAAAAATGAAGCACTTGACCGAATTGGTATTTTGTTACGAGTAATTCAAGACCTTGAAAATAAAAAGTAAACAATAGTTGAAATAGATTGGCGATTAACTCAAGCGAAAAACAATGGAAGCAATAAAAACACAAATAGTTGACGAATTAATGGCCGAAACTGACGCGCTGATTGCGAAAGCGGTAGCCTTTTTGGAAAAAGATGGAGAACAGTATCCACTTGACCATTGGGTAACGGCTACGGAATATGCCAAACGGTTCGGCCTTAACTCCCCGAATGTGGTTACGAACTGGATTCGACGCGGCATCATTCCGCCAGAAAATGTAGTGCAAGTGCCAGAGCTTAATGACATTCGGCTAATTAGAGCCGTGCCTTATCAACCTTAGTTCGTTACGTCTTTCCGGGCTTCCAGAATACGCTGTAAATCAGTGGGTAAGCGATTCAGGAAATCGTAGCCCGTTTTTTCTTCGAGGTCGTCAATGCTCACCAAATAATAACCCCAGGGCCGGTCGGCAGCGGTTTGGCGGTTGGGAATATTCACGGCAATCACGCGGGTGTTGGTCGAGATGCGGTTGAGGTCATCGGAGCCGGTTGGCAGCACCACAATAATTTTATAGAGTGAGGCCGGCACGGTAATCTGGCCGTTGGCGATCTTGATTTCGCGCCCGTTTTCGCCGGTGCCACCACTGCCAATCACCCCCGCCGTGATGTAGAGTTCATTACCACCCGCCAGCAACGACCGGCAATAATCTTCTAAATTCTTCCAGACAACGCGGTTATGCTGCGGAGATTCCGGCACAATGTTGGTCATCAAAAATGTGGTGGCGTTGTCTTCGGGTGATGCGTCGCGGTCGTCAGAGGGGCAGAGGTGGCCCCGGTCGAAGCCGGTATTGGTGTAGTCGGTGGTTTTGGCGGCATACCAGCCGGGTGGCAAATCGGGGTCGGGCCTGAACGAGTTGGTGCGGGCAAACGGGCCTTTCCAGGCCGCGCTCAGGTGCCAGCTTACCCAGTTGGCCGTGCCGCGTTGCCGGTTATACGACAGGGCATAGACGGATTTCTGCATCAAATAATTATCGGGGTCGTTGCTGTTGGCTCCGCTGGGGTTGCCGAGCGCGAGTTGGTCATCGCGGGAGGGTTCGGTGCTGTTGCCGGTTGACGATGGCCGCGAGGGAACTCTGGGCAGGCAGCCGACCAGCGATAGCAGCAATACCACAGAAAATAACCGGATAATGAGCGACAAACGGGCGAAGGTTGGTTTTTTTGGCATTGTTCTTGAACTTTACGCTGAAAAAGGTGAACCGACCGTAAACTGTCGTAAAACTGCCTATAAAACGCTTTCTCTCGCTGCTCATGTCGAAAAAAAAACAACCGTCTGCTGCCTCGCCCGCCCCGCGTATTACCCCTACGCCCGCAGCCGCCGGTAAGGGCGGAAACGGAACCGGACGAGCTGCTACGGCAACGCCCACGCCCCCACCCCGTCTGGTGCAGCCGCAAACCGTTCGCCCCCTGGCAACGGCCCCGCGCCCGCAGCCGTCATCGTCGCCCATTCGCCCGGCCACAGTGCGTGTATCAACGGCAAGCGTTTCGCTCCCCCTCGAACGCCGACCTGTTGCCTGGTGGCCGCCATTGCTGCTCGCGGTGCTGGGTTATGTGCTGTATGTCAACACGTTTCATCACGGCTACGCCCTTGACGACATTGCCGCCATCAGCCAGAACCTGTTTGTGAAAGCCGGGCTGAAAGGCATTCCCGATCTGCTCCGTACCGAATTCTGGCACTTCAGTAATATCTCGCTGGGCTATTACCGGCCCCTGTCGCTGATTACGTTTGCCATCGAATGGGAATATTTCAAGGATAATTCGGGCGTAAACCACCAGATAAACACCATCCTTTATGCCCTCACCGGCCTGTTCTTAGGCGTATTGCTGCAAAAATGGCTCGTGGTGCCAACGGCCCAAACTACCAACGGAACCCTCGATACAACGGCCCGGCATACCCGCCAAACCCAGATTCTGATGGCAACGCTGATTGGGGTGTTGTTTATGGCGCATCCACTGCACACCGAGATTGTTGCCAACATAAAAGGCCGCGACGAAGTACTGAGTTTTCTCTTTATCACACTCATGCTTCTCTTTTACTGGGGCCACCTCGAACACAAACAACCCAGTTGGATTAGCCAAAACGTCGGCTCGATTGCGGGCGGTATCGGGGCGAGTTTGGTAGGCGGTGTTTTAGGAGGCTTGCTTATCTGGGGTTTGGTTGCTAAGAAAGGCGTGAGTCTGCCCACCCAAATCGAGTCGAGTGTGAGCCTGATGGAGATTATTTTCATCGGTTGCGGGGCCGTTGCGGGTTGTGTGCTGGTCACGGCATTATACAGCTTTATGCAGCAACGGTCTGGTAAACAGGGACTTTGGTGGGAGAACGCCACGTTGCAAAGCGCGGCAGTCGGCGTGGTTCTCACCGTTGTTGGCGCATTGGCCGGTGCCTGGCTCGTCTGGACGATGCGGGCCGTGCCGGACATCAAACTTGCGCAGGCGATGTGGGTTGGCGTGGGCGCAGCCTTAGGCAGTTTGCTCGTGACCAACTGGCTCGGCCTGGCGTGTTTCGCACTGTATCTGGCGTTTCTCTCCAAAGAATCGTCCATCGTGAGTTTAGCCTTTATTCCGGCGGCTCAATACTGGTTTGCCCGGCGTAACGTGTGGCAGTCGCTGGCCGCGCTGTGGCCGTTTCTGATTGTGACGGTCGTCTTTTTCTACCAGAAACAGGTGATGATCGGTACGCTGGCCGGTAAACCACCCGTTGACTGGGCCAACTACCCGTATGCCATCGAGAAAACGCAACTGCCCAACACGTTCAAGTTTTTTGCCTATTACCTCAAACTGCTCATCCTGCCGCATCCGTTGGTCTATGACTATTCCTACAACGTGATTCCGTCGTCGAAGGGGGCGCAGACGGGCCTGGTTTGGCTTGGTTTCGCGCTGTTTGCGGGCCTGGCGTGGCTGGCCTTCAAAGGGTTTATGAAGCGCACGTTGTGGGGCTTTGGGCTGTATTGGTTCTTTATTGCGATGGTGCCGGGCTTAGGGTTTATCCTCTCGCGGGGTGGTATCCTGGCCGAACGTTTTTTGTATGCGTCGGTGCTGGGTTTTGCGTTTGTGGCCGTTTGGGGGTTGCAGGCACTGTCTGAACGGCTTATCAGGGCCAGACCTGCTGCCGATGGTACGCCCGCACCCCGGCCAATATTAGTGCAATACGCACCGTTAATTGCGCTCCTGGCGGTGGTTGCGGGGCTGTATTCGTTCAAAACCGTGACCCGCAACGAAGACTGGAAAAATAACTTCGTGCTGTTTAACTCGGCCCTGCCCTCTCACGCCACAAGCTGTCAGGTGCAACGGCACGTAGCCAATGAATGGATTGAGAAAGGGCTGAAAGACCGCGCCAAAGCCGATTCGATAGCCGCTAAGGTGAACGGTATCAAGCCCAAACCCTCGCCCGATCAGGTCAAAAAGGCGCAGGTGCTGATTGATACCAACGTGAACCGGGCCAACATTCACGGGCGGTGGGCATTGGATCACCTCAAAGAAGCCACCAAAATTTACCCCAACTTCGGCGAAGCCTATTTCTCGATGGCCTACGTGTTTCAGCGCATCACGCCCAACCGCGATTCGGCGGTGTATTATTACAAACAGACCATCAAAGCGGCCAACGCCTACGCCCCGGCCTATAACAACCTCGGCGTGATTTACCAGAATGAAGGCAAACTGCAATTGGCCTCCTACTACTACAATCAATCAATGGTGGTAAACCCAGCCTACGCCGACGGGCGCAACAACCACGCGGCCCTGATGAAGCAAACCGGCATCGATGTGCGAAGCCTGCCCGACTCGGTATTGCAGAAGAATTAATGGTCGTGTGGGGGTGATGAGTAAACATAAAGATGGGCTGACGCACGATTTCTTTCGCGTCAGCCCATCTTTTTACTCTTCACGTCATTGTAGTCTGCCACCGCCCCTCGGCTGTAGCGGGTTCCTGATTGGGTCAACTAAAGCCTGGTCTTCCGAAGCCACAGCCTGGGGCGGTGGCAAACGCACACACCTAAACAATTATCTATCTACTCATCCTCCGCACTGATTTGCCCGGCCAGCAAATCGGCGAAACCCTCGATCACATCGAAGCCTTTACGCTGCACCAACACCGGCAGGCCGTGCCGCGCCCCAATGTCGGCAACGGTATCGGCCTCTAAACTGCCCCGCTCACACAAGGCTACCGACAGGGCCAGCAGCGCGGGCCGGTGCGTCTGGAGAAGTTGCTGGGTTTCGGCTACCAATCCCTTTATCAGCGATTCAATTGCCAGGTCGGTGGTGCGTTTGTCCATCATGTAGGCCCCTTCGAGCGCGTAATTGGCCTGGAAATCATCGGAAAAGCCGTAGCGACGCACAAAATCGGCGGCTATGTGCGTGGTTTGTTTCCGGTCAGCCTCGCGGCCCGTGCTGGCCCGGTCGCGGCTAAAAACGAGTTCTTCGGCCAGACCACCGGCCAGATACACCTGTATCTGACGCAGCATATTCTGCCGGTTGTCATAAATGGTGTGCGGAAAGGTGAACCCCCCGGCAGAACTATGAGCAATTTTTGACTTGAGTTGCAGCGGAGCCAGCCCAAACAACGCCATGTAGGCCACGGCGTGGCCCGATTCATGTACGCTGATGCAGGCCGTGAGGTCGCGTTCGTTGGTTTGCCGGATCCGGTCAATGCGCCCGACGTATGGAATCCGTATGTGGTCGGAGCCAACGGTGGCGTTCAGACACTGGGCAACGGGGTCATAATCAAGGGCAATGCTGGTCTGGCCGGTAGTCAGGGCCGTAAACACGAATTTGCTCAGGTGACTTTCCAGAATGTCGATAATACTGCTGAACACGGGCCGAACGCCCTGCGCCGGAAACACACCGTTCTGGTAAATCAGCACATTGATGGCGGGCGAGATGGTCAGTGTCAGGCCGAAGCGGGCGGCATTCTGGGCGATAATCCGGCTGATTTCGCGGGTAATCAGCGTTTCGTAATTGTGTCGGCTCAGGCCCCGGTAAATCAGGTGAATGTTGCCAAAGCGGGCTACTTCTTCGGGCCGATACCGCTTCGACAGCGCATCTTTGATATTGACCATCGTCACGTTTTTGGTGAACGAATAAAAAATATCGGCATCAATATCAGCCTCGCTCGTTTGGCCCGCCATTGTAAAGGCATCGTCTAAATTACCACTGATAAATATCAGCGTTTGGCTATGGTCAATGGGTTCATACACTTTTTTGGTCAGCTTGGCCTCGATGAGCATATCCAGCATCTGGTCGGGACTGATTTCGGCGATCTCGTGGAGCGGCTTGTCTGACCCCAGCATTTTTTTGAACCGTTGTGCTTCCCAAAAATTGGTTGTTGTGTTCGTTCCCCATTCGGTGTCTTCGTCGTCCTCACTTTTCTCGTCCGGTTTCGCTTTTTTCCGGTTTCGTCTTTTGCGAGACATCATCAGGCTGGAAATCGAATAATCGAGGTCTTCATGTTGCCTCCGCACGAGCCGCCCGTCGCTGAGGAGTTCCCAGAAATCAGTGGCGCGGACTTTTTCCAGCGGTTCGCCATCGGAATCGAGGGTGCGGAATCGCTGAATTTCATCGAACAGCACAATAGCGGGCCGGTTGTCGTTAATCCGGCTGTTTTCGAGCGTTGTCAGCACCGAGTTTTCCCAGTTGTCGGAGTTGATGGTGGTCAGTTCAACTTCCACAAACCGCTCCTGGAAATCCAACAGACTGACTAACCGACGGATAAGATCGGTTTTACCCACGCCGGTCATGCCCCACAGGTTCACGATAATGGGCCGGGTGAGGATTTCGGGCATCAGATACCAGATATGAACGTACTCCAGGAGGTCGTCAATAATCTGGTCAATACCAATAAAATGAGCTTTGAGTTCGGCCCGGGCGTGGTCAAGTTCGGCTTTGCGGGCCGATAATTTATCGAGGTCAATGGTCATGTAGTAGCGCGTAACAGGTATCAAAGATACATTGTTATCTGCCATCAGAACATAATCCAGCCGCTGTTATCCACTGCTAAAACACAATCCATTCGCTCTGATTCCGGGCCTGTTCGCGGGTGTAGCTCACGCCGTGAATTTTCAGGCCCGCATCGTCAACGAGGGTGATAATGCCGCCTTTGTTGCCAAGTTGAGCGGCATTACCGGAGAGGGTTACGATCATCGTTTGGCCCGGCGCGAGGTTGCCGGAGACCGGCTCCTTTTTCTTGTTGCTGTCGAGCAGGCCCCAGCCGTTGAGCGGGATAGCCGTAGCCAACGGGTTGAACAACAGCACTTTCTCGAAACCTACATCGTCGCCGTCGGGGTTGACCAAGGCGGCCAGAATCCGAACGCCTTTCACGATTTCGGGCAGGTTAGCGGCATCGTGCGGAATGATGTCGCCCGATTGATTATCCTGCGGATGCAGGTCAACGGTATGCACGGCCTGCGACTGAAATTTGAGGAAGTACGCCACCCAGCGGTTTTCATCGGCGAAATGAATCAGCACCCCGCCATCCTGCCAGGCTCCGTTGTCTTCGTCGTGGCTGCCGCGCGGGTTGCCCTGATTCATATGGATGTCGTGGATACCGTTGCCGGGCAAAAAGCTGAACACCTTGTCGGGCGTGCTGGGTTCTGGCCCCCACTTTTCGCCAAAGGCATACACGTCGGCCTGCCGTGCCTGGGCCTGCCCGATATAAAACCCGATTTTGTCGTTGAGGTCGTTGTCGGGGCCGGGCTGCGAGGGCGGCAAAACCTGCATCTTGTTGATGTCGAACAGGTTACCCCGGATAAAATCCAAGGCCATACCGTTTGGCACCGAGTCAACGGCTTTGAACCCTTCGGTCAGTGTTTTGATACGGTCGGTGATGGGATGCACAAAATTGTCAATCACCAAGAATTGCAGGTCTCTGTTCTTTTTGGCCGTTGACAGCACATTGATGGCAATGCGGTGGTCGGTGCCGTTGGCCCGGATGTGTACCTGAAAGTGGTTATTGCCGGTGGTGCCGGGCTGCGAGTCAGCAACGGTGCCGCGCAGAATGCCGTAGCGTTTGAGTGCCATTGGGGGTGTTGGGTTTAGGAATAGCCTTGTTTGGTCGGGGAAAGCTACACCTTTAACCGGGCCGAATCTCGGTTCGGCCAACACCGTTTGAGCGAACGGCAAGGGTCTTTATTGTTCGGTAGGCGATGTCAACAATACCCTCGGCACCGTTGCGGCAAACCGAACGCCGTGCCGTTGAACGGTGGCAATCAGTGCGATGTTCACCGCTTCTTTAGCCTCGCGGAAAGCGTCGAACCGGGTAATATTCATGAGGTAAATCACGACCACATCGAGCGATTTTTCGGTGACCGTATCCAACCGGGCCACGCCTGGTTCGTGACGGGTAAGCTCGTTTTCGGCCAGCACCGTGCGGAGGTCGGTGAGCAGCGGCTGGAGCGCGTCGGCGGGGGTGTTAAGGTCAAGAGCCAGCACAAATCTGACCCGCCGAAGCCGCCGTTGGCTCAGGTTCTCGACCGATTGCCCAATCAGGAGCCGGTTGGGAACGATGAGCAGCGAACCGTCGTCGGTGCGGAGCCGGGTGCTGCGAATACCAATCCGTTCGATGTCACCCTCAATCGTGCCTGATTTTATGGCATCGCCCGCCACAAAAGGCCGGTCGAGGAGAATAGCAAAGGAAGCAAACAGGTTTTCGAGGGTTTCGCGGGCGGCCAGCGCAACGGCCAGCCCGCCAATGCCGAGGCTGGTGACCAAGGCCAGCACGTTCACGGCAAACACCACACCGAGGGCGAGCAAGCCCCCCAGAAACACCACCAGCACAATGGCTAAATCACGCAAAAACGGCACGAGCTGATCGTCGAATTTATCGGCAGTCAGTTCGGCCCGTTTCTTTAAAATCAGGCTCACGGCCTTCACCGCCCGCACAATAGCCCAGGTTGCGGTTGCCATCAATACGGTTTTGTACGTCAGCAGCAACACCCGCAACGGCCCCATTATGGTAACAGGTCGCCAGTGCCAGATTTCGGGAATCCTGAGTTGTTCGGCGGCTACAAACACCAGCGTCAGCACAATGAGCGCGTCAATTGGCGGGCGCATGAGGTTGGCAAAGTCCGCTACCGACACGCCCCCGACTTGGCGGGTCAGGAAACGATAAAACCAGCGGCTAATGATTTTACCAAAGAGCCGGTGGGCGGGCAATGCAAGCAGTAGCAGCCCCGCGCACCAGAGCAGGTTTTCGATGGTGTTGCCCGGCAGCCAGGTATCAAGCCAGTGTTGGAGGGTGGTCATGCTGCGAAAGTACGGGTTGTTTGAAGCGCAATTGTACGAACATTCCGGGCTGGTTTTTGTAGGTCAGGGTGCCTTCAAGCTGTCGGGCGAGCAGCTCCACCAACTGCGTACCGAAACCCGTGCCTTTGGCAACCACGCCGGGGGTTTTGCCAATGCCATCGTCAGCCACCTGCAAGAGCAGGGAGTCTGCATCGGGCCGGGTCAGGCTGATGCTGACCGTTCCGGTTTCTTTGCCCACAAACGCATATTTGAGCGAATTGGTCAGTAACTCGTTGGTTATCAGTTCTACCGAGATGGCCG
>JBBRNH010000127.1:0-11465 GCA_038230415.1 Cytophagales bacterium | reverse complement strand
GGTGCAGACCGTGACCCGTGCCGAACCGATTGTGGGGACGGGCTTAGTTTCTTCCTCGCAGGAAGCACGGCTGTCGTTTAAAATTGGCGGCATCGTCAACAAAACCTACGTTGAAGAAGGCCAAACGGTGCAGAAAGGTCAATTGTTGGCAACGCTGAATACCACCGAAATTGACGCGCAGGTGAGTCAGGCCCGGTTTTCGGCAGACAAAGCCACCCGCGACCTCAACCGGGTGAAAGCCCTGTATGCCGACACTGCCGCCACCCTCGAACAGATGCAAAACGCCACAACGGGTCAGGAGGTGGCCCGCCAAAGCCTGACCATTGCCGAGTTTAACCGCAATTACGCCCAGATTCGGGCTTCGGTGGCCGGCACGGTGACGCGAAAACTGATGAACGACGGCGAATTTGCCGCGCCCGGTGCCGGGGTGTATCTGATTTCGGGCAACCGCCCGGCAGATTGGGTGGTGCGCGTGGGGGTGTCCGACAAAGACTGGGCGCGGCTGCGAATCGGCAACCGCGCCAGTCTCACGCTCGATGCCTATCCGGGCAAGACCTTCGCCGGCACCATTACCGAACTGGCGCAGGCGGCTGATTTACAGACGAAACTGTATCAGGCTGAGATAAAAATTCAGCCCGGTGGCGCAAAGATGGCTCCGGGTCTGTTTGCAAAAGTCTCGCTCACCCCCGCCCAAAGCCGCCAATACGCGGTGGTGCCGGTGGAGGCAATCGTGGAGGGGAACGGCAAAGAAGGGTTTGTGTATGTGCTGACCGACGACCGGAAGAGAGTACGAAAAACACCCGTGCAAATCGGGTTCTTAGACGGAGATAACGTGCTGCTGATCAATGGCCTGGCCGGGGTTCGGGAGGTAGTAACGGCGGGGTCGGCGTTTTTGACAACGGAATCTTCGATTCGAGTGAAGAATGATGAGTGAACGTAGTTACTGCATCAGTTTCAGTAATTCATCAACGATTGACTGGCAAAACGGGCGGCTCACCTGACTCACTTTGTTGAGAATCAGCGACTCGTTCAACAAGAAAATCTTGTGAATCCGAACGTAGCTAATCAGCGGTAAAGATGCACCAATGTAATCGGAGGGAACAATCGGTACAGAAAACCCGTCGTTTCGCACTTGACTTGTAATTTGAACTAATAAATAATCACCCGTTTGATTGATTGTCGAATTGGACAACACAAGGGCTGGCCGCTTTTTGGTTTGCGAAACGTCCGTAAATGGAAATAGTACGCTTACAATGTCGCCCTGTTGATAGCTGTTAATCAGGTTCATAACAAGGTATCCCAGCGTTTATCCTCGTCGCTGTCCCATTCGTCGGCAAGGGCTGGCTGGCTCAATAGCGTTACCTCGTCAAGAACAGGCAAGGTCTGCAAAACAACCCCTTCGATGTCGCGCAATGCTTGTTCAACGCGCTGGCGGCTACCGGCATCGGATACGGTGATGATGAGTGTTTCCATAGTATGACAAGATAACCGTTTTATTCTTCTAAAAAGATGCTCTCCGAATTTTCCGTTAAAAACTGGCAGTTTATGCTCGTGCTGTTCATCGGCGTGGCTGCCCTCGGCATCAGTTCGCTGCTCAATATGCCCCGGGGCGAAGACCCCGAATTTACCGCCCCCAGCTTTGCCGTCATCATCGTTTATCCCGGAACCGATGTGCAGGACATGGAAAAACTCGTGGTTGACCCCGCCGAAACCCGTTTCAACGCCCTCGATAACATTAAACACGTAATCACCAGCATTGACGATGGCCTGGCGGTGCTGCAACTCGAATATGAATATGGCGTGGATGCCGACGAAAAATACCAGGAGGTCGTCCGTGAGGTGAACGCCCTGCGCGGTGAACTCCCCGCCGACGTGTTTCGGGTCGAAATTCGTAAATTTTCGCCGACCGATGTGAACATTGTGCAGGTGGCTTTGCAGTCGGAGGTGGCCTCGGATAAAGAACTCGGCGACTACGCCGACGACCTGAAAAAGAAACTCGAAAAAATCAAGAGTCTCAAAAATGCTACCGACTGGGGCTACCCGGCCAGCACTGTGCGGGTGTCGCTCAATATTGACCGATTAGCGCAGGAAGGCATCCCCGTAAACCGCGTTATCGGCGCGTTGCAGGCCGAAAATCGCAATATTCCGGGCGGCAGCATCGTGGCCGGGTCGCGGAAGTTCAACATCAAAACCGCCGGTGATTATCAGTCGCTCGACGAAATCCGTAGCACCGTTGTCTCGACCGATAGCCGTAAAACGGTGTACCTGCGCGATGTGGCCGACGTGGACTTTAACACCGAAGAACCCACGCACATTGTCCGGCTCAACGGCCACCGGGCCGTGCTGGTAACGGCGGGGCAGAAGTTGGGCCAAAACATCGGCAAAGTCAGCGCACAACTCAACCCCGTGATTGATGGGTTTAGTAAAACGTTGCCCGCGCACATCAAACTGACCAAAAACTTCGATCAGGCCGCGAGCGTCGAGCGTCGGCTGGGGCATTTCGTACAGGATTTCGCCATCGCCATTTTGTTAGTCTCGCTCACGCTGTTGCCGTTGGGTTTTCGGGCGGCTTTTGTCGTGATGATCTCGATTCCCCTATCATTAGCAATCGGTTTGTCGCTGCTCAACGCCTTCGGATACAGCATCAACCAACTCAGTATCGTCGGGATGATTGTGGCGTTGGGCATCTTGGTGGACGATTCGATTGTGGTGGTCGAGAACATCGAGCGGTATCTGCGGGCCGGTTATTCGCGGCAGGAAGCGGCCATTAAAGCCACCAAACAAATTACGATGGCCGTAATTGGCTGCACAGCCGCACTGATTCTGGCGTTTTTGCCGCTGTTATTCCTGCCCGAAGCCTCCGGCGATTTTATCCGGTCACTACCGATGGGCGTGGTGCTGACGGTATTGGCTTCGCTCGTGGTTTCGCTCACGATTGTGCCGTTTTTGAGCAGCCGCATCCTGAAGCAAACCCACAACCCCAACGGCAATATCTTCATGCGCGGCCTGAAACGGATTATCGGCGGGTCATACAGCCGGTTGCTGACAGTTGGTTTGCGGTATCCAATTATTACGTTGCTCATTGCCGGGGTCATTTTTGCGGTGGCCCTGTCGCAGGCGGGCCGGGCCGGATTCGCGTTGTTTCCGGCCTCTGAAAAACCGCAGTTTTTGGTTAAACTCGAAACCGCCGACGGTACTAATCTCCAGGAAACCAGCCGGATAGCCCGCGCCGTAGAAGCCGTTTTGAAGCAGGAGTCAGACGTGCAGTATGTGACAACGAACGTGGGCCGGGGCAATCCGCGCATTTATTACAACGTGATTCAGGCGAGCGAAGCCACCAATTTTGCCCAGTTTTTTGTGCAGCTTAACCCCGACGTGGAGCCGCCCCGCAAACGCGAACTGATCGATAAATTCCGCGAGAAACTGACCGGCTATCCCAACGCCAAAATAGAGGTTAAAGACTTTGAGCAAGGCCCCAACACCGAGGCTCCGGTGGCAATTCGGATATTTGGCGAAAACTTAGACACACTCCGGGCGGTGGCGGGGCGCGTCGAAACGGCTATGC
This sequence comes from Cytophagales bacterium, assembly GCA_038230415.1. Classification (GTDB taxonomy): domain Bacteria; phylum Bacteroidota; class Bacteroidia; order Cytophagales; family Spirosomataceae; genus JBBRNH01. The sequence continues at coordinate 7,900 of JBBRNH010000127.1, read as the reverse complement.
AAACCACGCCCGGCACGATTTACGTCAACAATCCGCTCGCTAATCGCAAAACCGACCTTCGTATCCGCATCAACAAAGAAAAAGCCGGGTTGCTCGGCCTATCCGTGGCCGACATCAACCGGACCATCCGGCTGGCGGTGGCGGGGCTGAACATCGGCACGTTTCAGGACCTGGCGGGCGATGACTTCACGATCAACGTCACGATTCCCAAAACGGGCCGCACTACGGATCAGTCGTCACTCAACAACTTGTATATCAACACCGTAGCGGGGGGCAGTGTGCCGTTGAGCCAGATTGCCGAACTCGAATTCGAGCGTACCACGCCCCAAATCAGGCACTACGACAACGACCGTTTTGTGACCGTCACGGCATTTGTCAAAACGGGTTTTCTGGTCGATAACGTCTATAAAAACCTGCTCGTGAAATTAGATGCCATCAAGTACCCCAAAGGATTTTCGTATATAGCTGCCGGGGAATTAGAAAGCCGCGAGAAGTCGTTTGGCGGCTTAGGCACGATTATCCTGATTACGATTTTCGGGTTTCTGGCCGTGCTGGTGCTGGAATTTGGTACGCTTAAAAGCACTCTCATCGTGCTGTCGGTAATTCCGTTAGGCATCATCGGGGCCATTGCCGCACTGCTGCTGACGGGCAATCCGTTTTCGTTCGTCGCCATCATCGGGCTGATCGCATTGATCGGCATCGAGGTCAAAAATTCGATTTTGCTCGTTGATTTCACCAACCAACTGCGCGAACAGGGAATGCCGCTGCTGGAAGCGATTCAGGAAGCGGGCGAAATCCGGTTTGTGCCGATTGTACTGACCTCGCTCACGGCCATCGGCGGGCTGATTCCGTTGGCTATCGAGGCCAATCCGTTGTATTCGCCGTTGGCCTGGGTTCTGATTGGCGGTCTGATTTCCAGCACGTTACTGAGCCGGGTGGTTACGCCGGTGGTCTATAAGTTGATTCCGCCGAGGGTGAACGTAACGCGAATTTCTAATCCGCAGGCCGAAGAAGCGATGGTATAATCGGTGGGCAAAAACAAGTTAAAACTTAAAACTGATACTGCCATTATGGATACGTTTCTCAATGCATTGCGGCTTCGCAACGAACCCTTGTTCTTTTTTGGGCTGATTTGCTTCGGGCTGGCCGTTGTTTTTTTGCTTTTGGCGCGGTTCAGCAGCGGGCAGGTGATGGGCATCAACGCGTGGGTCAAGCCCACCAAGTTTGCGGTTTCGCTGGCAATTTACGCCTGGACAATGGCCTGGTTTTGCCACGACCTCGCGCCGTCGTTCGCCATAAAACCGTTTAACTACACCGTTATCAGCCTGTTGGGTTTCGAGCTTGTTTATATTGCCTGGCAGGCCGGGCGGGGGCAACTGTCGCACTTCAACGTTAGCAGCCCGGCCTATGCTGGCATGTTCGCGCTGATGGGCATTGCCATCACGATTGTGGTGTTCTACACGGCCTACGTTGGCATCCTGTTTTTCAGCCGCGACTTCCCCAACCTGCCCGATTATTACGTTTGGAGCATCCGCATCGGCATTGCGCTATTCGTGATTTTCTCGCTCGAAGGCTTCGCGATGGGCGGGCGGCTGGCACACACCGTTGGCGGGGCCGACGGCGGGCCGGGCTTGCCGCTCATGAACTGGAGCACGCGCTACGGCGACCTGCGGGTTGCTCATTTTATCGGGATGCACACTTTGCAGGTGTTGCCATTGCTATCGTTTTATTTACTCAAAGACCTGAGAATGACGGTATTTGTGGGGGTTTTGTATGCAGTATTAGCCGGGTTTACGCTCTGGCAGGCGTTGGGTGGCAGACCGCTTGCTGCCGCAGGCCGGAGCAGTATGAGCGTGCGGGCGTAATGAAGGTTGTTTTGCCTAAATTTGGATCAACAAAACAACGTCAACTATGGCCTACACCGATTTTACCTTAGAACTTATCGAGCAGAAATTCAACGTCAGAAATCAGCAACGGGCCTTGTTTGATCCATTGCCACCGTTGGCTATCAGCAGTGATTTGCAGAAATCATTGGGGCGCGCCCGAACCTTGCCCATAAGAACTGAAAAAGCCCGGTCAGAATGGATTGTTGCGCCAATTTTGCTTGAATTACGACAACTGACCGACCAATTCTTTACTATTTATTCTGGTGATAATCTGAATGCCGACGATGAGGCCGGGCTGCGGGGCGAGTGTGATTTTATTCTTACCAAAGATACCGGCACCTTCGACATCCAGTATCCAATTCTTTGCGTGGTCGAAGCCAAGAAGAACGACATCGAGATTGGTGTTCCGCAGTGCGCGGCCCAACTTGTGGGGGCCAGGCTTTTCAACCAGAAAAAAGGGATAACGCCCGTGTCGCTGTACGGCTGCGTCACCACCGGCGACGATTGGCTGTTCATGCGCCTGACCAACAACGAACTCACGATTGATACCCGTAAATACTACTTGGTTGAGATTGGCGAACTGCTGGCTCTGTTTGTAAAACTTATTGATGAGTTCCGGGTCTTAGAAAATATAGTTTCTGAATAAACACCAGTTATTTTTAAAACAAAACAACCGATTTTTATTGTTTTATTTTAAAATTGAACCTTCCTTTGCCGTAGAACTAAATAGCTACGACAAATGGAAAAGCAATCTGTACAAAATGCCCTGCTGGTTTTGCTGCTCCTCGGCCCAACGCTTGGCCTGGCCGCAACGGTCTGGCGCACCGTTGATTACTTTGCCCGGCTGAATCTGCCGCTACACTCGGTCTGGTTTATGCTCAAAGCAATCGTCTTTGCCGCAACGCTCGCGATTGGGGTTTGTGTGTTTCGGCTGATACAGGCGTTTGGGAAACTCGGCTACCTCACGGCAAACAGCATGGGTCTATTACGGGCCATTGGGGGGTGTTTGCTGGTGATTGCGTTGGCAAACTCGGCCTTTTCTATTTGGCGCGACGATGTGATCATGCCCAAACTCACCACTCTGCCTGCACCCGGCAATCTGTTGTCTGACTTTGCGTTCGATTTCTTCGTTGAATCGCCCGCTGTGTTGCTCCTCGGTATGGTCGTGTTTTTGTTGGCCGCGTTTGTGGAGCGGGCGTTGGTGGTGAAGTCTGAAAACGAAGCCTTTATCTGAACCATGCCAATCATCGTAACCCTCGACGTGATGATGGCGCGTCGGAAAATGTCGCTCAACGAGTTAGCCGGGCGCGTCGGCGTAACCAACGTCAATCTGTCTATCCTGAAAAATGGCCGGGCCAAAGGCGTTCGCTTCGATACGTTAGCCGCTATCTGCCAGGCACTTGACTGTCAGCCGGGTGATGTGCTGATGTATGAACCGGAACCGGAGACTGTTTTGATTAATCAGTAATGACCCTGGCAGGAAATTACTGTGATGTCGTCGTCAGTAACCTTATAAATAAGGCGGTGCTCGTCGGTTATTTGGCGAGACCAATACCCTTTGAACTGGTGCTTTAGCGGCTCTGGTTTGCCTTTGCCCTCAAACGGCGTTCGACTAACTTCGTTGAGCAGGTCAACAATCCGTTTCCAGATTTTCCGGTCTTTATCGTTCCAGTCTGTAAACTCATACCAGGCATCGGGGTCGAAGCGGGTATTCCGTTTCATTTATCTGAAGCGGCTTCCTGCTGAATGGCTGTCCATTCAGGAGCGATGAAGTTGGTCTGATTGGCTTCTAACCGTTGAATCCTTCGGTCAATTTCAGCTCGTTTACCTTGTATTTCAGTTTCGGTAAGCGTGAAATGGAGTGCTTCTGCTAATTCACGCAGTACACCAATGTACTGCGGCTCAACATTATCAAGGACTATTCGCATGGCTTTGGCTTTTCGTAAAGATACGTATTTGCAGCAAACCGTCGGTTCAATACAAAACCCAGGTATCATTACCGCCCCCGCCCTGCAACCAGTTCACCACCGACGAACCGTTGCCGATTTACAATCCGCCCTGTACCGGTTTATTCGGCACATCCCAGCCGTTGGCTCCGTGCAGGTTTAGTTTGCGCCGATACACGTTGTCGTCGCAGCTAACGTATAGCACATCGAAATTGGGGCCGCCGAAGCAGAGGTTCGAGGCTTTGCCGTTGGGCGTGGGCAGAATAGCGTTTACCCGGCCTAACTGATCGAGAACCTGAATACCGAGTTTAGTGGTGACGTAGATATTCCCCAACTGATCGCATTTGAGACCGTCGGCCCAGGCGTTATCGTCGGTGTCGGCTACGTGCAGCCAGCCAAAGCGTTGTTTGGCCGCCAGGGTGCCATCGGGCAGAATCTGATAAACCCACAGCCAGTGCGTGGCCGACTCGGTGACGTAAAGCTGCGTCTGATCGGGCGAAAGGCACAGCCCATTGGCAAATTTCAGGCCCGCGTCAACCTCTACCGGCGTGGTGGTGTTAGCCCGAATCAGGTACAGTTTGCTGGGGTTCTGGGTGCCATCGGGAGCCGTGATATAGACGTTGCCGTTATGGGCCACCACCAGATCGTTACCCGCCAGATTGTCGGCCATAACGGTCTCTTTATCACCATCATAAGCCAGAATTTGTTTGGTTCCGATAGCCACCACGTAGCGTTTACCGTCTGGCCCGAAGGCCGTTCCAGCCGCCTTTTTGCTGTTTAGGGGCAGTGCCACTGGCTCGCCATCACCCCCAATTTTATACGTTTTGCCGTTCGGAATATCCTGAAAAAACACCTCGCCCGCTTTATTCACCGCTGTGCCTTCGGTAAAGGTGTAGCCATCGCCCACCAACTGCCAGCCCTCGCCCGGCAGGAGCCGATTAGCAATCATCGCATTTTTAGACGGGGTTGTCTGTATGGCTTTGGGCCAGCCATTCCACAAAAACCGCATGGCCTCGGCAAAAAGAGCCGTACCGTGCTTACCGTTATGCGCCCCTTCTCCCCACACGTGTTTTAGGTCGTAGCCGCTGAATGTCAACGCCCGTTCTAATGTCTGATTCGCCATCCACCAGTCTCCCCCATAAATGTTGAGGTCATTGGTGCCATCCTGCAAAAACACCCGGATTGGCTTTGGCTCATACTTTCGTACCAGCGTACTGTATCGGTCGCCCCCGCGCAGACCCACGTAAGTCCCAATGGCCGAAAAGACCCGGCTAAACGCATCGGGCCGCTCCCAGGCTGCGGTAAACGCACAAATAGCTCCGCTGCTGGCTCCGCCAATGGCCCGGTCGTTGCCCGATTTAGACAGCCGAATGGCCCGCCCGTCGCTGGTTTTTTGCTTCTCTGCGTCGGGCAGTAATTCGGTGAGCAGGAACCGAACGTAGGCATCGCCCAGGCCATCGTACTCAAAACTGCGGTTGGCCCGGTCGAGGGCGGTCTCTTTGTTGGCCGCCCGCACCCAGCCGGGGTTCACAAACACGCCGATGGTAACGGGCATCTGCCCACTGGCAATGAGGTTGTCAAACACCGTTGGGGCTTGCCACTGTACCCCATCCTGATTGACATAGACGCAGGCGGGCTGGTCGGGTTTGTACTGGGCGGGTACGTAAATCCAGTAATCGCGCTGGGTGCCGGGGAAGATTTTTGAGGTGCTGAACGAGAATTTGAGCAGTTCGCCTTTGGGTACGCCCGCCCGTTCGGTGGAGGCCGAGTCAACAGCGTAGGTTTCGGCGGGGGGCGGGGGGTTGACCTGAGCTAAAGTCGGCAACAGGCCGGTGAGTAGAAGAAGGATTGACAGGAAGAACTTCATAGTTGCTTTTCCGGGAAAAGCGGGAAAAGCAATTTGTTTACCGTCAGTACAAAACCCAGGTGTCTTTGCCGCCCCCACCCTGCGATGAATTGACCACCAACGAACCTTTGCGGAGGGCTACGCGGGTTAGGCCACCGGGAATCACGTTGATTTCTTCGCCGTAGAGAATATAGGGCCGGAGGTCAACGTGGCGACCTTCGGGGTGGTCGCCAATGAGGCACGGCACCCGCGAGAGCGAAATGGTTGGCTGGGCGATGTAGTTGCGGGGGTTATCCTGAATCTTTTTGCGAAACAAATCATGGTCTTCGGGCGTGGCTTTCGGGCCAATCAGCATCCCGTAGCCACCGGCTTCATTGGCTTCTTTCACCACCAACTGCTCAATATTATCAAGCACATACTGACAGTCTTCAGTTTCGCGGCAGATGTAGGTCTGCACGTTTGGGATGATGGCTTCTTCGCCGAGGTAGTACTGGATAATACGCGGGATGTAGGCATAAATCACCTTATCGTCGGCAACGCCGGTGCCGGGTGCGTTTGCCAGCGCGACGCGGCCCCGTTTAAAGACCTCGAAAATGCCCGGTACGCCCAGCAGCGAATCCGCATTAAACACCTGCGGGTCTAACGAGGTGTCGTCAAGTCGGCGGTAAATCACGTCCACAATCTGGAAGCCGTGCGTGGTCCGCATCTTCACGTAGCCGCCCGACACCACCAAATCCCGCGATTCGACCAACTCAACGCCCATCTGCTGGGCGAGGTACGAATGTTCAAAATAGGCCGAATTGTAAATGCCCGGAGTCAGCACCACCACCGTTGGGTTGGGCCGGTCGGCAATGTGTTGCAGCATTTGGAGCAGCCGCGTGGGGTAGTCAGATACGGGTCGAACGCCCGTCCGGGCCAGTGATTCGGGGAACGACTGCTTGCTGAGTTCGCGGTTTTCGAGCATATACGACACGCCCGACGGACAGCGCAGGTTGTCTTCCAGCACCATGTATCGCCCGTCGGCCCCGCGAATAAGGTCGGTGCCGGTCACGTGGCACCAAATGTCTTTGGGCGGTTTCAGTCCCAAACAAGCTGGTAAATAACACTTGCTCGATTCGATCAAATCTCGTGGTATTACGCCATCATTCAGCACATTCTGGTCGTTGTAGATGTCGTGAATAAACAAATTCAGGGCTTTAATGCGCTGAATAAGACCACGTTCCATAGCATCCCACTCGGCGGCTTCGATAATGCGCGGGATAATATCAATGGGCATAATGCGCTCGGTGCCTTCGCCGTTTGAATACACGTTGAAGGTGATTCCCATTGCCATTAAGGCCCGTTCTGCCGCGTGTTGCCGGTTGATGAGTTCGGTGCGGTTGAGCATCTCGACCCGCTTTTGAAACACGGCGTAGCCCTGCCGCACCGCGCCTTCGGGCGTAAACATCTCATCGAAAAAACCGTCTGTCTCGTAATTGACGAATGAAAACTTATGTTTTGACGACTGGCCTTGCGACTGTTTCTGGTTGTTGAGTGATTGCGACTGAAATTGCATCGGTGACTGTGTTCTGTGAAGGCGTTTTGTGCGAAACAAAGTACGGCAAAACCCCGGAAATGCAACACGAAATTGCGGGAATCAAAAAAGGCGACTCCGTTGGAGCCGCCTTTACACGAGACGCACATGAATGAGACGCGCGTAAGTGAGACGCAAGTATGCGTCTCTACGCCACCCGCAACAAGACCGACGAACGCGCCTGAATCTGTATATCGGGGCCGTTTTCTTGCCGGATACCGTCGGTGCTGACTTCGCCGGTGGCCGTATCTAACAGCACCTGCCACGTAATGCCCTCGCTCGGCAAACGGAACGGCAGGTCTTCCCAGAATCCGTTGAAAATCAGCAGCAAGCGTTCGGGTTGGCCGTCCTGCTCACCGATGACGGTGCCATCCCGGTTTTTTTCACCAACGGTATCGCCATCAATCAACAAACCAATGCAACGGGTGTTGCCATCTCCCCAGTCGTCGGTAGTCAGGGCTTCGCCGTCGTTGCGGAACCACGTAATTTGATCGTGGCCGTAGAAATACCGTCGGCGCAGCAAGGGCAGGGCGTTTCGGAGGGCAATAAGTTGACTCGTGAAGTCAAACTGTTGTTGCTGGGTTTGGGTCCAGTTCCAGTCAAACCAACTCAATTCGCTGTCCTGATTATAGCCGTTGTTGTTGCCCTG
>JBBRNH010000126.1:0-11669 GCA_038230415.1 Cytophagales bacterium | reverse complement strand
TACCTACGCCGTAGTGCCGAATAGCTGGACAAACCGGAAATACGGGGTCTCGAAACTGAAGATCAAGGAGATGGGTGGCCGGTACTTTTTTATCCTGATGTACTGCCTGATCGAAAAATATTTCTCGCAGGGCGATTTCCGCAAGAAAGAAACCAATACCCCAACAACGGTGGTAAGCCGGTGAAAAGTAGAGATGTGTAGTTGCGTGTTGATCCATAAAGTGCCTGCATTTCCGGGTCGCGGGCGATAGGTTGCAGGCCGCAGAGGTTAGGTAGGTTTTGGACTTCCATTATTAGGCTACTTACGATAAGGAGAATCATTAGTTAACCAGTTCTAACAAGATGGATAGAGTGCTTGCGACAAGCGGAGCGTAGCATTTTGCCCTATCAATCTTTAAATTGTCTATTAACCATCGAACGCGGCATTTCAGCATCTTCAAAAAGTATAAGACATGAATTACGGTTATCAAATTATTACTCGTGAATTAGAGTTTTCCAGACACATTGTCAACTTTTTTCTCTCTAAAGCTATTAATCCAGTTGAGCACCAAAAAATCATAGAATTTAGCCTGAGTACAGTCAAGAATCAAAGTGATTCTAATGCAAATGCCTTCATAAATTTGGGATACTTATCTAAAGGCGATCTTATTAGTTATTTTTCAAAAAATAATATTTTTAAAGACACATACAATGATCACTTAATTGACTTGATTATCAAAGGTTTAGTGAGTCATTATTTAATTGAACCTTTACCTGATTGGAAGCCGTTAGAAAATATTTCTAAAAGATTTATTGTTAATGAACCTCGTGCTATTATGTTAGGCTCTAATGACTTGGTTTTCAATCTTCTTTGTGGTTGGGAATACATTATTGATAAGTATGCTAACTCAGTTCTAAAAATAGAAAATTGTGGATTAGATGATAAATTTGGCATTGGAACAGGGTTTTATCATTCATTCTTATCACAAGGAAAACCTAATTATGTAGTTATTACTAACAAGCATGTACTAGAAAAATTTAAAACCTTGAAACTATTCAATAAAGAAGATAAGGAAATAATCTATGAAAAAATTATCCTAAACGAACGATACGATTTAGGGTTTTTGATACTTTCTGGTCCTCTTGAGATAAATCCACTAATATTGAATCCTTCAGTAAATTTACTGAGTGAGATAATTACAATTGGATACCCATCGGTACCGATGACGAGAGCCGCTTATCAGTTAGTCCACAAAGGGGAGGTTAACGCTTTTGTGGAGGATTACAACAATACTGATTTTATTTTAATCTCAGCGAAAACGTCTTCGGGAAACAGTGGTAGTCCGGTGTTAGATAGTTGGGGACTTGTTGTTGGGATAGTGACGGAAGAGTTGTTTCAGAAAGAAGACTTTTATGAAAAAGGTAAATTGCCATACTACGCTGCTATACCAACGTTGCAAATTTCCAGTGCTTTAGAACTGCTGTGACCGTGTTTACTACGTCAAAATTCGATATTTGCACTATACATTTTCAGGTTCTTAGCGACAAGCAGAAAGCGACAAGATTCAGCCCACCCAAACAAGCGTATAAAGGCTCAGAATCTTTCGTCTAAGTTACATAACTTGCTCACCATCAATCTCTTCGGCTGTTGAGTGTTCTTTTGCCCTGCTAATCGTTCGGTATGTTCCCGTTGCCAAACATAGCCTGAATATCAGAAACCTATCCAAAGTTTCAGAATTTTCTTAACGCAGATAGCATTATGTTTTCAAGTAAAGACTACGCTAAAATGGCACTCGACGAATTAGTGTCAGAAGAGAAAAAATTGAAATCACAAAAAATTCTAATTGCTCTGTCTGTCGGTTTTATCGTTGGCGTTGCTATTTGGTCAGCCACACACAAAGGCGGTTTTTTCTTTACTGGTATTTTGCTGATTCTTCCGTTCTTAATCGGTTCCAGATATTCAAAAAACCTGAAAGGTATCCAGGCAGAAATAAGCCGGAGGGATAGCGTTGGTTAATTTGGTTCGCTCGTTACCAGCCACAATCAGCAATCCGGCATTTGACGGTTTTTAACTATGTTCTGCTATGAATACTGCACAAGCAATAGATGCTTTCTATGTCAAAAATGGCTACGCAACCGATGGGGGAGCCAGTAAGGCGTGGGCTAAAATCAAAGTCGGTTCCATCTCTTTTCCAATACCAAATTTGCCAGCAAGGAGCCAAAACTTGTATTTGCACGATGTCAATCACGTGGTGATGGGATTTGAAACAACCTGGAAAGGCGAAAGCGCGATTTCAAGCTGGGAGATTGCAACGGGTGGCTGGGGGAAGTTATACTTTGTTTGGCTTTTAGTGTTAGGCGGGATGGGCGTTGGCGTTGTTTTCTATCCTAAAAGTACTTACGACGCTTTTCAGGCCGGGCTTAACATGAGAAGTGCCTTCACAAGCGGGCTTTCTAAAAATCAACTGTATTCATTGAGCCTTGACGAGTTAAAATCAATACTGCAAAGTCAGCCCTCTGATTTGCAAAATCAAAACTACCTTTTTTGGTGCTTTGCCAGTCTTTCTGTTTGGCTCGTTCCGCTGTTTTTGACTACGGCTATTTTGCTTTTAGGTAAGTAAGTCTGCCACCGCCCCCAGGCTGTGGCGTTTCAGGTGGGACGTTCGTTCCTGTGTATGTGCCCACAGCCTGGGGGCGGTGGGGAACAAATCCTATTCCGCCCCCAATAAAATCACCTAAGCAATTACGTTTTTGGTTTGGTAACGCCAACGGTTTGCTCCGCGTTAGCTGGCGCAGGCTACTTACCACCAACCACCGGCCAGTGACTACTGATTAGATACACCAGCAGCGTTTGCACCACCGCCCAGACTACGGCACTCACGAGCATATAGCCGATTAATTTTACCCGGTTCACCCGAAACGAAACCGCCAGCGCGGTGCCACCGATGGGCGTGAGCAGGATGGGCGTTAGAAACGCGATGCCGACCATCCCCGCCCGTTGCCAGATTCGCACGGCCAGCCGCGTTTTGCGGGAAAACCGCTTTGCCGGGCCGCGCCGAAACCGCGCCGAAATCTGTTCCAGCACCGCGCCGGCAAACACCACCATAATCACACTCAGCATCATACCCAGCACGGTGCAGATGGCGGTTTCGGGCCAGCTAAGGCCCATTGCCAGCCCCGCCAGCGGCCCGCCCACAAATTTGAGCGTACTGGCTAAGAGAACTGAAATGTATTTGGCAACTTGCATCCCGCAAAATTACCCCAATTCCTGATGAACCTCGTTTATGTAGATGCCCACACGCTGAACCCCGGTGATTTGTCGTGGAAACCCATTCTCGCTCTTGGCAGCGTAACGGTGTATCCCCGCACTGCTCCCGACGAACTCGTGGAACGGTGCATCAGGGCCGATACCATTCTGACCAACAAAGTCCGCTTTGACCGGGCCACGCTCGAAGCCCTGCCCAACCTGCGCTACATTGGCGTTACGGCCACCGGCTACGATATCGTTGACCTCGAAGCCGCCCGCAACCGGGGCATCACCGTGACCAATGTGCGCGGATACAGTACCGATTTTGTGGCGCAACACACATTCGCGCTGCTCCTCGAACTCACACAGCACGTCGGGAGACACAGCCAGAGTGTTTCAGCGGGTGATTGGGTGCAGTCGCCCGACTTTTCATGCGCAAAAACACCGCTGATCGAGTTGGCCGGAAAAACGCTGGGCATCGTTGGCTATGGTGAAATCGGGAAGCGGGTGGCTGCTATTGGCCGGGCATTTGGCATGACCATTCTCGTCAACCGTGCCAACCCTGACCTGAGCGATGGCGCGAATTACGTGGATTTGCCGACGCTGTTTTCGCAAAGCGATGTCGTGACATTGCACTGCCCCATGACTGCCGAGAACCGGAAATTCGTGAATCAGGAATTTTTGGCGACAATGAAACCAACGGCGTTTTTGCTGAACACGGCGCGGGGCGGGCTGTTAAACGAGTCTGATGTGGCCTACGCACTGAACGAAAACCGGATTGCCGGGGCCGGGTTAGACGTACTCTCAGCCGAGCCGCCAACGGCAGACAACCCGTTGCTGACGGCCAAAAACTGCGTCATCACGCCCCATATTGCCTGGGCAAGCCGGGCAGCGCGGCAACGGCTCATGGATCAGGTTTGCGCCAACGTTCGGGCGTTCTGGGCTGGTGAACCGATCAATGTGGTGGGGAAATAGGGGAACGGTCAGGCTCCGGCAAATCGAACAAGATCATCAATATTATTGACGATCAACACGTTATCTACGGCGTTGATGTCTTGCCCAACAATCTGATAGCCCGTCAACAGAATGGTTGAATTGGGAAACGTCGTGGCTAATTTATCCACGTAGGGCTGTACATCGCTGTTGGAGGGTACCGACGTAATGGCCGAGAAAATGTAATCGGGTTTGTGTAGTTCGTAGGCGAAAGCCAACTCATTGAAAGGCAGGCTTTGGCCGAGGTACACTACTTTATTGTAACGGGCGCGGATAATGTAGTTGGCAAATAACAGGCTGATTTCGTGCAACTCGCCTTCGGGCAGAAACAGCATATATTTCTTGCCATCGGGCCGTTGTTTGCTCACCTGACCGTCAATGGCAACGATAATTTTCTGGCGAATCAGGTTCGTAATAAAATGTTCCTGCGCCGGGCCAACCGAACCCGTTACCCACAGCGTTCCGATCCGGCTTAGAAACGGATAGATGATGTGAATCATGGTTTTCTCGAAACCAAATTGCAAAATATTGGTACTGATGATCTTCTCGAACCGTTCTTCATCGAGGTCAATCATGGTAATGGTCAGGGCATGAATCTGGTCAGGATAAGTAAGTTGACGGTCCGAGATTTTGATTACCTCGCGGTTCATGTCTTCGATTGACAACCGCGAAATGTCTGAGATTTTATAGCCGTGATCTTTGAGTAATGAGATATTTAAGACGAGTTTCAGGTCATGATCGTCATACGTACGGATGTTGGTATCGGTTCGTTTCGGCGCAATTATGTTATACCGTTGTTCCCAAATACGCAACGTATGTGCTTTAATGCCCGATAGTTGTTCGAGATCTTTAATGGAATAGCTGCTCATCAAACGGTAGTTTTTCTGCGTATATATTTTCAGATTAGCCCAGGAAATGCGGATATACCTTTCTGTTGTATGCAGTTGTTTCATACGAAACAAATAGTATGTTGTTTTGTTTAACGATGTGGCGTTAATGTATCAACAAAAACTGAATGCCAAAAAACAGAAATTGCAGCAACAACAACAACCCCGCCAGCCGATTTTCTTTCCGAAACGGTAGTGCAAACCATATCCCCATCAACCCCAACGATACTAACCACCAGGCCACGTAATTCTGTACCGGCACGGGCTGCGTAAACCACGTCCAGAAATCGAGTTTTACAGCAACCGGCTCAATAAACAGGTCTAATACCACCATTGTCGTAGCTCCTAACGGTGCTTTTACCCAACCCGGTAAAGCCAGCCGGTTGGTTACCGAACCACAGCAGTAGGTCAGCATTAACCAGTTTATGCCCAGCACCGGCGGCACTCCCCACAAATGCCCGCCCAAGCCTGCACCGTATTCATACCGCCCAAAAATTTGTCCGGTGTTTACCCCTAAAACCTCCACAAAAAAACCCGTCAGCATGGCCGTAATTGCATAAATGCCGAAAGCCGGTCGCCAGTCGGTGTGGTATGCCAGCAGCAAAATGAGTGAGACAACGAGGTTAGTCGGTGCTAAAGGCCGGATGTAGGGCAACAGTGCTGGTACCTGAAACCCGACAATGCCGGTGATGTAGGCCATTGTCAGGAGTGTAACAACGGTAGCGTGTCGGCGGTCAATGGCAACGGTGTTGAGAGACATGGTACTAAAACCCAAAAAATGCGGCCAAAGTTGGTGCATGGCCCCCGAAAACGACAAAAGCCCCGCACACAGGCGAGACTTTTATTTTGATGGGTGGAGGACGGGGCTCGAACCCGCGACCTTCGGTACCACAAACCGACGCTCTAACCAACTGAGCTACGACCACCATGTAAGGGCTGCAAAAATAACAGCTTCGGCTGATTTTGCCAAGTCCAGACGCTTATTTTTTCAGTTCATCGTCCATCAATCGCCAGATGCCGAGGGGGTTTTGGTCGCGTAATTCGGCGGGCAGCAGCGCATCAGGAAAATTTTGGTAGCAAACGGGCCGCGCAAACCGGCGAATCGCATTGGTGCCAACTGACGTGCTGCGGCTGTCGGTGGTGGCCGGGTATGGCCCGCCGTGTTGCATGGCGTGGCTGACTTCTACGCCCGTCGGGAAGCCGTTGATGAGTAGCCGACCGACTTTCTGCTCCAGAATCGCCAGTAGATCAGCGTATTCCGGGAGTTCGTCAGCCGTGCCGTGAACAGTAGCCGTCAGATGTCCGCCCAAAGCGTGGGCTACGGCCAGTAATTCGGCACGGGTTTCGGCCTCGATCAATACACTGCCGGGACCAAAAACCTCCTCAGCCAGAACGGGATTTCCCAGAAAGTTTTGCGCCGATGTTTGTAAAATGGTTGGCGTTCCGGGGGCGAAATTTGCTGCCAAACCGCCTGACTCGCTAATTTGCTGAACACCAGCCACCGTTTGCAGATGCGCCAGGCCGCGCTGATAACTCCCGGCAATGGCCGGGGTCAGCATAGTGCCAACCGGCGTTTGCGATACGACCTCACCAACGGCCTGCACAAATGCGGGCCATTGCGCGGTTTTTTCGCCGATGAGCAAGCCGGGATTGGTACAAAACTGCCCCACGCCCATCGTCACCGATTCCACGTAAGCGCGGGCCAATGCGTCGCCCCGTTCGGCCAACGCGCCGGGCAACACAAAAACGGGGTTGGTGCTGCCCATCTCGGCATACACCGGAATCGGCTCCGGGCGGGCGTTGGCCGCATCGAACAACGCTTTCCCGCCCCGAAAAGACCCTGTGAACCCGACTGCTTTGATAGCCGGATGCTGCACCAATGCCATGCCAACGGCATTGCTCCGGCCCTGCACCAGCCGAAAAATACCGGCGGGCAGGCCCAGCGCGGCAACGGCCCGGCCAATAGCGTTGCCCACGAGTGCCGAGGTGCCGGGGTGCGCCGGGTGCGCCTTCACCACCACCGGGCAGCCAGCCGCCAGTGCCGAAGCCGTATCGCCCCCGGCCACCGAAAACGCCAGCGGAAAATTACTGGCTCCAAACACGGCCACCGGCCCCAACGGGCGCAGCATCTGCCGCAATGATGGTCGGGGCGCAGGTTGGCGGTCGGGCAGGGCGGTGTCTATCCGGGCATCTACCCACGAGCCATCGCGGAGGTAGCTGGCAAATAGCCGCAGTTGCCCGCAGGTACGGCCCCGTTCGCCGGTGAGCCGGGCGATTGGCAGGGCCGTTTCGAGGTGGGCGCGTTGCAGAAGTTCGTCACCGAGGGTTTCGATTTCGGTGGCAATCCCGTCGAGCAAATCGGCTTTGGCATGGCCTGACAATTGGCGATACGTCTGGAAAGTTTGGGCGGCTTGCTCACAGGCATCGGCAACGTCAGAAACAGTGGCTTCGGTAAAAACGCCGGGCAGGGTTTCTCCGGTGGCGGGGTTAATGGCCTGAAACGTTTCGGTGGTTTGGGTTGTCATTGCGGGGTTGATTGGGCGTTGAGAAACGCAGTTATCTCTTTGTGAAAAACGCGCTTTAGCATGGCAAATCGGGGTTTGTGGGGGCAAGTTACGCCGTTGGCCGAAAATTTTCCACCCCGGCAATCACGCAACCGGGCCGTAAACTGCGTTATTTTGCAGATATGGTAGGAATCATCATGGGTAGCCTGTCTGACCGCCCGATTATGCAACAGGCCGCCGACATCCTGACCGAGTTGGGCATCGCCTACTCAATGGATATTGTCTCGGCCCACCGAACGCCCGAAAAAATGGTCGAATATGGCCGCACGGCGCGGGAACGCGGTTTGCGGGTAGTGGTAGCGGGCGCGGGCGGGGCGGCTCATCTGCCCGGCATGGTGGCCGCGCTCACCACGTTGCCGGTGATTGGCGTTCCCGTCAAGTCAAGCAATTCTATTGATGGTTGGGATTCGATATTGTCCATTTTGCAGATGCCCGCCGGGGTTCCGGTGGCAACGGTGGCTTTAGACGGTGGGCGCAACGCCGGGATTCTGGCCGCCCAGATTATTGGTGCGTTTGACGAGCGCGTTGCCAACCGATTAGCTGATTACAAACAGGAACTAAAGCAGAAAGTAGATATAATGCAAACTGAGTTGAAGGTGGTTAGCGGCAAGTGATTAGTTGCTGCCGAAGAACATTTTTTGCTAACCACTTGCCACTAACCCCTGACCACTAAAAAAATGGAAGCACCCAACCCCAGACCCAATCAACCATCAAACCTGCCCGCCATCACGTTGGCCGTGCTGGTTGCGCTGATTCTGGCCCTTTTGTATGTGGGCTACGAATACATTGCCGACACCTCGGCGGATGCCAAAGAATTTAGTAATATCGTGATTGACTCGACCAACCGGCAGGGCAAAATCACAACCGAAGAACCCGTGCTGATTAATCCCGAAGAGGCTCCCGATACGGCGGGGCAACCTGTTCCGGTTGATCTCTCGCAGTCAACCCCAGCCGCTGACGAGCCGGTTGCCACCGCCGATGCCATTGCCGAAGATAACCGGGAAAGACCTGCCGAAAAACCGATTGCAGGAAAGCCCGTTACCGAAAAGCCGAATAAGCCAATGCCAGAAAAACCCGTAGTAGAGAAATCAGCACCAGAAAAATCCGTAACGGAGAAACCGGCTGAAACTACCGAAAAGCCGACAACACCAAAAACGGGCGGGGTATCGTCGGTTTACACGGTTGGCTCCGGCGAGACGTTTTATGGTGTAGCAAATCGCTATAACCTGAAAGTCAGCACGTTGAAAGCTCTGAATCCGGGTGTGACGGCGAACTCGGTGAAAGCAGGGATAACCAAACTGACCGTGAAAGTTCGGGCGGTGCATACCGTTGGGCCGGGCGATGTGCTGCGGGTCGTGGCCGAGAAATACGGCATCTCAAAAGAAGCCCTGATGCGGGCCAACGGCAAATCCAAAGATTTAGCCACGCGGGGCGAAAAGCTCAATATACCCTTTGCCGAGAAACAGTAAGATAGTGGCGAGTGATTAGTGGTAAGGGGTTAGTTGCCAGTTGTGTTTCAGACGATTAATCTGGCGCAACAACTGGCAACTAACCCCTTACCACTAATCACCTATCACTCATTAAAAATCCTCCTCCATCGAGAATTTCGATACCTCTTTATCCTTGCCCGTTGAGGCCATCACGCCCGCCTTTTGGTACTCGCCCACGCGCTTCTCGAAGAAGTTGGTCTTGCCCTGCAACGAGATCATGTCCATGAAATCGAATGGGTTGGTAACGTTGTAGATTTTCTGCAAACCGAGCGATACCAGCAGGTGATCGGCCACAAAAGCGATGTATTGCTGCATGAGTTCAGCGTTCATGCCGATAAGCGACACCGGCAGCGCGTCGGTCACGAACTCTTGCTCGATTTCTACGGCATCACGAATAATGTCGTAGAGTTGCTCTTCGGGCATCTTGTTCTGAATGTGGTCGGTGTAGAGCAGGCAGGCAAAATCGCGGTGCAGGCCTTCATCGCGTGAAATCAGTTCGTTCGAGAATGTCAGGCCCGGCATCAGACCGCGCTTTTTGAGCCAGAAGATCGAGCAGAACGACCCCGAAAAGAAGATACCCTCAACGGCAGCAAAGGCAATCAGCCGCTCGCCAAAGGTGCCGTTCTCGATCCAGCGCAACGCCCAGTCGGCTTTTCTCCGCACGCAGGGAATGGTGTCAATGGCGTTGAGCATCCGGTCTTTCTCAACCGGGTCTTTGATGTAGGTGTCAATCAGCAGCGAATAGGTTTCGGAGTGGATGTTTTCCATCATAATCTGGAAACCGTAGAAACACTTAGCCTCGGCATACTGCACCTCGGAGAGGAAATTAACGGCTAAGTTTTCGTTCACGATACCGTCAGACGCGGCAAAAAACGCCAGCACGTGCGAGATAAAGTGCCGTTCGCCGTCGTTGAGGTTGTTCCAGTCTTTCATGTCCTGACCGAGGTCAATCTCTTCGGCGGTCCAGAATGAGGCCTCGTGCTTTTTGTACATCTGCCAGATGTCGCTGTGTTTGATCGGAAACAGCACAAAACGGCTTTTGTCTTCTTCGAGTATCGGTTCGAATACGTCGGTTTCTACCATCATGGTATGATTGGGTTTATACGTGATTTAATCGGTTTAGTATATGGTAACAAGTGTCTTTCTTGAGGGATATAGACTTGCAAACCTAACCGTTATGCCCGTAGATTGTTGGCGGTTGACTAATGAAAAACAGATTTAGTTAAGGAGCCGTGGCGGTGACACTTTTTATTCTTACCCGCTGCGCCCGCTCGTTGGTGCGCGGTATGGTGTTTAGCACCGGATCAAATCGCATCTGCATAATGGTTCCTTCCCAGCCCGATTTACCCGCCAGATTAATCGCGTATGTCCGCATCTGCCCGTCGCCAATAATTGAAAGAGCCTTCTGTCGTTCTGGAATAGGCAGAAAATCAATGTCTTCGGGTCTGCGCCAGGAGAACAGTACCTCCGTTACGGGGGTTGTAAAAGCGGCCTGTACATACACCACTGGCACGTCGGCAGCCCGGTAAAACACCTGCGGGCTTTTAATGTCAAAGCTGGATTTTGTTGAATCACTGCGGCCCCACTGCACATTCAACTCATTCTGAATCGGTAGGCCAGTATCCTGCGTGTTGTAAAAAGTCCACCCCGACCGACCGGCGGAAATTTTATCGGCAGCGGCACCAAAACGGAAATCAGGCACGGCTGCCGGGCGCGGCTGGGCATACACAAACTGCCGGATGTCGGTCAGGTTACCCACAACCAGGTCATATTCATAGTCATAGACCCCGTTATGATCCATCTGAATCAGGGGTGCTGCTGTGGCGTATGCACTGTTACCGTCGTATTCTGAGCCAACGCCGGTGGCCCCAAAAAAAGCCGTTGCAAACCGGTACTGGTTCGGCACAAACAGCCCCAAACCCCGCCCGGCCTTGTTAAGCAGAGCCGTCCAGGATTCGGTGGCGTAGCAGGCTGTCAGTTCCTGGTTGGTCAGTTCGGTAACAGTGGCATTGGTATAGGGTTGTGAACCCGTATAACTGAATTTTTTGTAATAAGGGCCATTTAGATACATACACGGCACTTCCTGGGTGCGGGCTTCGTACTGCGTTTTGTCAGGGCGATTGATAAGCGTTCGTACCCGAACGTGGGCAGTGTTGTTTCGCAACTCGATCCAGGTTTCCATCGTACACTCGGCCACCACGTTATTGAGGGGCCATATCAACGGAATCGTTTTCACGTAAAGCCGGGTACTGTCGGTTTGGTTATAGCCAACCACCTGCGCCGGATTGTTGTAATAGTCGCCGGTCTGCACGGGGTTCCAGCCCAGATTGGCCCAGGTCGCTACTGGTTTCTGGCCGTTGGGGGTATAGGGTACGGGCCCAGAATACAGGCTGGTTTGCAGTTGCCTGCCGAGATCATAATTGTTGACCATGTTTTCGCCGTAGAAACCATCGGTGAGGTAGGTGATGGCCCCGCCTGCGTTGAGGTTGATACCTAATCTGATTTTGCCG
>JBBRNH010000125.1:0-11770 GCA_038230415.1 Cytophagales bacterium | reverse complement strand
AGGGGGAAGGTGCGGGGATGACGGTTCATTGGCATAATTATTTCTCGTTTGACCACCCCCAACCCCCTCCTAAAACAGGAGGGGGCTTTCAAAAACCCTTCGGCTTTTTACTTCGAAGGCGTAGCCCCCTCCTGTTTTAGGAGGGGGTTGGGGGTGGTATTTTCAATCTTTCAGGCCCGACGCGGCCATGCTCTGGATAAAATAACGTTGAAAAAACAAGTACATCGTCACAATCGGAACGGCCAGCATCACGGCGGCAGCGATTTTCACGCCCAACTGCCCCTCGGCCCGCCCGCCCACCGAAAACAGCGTCACCAACTGCGGCATGGTCATCGTCGGCTCGTCCCGAATCACAATCAGCGGCCACAACGCTTCGTTCCATAAACCCATGAATGTCAGGATGGTAATGGTCAGAACCGTAGAAAGAATGTTCGGCACGAGTATCTGAAAAATAATGCGGAGTTCGCCCGCACCATCCATCCGGGCGGCATCAATCAGGGCTTGCGGCAATCCCTGAAACGCCTGTCGGAACAGCAAAATCGAGAGCGAGTTCAGCGCGAATGGTACAATCAGCGCGTAATACGTGTCAACCCAGCCGAGCCGAACCATCGTGATGTAATTGGGAATGAGCGTGATCTGAAACGGCAGCGTCATCGTGAAAATGATGCCGTAGAAAATCCAGTCGCGGCCCCAAAATCGCAGCCTCGCCAGGGCATAGCCGACCATCGCGCCCGACAGCAACACAAGCCCGGTGGTCAGCACGGCCACAAACACGCTGTTCAGAAACGCCCGGCCCAGCGGAATCCGGTTCAGAACGGTGGCGTAGTTAGCCCCCGTAAACCCCTCCGGCAACAGCACCAACGAAGCCAGACCACTCTCTGACGACAGCGACGCGCTGACCATCCAGACGAAGGGATAAACAAACGACAAAGCCGCCAGCGTCAGCAGCGCGTACCGCAAAAATCGGTTCATACCTCCTGTTCGATAAAACGCCGTTGCAGCACCACCACCAACAAGATTATCAGCGCGAAACACACGCCAAGCGTAGCCGAATAACCCATGTTGTAGTACTGAAACGCTTGTTTGTAAATATACATCACCGCCGAGAGTGTACTGTTCATCGGCCCGCCCTCGGTCATGATATACGGCTCGATGAAGAGCGAAAACCCGCCAATGGTTGACAGCACGACCACCGTAAACAGCGTGGGGTTGATGATGGGCAGGGTGATGTAGCGAAATTTTTGCCAGGCCGTTGCGCCCTCCATATCAGCCGCTTCGTAGTAGGCCACCGGCACGGACTGCAACCCGACGAGAAACAAAATCACGTATAGCCCCACGTTTTTCCAGGTCGCCATCACCGCAATGCTGTACATCGCCACGCCCGCATCGTCGAGCCAGGCCACGCGGGGCAGGCCCACGCCCACTAACAGCCGGTTGAGCAAACCGGAATTAAACCCCAGCAGTTGCTGCCACAAAATAGTAACGACCACGCCCGACACGATGACCGGCAGAAAGAACGCAGCCCGGAAAAAAGCGGCCCCGCGCACGGTTCGGTTCAGGAGTTCGGCCAGCAGCAGGGCCACCCCGATCTGCAACGGAATATGCACCACCAAAAACCGGAGCGTATTGCCGATGGCCTGCCAAAACAGCCGATCCTGCACGACACGGGCGTAATTGGCCCCGCCAACGTACTGCATCGGGGCAATAATGTTCCAGTCGTGGAAGGTCAGAATCACCGAAAACACCACCGGAAACGCCACAAACACCGCAAAATGCAGGAGGTACGGCGAGACGAGGAGGTAGGGGGTTAGTTTTTTCATGGCTAATTCCCCAGCAACACATTCACCGCGTCGGCGGCATCGGCAATGGCGGCTTCGGGCGTTTTCTTGTTGAAGACCACACAGGCTTCGTACTCCTGCGAGATAATATCCAGCACCTCCACCATTTTATCACAATTATCAATCCCCTTCACATATTGGCTTTGCCGCGCAAACGGCAATAAACGCGGGTTTCGCTGCAAAAACGGCGCGAAAAACGGGTCGGTATCCACCGCACGTCGGCGCGGAAACTGGCCCGTCAGTTCGAGCAAACGCAGGTCGCCGGGCTGGTCAATCATCGATTTTATGAACTGCCAGGCCGCCGTTGGGTCGCGGCAGGTGTTAAAAATCACGATCTGTTTCGGATTGCCATACGTGTAAACCGGCCCGCGATGGGCATCAGGAACCGGCATCGGATAAAACGAGTACGCTAATTTGCCCTCACCGAATTTTTCGAGAAATTCCACCGTCCAGGGGCCGGTAAACTGCGTGGCAATGCGCTGGGCCAAAAACGGGTCGCGCGTAGCGGTGAGCCGTTCGCGGGCAAAGTAATGTCGGCGGTAGAGTTCCTGCAAAAACCGGAACACCCCCACCGCGTAGTGGTTGTTGAAAGCCGCCCGTTGTTTCCCGGTTGAGCCGGTCACAATCAACGGTGCGCCATCAGACGCAGCAAGATAAAGCGGGTAGAAATTAAACAGCCGTTCGTACCAGATGGCCCGCACCGCCGTGTAGCCGAGCCACCGATCCACGTAGCCATCACCATCGCCGTCGCGCAGCACCTGTGCGCCCGCCCGCAGGTATCGGTTGTAGGTGTAAGGCGGGCCGGTGGGGGTTTCGGGGCTGACCATCTGCGTGTTACAGAGCGTCATAATCGGGTTCACTTTCCAGGGAACCTGATAAATATGCCCGTCTGCCGAAGTGATTTCGCGCAGCACCGCCGAGTCGCAGCGGGCCGTGATGAACGCCCGAAAGCCGGGGATGGTGTCGAGCGGCACCAACACCCCGGCTTTGGCGTACATCTCGACGCTGCCTTCCCACATATTGGCGTAAATGTCGGGCGTGGTTTTGCCCACCACCGAGGCCAGAATAATCTCCTCGCTCGACTGCCCTTCCGGTATTGGCTGGTAGCGGAGTGGTTTGTCGGGCCGGGTGCGCTGCCAGTTGGCGGTCATCTCGCGGGCAAACGTGATTTCTCCGCCGTTGTTCGAACACCAGAACACCAGTTCCCGCGTCTGCCCCCCAACCGGATCAGGGTTGGGGCGGCAGGAGGTGAGGAGAAAGAATACCACCCCCAACCCCCTCCTAAAACAGGAGGGGGCTTTCAAAAGCCTCCGGCCTTTTATACTGAAAGCGAAGCCCCCTCCTGTTTTAGGAGGGGGTTGGGGGTGGTCAGCGACAGCCAATTCGTTTACGGTTTCTCGGCGTTATAAATTGATTTAACCTGCGTGCCGCTCAACACCACGTTGTACATCCGCAGTTCGTCGAGGTCGCCGGTGAAGAAACCACCCCAGGGGCCGTTGAAGTTGTTGCCGTCGGCATCGTCTTTCTCGTTGATCTGGTACGCGCTCGTTGGCAAATCCTGCCCGATGGTCAGGTTGATGTTGCTTTTCACGCCGTAGGGATCGCCCGTCACGTCGGTCCAGGTTTTCACCGGCGTTCCGTTCAGGTAAAAGACCATCTCGCCCGATTTATACGATACCACCACGTGATACCACTTGGCGAGGTCGAGCGTGGGCGATTCGTTGTCTTTGTCGTTGTACTTCGTCGCCCCGCCTTTCACGGTTAAAAACGCTTTGTTGGCTTCCTGCAACTGGAGTTTATAGCCGTTCCAGCGGTTCAGCGACACGATGTAGTTGCTCGGACGTGACACCGTTGCCCGCACCCACACCGCCAGGGTGAGTTCCTTTGCCGGGTTCAGCACCGAGTTATACGGCACTTCGATGTTGGCCCCTTTGTCGAAAAAGTACGCCTTGCCATCCATGCCATAGCGGTCTTTGCTGGCAACGGGCGTGCCACCGCCCCAGCCCGTCCAGGCCGTTGGGTTGGTGGATACACCCGTCGAACCGGCCTTCAGCGCACCGTTTAGTCCCTTGCCCGATGCGTCGTTGGCGTTTCCGTCCATTTTCAGATACAACACCAAATTTGCCGGGGCGATTTCCTGCACCCGCTTGCTGGCGAAGGTAACACCGGCCTGACCGAGGTTCACGTAGGCGTTGTTGACTTCGGTTTGCGTCGCACTGGTATTATTCTTTACCGTATTGGCCGCATCAACGGCTGTTTTGTAGATGGCCTTCGAGCCAACTTCGTAGCTACCCACCGTTACGCCCTCCACCGCCGAACCGTAGGTGGTGTTGGCACTGTCTAACCGAACAATGAGTTTGGTTTTGTCAATCACCACAGCCGGGTCGCTGCTTTTGTTGCAGGCATTCAGCACAAGCCCCAGCACGAGGGCCATGAGTGCGGTTCCGAGTAGGGAACGAAGCGAAATAAGTTTACTTTTCATTGGTTTTGATCGGTTTACATTAACTTGTGAAATTGGAACTAAAAAATTGTTAGCCTACATAGAAGCGCAATATTTTGCGTCTCCTTCGCGTCAGCAATACGCCAATGAACGTTCTGCAACCAGCATACCATCCGGCGGTGAGACGCAAATTTGTCTTTCGGCGTACCATCCGGCGGTGAGACGCAAAATATTGCGTCTCTACATCTGCTTAAAACACCAACGCCTTATTCGTATCCCGCTCACTTTGCGGAATCGGGAAATAGCGGTTCGTAGCATACACAAAATTTGTTTTGTCGCGGAGAGCGGCCTGGGCCACGTCGCGTCCGTAGCGCATGAGATCGAAATAGCGGTGAAACTCAAATCCCAACTCCACCCGCCGTTCGTGCCGGATGGCTTCGCGGAGGGATTGCTGGCCGGTAGTCGTCACGTCGGGCAGCAGCCCGGCAGGAACGGTTTTGCCCAGCGCGGGGTCGTTGCCGTAACTTTCCCGCGCCCGTTTTCTGACCTGATTCAGGAACGGCAATGCCTCCGCCGACCGCCCTAACTCGTTCAGGGCTTCGGCCTGCATCAGCAGCACATCGGCAAACCGGATTGCCACGTAGTTCAGGTTGCCATCGCCTTTGTTGCTCGCCGGAATCTCGGCCAACGGCTGCACGTGCTTCCTGTTCAAAAAACCCGTCGGCGACCAACCGGGGTCGAACGGTTCGCCATTGAGCCACAGCGTTCCGGCCCGGCCAACGGTGTAATCGAGCCGGGGGTCGAACACGCCCGTATTCGCACCTGTTTTCTCGAACTCGGCCACGAAACCCGGTGTCGGCACGTCGAAGAAATAGCCGTTTTCGCCGGAGCGCGGGGCAAACCACTGGTTCAGCCGGTTGCCCGTGAACACAACCTGCCCCGTCAGGTGCTGCACCGAGAACACGGCTTCGCGGTTGTTCTTCGTGGCCTGATTGAAATTCTGACTGTACACCGGCAGCAGCGCGTAGTTACCGATGGCCTGCACCTGTCCGGCGGTGGTGGCGGCCTGTTGCCATTTTTGCTGATACAGATACGCCTTCGCCAGCAAGGCCGTAGCCGCGCCCTTCGTAGCCCGCCCAACGTTGCCACCATCCTGCGTGGCGGGCAGGTTCCGAATAGCTTCCAGCAAATCGGGTTCGATGCCCTGCTCATAAATCGTGGCTACCGGCGACTGCGGAATCTGCAACTGATCGGCGTTTTTGGGTTCGAGCAGCAGCGGCACCGGGCCGTAGATATTCACCAAATAGAAATAGTACATGGCCCGCAGAAACCGCGCTTCACCCAAAATCCGGGTTTTCACCGTCTCGGTCATGGCAATGCCCGGCACCCGCACCAATACCTGATTACAGCGGGCGATGCCTTCATACAACTCACCCCAGTGCGACTCAACCGGGCCGTTGCTGGGAAAAATCCGAAAATCATCAACCAAGCCAATATCGGCCTGATCGCCGGGGTCACCACCTTTGGCCGCATCGTCAGAAGCGACATCGCCGAAGACCCACAGCCGGTTGCGGTCGCTCGAAAACGACAACGGCACGTAGGCCGCGTTGATCGCCAACACCGCCTGGGCTTCGGTCTTGAAAAACGTTCCGTCCGAATAATTTCCGAGGAGCGGCTCGTCTAAGTAGGTTTTGCACCCTACTGATGCGAGGGTCAGAAGGTAGAGCAATACAATTGATTTACAGGCCTTTATCATCATGTTATTCATCAAAATCCTACATTCAGCCCCAGCGTATAGGTTCGCGCACTCGGATACGTTCCCCAGTCAATGCCAACGGCCACGTCGCCCCGAAACTGCTCGTTGTTCACATTGTCGCTCGTTTGCTGTTCGGGGTCAAGGCCGGGGTATTTCGTAAACGTCAGCAGGTTTTGGCCCGCTGCGTAAATCCGTACACTCGTTGCACCAACTTTTTTGGTCAACATCGCCGGTAACGTGTAGCCGAGTTGCAGGTTTTTGAGCCGGGTATAAGCCCCGTTTTCCAGGAAGCGGGTGGAGGGTTGTTTGTTGTTGCCCGAACTCCGCCACGACACCCTCGGCTGAGTGTTGCTCGTGCCTTCGCCCCGCCACCGATCCTGCACCACGCGCTGCGTGACGTTGAACGACCGATAAAACCCTTCGATGTCGGTGGCGACCTGATAATAAATCTGGTTGCCCGACACGCCCTGAAAAAACAGCGATACGTCGAATCCTTTCCACTGCGCGTTCGCCGTCAGGCCGTAGAGCAGCGTCGGAATGGGACTGCCCACGTGCGAACGGTCGGCCTGATCGATGCGACCATCGCCGTTGATGTCGGTGAATTTTACGTCGCCGGGGCGGATGCCGTTGCCCTGAAACGCACTCGTGAAAATGTCGCCCTCGTTCTGGAAAATGCCCGCTTGCTGCAACAGATAAAACGACCCGATGGGGTGGCCTGGCTCGGTAAGGGTGCCAAACACGCCGTTGTCAATGCGCCCGCCGGGAATGGGCCGCCCGTCGGAGAGCGACACCACGCGGTTGCGGATAAACGAGCCGTTGGCGGTGATGTCGTAGCTGAACGCGCCTTTTTTATCCCGGTAAATCAGGTCCAGTTCGATGCCTTTGTTCTCGACCCGCCCGGCGTTGACGAATGGCACCCCCGCCGTGCCGCCCGAACGCGGAGCCGGCACCGGCACCAGAATATCAGACGTGGTTTTGATGAAATAGTCGGCGGTCAACTGGATTTTATTCCTGAAAAACCCCGCGTCCAAGCCAATATCGGTCTGGGTCGAGGCTTCCCATTTCACGTTGGCGTTGCCCCGGCTCGTGATGGCGTAGCCGTTGTTGGTCTGCTGCGGACTGCCAAACGGGTAGTTATAACCGCTGCCGACGATGGATGCGTAGGGGTAATTGCCGATGTCCTGATTGCCCAACTGCCCCACGCTGACCCGAATTTTGAGGGCCGAGACCACATCGGCGAATCGCTGAAAAAACGCTTCCTGATCTACATTCCAGCCCGCCGAGCCGGAGAAAAACGTAGCGTAGCGGTTCTGGGGCGAAAACCGTGACGAGCCATCGCGCCGGGCGTTCACCGTCAGCAAATAGCGATTCCGGTAGGCGTAGTTGACCCGCGCAAACTGCGAAAACAACCGCCACCGTTGGTCGCCCTCCGAGCTGCCGCGCCCCAGCGGGTCGTTGCCCCTGCCGAGGTAACGCAGGGTTGGGTCCTGGTCAATAAAATTGCGGTCGCTGCCGACCAAATCACGACCAATGTTGCTGATGGCTTCGGTGCCAATCAACGCCACCACATCGTGGGCCGTGCCGAAGGTTCGGGAATAGGTCAGGGTGTTGTTCCAGTTCAGGTTACTGAGGGTGCTGACGCGGTTGCTCAAGGTAGCCGGGCTGTTGATACGCCCGTTGGTTCCCCAGTTTTCGTTGAACGTTTTGCGATTAATAAACTGAATATCAAGCCCGCCATCGGTACGGAAGCGCAGGTTTTTTACGACCTGCCACTCGACAAACAGGTTGCCAAAGGCCCGGTATTGCGACTCGTTGTTGTCGGCTTTTCGGGCCAGCCCCACCGGATTGTAGCCATCGCCGAAAAGGTCGGTGCGGGCGGGCAGGTCAACATACAGACCCGTTGCGGGGTCGGTGATGAGTGTGGCGGGCGTGTGGAACAGCGCGTACCGGACAATGCTGCCGCCGTTGCCGCCGTAGCCATCGCCCGAACTGCCCACGATGCTCCGCTTCGAGAAGGTCAGGTTCAGGTTGGTGCCAACCTTAACGCGGCTGCCAGTACCATCCGGCCCACTGCCAATATCGGTGTCGAGACTGGTGCGGAGGGCGTAACGTTTGTAGCCTGAATTGAGGATAATACCCTGCTGGTCAAAGTAATTACCCGACAGCAGATAATGCGATTTCTCGCTGCCGCCACTGATGCTGAGTTGGTAATTCTGGATGGGAGCGGTGCGAAAAATGGCCCGTTGCCAGTCGGTGTTGGGCAGCGTGGCGGGGTCGGCGGTGATGAGCTTGCGGAACAGCGTTGGGTCGCCGAGTTCTGTGTTGTCGGTATTGGCCGCTTCGTTATACACCTGCACATACTCCGCCGTGTTCGCCATCGGAATCAGCCGCCCCACGCGCTGAATGCCGGTGTAGCTGTTGAACGACACGCGGGGCGCACCGCTTTTGCCGCGTTTAGTAGTCACCACAATCACGCCGTTGGCTGCCCGCGCCCCATAAATCGCTGCCGACGACGCATCTTTCAGCACCGACATACTTTCTATATCGTTGGGATTCAGGATACTGAAGGCATCTTTGGTCGGTACGCCATCCACGATGAAGAGCGGGCTGTTGTCGTTGATGGTTCCCACGCCCCGGATACGCACGGCCACGCCCTCGCCCGGCGCACCCGACGATTGCGTGACGCGCACCCCGGCGGCTTTTCCCTGGAGGGCCTGATCAATACCGCCAACGGGCAACCGGCCAATGTCTTTGGCGGTGATGGTGGAAACGGCCCCGGTGAGGTCGCTTTTCTTTTGGGTGCCGTAGCCCACCACCACGATTTCGTTCAGCGTTTTATCGTCTTCGAGCAGCGTGATGGTCAGGTCGGTGCGGGTGCCGACGGTAATTTCCTGCGTGGCAAAACCGATGTAAGAAAGTTGCAACACGGCCCCGGTTTCGGGAACGGCCAGCCGAAAGCGTCCGGCAACATCGGTGGTGGTTCCGCGAGTTGTGCCTTTCAGCAGGATATTTACGCCGGGCAGGGATTGGCTTTTACTGTCCTGAACTAATCCCGAAACGGGGCGGTCAGTCGTTGGATTTTGGGCAAAACTGGCCGTGTAGGGCAGCAGCCAACTGAAAAATAGACAGGCGAAAAACACGGCTAAGGCCACCTGTCCTGATATCCGTCGAGTCATGTTGTCGTTGAGGGAGAGCCGATAATTCGGAAGCGAACGCACAATAAACGCGCTATAATCTTCTTTTATCCACTAAAAATCTAAAAAATTATTGAACGGTCTTGTTGCCCAATGTAATTTATCAGTTTTGTCGGACTAACTGATTGGGATCACGGGGCTGTCTGTAATCAGGTGTCAGCTAAAATTAATATATTTGAATTTTACAAACCAGATTACCGATGGATACGATAACCGTTGATGAATTTTACCGGCAGATTACCCGTACCAATGCTGAACTATACGCGCTGTTGCCGCCCGGCATAAATCAGGAAATCGGCCATTTCAACGTCTTCGACATCGGCGACTTAGTGCAGCGAATGAAGGAGAAGCCGTTTATGCCCTATAACCGACGGGCATATTACAAAATCAGCCTGATTACCGGACGAAACCGGGCCGAGTATGCCGACAAAGTCATTGATATTGAGCGGAATGCGCTGCTGTTTGCCACGCCCAACGTGCCGTATCACTGGCTTCCGCAGGACACCAATCAGTCGGGGCATTTCTGCATCTTCACCGATGCGTTTTTGCTGCCGGCCAAAAGCGGGGTCGTGCTGGATGAACTGCCAATCTTCACCCCCGGCGGGTATCCCGTTTTTGAGCTTAGCGACCAGGATGCCCACGAAATCGAGTTACTGTTTGAGAAGATGCACCGGGAGTTAGCGTCAGATTACGCCTACAAGTATGACTTATTGCGGAATTATGTGGTCGAACTAATCCACTATGGTCAGAAACTACAACCCGCCACCGCGCTCCGGCCCGCTCATACGGCCTCGGCCCGGATTTCGTCGCTGTTTATCGAACTGCTCGAACGGCAATTCCCCATCGAATCACCCCAACAAAAACTGACCCTCCGCACGGCCAAAGACTACGCCGACCGGCTGTCGGTTCACGTCAACCACCTCAACAAAGTCTTGAAGCAAAACATGGGTCGCACTACCACCGATGTCATCAGCAGCCGGGTTGTTCAGGAAGCCAAAGCCCTGTTGACCCAAACCGACTGGCCGGTTTCTCAAATCGCTTATTGTTTGGGGTTTGATGAAATCGCCCATTTTTCCAATTTTTTCAGAAAACAGACGGCCACGTCCCCGGTAGCCTTTCGGTCGTGAGCCGTTGATTTGAATTTCGTAAGTAGTGGATTGATGTTTGCAAACACGCAGCCCGTTTTATGCCGCACCTTTGTGTCGTTGATTTTTTAACACAAACGATATGACAACGAACAGCAAAATTGCCCTCGTCACCGGCGGCAGCCGGGGTCTCGGCAAAAATATGGCCCTGAGCTTAGCCCAAAAAGGCATCAACGTGATCCTGACCTATAACAGTCGGCACGACGAAGCGCAGACGGTGGTTGCCGCTATTGAAGCCCTCGGCCAACGGGCAGCGGCCCTGCAACTCAACGTGGCCGACAGCAGCGGCTTCGACGGTTTTTTTACCGCCGTCACCACCACCTTGCAGGACACGTTCGGCACGGATCACTTCAATTTCTTGATCAACAACGCCGGTACAGGGGTCTATGCGCCCTTCGCTACCACCACCGAAGCGCAGTTCGACGAGATGATGAACGTTCATTTCAAGAGCGTCTTTTTCCTGACCCAGAAAGCCCTGCCGCTATTAGCCGATGGCGGACGGATCATTAATATTTCGTCGGGGCTGGCCCGGTTCAGCGGCCCCGGCTACGCGGCATACGCTTCGATGAAAGGCGGCATCGAGACCCTGACCAAATACATGGCCGCTGAACTTGGCTCGCGGGGCATTGCCGTGAATATTGTGGCACCGGGTGCTATCGAAACCGACTTCGGCGGGGGCATGGTGCGCGATAACGCTCAGGTAAACAAGCACTTGGCCGGGCAAACGGCGTTGGGCCGGGTGGGACTGCCCGACGATATTGGCGGGGTGGTGGCGTTTCTCTGCACCGACGAAGCCCGCTGGATAAACGGTCAGCGGATCGAGGTGTCGGGCGGCATCCACCTCTGACAAACCACTTTTCAGCGTGTAGCAATGAATGCCTTCGTAGCACCGGCAATTCTGCCGGTGCTACGAAGGCATAGAAATCGCCCCTGATTATCTTTGGCGTGTATAAACCAATACCGTCATGCTGTCGCGCTCGTTTGTTCTGTTTTTATGCTCGCTTGTTCTGTTTACCCACTGCACCCGGCAACCCACGAGCAGCCCCCGCGATATGTCGGGCAAACCCAAAGTGGGGCTGAGTCCCAACGCCACGTTGCGGACACCGGCCCCCGGTGACGACCGACCACGCCGGATAGATATTCTATTTTTGGGCGATAACGGCCACCACAAACCGCTCGAACGGGTGCCGCAATTGATGACCGCGCTTGGCAACCGGGGTATCAACATTACCTACACCGATCAGCTTACCGACCTCAACGCCAGTAACTTAGCCAAATACGATGGTCTGCTTATCTACGCCAACTGGGATTCTATCCCGAAGCCGCAGGAACGCGCCCTGCTCGATTTTGTGGCTTCGGGCAAGGGGGTAATTCCGGTGCATTGCGCGTCGTACTGT
>JBBRNH010000124.1:0-12464 GCA_038230415.1 Cytophagales bacterium | reverse complement strand
GATATGATTCAGAATCACCTCCTGCAACTGATGTGCATGGTGGCAATGGAGGCCCCGGTGACGTTTGGGGCCAACGAAGTCCGCAACAAAAAGGTGGACGTGCTGAACGCCATCCGGCGGATTCCGGCGGATAAAGTGGCTGATTTTGCCGTGCGCGGGCAGTATGGCCCGGCAGATGATATAAAAGGGAAACCCGTGTTGGGCTACCGGGAAGAAAAGAACATTCCCGCCGACTCGAAAACCGAAACCTACGCGGCCCTGAAACTTTACGTTGACAACTGGCGGTGGCAAAATGTGCCGTTCTACCTCCGCACCGGCAAGTTTCTGCCCGAAAAAATCACCGAGATTACCGTTCGGTTTAAGCCCGCGCCGAGTTTCGCCTTTCCGCAGGAAGCCACCGACACCTGGCGGCAAAACCGGCTCACCATCGGTATTGCGCCCGTGATGGACATCCGGCTCCGGTTTCAGACCAAACGGCCCGGCCAAATCGTGCGGCTCGATCCGGTGGATATGGCCTTTCGCTACGCCGACAGCTACGACGGGCAGGAACCCGAAGCCTACGAAACACTGCTGCTCGAT
The DNA here is from genome assembly GCA_038230415.1 of Cytophagales bacterium. Classification (GTDB taxonomy): domain Bacteria; phylum Bacteroidota; class Bacteroidia; order Cytophagales; family Spirosomataceae; genus JBBRNH01. The sequence goes on along the minus strand of JBBRNH010000124.1, from coordinate 11,885 downwards.
GTGATGACCGGCGACGCAACCCTGTTTATGCGGGCCGATCAGGTTGAAGCAGCCTGGCGCGTGGTACAGCCCGTTTTAGATGCCTGGGAAGCCGAAACGCCCGCCTTCCCCAACTACGCGCCCAACACCTGGGGGCCGGAAGCCGCCAATGAAATGATCGAAAAAGAAGCGTATCGGTGGATGAAAAAATAAAACCACAACATGAATAGCTCCCCAACTCCCGAAGCCCTTGCCCGCGCCGTGGCCGACTGGCTGACCGACTACTGCCGCGAGGTGCTGACCCGGCAGGACCGCTTCTGCATCGCGCTGTCGGGCGGCAGCACACCCAAAGCATTGCACCAACTGCTGGCCGGTCCGGATTACCGCAACCGGATTGACTGGACTAAATGGCACGTCTTTTTTGGCGACGAACGCTTTGTGCCCCTCGCCGATGACCGTAACAACGCGACGATGGCATTTGATACCCTGCTGAATCAGGTGCCGATACCCGCCGATCAGATTCATAGCATGCAAACCGAAAACACCACGCCTAACCAGTCAATGGCCGATTATTCGGCGGTGCTGCACCGCTATTTCGATGGTTCCGAAACGACCTTCGACGCCGTGTTGCTCGGCTTGGGCGACGATGGGCATACGCTGTCGCTATTTCCTGGTGTTGATTTTATCCACGAACAAACCAACTGGACGCGGGCGTTCTGGCTCGAATCGCAGCAGATGTACCGCCTGACGCTCACGGCTGCGGTGGTGAACCGGGCGGCTGCGGTGGCATTTCTGGTAGCGGGCGCGGGCAAAAAACACGCCCTGCATGAGGTCTTACACGGTGCTTATCAGCCCGATTTCTACCCGGCGCAGATCATTAAGCCCACCACCGGGCAGTTGCTCTGGTTTGTTGACGAAGCGGCTCAGTAAGCGGTTAGCTACCAACGTCTCCGCAAACCAACAAAGCCGCCCGTGCTGTTGGGGAATAACTCGCCCCGGTCAAGCGTGACCGTTGCCGTCAGCAGGGTTCGGTTCGTTTTTCCAAACGGCCACTGCGCCGACAGCAAGCCCGAAAACTGCGGAAACGGCGACGGATAAGGCTGGTTGTAGGTGCCGTAGTTGCGGCTACACGAGGCCCGCAGCATTATCGTTGGCCCGCGCCGAAACACGCCCTGCAACCCCGCATACCAGGCCACGAGTCGGTTATTGGGGTAGTAGCCGCCCCCGGTATAGTTGTTGACGGTGGTTGAGAATGCCATTCGCGGGGCAATTAATGGTGTGCCAATCGTATGCCCCCTGTACGACCAGCCCTGAATATACTGGCTGTTATTGAAGTAGTTATCGCCCCCCTGATACCGGGCCGTAATATCGAACGTGGGGCCGCTTTGGTTCATCGTGCCGAGCAGTTCAACTACGGCCCGCGCAACCCGGAAGCCAACGGGCCGGGTGTTTCGGTTCACATACTGCAATCCCGTCAGCCCGTCGGGAACGTTTTGAAACGCCAGCCCCGATGCATCTTCGTAAATATGCTGGTGGTAGAGCCGCCATTGATGACGGACATCGTTCCATTCCAGCGCAAAGTCATAACTCCCGACGTGGTTGCCGATTCGGTTTGTGCCGTCGAAACTCGTGTAGCTGCTTCCCTGAACCTCGTCGGGATAGCGGCCCGTTATCAGCGACAGATAATCGCGGAAAGACGTGGGCAGTGTTCCATCAACCGACAGGTCGGTGCCAATCAAATAATCGGCATGGCCGCCCCACTGCACCTGATGGTTCAGCCCGGCATAGAACCAGACGCGCCAGTCTGGTTTGCCAAACCGCCCGTAGAGGTATTTTTGGTGGAGGTAGCTGCCCTCAATGTAGGCGTTCGAGAACCAGCCGTGCGCGTAGCCAACCCGGAATGCGACAAGGTTTTTGGTAAACCCAATCGGCACATAGTCAGGCGTGTGAAGCTGAATTTTGGGAAACGGCAGCGCATTGCCCGACCACGCCACAAAGCCTGAAGTCAGCAGCGTATCGCCCAGGCCATATACCTCACGCCGATTGCCGGCAAAGAGTTCGAACCGCCCAAACCGGATTTTGGCGTAGGCATCGGGCAGCAAAATAGCCGGGTCGTTGGGCGTGGGGGTTGGCCCGGCGTTGGCAACGGCGTAAACGCCAAAACCCCAGTCGAAGCGCGACCGGCGGGTTTTGGCGGCAGAATCGGGCCGGGATTTATAGTCACGCAGGATGCCGAACCGGGCCGTGCCGAACGCCCCTTTCAACGGAACGATACCATACTGATTGGTTCGGAGCCAGAATGAGGTTTGCTCTGGATTTGCTATCAAACCACCGATTTCGACCGAATACTGTACCCGTCCGGGTGCCGAAAGCGGTTGCGCTATGATTGGCCGAAAACTGCTCCAGACTAAACTCAACAACAGGGCGTAGTACGGTTTCAACATAGAATCCAAAAAATCTGTGTTGAACCGTCAACATCAAAACATGATTTTCCGCAATGTACCGCCATGCTTATTTCTTGAATTTCAGCCGCTGGGCAATATTATTGGCGATTGTCTTACCCTGTACTAAACTTACCTCAGTCGTTTTGCGGTAGTGAACGCCATCATACAACCGGGCGACACCAGCCTCAGCGGCTGCTTCATTGAACGAGTTGTAGGAGCGCGGACTGAAGCCCACCAAATTGTACGGGCTGTCGGTGAATTTGTAATTGGCACCGAATACCAGCGTCAGAGCCTGCGCTGCTGCGCCCGATGTGACGGAATGACCTGCTGGATATTCGGGATGGGGCGGGGTGACAATCAGCGAGTTCCAGTTAGGTTGATTGAACACCGTGCGGATAACCGTAATGGGCCGAACCCCATTATAGAAATACTTGCTTTTGAAAAGACTGATTTGAGCATCCGACATCGAAATACTTAACTGTGTAAAGGCAACGGCAGCCACGTCTAATTTTGGCTTCTCAACGGCCATCACCTGACTGAGGACATCATGCCAGGAGTTGTCGGGCCAGAAGGTCGCAATTGTTTTCTGATCTGCCGTGAGGGTCTGCGAAATATCATACAGTTCTTTTACCTGAGCGTAGTAGGCCGAAGTCGGCACCTCCGAGTAAGGAATCGGTGGCCCCTGGTCGGCCCCGGCATCGCTGCCCGCCACAATCAGGCGGCCTTTACCCCAGTTCGGTAAGGCCGCAGCCGCAAACGCCGGAGGGGTTGGCACCCATAGACCCAGCCCGACGGGGGGCGTGTAGGGCGTAGCGTTGTCGTTGCCATCCGATTTTGACCACCCAAACACCGCAGCCGCAATTTGCTTGCCAAAATCAGCCGAACGAGTCAGTTCATCGGCCATTCGGGTTTTGAGAAACAGGTTAGTATTCAGCGTTTCCAGCGAGTCTATCGACGCTTTGTTGGCCGCAGAAGTCGTTGGATAAAAGTTGCGGTTCATGGCGGCCATCGCAGCATTGGCACAGGCGGGCCAGTAGTAACTCACATTGGGCGTAATGGTTGGCAAAGCAGGCAGCCCGTTCAGTTGGGGCGCAATAGACTGATAACCAAACATTCCCGGCACGATGGCTTCATAAAGCGCGATGCCCGTGTAAGCATACCGGCGGGGAGAAACCGTAGGGCTTCCCGGTGCAGTTAAGGCAAGTTTGAGTTGCATCGTGAGCCACAACGTAACGACATCGCCGGAAAACGTGGACGCATCGGTAGCCGGAACCGCTGGCACCTGATGATCCTGACAAGACATCGGTACGAGCGTACTGGTGAGTAGCCAAAGAGAAACCCGCACGGCGCGATAGAAGTGTTTAAGGTGATTCATGGGAAAGAAGGATGTTTGGTTTACGCCGAAAGTTCAGCACACCAAACGTCTTCTGCCCGGTTAATCGTCTGGCACCCAGATTAGGCAGTCATAGCGCGTAAAATCGGCGACGAATGCCGTTCGTCTCCGATGAACCTACACATCGGCAGCACAACCGCCTAAGACAAGACCACGAGTGGCAGACAATTCAGCGTCATACCTACTTCCTGAATGTCAACTTCTGGGCCACGTTGTTCGCTACTGTTTTGCCCTGCACGATACTCACATCACACGACGTTTGGTAGTGAATCCCACCATAAACCCGCGAATTGCCCGCTTCGGTGGCCGCTTCATTAAACGAGTTGTAAGTGCGCGGGCTAAATCCGATAAGATTATACGAATTGTCGGTGAACTTGTAATTGCCGCCAAATAGCAAGGTCAGCGTTTGGGCGGCTGCGCCCGAACTAACGGCATGACCTGCCGGATATTCGGGGTGCGCCGGGGTAGCAAGGAGGGCGTTCCAGGTGGGCCGACTCATCACCGTTCGGATATACGAAATAGGCCGAACGGCATTATACTTATACTTGCTCTTGACGATACTGATTTGTGCGTCTGAGTAGGCAATACCGAATTGAACAAACGCAACGGCGGCCACGTCTAATGTTGGCTTCTGAATTGCCAGCACCTGGTTCAAAATGGATAGCCAATGCCCGCTGGTATAGCTTTTTCCATCGGGACTGTCGGCCCAGAACAGGGCAATCGTCTTCTGTTCGGCGGTTAGGTTTTGCCCAATCTCAACCACTTCGTTGGCCTGGGTATAATAGGCCGAAGCCGGGTTTTCGGAGTAGGAAATGGGCAATGCCGAGTCAACGCCCGTATCGCTGCCTACGACAATGGGCCGACATTTGCCCCAGTTCGGGAAGGCGGCAGTGGCAAATGCGGGTGGCGTTGGCACCCACAGCCCCGGCCCAACGGGAGGGGTATAAGGCGTGGCGTTGTCGCTACCATCCGATTTTGACCAGGCAAACACCGCAGCCGCGATTTGCCTGCCAAAATCTGCCGAGCGATTCACTTCATCGGCCATTCGGGTTTTGAGAAATATAGTGTTGTGAAGGGCTTCCAAAGAGTCTATCGAGGCTTTATTGGCGGCAGAAGTCGTTGGGTAAAAATTACGGTTCATCGCTGCCAGAGCCGCGTTGGCACAAGCCGGCCAGTAATGGCGCACGCCGGGCATAACGGTCGGCAACGCAGGCAAACCGTTGAGTTGCGACACAAGCGACTGATAGTCAGACAATCCCGGCACAATAGACTCGTAAAGCGCAATGGCGGTATAGGCAAACCGACGCGGGGGAAGCACCGGGCTGACGGGGGTGGTTTGCGTAAGTTTAAGTTGCACTGTGAGCCACGACGTAAGTACCCCGCTCGAAAACGTGGCCGCATCAGGCACCCGTCCGTTGGGCATTTGATGATGCTGGCAAGATGTTGGTACGAGTATGCTGACAAGCAGCCAAAGCGAAGTCCAGACAACGCGGTAAAGTGGTTCAAATTGGTTCATTGAGAAACTGTCGAATCGGCCCGTTACTTTCCCTTCTTTTTGTACTCGATGATGTACGCCCTGACGGGTGTATTGCCGATGTTAGACACCGAATGTGTTTCGGCCTCGCTCCAGAATGTGGTGCCTGTCGGGGCGTTCTGGATCAGCTTCCGGCCATCGGGGAGCAGTACCTGCACTTTAGCCGATGTCAGCAAAACCGTTAGATGAGCCGGGTGGCTGTGGATGCCTTCTCCGCAAACATCCCCACCGGGTTTGCTGATATATTCAGTCACTTTCACCTTATCATTCTCCATCACTACCTTTTGGGCAGGCTTCGTTGATTGCGCCATTACCAGCTTGGTCAGACCGATAAACGAGATGAGAAATAGCCACTTTTTCATGGTATGCCCGATTTTTATGGTTGATTTACGGGAAAGTTGACTATAAAAAATCGCTTGACCAATAAATCGATGCGAGAAAGCGACCAAACTTAGTTTATCGGCGATGAACGCCATTCGTCGGCGATAAACGACATTCGCTACCAGACGATAGCCTGACCCAATAAACCCGTTTTATTATGCAACTTTCGTTTATATACAATTGGGGCCACTATGTCAACTGGCGGTGGATAGGCAGGCATAGCCTCTTTTGGACAATCGAGATTTTATTGGTCTCACTCCAGACCATGCTATCCGGTTTAACCACCAGTTTCAACATCATTGTCGGCATTCAGTTTCTTCCGTTAAATCTTCTAAATACGTATAGCTTACTATACGGCGTGCTGCCGTTTCTATTACACAAACGTTTACTAAAATTCTGGGTTCTATTGTTACTCTGGTGTGTAAATTTCTTTTGGATCATTTACTTATTTTCTAATTATATTGCCATACCATTAAATACAGGCCAGTCAATTATAAATACAATAAGTTCAACTTATCAATCAAATTCGATTATTATCATATTCGTCCAGGCGAGTACAGCTATTGTAGCCGCGAGTCTGAAGTTAGGACGTTATTGGTATCAAAAGGAACAACATAATCAACAATTAACCCAAGAAACAGCGGTAGTAGAATTACACGTACTAAAAGCCCAGATTCATCCTCATTTTTTATTTAACACGCTGAATAACATATATGCACTGACGCTTACAGAATCTGACAAGGCTCCCGACATAGTGGGTAAACTGTCGGAATTGCTGCATTATATGCTCAACGAATGTAATGCGCCCCATGTACCGCTTCAGGCCGAAATAGCGGCTATGCAGCAATATATTGACCTCGAAAAACTACGCTACGACAATCGGCTTCGGGTAACGGTGGACATTGCCGGTGATGTATTGAATAAACAAATCTCGCCCCTGCTGTTGCTTCCGTTCGTCGAGAATGCGTTTAAACATGGCCCATCGCAGCAAATTGGCGCGGCCTATATTCACGTTCAGTGCCGGGTGGTGGACAACGATTTTATTTTTACCGTAACAAACAGTAAGAACGCAACCGGATCACCGGCCAGCAAATTCGGCGGAATAGGTCTCAAAAATGGTCAAAAACGGTTAGCGTTATTGTATCCAAACCAGCACAGCCTGTTGATTCGTCCTGAAAAAGACAGGTACGAAGTCGAATTAACAATTCCGTTACGATTCATAAACGCTTACCAGGAAATAGTCTTATCCACTGTGTAAACAAAAAAAGATATGGTAAGCCTTCGCCCGAATCACCTTATTTGGCACGCTATTTTTTGGACTGGCGTTATTGTGTTTTTTCCATTATTTGAATTTACAACGGCTCATGCTTTGTTAGGAAACGACACTTATTCAACGCTCTACTGGATCAGTTTTTTCTCTGAGTCTGTACCAACTTATTTATTTTTTACATATTGTCTGTTATACGGTGTCATTCCGTTGCTGTTGCGAAAACAATATATTCTTACCATTGCTGCCACTTTTTTTACAATTTTACTAACTTCATTTTTCGAGAAAATACTTTCAGAAACAGGAATTTATTTGATTCAGCCATTTGTATTTAATTTTCAATCAGATGATTCTTCTCCATTTTTATCAATTTGGGAAGATGTACAAAATCTCAACGACTGGACTGCGTTTAATTTTGATTTCATTTTGGTCGGTTTCGTAGCGGCTGGTGCTAAATTACTCACCGAATGGTATACCAAACAAGCCGAAAATCAACAACTCGAACGCCAGAAGCTCCAGACCGATCTGCAACTGCTCAAACTTCAGCTCAACCCCGATTTGCTGTTTGGCTCATTAAATACCCTACACCGACTTACGCAGCAACGCGACAAACAGGCTCCCGAAGTCGTGCTGAATTTGGCCCATCTCCTGCGCTATGTTCTCTACGAAAGTCAGGCCGACCGGGTGGCGTTGGCGCAGGAAATTGAGGTAATCCATCAATACGTTTTCCTGCAAAAAATCATGGCTGCGGTGCCAACCGATGTCTCGTTCACGGTGCGGGGCGATGTTTATAAACACACCATCGCGCCGATGATTCTGCTTCCGGTGGTCGAAGCGGCCTTTCGGCGGCTGGCGTTCGATTCCGATGAGTTACAATGGCTCAGTATTGACCTCGCCGTAACCCCTAATCAACTCATCCTTAAAGTAGTGAATGGCAAACTCGATAACCAGCCCGATACACCCGACAACCTGGCCGATCTGGAAAAACCACTGGCGTTTCACTACCCTAACCAGTATAGTCTGCGGTTTTTTTCTCAACTTGAAGCTGATATTGTTGCCCTAACGATTTCTTTTACGACTAATCTGACAGACTCATCTCTGATCCCCTCGCCCCATGAAACTACGCTGCTTATTGGTGGACGATGAACCACCCGCACTCGATGTGCTGGAACGCTATGTGCAGTCGGTGGAAGGACTCGAACTGACCGCCCGCTGCGAAAACGCCCTGCAAGCCTTTCAGGTGTTGCAGGAGAAGACAGTTGACCTGATGTTTTTGGATATTACGATGCCCAAGCTCCTCGGCACCGATTTTCTGCGAACCCTCCGCAACCCGCCCCCCGTGATTTTCACGACCGCCCACCGCGAATACGCCCTCGACGGTTTTGAACTTGACGTGGTTGATTACCTGCTGAAACCCATTCCGTTTGACCGATTTCTGCGGGCCGTTGGCAAAGTGATGAAGCCGGGCGATGCCGCTGCGCCCCCGTCCCAACCACCTGCCGACACCGATGCCGACCACGCAGCCAACGGGGGATTTCTGTATTTCAGGGCCGACCGCAAGCTCGTGAAAGTGCTGACGAACGATATTCAATACGTTGAAAGCCTGAAAGATTACGTCAAAATTGTGCTGCTGTCGGGCAAGCCGTTAGTGGTAAAACAACCCATTAGTGCCGTAGAAGCCATGTTGCCCGCCGACCAGTTTATGCGGGTGCATCGGTCGTTTATTGCGGCTATGGCCTACGTCAAAACCTATACGCCCCGCCACGTGGAGGTGGCAGGGCAGGAACTCCCCATCGGGCGGCTATACCAGAAAGACGTGGAACGTGCGCTGCGGGTGAGTTGAGAATGGCTATTGTTTCAAACTCACTTCGTTCATAACGGGCGTTGGCTCATCAGGGACGACCACAATCCGGGCCATCGTTGGCGGTTCGAGCCGGATGGTTTTGGTTTGCCGGGCGGTTAATGTTGCCAGTTCTATGGTGTATAGCCCCGACGGTAACGACGACAGATCAAACCGCTGGGCAAAGAAGTGACTCGATTCCCATTGATCCTGAACGATGCTTCCCTTCTGATCGCGGATGAAAATATGAACCGCGCCTTTTCCCTCGTGTTCGTAGCAAATAAGGAGTATGCCGGGGTCGCTGCTTGGGTAAACAATCGCCCGCAACTTTCCGGGGTCTGGGGTCAGATAAGGCTTTCCGGCAAAAGTTTGGGCGCGGGCAACGGGGGCGGCCATGCCAACGGCGGCAACAGAAACAAGGGCAGCGAGGGCGCAACGGCGCAGGGAGATGGATGCAGTATTCATGACGGTATTGGTTTGGCGTTTTTGATTCAGCCGACTTTGTGCCGACCTGTTGAATCAAAAGTAGCCGCCCGCAAAACTCCGCGCCCGGCTATTCGACCGGCGCAAGCCGTTCATCGGCAGACAACCAGAGATGGCTTTCCGGTGCCGTTTGACCCCATTAGCCGTGATTCATTGGCGACGAATGACACTCATCAGAAATCCAGATGTTTCCCGTTTCGCAATCTTTATTCGTCCTTCCCCCAAATCCCCTAATTTTGCCCGCATCAGCCCGGCAGGAAACCAACCGGCTTGGTTCCAAAGTTGTCTTTGTATCAGGCACGTGCTTCCGGGCATAACCCAACATACATCATACAGTATACATCATATATTCCCAAACTATGGCTTACGATTTAGACATGATTAAGCGCGTGTACGCCAACCTCGGCGAACGCGTGTCAACCGCCCGGCAGGTTGTTGGCAAACCCCTGACCCTCTCCGAGAAAATTCTGTATAGCCACCTCTCCGAAGGATCAGCAACGCACGCCCTCGAACGCGGCAAAACCTACGTTGATTTCGCGCCCGACCGCGTTGCCATGCAGGATGCCACGGCGCAGATGGCTCTGTTGCAGTTTATGCAGGCCGGTCGCCCGCAGGTGGCCGTGCCGTCAACGGTGCATTGCGACCACCTGATTCAGGCCAAAATCGGGGCGACGGAAGACCTCGCTACGGCCAACGACAAAAACCGCGAAGTCTATGATTTTCTGGCCTCAATTTCGGATAAATACGGCATTGGTTTCTGGAAACCCGGCGCGGGCATCATTCACCAGGTCGTGATCGAGAACTATGCCTTTCCCGGCGGACTGATGATTGGTACGGATTCGCACACGCCCAACGCCGGGGGTCTGGGCATGGTGGCGATTGGCGTGGGCGGGGCCGATGCCTGCGACGTAATGGCGGGCTTAGCCTGGGAACTGAAAATGCCCAAACTTATCGGTATCAAACTCACCGGCAAACTGAGCGGCTGGGCTTCGGCCAAAGACGTGATTCTGCGCGTGGCCGGTATCCTGACCGTGAAAGGCGGCACGGGCTGCATTGTGGAGTATTTTGGCGACGGAGCCGAAAGCCTCTCGGCAACGGGCAAAGGCACCATCTGCAACATGGGAGCCGAAATCGGGGCCACAACCTCAATTTTTGCCTACGACGAAAAAATGGCCGACTACCTCCGGGCAACCTCCCGCGCCGACATTGCCGATGCCGCCAACGCCGTTGCCGCCGACCTCCGCGCCGACGATGAGGTGTATGCCGACCCGGCTGCGTATTATGACCAACTGATCGAGATTGACCTCAACACCCTTGAACCGCACGTGAACGGGCCGTTTACCCCCGATTTGGCCTGGCCGCTGTCAAACTTTGCCAATGCCGTGCGCGAGAACGGCTGGCCGACCAAATTGGAGGTAGGTTTGATCGGCTCCTGCACCAATTCATCTTACGAAGACATCACGCGGGCGGCATCCATCGCGCAGCAGGCCATTGATAAACACCTGAAAACCAAAGCTGAATACACCGTCACGCCCGGCTCAGAACTTGTCCGGTTCACGACGCAACGCGACGGACTCCTGACCACCTTTGAGCAGATCGGCGGGGTGGTACTTGCCAATGCCTGCGGGCCGTGCATCGGGCAGTGGGCGCGGCATATGGATGACCCCAACCGGCCCAACTCGATCATCACCAGTTTTAACCGCAACTTCGCCAAGCGCAACGATGGCAACATCAGCACCCACGCGTTTGTAGCCTCGCCCGAAATCGTGACGGCCTTTGCCATTGCCGGTGATCTGACGTTTAACCCCATGACCGACACCCTGACCAATGAAGCCGGGGAGCAGGTCATGCTCGACGAGCCGATGGGCATCGAGCAGCCCGTGAATGGCTACGCCGTTGACGACGCGGGCTATCAGGCTCCGGCAGCAGACGGGTCGGGCGTGCAGATTCGGGTATCGCCCACCTCTGACCGCTTGCAGTTGCTGGCTTCGTTTCCGGCCTGGGAAGGCACCGACCTGATGGGTCTGAAACTGCTCATCAAAGCCAAAGGCAAATGCACCACCGACCATATTTCGATGGCCGGGCCGTGGCTGAAATATCGCGGCCACCTCGACAATATCTCGAACAATATGCTCATCGGCGCGGTGAATTATTACACCGAAAAAACCAACTCGGTGAAGAATCAGCTCACCGGAGAATACGGCGAAGTACCCGCCGTGCAACGTGCCTACAAAGCGGCTGGCGTGGGTTCGGTGGTGGTAGGTGACGAGAACTACGGCGAAGGCTCAAGCCGCGAACACGCGGCCATGGAACCCCGCTTCTTAGGCGTTCGGGCAATTCTGGTACGGTCGTTTGCCCGGATTCACGAAACGAACCTGAAAAAACAGGGGATGCTGGCCCTGACCTTTGCCAACCCCGCCGACTACGACAAGGTGCAGGAAGACGACGCGATTGACATTATGGGCCTGACCACCTTTGCGCCCGGCATACCCTTAACGATTAAACTCACCCACGCCAACGGCTCGGTTGACGAGTTTGCCGCCAACCACACCTACAACGACGGT
>JBBRNH010000123.1:0-12487 GCA_038230415.1 Cytophagales bacterium | reverse complement strand
TTTCCAGATTCTGGCTCCGACCTACAATTGCTCAACGGGGGCGTTTGTGTTTCAGTCAACGGCTCCGGCGGGCAGTGCCACATTCTGGGGGCCGGGCCTGACGGGGGCAACTACCAACCCGAATCTGACCATAAAACCCAACTCTGACGCGCAGGCCTTCACGATTTATGCCAGCTATAACGGCCAAATGCAAACCTACCGCTGGGACTGGAAAGCCAGTTGCAACGGCACCACGCCCGTAACGCCAACCACACCCACAACGCCAACCACCCCGACTACGCCCGTAACGCCCACGACTCCGACCACACCGTCGGGATCGGGACTCTCATTGGTGGCACCGGCTTATAACTGCCAGACAGGTGCTTTCACGTTCCAGGTGAGCGGAGGCAATGGCTCCGCCGTGTCGGTGATGGCAGTGGGTATCACGGGCTGGACAACCAACCTGGGGCCATACACGGTTCGGCCCAACCGCGACGCACAGGCATTCGGGCTGCTGGCTCAGCAGTCGGGGCAGCAAGCGTCATATAGCTGGAGTTTTCAGAGCGTATGCCCCGCCGGTGCGCGTGTCGGAGCCGAATCAGCCGAGTTATCCGAACTCATCTGGCGGGTGTATCCGAACCCAACGGCAGATGAGGTATCGGTAGAAACCAACGCCGACGACGCGCAACTGACCGTTTACACTGCCGACGGGCGACTGTTGCCGGGAGTGTCGGCCATAAAAAAAGCCGGAACAACGGCTGTCCGGCTCGATTTATCAGCGTACCCAACGGGCATGTATCTGATTCGGTTGCATACCGAACAACAATCAGCCGTGCAGCGTGTGATAAAGTGGTAATCAGTGTATCGGGTTCATAAAAAAGCGTGGTAATCAGAAATGATTGCCACGCTTTTTTGGTAAAAAAACACTGATCTACAACGTGTTGTCTAATACCTGGCTCATTTTCATGGCGAGACTCATATCACCCTGCACCTTGAGTTTGCCCGTCATAAAGGCCATCATCGGGTTCATGTCACCCGAACCCATTTTCACCAGATCATCAATCTTGATCTGAATGGTGCAGTCGGCGGGGCTGTCGTCGTTGGAGACGATGGCGGGTGATTGTTTGGCGTTAATCAGAATCGGCCCCTGATCGGTAGCGATTTTTACCACCGCGTTCAGGCTGTCGGCGTGGGTAGCGCGGGTGCGGATTTGGTCAGTGATTTCCTGCAATGTCATCGGTGAAGCTATTTAGTTTGTTCAGTCCGCAAAACTAAGGGGGAATTACCAATCACTAACAAAAGCCACCTGATTTTGGCTTGTTCCGTCAATTGGCGTGTGCGGGCCGAAGCTCCCGCGTCAATTATCCATTGTGCCAAACGATACCCTGCCCTGAAAATTCTGAAAGCCATAGCCACCGATGATAAAACTGCCATTGGCAATGCCAACGCTAATGCCATCTGAATTGCCCAGAACCACCGTATCATTAAGCGTCCGCAGCAACTGCCAGGCAATACCGCTTCGTTTATAGACGTATGCCTTGCCATTATTGACTCCGCCGGCAGCAAAGGGTGCGCCCACAATAACGTAGTCTCCCGAAACAGCAACTCCGGTACCAAATTCACTGTCGGCTTCGGGTGAGAGAATTTCAGTTTGTAAAGCCCAGGCTGCCCCGCTTCTGATATAAATGTAAGCCCCGCCTTTTTGGTTTAGCTGGTGGTAGGCTCCTACCACGGCGTAGTCTCCTGAAATAGCGACGCTGTTGCCAAAATGATCTTCGGATCCCCCATTGAAATATGTGTAGGTTCTGAATTTTGTTTGTTGCGTCCAGGTCGTGCGGGTTCGGGTAAAGATATAGGCGGCTCCCTGATTTGCTATTGTTTCGATGTCGGCATCAGGCGCACCGATGAGTGCGTAATCGCCCGAAATAGCCACACTCCCACCAAATCCATCGCCCGTTGCGCCGTCATTGGCCGTTAGTTTGGCCTGTTGTGACCACGTTGCGCCAAAGAGTGTGAACACGTAGGCCGATCCCTGACCATTACTGATTCCAATGTCATCGCCGGGGGACCCCACAAGGGCATAATCGCCCGCGATGGCAACACTGCTGCCAAATTTATCGCCAGCCGTGCCGTCAAGGGCAATGAGTTTGGTTTGCTGCGTCCATACACTCCCCGACCGCATAAACACATAGACCGCACCCTGGCCGCTGCTGCCGGCAACGAGTTTGTTGGGCGTTCCCACAACGGCATAATCGCCCGAAATGGCTACGCTGGTGCCAAACTGGTCGCTGGCCGCGCCATCGCTGGCAATGAGTTTGGTTTGTTGAACCCAGCTACCGCCCACGCGGGTAAAAATGTAAGCCGAACCCTGGTTTGCATTGGTGTTGATGTCATCGCCGAAGGCCCCGACGATGACATAGTCGCCGGAAATTGCTACGGCCTTACCAAAATAGTCAAGAGCGGCCCCGTCATTGGCTGTACGACCAATGAGCCGGGTATTTGCCGGGTCCTGAAACGCCATTGGCAGCCAGCTTTGCCCGTCAAAAAGATACATCGTGCTTTGGTCGAGGTCATAGACAAACGCGCCGGGCTGCGGATTGACGATGGCTTTGCGCTGAGGAGTCGTCAGCCGGGGCGGATAAAACGCCTTGTCGGTGGCTTTCACGTCGAGAGCCGCCGAAGGGTGGGGCTGGCCGCCCATACCCAACTGGGCAAAGGCGGTTGCTGCAAACAGGGTGCAGCCAAAGAAAAAGAGGTAAGCGATTGATTTCATGCTGATTGGCTTGATTAACTCAACAAATCTACCGCTACTCCAACCCCCGCGCTATCGGATAACTGTATGACCGGGAAACTACGTAGCACTGAAAAAGCCCCTGAAATGGCAGAAAGCGCGTTTTAGGGGTCGGCGAGTTGACAAGAACAGGGGTTTATACGGGGTGATCGGTTAGTCACCGAAACAACCCCGTCTTCAATGCCTTCGAGACGGCTTCTGATTTTGAATTGACGTGCAACTTGGTGTAGATACTCACGATGTGCGACCGCACTGTTCCCATCGCAATGCCGCAGTGATGGCCGATAAGTTTGTAGCTGTCGCCCTCCACGAGCCGGTGCAGTACATCGTGTTCTTTTGGGGTGAGCAGAAACGTGTCGGGGCGGGGGGCGTTGGCCGCTTGCCGAAACGAGTCCAGTACTTTCAGGGCGATGCTCGGAGTCATGGGCGCACCCCCGGCGGATACCTCCCGGATAGCGTCCATGATTTTGTCGGCGGGCGTTTTTTTGAGCAGATAGCCCACTGCCCCGGCCCGGATAGCGGCAAAAATCCGGTCGGTATCCTCAAACACGGTCAGCATCAGAATTTTTGGGGCCACTGCCACTGCCGCCGACGCTGCCTGTTGCTGAATAAGGGCTACGGCTTCGATACCCGTGCGGCCCGGCATATCAATATCCATCAAAATCACATCGGGCTGGTCGTGTTGTACGGCTTCGACGACAGTGAGCGCGTTGGCATACTGGCCCATCACAATCAGGTCGTCGGTGGCATCAACGAGCAGCGCGAGGGTCTGGCGGAGGGAGTCGTTATCGTCGAAAATAGAAATGCGGATCATAACAGCTTTTTTACAAAAGTACGTCCGGCAAAAATCCGTCACCATCGGATAATTATCCGACAGGAACCGACAGCCGCAAGGCCGTTCCGGTATCTGGGGCCGACTCAACGGCCAGCGAACCGCCAATGGCTTCGGCCCGTTGGCGCATGGTGGTTTGGCCGTTGCGGGTGCTGACCTGGTTCACGTCGAAACCGCGCCCGTTGTCGTCAATCATAATCTGCAACTGCTGGCCTTGCCGCCCGAAACGTACCGTTGCGACCGTTGCCGCCGAATATTTCGCGAGGTTGTTAATGGCTTCTTTGCTAATCAAAAACAGGTTTCGGCGTACCTCCATCGAAACGGGCAAATCGGCCAAACCGGGGTCGGTCTCAAACAAAAGCCGGATGCCCTGCGACTCCATCAGCGGCTGGGCGTATTCCTGCAAGCGGAGCATAATTCGTTGCAGGGAGTCGTTACCGGGGTTGATGGTCCAGATAATTTCGTCAATCGATTCCAGAATCTGGCGGGCATCGGTATAAATTTTCTGCACCATTTTCTGGGCTGTTTCCGACGTATCCACGCCGGGGCGGTTTTGGCTCAGGAGCGTATCGGTGTGGCCGCTCAGGAGCGAGATGCTGCTCAGGGTGCTGCCCACTTCGTCGTGCAGGTCCTGAGCAATTCGTTTGCGGAGGGCCTGGGCTTCCTGCAACCGCCGGAGTTTAGAACGGTTTAACAGCCAGGCACTTACGGCCACCGCCAGCAACAGCAGCAACAGGGCTCCGGCCAGCAGCGCGTTGGCTTGAAAGCGGTTTCGGTCGGCTTCTTCGGCCTGCAACTGTGTTTCTTTTTGGAGGAGTTTTATCCGGGTCTCTTTTTTCTCGGTTTGGTACTGAGCCACCAGGCGCTGCACTTCTGCGTTGGTGCGGACGGTGGTGGCCGAGTCCACGAGTTTGTTTTTTTGAAGCTGAAAGGCATAGGCCTGCTGGTATTTGTTTTGCTCACCGAAGAGGTCGGCCATCTGTTGCACCAGCGTTTTGCGCTCGTCTTTGTAGTCGTTTTCGTCAGCTACGGCAAGGGCTTTTTTCAGGAATAGTTCGGCGTTGGCGTAGTCTTTTTGGGTTTGATACAGCCGCGCCATCGTGCCATAGCTGGTGCATATACCGAGTTTATTTTGCTGTTTTTCGGCAATTGCCAGGGCTCGTTTGGCGTAAGTAAGCCCTTCGCCGGGTTTGTTGAGCATCTGGGCCGAGGTTGCCAATCCGTCGAGCGCGTCGGCTTGCAGTAATTCAAATTGCATCGCTTCGGCCATCGTCAACGATTCGCGGAAGTGGGGCAGCGCGTTGTTGGGCTGTTTGATGTCGTTATAAAAATCGCCCAACTGATTCTCAAAAATAGCAATGCCGCGTTTGTCGCCGTTTTCGCGGAAAATCACCCCGGCTTCGCGGTAATACGGCGCGGCCTGTTGCGGCTTTCCCATCTTCACCAGTGCGCCCCCAATGAGCCGGTGCGGCACCGGAACGCGGGGTTTGATGCCGTATTTTTCCTGTAACTGAATGGCTTTCAGGGCCGTTTGAAATGCCAGTTCGTAGTTGCCGACTCGTTCGTAGCCCGTAGCCACGTTGCCCAACGCGCCATAAATTACCAATGGGGGCAGGTTGTGCTGCTCGGCGGCTTCGAGGGTTTTCCTGAAATAAACCAATGCCTGTTCATAATTGGCCGTCAGGTAGCTGACCGTAGCGCGGCTACGATAGGCCCGCACTAAGCCAAACCAATCGCCGAGCCGGGTGGCGATGTCGGCCATCTGCCGGGCCATCGAGTCAGCGCGGGTATAGTCGGCTTTTTGGTAAATGCGGGTAAAAATTACCTTATCCATTACCCGCACGTAGGTGGTATCGGTAGGGGTATGGGTGCGGAGGTAGTTGGCAAGCGAGTCGGGCGATGCCTGCGCCAGAGCGAGGGTTGGCACGATGAGCAGCCAACAACTGAGGCCACCGCACGAGGTGTATCGGTTTCGTGTCATGTCGGGAGGTAGGTAAGTTGTCCTCAAATATACACAACCTGTCAGTAGTCACTGCCAACCAGCCATCTGCCAAAATCTGCGTACTTTGCATCAATCCTTTTGACCCCCGTGCAAGACAATCTACACAACATAGCCCTGACGCTCGTTCCCGGCGTGGGCGATATTCTGGTTCGGCAATTGGTCAGCTACTGCGGTTCGGCAGCCGCCGTGTTTCAGTCGCCGGTGGCGAAGCTGCTCAAAATACCAGGCATCGGCGAAGTCACGGCCCGTGCCATCCGCCGACCCGACCCCCTCGCCGAGGCCGAAGCCGTGCAGAAACGGCTCGACCAACTCAACGCCCGCGCCCTGTTTTATACCGATGCCGATTACCCGGCGCGGCTCAAAACCCTCTACGATTCGCCCGCCATCCTGTACTTTCTGGGCAACGCCGACCTGAACATCCCGCGCACCATTTCGCTCGTTGGCACCCGGCAGGCTACGGACTATGGCAGGCGCATTACCGACGAGATTATTACCGCTATGAAACCCTATAACGCCCTGATTGTAAGTGGTCTGGCCTACGGGATTGACATTGCCGCGCACCGCGCCAGCGTAGGGCAGGGCTTGCCAACGGTGGGCGTAATGGCGAGCGGTTTAGACGTGATTTATCCGTCGGTACATCAAAAAACAGCGCAGGAGATGACCATTCTGGGCGGTCTGCTCACCGAAAACCGGCCCGGCACCAAACCCGACGCGCACCTGTTTCCGGCTCGCAACCGTATTATTGCCGGCCTGAGCGATGCCGTGATTGTGGTGGAGGCTGCGGCCAAAGGTGGTGCGCTCATCACGGCAGAGTATGCCAACAATTACCACCGCGAGGTGTTTGCCGTGCCGGGGCAACTGAATCAGGCGTTCTCGGCGGGCTGCAACAAGCTCATCCGCCAAAACAAAGCCCAGATATACACCGGCCCGGAGTGCATTATCGAAGCCCTGAACTGGGATCAGCCCGGCTCGGCAACCGCCCCGGCCCGGCTCAAAAACGGAATGCTCGACCTGCCGCCGTTGCCGCTGCATTTTACCGAAGAAGAAAGTCAGCTTATGGCGCTGCTGCGCCAAACGACCGACATTCACATTGACGAACTGAGCTGGAAGAGCCAGATTCCGATGGGGAAATTAGCCTCGCTGCTGCTCAACTTGGAGTTTCAGGGCTACGTGCGGTCGTTGCCGGGCAAAAAGTATCAGGTTGTTTACGTGTAATTCTTAACAAAATCTTCACACCGCTCATCCATAAGTTTTTGTTGCTTTGTTGCCCCAACCTCCTCAAAATCACACGCAACCATGCAACCAATTCAGTTAGTCGTTTTTGATATGGCCGGTACCACCCTCACCGACCACCATGAAGTAGAACGCTGTTTTGCCGAAGCCGCTGCCGAAACGGGCCTGATGGTCTCTGCCGAGCGGATTCTGGCGATGCAGGGCCTGGCAAAACACTGGGTATTCGACACGCTCTGGAAAGAACAACTCGGCGAAACCCACCCCGACGTACCGGCGCAGGTCGAGGTCTCCTACCGCGTTTTCACCCGGATTCTCGAAGATCATTACCGCACCGCCGGAGCCACGCCCACCACCGGCTGCAACGAACTGTTTGCCTACCTGCACGAAAAAAACATCGCCATTGCCCTCACAACGGGCTTTTACCGGGTTGTGGCCGATATTATTCTCGACAAACTCGGCTGGCTCGATGGCCTCAACCAAGCCCGCGTCGGTACGCCCGATTCGGTGATTCAGGTCTCTGTCACGAGTGATGAAGTGGAGCGGGGCCGTCCGTTTCCCTACATGATCGAACGGGCCATGAACTTACTGAATATCACCGACCCGCGCACCGTGATTAACGTTGGCGACACGCCGTCTGATCTTTTATCGGGCCGGTCGGCGGGGGTGTTACTTAACATTGGCGTAACAAACGGCACCCACACCCGCGACCAACTCAGCGACCACCCCCACGACGCGCTGATTGATTCAGTAGCCGACTTGATTCCGATACTCGAAAAAAGGTAATCGTTTAGGTGGTTTATTCTTGCGCGTATCCCACAGCCTGGTGGCGGTGGGGAACAGGTTCGGCACCGCCCCCAGGCTGTGCCGTTTCAGGCGGGAAGTTCGCTCTTTCGCGTATGCCCACAGCCGAGGGGCGGTGGGTAACAAGCCTGGCAACACCCAAAATGAACATACCCAAATCGTTACGAAAAGAGTTTGATGTCTGTTGTTTGACAGCTACTGTTAGCTAATTCATTTTGAGTTTTACGTCAGCTAACCACAAACTACAAACCCTATTTATGTACGACTTAATCATCGTCGGTTCCGGCGTTCTCGGCACGTTTCACGCCTACCACGCGGCCAAAGCCGGACAACGGGTACTGCTGCTCGAAAAAGACGCGCAACCAGCCGGTGCCACCGTCCGTAATTTTGGGCAGGTGGTGCCGTCGGGCATGGCCGGGCGATGGTTTGAGTATGGGCGCAGAAGTCTGGAGATTTACAAAGCCATTCAGCACCAAGCCGACATCACCATTCGGGCAAACGGCTCGATCTACCTGGCTTCTGACGACACCGAACTTGGTCTGCTCCACGAACTTCATGCCCATCACGCGGCCCAAACCGGCTACCCCTGTGAACTGCTTTCTTCCGCCCAAACGCTCGCCAACTATCCAACCCTCCGGCCCGATTACGTTCGGGGTGCGTTGTTTTTCCCGGATGAAGTTAGTGCGGAACCCGAATTGATGATTGGCCGACTGATTCGGTACGTCCGCGAGAAATTCAGGGTCGAATACCATACCGGCGCGGCTGTGGTTGACGTGCAACCGGGTTCAGGCGGGGCTACGGTACTGGTGGCGGGTGGGCAACGGTTTATGGCCCGGCGCGTGCTGATTTGCAGCGGTCACGAAGCGCGGCTGCTGTTCCCGCAGATCATGGCCGAAAGCGGTATCGTCGTCAGTAAGTTACAGATGCTCCTGACCGCGCCGATTGCGGGCCTGAACCTGCCCGGAAACATCCTGACCGGCCTGACCATCAGGCGGTATGAATCATTTCAGGCGTTGCCTTCTTTTGCCGGGATTACCACGCCGGAACACCTCCGGGAACTCAAAAAGTGGGGGATTCACATCCTGTTCAAGCAAGCAACGGATGGCTCGGTTATCATCGGTGACTCGCACGAATACGCACCCATCGCCAATCAGGAAACCCTCGGCTACCACACCACCGATTCCCTCAATACCCTGATGCTGACCGAAGCCCGGCGCATTATGAATTTTCCGCTGGATAAGATCGAGAAAACCTGGGTAGGCTTCTACGGCCAAACCGACCGCGACATTTTTGAGTACGACGTGGACGATACCATTCGCATCGTCACCGGCATCGGCGGCAAAGGCATGACTTCCAGCGCGGGCTATGCCGAAGAGACCATCCGGGCGTTTACGGGGTAACCGTATCAAAACTATTTTCTTAGAAAATTGCACAGAAGTCAGCAAACGCATAGTTTTGGATTCATCATTCACGAGTGTTTCCTGCCAAAACAATGCGCTTCTTACTTCCGGCTTTCCGCGTCGGGGTTCTCGGTCTTGCCATGCTCAGGGCGGCCCATGCCCTGGCCCAACAGCCCGCCCCCGTTCAGGAACCAACCGTTAAATACGGCAAAATCACGCCCGATGCCTTCCAGAAAAATCCGTATCCGCCCGATTCAAGTGCCGAGGGTGTGGTGCTGTATGAACTCGGCGAAACCCACCTCGACTACACCGAGAATAAGTTCTGGGTGGTTTATAGCCTGCACCGGCGGCTGCATATCCTGAAAAAATCAGCAACCGACCGGGCAACGGTATCGGTGCGGCTGTACCGGGCCGGGTCGGGGGCGACAGAAGACCTGAGCGGACTCGACGGAGCGACCTATAACGTGACTGCCGGAGCCGTTGTTACCGACAAACTGACCAAAACCGGCATCGTCACCGAGCGCGTTTCGGATAACGTATCGTTGCAGAAATTTACCCTGCCCAACGTCCGCGAAGGGTCAATTATCGAATACCGCTACACCATTCGCACCCCGTTTACGATCAGCAACAACCCGCGTACCTGGGCTTTTCAGGACGACATTCCGACGCTCTGGAGCGAATATCGGGTCACGTTCCCGGATAGCTTTTACTACAAAATGCTCATGAATGGTTACCTCGCCATGACCATCAATCAGGTCAAAGCCGTGACGGTGCCGCTGTTTACGGGCGAAGAACCCGTAACGGCGCAGATGTACCGATTTGCCGTTGCCAACTCGTCGGCCATTCGCAGCGAGGCCTACATCACCACTACTAATGATTACCTCACCAAAATTGACTTTGAATTAGCCAGTATTAATTTCCCCGGTCAGGTCACCCGCAATTTTTCGGTGGGTTGGGACGCGATGGACAAAACCCTGCTCGACGAAGCCAATTTTGGCGGTCAGTATAAACGGGCGGCTTTTTTGCGCGAGGTGGCAACGCTGCTCAAAACCAACCATCCCGCCACCGATACGATGGCCCGAATCGGGGCGGCTTGCCGGGTTATCGGTACGGCCATGAAGTGGGACGAAACCAGCAGTTACTATTCGACCAGCATCAAAAAAGCCTACGAAGCCAAAAAAGGCGATGCCGCCGATATTAACCTGACACTCATTGCGCTGCTCCGCGAAATGGGCTACGATGCCAACCCAGTGGTTCTCAGCACCCGCGCACACGGGCGATTCAGCCGCGAGTCGGCCCTGCTCAAACAACTCAACTATGTGGTGGCGCACCTCGATATGGGGGGCAGAGACGTGTTGCTCGATGCTACTGAACCCTATCTGAGGCCCGGAACCTTGCCCCTGCACGCCCTGAACGGGGTGGGTCGGCTGATTTTACCCGACAGCCGGAGCCGGTTTATTGCCCTCAACCCCGCCGAACGCGACGTTGAAGCGACCTCGGCGCAGTACACAATTGACCAGGAAGGTGTCATCACCGGCATACTTACCCAGTCGTTTGCGGGCTACGCTGGCTACCGAACCCGAAAAACATACCGCAGCGAAGGCGAAACGGCTTACCTCAACGGCGTGAAGAAAGAACACACGGGCTGGCAAATCGAAAAAACGGCTTTTTCCGGTATTGATGACCCCAATAAATCATTCGTAACGGCCTACACCCTGACCGTTGGTGAGGGCGCAACGGTGGCTGGTGACCGGCTGTATTTTCGCCCCCTGCTTACCGAGGGCCAGCTTGCCAACCCCTTTAAAGACCCGGAACGGCGGTATCCGGTTGATTTCGGGACGCTGAACGACGAAACATACACGGCCACGTTTACCATTCCGGCAGGGTATCAGGTCGAAGACGTACCGAAACCGATGCAGATAGTCCTGCCCGGCAACGGCGGGCGGTTTCTGTTTCAGGTCGCTGCCAACGGCCAAACCGTGCAGGCCACAAGCCGGTTGTCGCTCAAAAAGCCGGTTTATTTCGCCGAAGAATACCCGGCCCTGCGCGAATTATTTGCCCAGGTGGTTGCCAAACACGCCGAACAGGTAGTATTGAAACGCGAAACCGCAAAATGATTATGAAGCGTTTTCTCCTTTTCCTGCTGTTCCCGGTTTTGGCTTTCGGGCAAGACCAATACCGGGTCACCGCCCTGCCAACGGGCCTGCGCGACCGGGCCGATGCCGTGATTCGGCTTCACGAAACAACCTTCACGGTTAAATCGGCGGGCGAGGCCACCGAAACCGTTCATTCGGTGGTAACGGTGCTGAAACCCGCCGGAGACAACCACGCCGAAGAGGTGGTTGGCTATGACAAATTCACGAAAATAACCGACTTCGAAGGAACACTCTACGACGAAAACGGCACCGTTATCAAGCGGCTCAAAAAGGCGGATATTGCCGATTTTAGCTCCTACAACGACATCAATTTTTACGACGACAACCGCTATAAAGTGGCCCGGTTTCCCAAGCAGCCATCGTACCCCTACACGGTGGAGTTTCGGGTTGAGACCACAACCCGCAACCTGATGTTTTACCCGCAGTGGCAACCCCAGCGGGCCGATGCCGAGGCCGTAGAGCGGGCTGCGTTTGTGGTGGATATGCCGCCCAATCTGACCCTGCGTTACAAAACCTTTAACCTGCCCGAACCCACCAAAACACCCGGCTCCGAACCGGGTCGGGTGCGCTATGGCTGGCAGGTAGAGAACCTCGCGGCCCGTGAGTCAGAACCATCGGCACCGCCCCGGCACGAACTGCGCCCGGCAGTGTTTACGGCCCCCACTGCGTTTGATGTGCAGGAATACCGGGGCAACCTCCGCACCTGGAACGACCTCGGCCAGTTTTATAACGCCCTGAACGCCAACCGCGATGCCCTGCCCGACGAGGTTCGGCAGCGGGTGGCCGCGCTGGTAGCAACCGAGAAAACAACTGCTCAGAAAGTCAAAAAAATCTATGAACTCTTGCAGGAACAAACCCGCTACGTGGGCATTCAGCTTGGCATTGGCGGCTGGCAAACCATTGATGCCAAAACCGTAGCCACCACCAAATACGGCGACTGCAAAGCCCTCACCAATTACACAAAAGCCATGCTGAAAGCGGCTGGTGTTCCGGCCTGGGAAGCCCTGATCCTGGCGGGCGACGACGAGCCGGACATCCTGACCGATTTCCCCAGCTTTCAGTTTAATCACGTCATTTTGTACGTGCCGGACGGGCGCGACACGCTGTGGCTCGAATGCACGAGTCAGACCAATCCCGTTGGCTACATGAGCGATTTTACGGGTAGTCGTCACGCCTTGCTGATGACCCCGACGGGTGCCAAACTCGTGAACACCCCGGCCTATCGCCCGGCTGACAACCGCCAAACCCGGCGCGTGGCCGTGACCCTCAGCGAAACCGGCGATGCCACCGCCT
>JBBRNH010000122.1:0-12667 GCA_038230415.1 Cytophagales bacterium | reverse complement strand
GCGCGGAATGGGTACGTTGCCAAAATCAACGCCCCGGATCAGGTCGTTGTTACCGCCTGCGTTGGTTTCTGGGTCGAAGCCGGTGTATTTATCCCACGAATACAGGTTGCGGCCAATCAGGGCGAGGTTCAGCCGGTTGATGGCCGGAATGAGTTTGGGCAGCGTGTAACTGAGCGAAATCTCGCGCAGTTTGGTGTATGAACCGTTGTCAATCCGAAACTCCTGGGTGTTATAAATCCCGTAGATATAGCCGCGTGGCAGTTCGCCCCGGAGTTCGCGTTCGGCATAGTCGCCCAAACCAACGCCCTGCCGGGTGCGTCTGTCGGCGTTGAATACGTCAAGTCCCTGAACGGCATCGAGCAGAATGTGCAGGTTCAGCTTTTTGTAGCTGAAATTAGTGCTGAACGAACCCGTCCATTTCGGATTTGGGTTGCCGATGATGATGTTGGCCGTTGGCTTGCCGGTATCCACGCGGCCATCGGCGGTGCGGGCGGGCGTAAAGTCGGGGCCAGAGGTATTGGCAACCAAAGCCCGCTCCGTCATCGGGAAGCCCGATGGCGATAATAACAGCGACCCATCGGGATTACGGGCATAGCCGGTTCCGAAAAACACGCCCACCGGCTGGTCTTTCAACAACCGCACGGGTGCGCCCGACGTACCTTCGGCTCCGGGGTCAATAGACCCTAAGCCGCCGAGGTCGGTAACTTTGTTGCGGTTTTGGTTGTAGATCAGTGTGAAATCCCAGCTAAAATCGGGCGTTTTCACCGGGTTTACGTCCAGCATGACCTCGAATCCTTTGTTCTCCATCGTACCCACGTTGTTCACGATGCTCGTGCCGCCGGTTGTCGGGGCCAGGGTTCGGTTGATGATTAAGTTGCTGATTTTCTGCTGATACGCCGTAATACCGAGGTTGATGCGCCCATTCAGGAAACCCATGTCTAGGCCGCCTTCCAGTTCAGCCATTCGTTCGGGCTGCACATCGGGGTTTGCCAATTGCGTACCGGGAATAATGGTGTTGCGGCCCAGATAAGCCACCGGGTTAAACTGATAGAACCGGGCATACGACCCAATGCCTGACAAGTTGCCCGATTCGCCGTAACTGGTTCGCAGTTTCAGGCTGTTAAACGCGGTTTTGAACGGGGCGTTTTGCCAGAAACTCAAATCAGACACAATCAGCGAACCACTTACTTTTGGGTAATACTGGTTGGTTTGAGCCGCCGAGAACTTACTCGACTGATCACGACGGATGGCCCCGGTCAAAAACGCAAAGTTGCCATAGCCCAGCGTAGCCTGCCCAAACAACCCGCTCAGGTTGAAACGGTCAAGTCCGTAGCCCAACCCAAACGTGGTGCTGGTGGCCCCGTTCACGGTTTCGATGAAGGGAGCCAAGTTCTGGCCGCTCAACGCCGTATAATCCGACTGGAAATACTGATAACTGTATCCAACAACGGCGTTCAGCTTCAGTTTTTCGCCAAACATCGTGGTATAAGATACGTTCAGGTCATTGTTGAATTGCGTCACCTGATTGGTGGCGTTGGCCGCAAAACCACCCGGATAGCGGGCGGCTGGCAACCCGGCTACCGCCTGATAGGGATAAGGCCGGATGTAGTTTTTGCCAAACTGCGAGTAGGTGTCCACCCCGGCAATGTAGTCAACGGCGAACCCTTTGAACGGAGTAAGGTTCAGTTGCACACTGCCGATGGTGCGGCTCACCTGCTGCGAAAACTTCATGTCTTCAATCGTCGAAAGCGGATTGACGCGGGTTGGTTCAACGGCCAACAGGTTTCCGGCGGGGTCGCGCTGGGTGATGTCGTAGATATTGTTGGTGATGTTGACCGCGTTGATCGGGCTGTAAAACACGTTACCGTTGGCCTTCTCGTTCGAGAAACTATTGGCATAGCTTAGGCCAACCGTCACTTTGGCCCAGTTTGTCAGGCGTTGGTCAACGCGGGCGCGAAGGCTGTACCGCCGAAAATCAGTGTCTTTGATGATGCCCTGATTTTTGAGGTAGCCGACCGACACATAATACTGCGTATTGTCGTTACCACCATTGATAGACAGGTTGTTATCGGTTCCCGAACCCGTTCTGAAAATCTGATCGAAGTAATTATACCGCGTTACATCAACAAGGTTGCTGGCTAAGTTGGCTGTGCCGCCATCGCGGAAAATATTGACCGTTGTAGTGCCGGGGTTGGCCGCAATCTGAGCCGCCGATACGTTACCGATGGTGTAGAGCCGCAGACCCGGAAAGCCAAACTGCTTGCCGTATGTATTGATGGGAACGCCCTTGCGGAGTTCGTTTGAGTTGAACGAAGTCGAAAATGTAATCTGTGGCTTGCCGTTTTGGCCGCGCTTGGTGGTGATAATCACCACGCCATTCGCGGCCCGCGAACCGTATTGGGCAGCCGCAGCCGCCCCGTTAATTACGTTCAGCGAGGCAATATCGTCGGGATTAATATCGGATAATCGGTTTTGGCCGACGTTTGAGTTACCGACATCGTTTGCCAGGGCGAGTTGCGATACATTGGTGCTGGCATTGCTCACAATCACACCGTCAATCACATACAACGGGTCCGACGAACCCGTCAGCGATTTGATACCGCGCAATCGAATGGTGATACCACCGGCAGGGTCGCCGGAGTTTTGCGTGATCTGCGCGCCCGGCACCTTACCCTGCAATGAGTTGATGAGGTTGCCCGAACCCGAATTCTGCAATTCCTGCGCCTTGATGGTGGTGATGGCATTACCAAGTTCACGTTTCGGGGCCGAAAGCGTCGAACCCGTCACCACCACTTCGTCTAAGTTGGTAGCGGCTGCTTTCACCTCCACGTTGGCCGTAATGTCGGTAGCATTGCCGAGGGTGATGGCTTGCCGCGTAGTTTCGTAGCCAATGGCCGAGATCACCAACGTTTGCGGGCCGGGTTTGAGCGTAGCCGACAGCGTGTAATCGCCGTTGGCATCGGTGGCGGTGCCGAGGGTGGTACCAAAAAGCAGCACCGTTGCGCCGGGCAGGGCCAGTTTATCGGTGTCAAGCACCCGGCCTTTAATGGTGTAGCGGGTTTGGGCCTGAGCCTCAACCAGCGTACCGGCTGCCAGCAAGAGAGGCAGCAGCCATACCGCCAGCCAGTGTTTGCCAAAACGGTGGAGTGAGTAAGCGTTTGTCATAGATTATAAAGTACAATTGAATTGGGTCGCAAGATAAGTTTTTTTACAGTTCACCGAACTGATGGCGTGTCAGCAGGCGCATATTAAGTTTTTTGTCCTGTGAAATGTGCTATTTTCAGACTGTCATTCGCTTTCACGAAAACAAAAGGCCGCTTCCACACCTGTAACCACTTCTCCATAGTTGGTTGGATAGCGTGCATTTTTCGGGAAGCGAGTTGGTTATTTAGCTGACCGTCTTTAGTTTAGCCCCTCAATTCTACGAACCGGGTCAGTGCCGCCTGTGATGTGCTGACTTCTGAACGACCCGGTTTACCTGCTGCCCGGTTGCGGCTTTGCTCAACGCCCTGAAAAATACCCGCTTCTTTCTGTGAAGGCCGTGAGGTCTCCGCTTCGTTGTTTGCAACCATCATGGGCCGGATTCGCCGGGCCGTCTAACTGCCGGATTACCGCATCGCCCGCTTGCCGGGTCGCCAAACCGGGCCATTGACTATGCAGAAATTGGTACGTTTTGTTGCCACAACCGCCCTTATCGGCAGCACGGTTGTCTGGGCGCAGCCGCTGGCGCAGTCTATTGCCAGCCGCCCCGAAGTTCAGTTTTGCGGTGAAGTACTGCCGCAATATCTGCCCGCCGTCATCAGCCGCTGGAACAACACCCTGACCCGGCAGGGGCATCAGGCCGACCACCTGCTGATGCTCAAACGACGCTCGGCGGTGGTGTTCCCCATTATCGAAGCCATTCTCGAACGCCACGCCATTCCCAAAGATTTTAAATATCTGCCGCTTTTAGAAAGCTCATTATCGGGCCATGCCGTGTCGCGGAGCGGGGCAGCCGGATTCTGGCAACTCATGCCCGGCACCGCCCGGCACCTCGGTTTACACGTCGGTCGGCGGGACGACGAACGGTTTAACATCCAAAAAGCAACCGTAGCCGCCTGCCGTTACCTCTGGGAACTGCACCGCGAACTCGGCTCCTGGATGCTGGTAGCGATGGCCTACAACGCCGGGCCGACCTACATCAAACAACTCCGCAATCAGCATCCCGACAGCCATCCACTGGCGTTGCCGTTCCGGGCCAGCGAAACCCGCGCCTATGTGTTTCAGACAATGGCGATCAAAGAACTCCTTACCCGCCCCGATCAATACCGCAACTACTTAGCCGAATCTGACCGGATTGCCCTGAGCGACAGAACATTGCTGGCCTCGGCCAAAGAACGCGCCGACATTCTGGCCTACTACGAAACACCCGTTGCAACCAGTGCAAAACCCGAAAAAACAACTACTGATGACGTGGTGCTGATTACCGAAACTGATTTTGAAGAACCAAACACCCCTGCCCCTACCCCGGTTACGGTGCAAAACGAAGCCCCGGCCAAAACCGCCGGGCAATCGCTCCTGTCTGCGTCTGACGATGTGCTGCTGAACCGGATTCAGACCCGGCGCATTGACCATGAACCCCTGCGCGAAGGGCAGCTTTGCCAGTTTATGGTGGTGCAACATGGCAACCTCAACGGGCAGACCATAGCCGTTGGCGATGTGCTGTATGCCCAGGTTTACCTGCTCGATACCGGATCAAGACGGGTGTTTTTACGGGCTAACAAATTAGTAAACAGCCAAAATCAAACGCTCTCGCTGAACCTGACCGCCATCGAGAAAACCAAACAGCCGGGCGTAGCGTTACCCACAGCCGACGCACAAACCGCAGGATGGCGGCTGGCGTGGGAACAACTTTGACAATCCCCGAATTAACGCTTGTTGGTGCCGGCCCCGGCGATCCTGAACTGATAACGGTGAAGGGCATCCGTGCGCTGGAACGGGCCAACGTGGTGCTGTATGACGCATTGGTTCACCCCGATTTACTCAACTACGCCCCCGCCGATGCCCAGCGCGTGTTTGTGGGAAAGCGCAGGGGCCGGTGTGAATTTGCCCAGGCCGATATTAATCATCTGATTGTCAGGTACGCGCACGAGTTCGGCCACGTGGTGCGGCTCAAAGGCGGAGACCCGTTTGTGTTTGGCCGGGGCTTTGAAGAACTGGCGTTTGCCCAGGATGCGGGCGTGGCCGTGAGCGTCGTGCCGGGCCTGTCGAGCAGTTACGCCGTGCCGGGTTTAGCCGGTATTCCGCTCACCAGCCGGGGTGCCAGCGAATCGTTTTGGGTGCTGACCGGCACCACCAAAGACCATCAACTGTCTGCCGACATCGCAAAAGCCAGCCAGACCAACGCCACGCTCGTGATTCTGATGGGCATGAAACACCTGCCGCTCATTGTTGACACCCTCACCGGCGCAGGCCGGGCCGACACGCCGGTTGCCATTATCCAAAACGGCACTCTCAATTCTGAGCGGGTAGCCACCGGCCTTGTCTCCACCATTCAGGCCGAGGTAGCCCGGCTGGGGTTAGACAATCCGGCTATTATCGTGATTGGGGAGGTAGTGCGGCTGGCTGGCACCGTGAACAGTCAACAGGTACACACTACGTCACAATCCGCAGTTTGGCGAAACTGAGCAACAGCGTCTTTTCACCTTCGGTATCAAACTGAATCACGGCTTTGCGGTCGGTGCCGTTGGCCGTAACGGCAGACACGGTGCCAAAACCGAACTTGGTGTGTTCCACTTTCATCCCGGCCAATAACGTGGCAGTGTCGCTGGCGGCAAAATTCTCCGACGGCTTGTGCGTCACCGTCGGCTGAGGAGACTGATTCCGGGCCGTGCGCTGGGCTAAGCTCCGCACAAAACTCATCGAACCCGGCGAGGGCATCTCATCGCGGTGCCGGTCGGCGGTACGATTCGAGTCGCGGGTGTCTAACCCGGTTCCCGACGCAGCCCGGCCACTCTCCGAACGCCCACCCGACTGCCGTGACCCGGCCATCGTCAGATATTTTTGCTCCATCTCCATCAAAAAACGGCTTGGTTCGCAGGTTTTTAGCCGCCCGTAATGGTACCGCGACTCAGCGAAGGAGAGCGTCAGCTTTTTCTCGGCGCGGGTAATTGCCACGTAAAACAACCGTCGTTCCTCTTCGAGATTGGCTCGGCTTTCGAGCATCATCTGGCTCGGAAACAGGTCTTCTTCCAGCCCTACGATGTGTACGTGCTTGAATTCCAAGCCTTTAGCTGCATGAATGGTCATCATCGTAACTTTGTCGTTGTCGCCATCGTCTTCTTTTTCGTCGGCAGTAGTCAGCAGCGAAACCGTTTGCAGGAACGAACTCAGCGATTTGTCGTCGTTCTCCGGGTTGTCCACAAATTCTTTGATGGCGTTCAGCAGGGCTTGCACGTTTTCGTAGCGGGCCAATCCTTCAACGGTTTTATCGTCGTGGAGTTCGCGCAAAATTCCCGACGCTTTGGCAATGTGCGAGGCCACGTCGTAGGCATCCTTTTTGTCAATGAGGAGTTTGAAACTCTTAATCAGATCGGCAAAACCTTCAATAGCGATACCGGCCCGGCCCGCCACGTGCTGCGTAATGTTGGCGACGACTTCCCAAACGGGTATATTTTTCTCACTTGCCAGCACCGAGATTTTAGCCACCGTCGTGTCACCGATGCCGCGTTTGGGCAGGTTGATAATGCGCTTAAACGCTTCTTCGTCCTGCTGATTAACCGTGAAACGCAAGTAGGCAATGAGGTCTTTGATTTCTTTGCGCTGATAAAACGACAGCCCGCCAATAATACGGTATTTGATGCTGAGTCGGCGCAGAGCCTCTTCAAAGGCGCGGGATTGCGCGTTGGTCCGGTACAGAATCGCGATGTCATTATTAAGAATCCCGCCCTGCGTTTTGGCCTCAAAAATGGCGTTGGCAACCAAGCGACCTTCTTCGTTGTCAGACGCGGCTTTGATCACGTCAATCAGGGTGCCGTCTTCATTATCGGTGAAAATGTGCTTTTCGAGTTGGTTGCGGTTCCGGGCAATGATCGAGTTGGCCGCTTGTACAATGGTTTTCGTGGAGCGGTAATTCTGCTCCAACTTCACGATTTTAACGGTGTCTTTACCGTAGTCGCGCTGGAAATTCAGGATGTTTTCAATGTCGGCCCCGCGAAAGGCGTAGATGCTTTGTGCGTCGTCGCCAACGACGCAAATATTCTGATGCACAGCCGCTAATTTTCTGGTAATCAGATACTGAGAGATATTTGTATCCTGAAATTCGTCAACCAGCACGTGCTTAAACTTGTGCTGATACTTATTTAAAACGGCTAAGTGATCGCGGAAAAGGACGTTTGTGTTGAACAGCAGATCATCGAAATCCATGGCGTTGGCCTGGAAACACCGTAGCGCGTATTGCTTATAAATCCGGGCTACTTCGGGCATCCGGGCGGCTTCGTCGTCGGCCTTAATCACGGGGTTAGCCGCATAATCTTCCGGGCCGATGAGCCGGTTTTTTGCACCCGAAATCTTGCTGAAAACGCTGTTTATGCGGTATGTTTTATCGTCTAAACCCATTTCCTTTACCAAACTTCGGAGCAGCGATTTAGAATCGTCAGAATCGTAAATCGAGAAATTCGAGGTGTAGCCCATCGCGTGGCCTTCTATCCGCAAAATCTTGGCAAAGACCGAGTGAAACGTTCCCATCCAGATATTCCGCGCTTCGGAGCCAACCACCTTCTCGATCCGGTGCCGCATTTCACCAGCCGCTTTGTTAGTAAAGGTCAGGGCCAAAATGCGGAATGGGTCAATACCATTCTCGATCAAATACGCGATTCTAAACGTCAGGACGCGGGTTTTGCCCGATCCGGCCCCGGCAATAATCATCAGCGGCCCGTCGCCGTGCATGACTGCCTGCCGCTGGGGGTCGTTCAGGCCAGAGATGTAATCAACCATAATTTGGGGGATGTTCGTTAGGGTATAACAATCAAAATTACGGAATAATTTGCTCGCGTCAGGCCAAATTCCCCGTTGCCAACTCTGACGTTATCGGTCAAAACGCACAACGGCCAAACCCCTGCGAGTTTGGCCGTTGACGATTGTTTGATGTAGTTAAAGCCAAAGTTTATTGCCAAACAAAATGCTTTCCATCGAGATAATCTCATCTACTTCATCCCAAAATACAAAATAATCAGACAAAGAAAAGTTTTGCCGTTGGGCAATCGTCGCAGTTGTTAGTCGTTTTGACCAGACAATAGGTATGGCAATAATTCGCCCATCGTTTAACGTAAACCAGATGTGTTCTGGCTTTATTTCGGCCTTTTCAAACGTCGGCAAATCCTTCAAAAGTGGTCGCCTACGTTTTGCGGCTGGTTTTGTAATTGACGGGATACCCGTTTTCCTCACAGAAATGCTCATAGTCTTCTTGAATGTCTTTTATCTGATCGGCGATTGCCTGTTCGATACGTTTTAGTTCCGTTCTTGTAAAACCCACATTCTGAGATAGTTCTACGCTTCCGTCTTCATAAATCCAGTATTTGCACGTCTTTTTATGACCGATAACGTGAATATGAAACGGTTCACCAATCAAGTCATAAACGTAGGCGAAGAATCGCCACCCAAATTTAACGAAGAACGTAGGCATTTATCGAACGAATCAAATCGGCACCAATTTACCCCAAAACCAGCAATGGCAACGGCCAAACCCTCGCGAGTTTGGCCGTTGCCGTTACTGTATGTGCTGAATTGCTTACTGCGCCGTTGCTTTTTCGGCGGCTGTAGCCCGCTTTTTGGTCTTGGCCGCTGCCACAAACTGCTCCTTCGATTCGGTAATGACCTGGTATTCTTCCTGCGAACCAACAATGGTCTGCAAATACCGGCGCGTTCCCGTACCAGCCGGAATCAGGTGGCCCACAATCACGTTCTCTTTCAAGCCTTCGAGCGTATCGCGTTTGCCCCGGATCGAGGCCTCCGACAATACCTTCGTCGTCTCCTGGAATGAGGCCGCCGAGATAAAGCTCTCCGTACCCAGCGACGATTGCGTAATGCCCATCAGCGTTGGCTGCGACACGGCGGCCATGGCATCCCGAACGGTGACGAGTTTCAAATCGCGCCGTTTCAGGCCCGAATTCTCATCGCGCAGTCGGCGGGTGGTCACGATCTGACCGGGTTTCAGGCTGTCCGAATCACCGGCATCCATCACCACTTTCGCGTCCATCGTTTTGTTATTCTCGTTGCGGAACGAGAACTTATCCACCACTTGACCTTCGAGGAAGTTGGTGTCGCCAGAGTCAATGATTTCGACTTTCTGCATCATCTGCCGCACGATGGCTTCGATGTGCTTATCATTGATTTTCACCCCCTGCAAGCGATATACTTCCTGAATTTCATTCACCAAGTACTCCTGAACGGCGGTTGGCCCTTTGATAGCGAGAATATCGCTCGGCGTGATGGCTCCGTCAGACAGCGGATCACCGGCTTTCACAAAGTCGTTGTCCTGCACG
The DNA here is from genome assembly GCA_038230415.1 of Cytophagales bacterium. Classification (GTDB taxonomy): domain Bacteria; phylum Bacteroidota; class Bacteroidia; order Cytophagales; family Spirosomataceae; genus JBBRNH01. The sequence goes on along the minus strand of JBBRNH010000122.1, from coordinate 3,146 downwards.
AGAATAAACTTCGACAGCGGCACCATGTATTTCTTCTTCGTGCCATCTTTCGATTCGATGTAAATCTCGCGGTTACCCCGCTTGATGGCTCCGTAGGTAACAACACCGTCAATCTCCGACACAACGGCGGGGTTCGACGGGTTCCGGGCCTCGAACAATTCTGTTACGCGGGGCAGACCACCCGTAATGTCACGGGTTTTACCTACGTTACGCGGAATCTTCGCTAATGGCTGACCGGCTTTGATCGTCTGTCCGGTTTTCACCACAAGACGCGCACTAACGGGCAGGTTGTAGCTCTTCTCGGTCGTATCTTCGAGCAGTACGCTTGTCCCTGTCACCACGATAGCCGGGTTCTTGGTTTTGTCGCGGGTTTCGATAATCACCATCTCCTGGAAGCCCGTCTGTTCGTCAAACTCCTCGCGGTAGGTAATCGCTTCTTCGATGGCATCGAACGTAACAACACCCGTTATCTCCGACAGAATCAGCGCGTTGTAAGGATCCCAGGCGCAGATTTCATCGCCTTTCTTCACCACATCGCCGTTTTTCACCCGCAGAATAGCCCCGTAAGGCACGTTGTTACCGATCAGAATCTGACTGCGGTCGTTGGCATTCACAATCCTGATTTCTCCTGACCGGCCCATCACAACCGTCTGTGGGTTCTTGTCAGAATCTTCCGAATCCACAATCCGTAGTTCTTCAAACTCGATAATCCCGTCGAACTTGGCTTTCAAAGCCGCGTCAACCGCGATGTTCGAAGCCGTACCACCCACGTGGAAGGTACGAAGCGTCAACTGCGTACCCGGCTCACCGATTGACTGCGAAGCAATTACGCCCACCGCTTCACCAATGTCCACCATGCGGCCCGTAGCGAGGTTGCGCCCGTAGCATTTCCCACAAACGCCCCGCTTCGATTCGCAGGTCAGCACCGACCGGATTTCGACAGTTTCGATGCTCGTGGCATCAATGTGGGCCGCAATTTCCTCGGTAATCAAACTACCCGATGCGATAATCAGCAACGGATTGCCAGCTTCGTCTTTCACGAGCGGATCATACACATCGTGAACGGCTGTCCGGCCCAGAATCCGCTCTGACAGCGGCTCAACAATGTCTTCGTTGTCTTTCAAGGCCGATACCTGCAAGCCCCGCAACGTACCGCAATCTTCTTCATTGATGATTACGTCCTGCGCCACGTCGTGTAACCGGCGGGTCAGATAACCGGCATCAGCCGTTTTCAGGGCCGTATCGGCCAAACCTTTCCGTGCGCCGTGCGTCGAGATAAAGTACTCCAACACGTCGAGACCTTCTTTGAAGTTCGACAGAATCGGGTTTTCGATAATCTCACCAACCGAGCCTTGCAGGTTTTTCTGTGGTTTCGCCATCAGTCCGCGCATACCGCCCAACTGCCTGATTTGCTCGCGTGAACCCCGTGCGCCGGAGTGCATCATCATGTAAATCGAGTTGAAACCACCCTGATCGGCCTCCAACTGCTTCATCAGCGTCTCAGTCAACTTCGAGTTTACCCGCGTCCAGATGTCAATAACCTGATTATAGCGTTCGTTTTCGGTGATGAGACCCATCAGGTAGTTATCCCAAACAGTCTGCACCTCGGCTTTAGCATCCCGAATCATGCTCTGCTTGGTATCCGGGATTTGCACGTCGCTCAACCCGATTGACAAACCACCTTTGAAGGCCGTCTGAAAACCAAGTTCTTTGATTTCATCGAGGAACTGAGCGCAGCGCGCACCGCCCGAAATCTTGAAGATGAGCGCGATAATCTGCTGCAACTTCTTCTTGGTCAGGAGTTCGTTGATATAGCCAACTTCCTTCGGTACCGCCTGATTAAACAGCAACCGACCGGCAACGGTATCAATCACTTTGGTCTCCAACTGCCCCTTATCATTGCGGACTTCTACCCGGCATTTGATGTTAGCGTGTTTCGAGATCGCGCCTTCGTTAAGGGCAATAATCACCTCTTCGGCTCCATAAAATGTGCCGCCTTCGCCTGCAATCGGGTATTCAGGGGTACTAACTCGGCCTTTGGTCACATAGTATAACCCAAGCACCATGTCCTGCGACGGTACGGTGATTGGTGCGCCATTGGCCGGGTTCAGAATATTGTGCGAAGCCAGCATCAGTAGCGATGCTTCCAGCACGGCTTCCTGACCAAGCGGCACGTGAACGGCCATTTGGTCGCCGTCAAAGTCAGCGTTGAAAGCCGTACAGACGAGCGGGTGCAACTGAATCGCTTTTCCCTCAATCAGTTTAGGCTGGAACGCCTGAATACCAAGCCGGTGCAGCGTTGGCGCACGGTTCAGCAGAATCGGGTGGCCCTTCAACACGTTTTCTAAGATATCCCAGATAACGGGGTCTTTGCGGTCAACGATTTTCTTGGCCGATTTCACGGTCTTGACGATGCCGCGCTCAATGAGTTTGCGAATCACAAACGGCTTGAATAACTCAGCCGCCATGTCTTTGGGCAGTCCGCACTCGTGGAGTTTCAACTCCGGCCCCACCACAATCACGGAGCGGCCCGAATAGTCAACCCGCTTACCGAGGAGGTTTTGCCGGAAACGGCCCTGCTTGCCTTTCAGCATATCTGACAGGGATTTCAGGGCGCGGTTGCCTTCTGAGCGCACGGCGTTTACTTTCCGCGAGTTGTCGAAGAGCGAGTCAACGGCTTCTTGCAACATCCGCTTTTCATTGCGGAGAATTACTTCGGGCGCTTTAATCTCGATCAGGCGTTTCAGGCGGTTGTTCCGAATGATTACCCGGCGATACAAATCGTTGAGGTCAGACGTAGCAAACCGGCCACCGTCGAGCGGCACCAACGGGCGCAGTTCCGGCGGAATCACCGGCACCATCTTGATAATCATCCAGGACGGGTTATTCTGAATTCGGGTGTTGGCATCGCGGAAGGCTTCCACAACTTTCAACCGTTTCAGTGCTTCGGCTTTGCGTTGCTGCGACGTATCAGTAGCCGACGAGTGTCGCAACGAGTACGACAGTTCATCGAGTTTCACCCGCGACAGCAGCATCTCCAGCGCATCGGCCCCCATCTTGGCAATGAACTTGTTAGGGTCTTTATCGTCTAAATGCTGGTTGTTGCCCGGCAGTTTGTCAATAATGTCGAGGTATTCGTCTTCCGT
>JBBRNH010000121.1:0-12672 GCA_038230415.1 Cytophagales bacterium | reverse complement strand
CGCCGAACGCGCCTGTATCGTACTGTGATAAGCCGCGAATTGGACTTGATTAAAAGACGTTACAGAGTAGTTGGCGAATTGGACGGATTTTACGAAGAGTTCCGCCCCAATACGGCATATCAGTCATTTTTCGTATTTATGAAATAAAACCGATGGAAAAGTCATCTGTGATAGTAGACAAGTCAGAAGCAACAATTGTAACAGCAAAGCCCAAGCTCTTGCCTTCTCAGCGGAAGTTGAAAGAGATGAATGATTTGTTCGCACGGACAGACACGGCTCAATTACTCAGCTTCTTCGAGCATCTCCGTGAAAGAAGGCCGGATGAACAGCCTGAACAGTAGTTGTTTATTGTACATCCTCGGCCCCCAGCACCGAAAAGATCAACTCTGATTCGTAGCCTTTACTCAGGGCGTATCGCACGAGTTTCTGCTTGATTACCAACGGGTTATCGTCGCGCAGCATCCGGCGTTTTTTGTCTAACAAATCGGTGAGGGTGGCGCGGTAGTCAGTTGGGGTGATGTCGGCCAGGGCCTGATTGAGGTTATAACCGCTGATGCCCCGCTGTTTGAGATGTTGCTGAATTTTGCGTTTTCCCCAGTGTTTAACCCTGAATTTCCCGCCCGCAAAGGTCCTGGCAAAGCGTTCTTCGTTGAGGTAATTCTGCCCGATGAGTTCGGCAATTATTTCTTCGGCATCGTCGCCGGTAATGTCCCAGGCCAGTAGTCGGGCGCGGACTTCCTGCTGGGTTCGTTCCTGATAGGCGCAAAACGACGCGGCTTTTCGGAGGGCATCGGCTAAGTATTCGTTCATAAATGAGTGAAGAGTTATTAATGAAGAGTGAAGAATACAAGGCGATTTGTAATTTATTCTTCACTCTTCATTAATAACTCTTCACTGACTAAAGATACTTTTTCTCCCGCAAAATCTTGTCTAAATCGGCGCGGGGCATGGGTATTTTGGTCGGGTTTTTATCAATCCACGAGATAAATGCTTTCTTGATGTCATCGGTCCAGGCCTGGTCAATCTGTCCGGGCGTAAAAGTGCCTTCGCGGAGCATCTGATGGCCGAAACCGTCTTCGATGGCGATAAACTCAGAGTCTAAAATCACTTTCTCGGCTAAGTGCGCCGGGATGAAAACGATGCCTTCTTTTTTGGCAAGCACGAGGTCTCCGGGCAGCACAATGGCCCGGCCAATGCGGGTGGGGCAGTTGATGCAGGTCATGGTCATGTCCTGAATATAACTGGGATCGTAGCCGCGCACCCAGCCGTTGAAACCCTGAATTTCTTCGAGCCCTTCGAGGTCGCGCACCGACCCGTCGAAGATTACGCCGGTTTTCGATTTGGCGAAGATCGAGTTACCGAGGTTATCACCGATGAGGGTGCCGCCCGCAATTTTGCCCATGCCATCGGCAATATAGATGTCGTTTTCCTGAAGCAGGTCAATGGGCCACGAGTTGGTGTTACCCTGGCGATTTTGGGTTTTGCCGAGCGCTTTGATGGGTTTTTCCATATCGGGGCGGCTGGGCATATACTGAGCGGTGAGGGCGCGGCCTACCATCGGCTGATCGGGCCTGATAATCTGCCAGTTACCATCAAACTGATTGGTATAGCCGAGGCCGCGCAAAATGCCCCAGGCTTCTTCTAAAGAGACATTTTTGAGCCGTTTCACGAGTGCGTCCGAAACTTTGGGCCGCCCGTCGGCCATGCGTTCGCCTTTCCAGTCGGCGGTGTAGAACATGATCTGCTCTTTGCTCATCTGGATTTGAGCGATGGCGGGTGCGGTAAGTAACGAAGCCAGTAACAGGGCCGGGAGAAGGATTTTTTTCATTGGGAATTGGAAAAATAGGTTTGTTGTAGCGTCGGCAATCGTGCCAACACTACAATCGCAAAAGCTATCCTGGCAAGTAAATTACTGCCAACGATTGATTTTGACCCTGATAAGTTTATTCCTGAAAATCACTGAAAACCAACATGAAAAACATTCTTGACCGGCTGAAACTCCCGGCATCGGCCACCCCACAAACCAAAGCAGGGCCGGACGCTGAAACCCTGACCGAAAACCCAACATCCCGAATCCTGACCCCCGATTCATCCCGGCGCGGCTTCCTGCAAAAGTCGGCCCTCGGTGGTCTCTCGCTCGGTATGCTCTTCAACGGCCAACCCGAACAGGAGATGGAGTTTATCACCCAGAAGGTCAGCCGCGACTCGAAGCCGAATGATCTGAAAATCACCGACTTGCGGGTAGCGATTCTGAGTGGTGTGCCGTTTTCCAGCCCCATCATCCGCATTGATACCAATCAGGGACTCGTTGGCTGGGGCGAAGTGCGCGACGGTGCCTCGGCCAATTACGCGCTGATGCTCAAAAGCCGGTTGCTGGGTCAGAATCCCTGCAACGTCGAGAAACTGTTCAAGATTATCAAGCCATTTGGCAATCATGGGCGGGCCGCCGGTGGCGTTTGCGGGGTTGAAATGGCCCTCTGGGATTTAGCCGGCAAAGCCTACAACGTACCGGCGTATCAACTCCTCGGCGGCAAATACCGCGATACCGTCCGGCTCTATGCCGACACGCCCGAAGCCGACACGTATGAGGGGTTTGCCGCCAACATAAAGAAGCGCAAAGACCTCGGCTATACATTCCTGAAAATGGATTTTGGCATTGATATGCTCGCCGACGAACCCGGAACGTTAGTCAACGCCAACCTCTGGAGCCTAAAAAATCAGTATGCCGGTAAGCAGGCTCCCGTTGGCAATTATGGCCTGACGAAACACCCCTTCACCCGGATTCAGGTCACAAAAAAAGGGCTGGATCGGCTCGTCGAACACGTTGGTAAGGTGCGCGACTTAGTTGGCTATGATGTGCCGTTAGCTTCGGATCACTTCGGGCATTTCGACGTGAACACGTCCATTCAAATTGGTAAGGCAATGGAACCATTTCGGCTGGCCTGGATGGAAGACCTCGTTCCCTGGTTTTATACCGACCAATGGAAACAAATCACCAACGCCATTGATACGCCCACGCTGACGGGCGAGGATATTTACCTGAAAGAAGAATTTATCAAGCTCATTGATGCGCGGGCCGTTGACATGATTCACCCCGACCTGGCTTCGTCGGGCGGTTTGCTCGAAACCAAGAAAATCGGTGATTACGCCGAAGATGCGGGCATTGCGATGGCAATGCACTTTGCCGGTTCGCCCATTTCGTTTATGGCAAACGTTCACTGCGCGGCTGCTACCGAGAACTTTGTGGCCTTAGAGCATCATGGTATTGACGTGGCCGGTTGGGAAGACATCGTAACCTGCACAAAACCGTTGATACAGAGTGGTTTTGTGACTGTGCCGAACGCGCCCGGCTTGGGTGTGAACCTCAACGAAGAAGCCGCTAAACGCTTCCTGAAAAAAGAAAACACCTGGTTTGCCCCCACCGATATGTGGAACACCCGCGATTCGTGGGATCGGGAGTGGAGTTAAACGCCGTTTGATGGTTGGCCCAAGCTGCCCGTCGGGTTTGATGTTCGATATTTGCCGGTGAACTGCCTGTGTGGTTCGCCCGCAACTATCGAACATTTTTCTTCAGCCCCCCGGCTTGCTATTGTCCTAACGGTGTTGGTTTGCCTGACCGGGCTAACGTATTACCACCGCTACCCCACCGGCGACGATGCCTGGTTTGCCGAACAGTCGTACTGGCTAATGAAACGGGGCGTTGTCCGGTCGGAGTTTTTCCGGGGTATTCTCGGCTGGGAAAGCCAACTGCTCGTCAGTCATAAACTATTTCTGGCGTTCGGGGCCGGGCTGATGACGTTATTTGGTTCTCAACTACCTGTTATTCAATTTATTGGCCTGATTTTTTTTGTCGTTTTCATCGCCGGATTATCGGTTTATGTCCGTCGCCGGGAGCCGACTGATTGGCTGCCATCAGTGTTAGCGTTGTTGATTTTGGTGTTCTCGAACCGGCTGCTGATTAAACTCAGTTTCGAGAACCGCCCGGAGTTGATGGTGTCCGGGCTGGGGTTTTGGTCGTTTTTGTGTTTGCAGTCGGGGCGGCAAACCGTGCCAAAAGTGATGCTGGCGGGTGTACTGGCGGGGTTGGCAATGCTCTGCCACCTCAACGGCGTGATTTACCTGATTGCCGGTTTTGGCACGCTCATTTATTTACGGCAATATCGGTTGGCGATGGTTTTTTCGGTCATCGGCGGGCTGGTTGGCTTGCTATATTTTGCCGATGTCGTGCAGGCCAGCGATGGATTTGCCACCTGGCTATATCAGTTCAGAAACGACCCTGCCACGCAGGATGCGTTCGGCTGGCGGGCCAAGCTGCTGGTGATGCTGACCTTCCCAAAGTTGTTTTTTGAATCGCCCGAACAGGCCGCGCTGTCTGTTCTGCTGGTGTTTATGGTCTGGCACCAACGCCGGTTTCTGCGCGATTTGCCGGTGGTGTTGCGCGTGTATTCGCTGGTGTTAGTAGCATCTTTTTGGGTGATTACCAAACAGGGTTCCGGGTCATATCTGCCGTTGTTTATGCCGGTTATGCTCTGTCTGATTTATGAACTGTACCGACTGCGTCCGTTCATGAACTTAGGCCTGAAAGTCGTGATGGGGCTGTATTTCGTGATTGGCCTGGTCGGTACAGGGCAACTGATTCAGGAGAATTTTAGCACTGAATACCTGCCGGTTTCGTACCGCAACCTACGCCCACACATCCCGGCGGGCAAGGTCGGGCTGGTGCCGCTCACGTTTCTTTTCAACGAATATGAGCAGTACCCGCGTTTGCTGGCCCACGAAAACGCCAAACACCTTGCTCCGCCAACCAACAATCCATCGGTGCAGATGGCAAGGTGGGCGCACCGGCGCGGAGTTGGGTTTGTGTTGATGGATTATCAGTACCGGCCCGAAGGTTTTTACCCCAAGCCGGGAACAGCACACATTCCGTTTTATAAATTGACGTATTTTGACGGGCGGTTCGCGGTGTATCAGGAGTAGTCGCGCTGTTTATGGTGTAGTTTTGACGAAAAAACCCGTGACGCAAGAATGGACTTACCGCGTTTTGATTTTGATTTTTCGTTTCTTGATTTCGACCGATTAGCTGAACAGTGCATTACAGCGGACGAGATTGAGGATATATTTTACGACATTCGCTCGCTCTATGCTGACTATCACGCGACAGATGATTTCGGCTATGTGATTGGCTTCAGCCCGAAGAACAAATTTATTGCGTTCACATTCCGTTTGTTATTAGACCAACAAGTGGTTCGCTTAACAGACCTTTACCTCCCCGTTGAAGATGAAATTAGATACTGGTACTTCGGACTTCGATAAGGATTACGACAAAATTCTACCCAATGGCATGACCCGTCGGCAGATTCTTGAGAAAATGTTAGCGGACCCTCGTCCCGGCCTGCGCGGTGAGGAAAAATGGGCGGCAATTCGCGCATTGCAGGAAGCAGGCCACCGACAGAAAGAGCAACAACAAGCTGACGACCTAAACGAACTTCCGACAGTCTGATACGATGAAATTTACCCTAACCCTCTTTCTCGCCATCGCTCTGGCATCGGCGCAGGCCCAGCCTAAAACGGCTACCATTTACGTCGGCACCTATTCCCAACGCGGTTCAGAAGGCGTGTATGTGCTGTCGTTTGATACCCAAACCGGCGTATTGAAACAGATTGGCGTGGGCAAAAACGACAAAAGCCCGTCGTTTCTGGCTCTGCACCCCAACGGAAAATTTCTGTACACGGCCAACGAAGCCAACGACGCAGGTGGCAAACGCACGAGCGCAGCCGGTGCGTACAGCCGCGACCCGAAAACGGGCGCACTAAAATTTCTGAACGAAAAACCCACCTTTGGGCAAAATTCATGCCATGTCAGCATTGACAAAACGGGCCGCTGGGCGGTTATCTCCAACTATTCGGGCGGCAACTTAGTGGTGTATGGTCTCAACGCCGACGGTTCGCTGGGGGCCGTGGCCGACACCATCACCTACACCGGCAAGGGCGCAAACCCCAAACGGCAGGAAGGCTCGCACGTTCATTCGGCTACGTTCTCGCCCGATGGCCGGTTTTTGTACGTCGCCAATCTCGGCACCGACAAAGTTTATTGCTACGAACTCGATACACAAACGGGCAAACTAAAACCGCTGTCGGTGCCGTCGGTGAGTGTGCAGCCGGGAGCCGGGCCGCGTCATATTGCAATCCATCCTAACGGACGGTTTGCGTACTTGGTTGAAGAGATGATTTCGTCGGTAGCCGCGTTTTCGCGTGATCCCAAAACGGGTGTTTTGGCTCTGATTCAGGATGCCGTGCCGGGTTTGCCCGCCAGTTTTACTGCTACAAATAGCAGTGCCGATATTCACATCAGCCCCGACGGGCGGTTTTTGTATGAGTCGCAACGGGGACTTAACGCGCTGAGTATCTTTGCAATCGGGGCTGATGGTAAGCTGACCGCAGCCGGACATCAGCCCGTTCTGGGCGAAACTCCGCGTAATTTTATGATTGACCCGTCTGGTGCGTTTGTGCTGGTTGCCAACCAAACCACCGATAACATCACCGTTTTTCGGCGCGATGCCAAAACGGGCAAACTCACCGACACCGGCCACTCGGCAAAAGTACCGGCCCCGGTATGTGTGATTTGGGGGGATTAATCAATTCTTTTGTGGTTTCCTCAGTCTGTGAAGACACAGGCCGAGGAAACCACAAAACCCGTCAGTTTCCGGCCTCCTGCTTTGCTTTCTCCTTATCTTTTTTGCGAAAATAACCCCGAAGCAAAAAATTGCTTTGTGCGGCTTTCAGGTCTTCGTTGAGTGTAGCCGAGCCTTCGGTCAGGTTACGGAGAATCAGTTTCAGGTTTTTGCCCGATTCTTCATCCGTCAGCAACGTATTGAGCGGGCTGTTGGGGCGGTTTAGTTTAGCCGTTGTCTGATTTATCTGCTCAATAGCTCCGAGGGCCGAGGTCGAAGCCTGCCGCAGCCGCGCCGAAGTCACCCGCAAATCCCGGATCACCGCCGTATCCGTCACCAACTCGTGGGCAAGGGTGCCTTTGCGGTTGAGGTTGTCAGAAAACTGCGCCAGCGAAGCCGTGACGCGGGTAGCCTGCACCGAAGCCTCACGCAAGCCAACAACGGTCTGACGGAAGTTGTCGGCTAATTTTTCATCGCCCAGAACGGCCCCGGCCATGCCCTTACCCTTCTTGATACCACCAATAATACTCTGCACGTCCTGACTGATTCTGAGCAGGTTGCGGTTCGTGACTTGCAGCGTGTCAAGTAATTGCTCCGAACTTAACCCAATCCGCACCCCCAAGGCATCGCCTTCTTCAACGGCGGCCATCGTGGGGCTGCCGCCCGAAATAACCACGATTTTATTGCCAATCAACCCGTCTGAACTCAGCGAGGCCAGCGCGTCTTTACGGATATACGGCACGGATTTTTCTTCGATGTTCATGTCCACCTCAACCTTCGAGGCTCCCGTAAAACTCAGCCGCCGAATCGTGCCGATTTTTACGCCCGAAAACCAGACGTTGTTACCCGCTTTCAGCCCGCCAACATCGTTAAAGAGGGCTTTGATCTGTACCGTTGGCACAAATCGCTTCTGCTGACCGCCCAAAACCAGGATGCCGACGATAAGAATAGTCAGTCCCAGCAAGACAAAAAGGCCTACGAATATGGCACGTCTGTTGTTTTTCATTTGAGTTTGTGGTTTTTGGTTCGTGCAGGGCGGCCTGTGCCGTTTGTAGTTTATGGTTTGTAGTTAGCTGACGCGACCGTACCCGTGCATTAGCCAACCACAAACCACGAACTACAAACCACACAGGCCGCCCTGGACAAATTACGAACTGGTAATAAAATTATACTCGTAAAATTGTTTGATCCGCTCATCGTCATCGGCAAAGACCTCGTCGAATGTGCCAACGCGCTGAAACCGCCCGTCGAAGAGCATCGCCACCCGGTCGCCAACGGTTTTGGCGCACGTCAGGTCGTGGGTGATCACGATGGCCGATGCCCTGAACCGTTCCTGCACCTCGTTGATGAGCGCGTTGATCTCGGTGCAGGTGATGGGGTCAAGCCCGGCAGTAGGTTCGTCGTAGAGCATGATGGCCGGTTTAAGCATCAGGGTTCGGGCAATGCCGATGCGCTTGCGCTGCCCGCCCGACAGTTCAGCCGGCATCTGATTGATGGCCTGTTTCAGTCCCACGTCATCTAAGGCTTCTTCAACGGCCCGGTCAACCTCGGCCCGGCTTAGGTTGCGAACGTGCCGCACGAGTGGAAATTCGAGGTTTTCGCGGACGGTCATGCTGTCGTACAACGCGCTGTTTTGGAACGAAAACCCGATTTTGAGCCGAATCGTATCTAACTCGCGGGCGGTGAGCGTCAGCACATCCTGCCCCAACATCTGTACCGTGCCGGCATCGGGCCGCAGCAGGCCGACAATAATTTTGATGAGTACCGATTTGCCAGAGCCTGACTTACCCAGCACCACGAGGTTCTCGCCGGGATTCAGATCAAAGTCAACGCCCTGTAGCACGGCGTTACTGCCAAAAGCAATACGGAGATCACGGCAGGAAATGACAGGTGCGTTATCGGATGGCATTGACGATCTGGAGGGCCAGCAGTTCTTCGATAAACACCAAAAACATACTCGTCACCACGCCGGCGGTAGCGGCTTTGCCCACGCCTTCGGTGCCTTTTTCGGCATGATAGCCTTTGTAACAGCCAACGGCCCCAATGGTAAAGCCAAAAACGAATGATTTTATCAGCGACGAGAAAATGTCCAGGAACGTAATCGCCCCAAAAACGTCGCTGATAAATGCCGAAAAACTGGTGGCTTCATTTTGGTTTACGTTGATAAATGCACCCATCAGCCCGATAAGAACCGTATAAACCATAAGCGTTGGAATCATGACCGTTGTTGCCAGTATCCGGGTGACAACTAAGAACTTAAACGGGTTGGTGGCCGAGACTTCCATCGCGTCAATCTGCTCCGTAACGCGCATCGAACCCAATTCGGCCCCGATGTTTGAGCCAACGCGCCCGGCGGCAATCAGGGCCGTGAGCAACGGGGCCAACGCCCGAACAAACGCAACGGCAATCAGGGCTGGTAACCACGACGTAGCGCCAAACTCGGTCAGCGACGGGCGCGACTGATTGACGAACACAATGCCGGTGATGAACCCCGTCAGCGAGATCAACGGCAGCGACCGAACGCCAACTTCATAACACTGGCGGAATACCTCGCGGCCTTCGTAGGGTGGCAGGAACACCTCGGCAAAAAACCGCCCGACAAACTGGGCGATGTCGTACAGATTCAGGGCGATCCGGTCGAAATAGCGGGTAATAACGGGGCGGGGCGGGGCGGTTGTGTCAGTGTCCATGAATGGGATAGGAACTCAAAACTTGGCTTGTGGTTCAAATTTGCGAGCAAACGCGCTATTTCCGCCCGGCCACCGCGCCCAGCAGCCCGGCCAGCCCCGCAAAAGCCAGCGCACCAAGCAGCATAAATCCACCCTCGCCGAGCGCACCGGCCAGCGCGGGTTCGAGCGACAAGCCAGCCAGTACCTTGAAAATACCGTCGTTCACCGACAGCAGCGCAACCGCTACACCCGCCAGCGCACCACCCGCCACTAAGCCCGTGGCAAACAGGCTTCCTTTGCCGAGGTCGGTATCTTCTTCGACCCGGTTTTTGCGTTTGGCGTTCCAGGCCGTAAACGCCTTCACGAGTCCCCCGGCAAAAATGGGCAGCGTGGTTGAGAGGGGCAAATACATCCCCACCGCAAAAGCCAGCGCACTCACACCCACCAACTCAAACACAAAAGCGATGAACGCGCCGACCAGCACAAACTGCCAGTCGAGGTTAAACGACAGCAGACCTTTGATGAGCGTTGCCATGAGCGTTCCCTGCGGAGCCGGAAAACGGTCGGAGCCAATGGCGTGCGTGATGCCCTGCGCCACCAGATCGGGCGTGGGTGTGTCGAGAATTTTGACCGTTGCCCCAATCACCAATGATGATACGATGACCCCGATAAACAGCGCAATTTGCTGATAACGCGGTGTAGCCCCGATGATGTAGCCCGTTTTCAAGTCCTGCGAGGTGGCCCCGGCAGTGGCGGCAGCAATACAAATCATGCTGCCGACCACCAAAACAGCGGGTTCGTTGGCGCGGCCCGTTAGCCCAAAGGCAATAAAAATCAGGGCCGTACCCATGATGGTGGCAATGGTCATGCCTGATACCGGCGACGATGAGGTGCCAATCAATCCCACAATCCGGCTGGCAACGGTGACGAAGAAAAACCCGAAAATCACGACCAATGGCGCAATGAGCAATTTGGTGATGAGCGTATCGCCCGGAATCTGCGGCAAAATCACCATCAGCAGGACTAAGGTTAAGCTGCCAAAAATGACGACCCGCACCGATAAATCACGCTCGGTACGGAGAACAACCTGCGTTTCGCGATCAGGACCGACGGATTTCCCGCCCCCAAAACTTTGCTTAAACGACGACACAATGGTTGGAATCGTTTTGAGGAGTGTCATAAACCCACCGGCAGCAACGGCACCGGCCCCAATCTGCCGGATGTAGGCCCGGTAGAGCGCGGCTGCGGTGTCGGCAAAGGTTTGGGTTTGGGGGTTCCAGCCGCCCGGCCCGCCCACCGATTGCAGCGTATCGAGGTAACCGAGTTTGATGAGTTGGGTGGCAATAGTGGCTCCCGGCACCACCGAGGCAAGCAGCGGAATCAGACCAAGCCAGGCCAGAATACCACCGCCCACCAGCACCGCCGAAATCCTGAACCCGATGATATAACCAACGCCGAGGTACTCCGGCGTGATTTCGCCCGATACCTGTGCCGACGGAAAATACTTGTTTGTCTGCGCCGTGGCCCAAACCGGCACCTCGGCAATCACGTGTAATACTTTCTGCATCAGGGCATACACCAACGCCACGCCCAACCCCTGATACGCGGTTTTGGCAAAGTCACCGCCCCGTTCACCCGCAATCAGCACCGACGCGCAGGCCGTGCCTTCGGGATAGGGCAAGGTGTCGTGTTCCTGCACAATGAGCGACCGGCGCAACGGAATCATCATCAGCGTTCCGAGCAAACCGCCTAAGATTGCCAGCGTCAGAATAGTCCAATAATTAAAAAAGTCGGCCCCAATATCGCCCGTCAAAAACAGGAATCCCGGCAAGGTGAACACCACGCCCGATGCAATGCTCTCGCCCGCTGAGCCGGTGGTCTGGATAATATTGTTTTCGAGAATGGTGGTGTTCAGAAACCGACGGCCCAGCGAAATTGCCAGCACCGCAATCGGGATGGAGGCCGAGACCGACAGCCCCGCCTTAAGGGACAGATAGACCGTTGCCGCCCCGAATAGTACGCCAAAGATGGCTCCGGTCAGCACGGATTTTACGGTAAATTCGGCAGGAGACTCGGTAGCCGGGATAAACGATTTGTGGGCAAATGCAGCAGTTGGTGAAGCAGGCGAATTGACTTGGCTCATGTTGGTTCAGGAATTTGCGTGAACCAACGAAATTTTCGGGATAATTCGTGCAATCGGGCAAAACCAGTTGGCAGCAAGACCAGGTTCGCTACCCGTTTGCCGGTTTTGTTTTTATCGGTTTTGCAGCACGCTTTCTTTAGCGATGGTCTGGTGTTGCAGTTGGCCCTGAGCCAGCCAAAAGCATATACCTCTGTCTGATGCGGCATCTTCGAGGGCAAACTGCTGCACAGGGCCAAAGAAATCGGCGAGTTGGACAGCATCGCAGGTAGGCAGGAATGTTCGCAGTACGCGGGGGTCATAAAACCGAAAATACATCTCGCGTCCCTGCTCATCGCGCACGATCAAAAATCGCCGGAAGTGCTGATAAACAGTCTCAACAGATGCATTAGTCTGTACGAAAATGCCCCACGACTGCCCCCAGCCAGCCGTCATAAACCAGTCTTCGGGGCTGTCTATGGTGGTATCGAACCAGAACAGATAGGGTGCGAACTCGGCTAAAACAGTTTCGCTCTGGCCTTTGTAAAGCGACAGGTATTGGTTCGGGAATCGTTCTTTGGCCTGGGTCATAGCGGCTCCCATGCGGGCAGCATCGAGCAGGGCGAAGAGCAGAGGAGGCTGTGAAATCATAGATGTAGCAAAAGCCAGTCGAGAAACGGTTTGCCCTCCTGAATATAAAAATCGCGCAGGTTTGCGGGTGCGCCTTTGAAAAACGGAGCAATGGCACGGGCCGTTTTCCGGGCTTCGTCGGGTGCCGAGGGCAACGCCGGGCGGCCCGTCAGCCAATGGTGAGCGAGTACTTCGGAGACGAGTTGGTAATAATCTTCGAGATGGTCGGCATCGCTGTGAACACGAATATAGTATTGGGTAAACCTCTCTGATTTGCCAAAAATAGGCTGGTAGTGCTGAACCGTTGATGGGTTATGAATCGGTTCTGTGGCGCGGTAGGCAAAGTGATAAGCCGGATATTTGACCGAAAACACAACCCAGGGAAAGTCCACTTTCTGTTCTTCCAGTTCGGCATTAGGCGCATCGTAGTTGGCATATCCAATCAGTGTTTGATTGTCAGGCGTGGGGGTGGGTAACACCATAAAGCCATTTTCGGCCTCGATACGCCTAAACGTAGCATTCTTTTCGAGTAGCTGAATTGCTTTGTGTATCCAGTTAGGCTCATCAGAAATAAGGAGTGGTT
>JBBRNH010000120.1:0-12707 GCA_038230415.1 Cytophagales bacterium | reverse complement strand
GGGGTTGGTTGCGCCCCCAGGATTATGGGCAAGCTGATGATCTGGCTTATGCCGTGAATCGGTGCTTGGCGAATGTAGGTATCCACCTGAAAATTGAGTTTAGTGATTTTAATGAAACATAATTACAAGCACCTACTTACATACCTACTACACCTATTCAGCCCCGCCAACTTTGCCCCGTACCAAATCAAGTACGGTAATGAACTATCAAGTACAAACGGTCATTCAGATGACCCCCGAACAGCTAACCAGCCTGTTTGATGAACGGCTAACCAGAGCCTTAGCCAACTACACGCCCCCCGCGCCCGTTGGCTCACAACTCCCCGAACTGCTGACACGGCGGCAAACCGCCGAAACCTTGCAGGTCTCCCTAACCACGTTGCACGATTGGGCGCAGGACAAAGAAGACCGCCCCGCCGTGTTGATTCCCCAAAAGATTAACGGGCGGGTTCGCTATCGCCGGGAGGACGTATTAGCCGCCCTCAAAGACGTTCGACGGTTTAAGTCCCCAACCCTCTTAACCCGTCCCGCCCGATGAACCAGACCGATAACGCCCCCAAACAACCCGCTAAGTATCTAATAACCGCCGATGAATTTAGCGCATTTGCCGACTTGCATACCGCCGTTGGTGAACTCTATACCAGAGAAGGGTTAGCTGACCTCATTGGGCATATCACCTACCTATACCGACTATTTCTCGATCACGCCACCGCCGACCACGTAACGCCCAACTATCGGGAACAAATGACACAATTTACGCTCGGACACATCGAAGAATTGAGCCGGGTTTATGAGAAATTGGAGCGCGTTGATGTACTGAAAATATACGCCCGCAAAAACCCATGAACTACCTGCCAACATCGTTCCGAGTTGCCTTTGCCCTCGACTATGACCAGGGGCGGTACACCGTTGCCGAATGTGACCCCGGATTCACCCGCGTTCCGCCTGAATTGATTGTGGAGGACAAACGCTACAACGATGCTATAAACGCCAACCTGATTCTACGGGGAACCGAAACGGATAAGAAGACGGGCGGACGCAGCGTAAAGTTCTTCACCGGATTACAGCCAACGGCAACGCCCAACGTCTATACGGGCAACGTGCTGACATGGAGCCGCGACGGTAAACGGGTGCAAAACGGCGTTGTGGTTCGGTTCTCGACCGATGCCGCCCGGATGGTTATCCGCTACTTTCCGGCCTACAACCCCCACCCAGGAGACCGCGCCCGATTTGTGGCAGATGTGATATTCCGGGGTCTGCTGGCAGACGAATCATTCTGACATTCTCGCACCAAACTAACCCGCCCCCGCGCTGATACAATCACGATCACGCCGGGGGCGGGTCTCTAAACCATGTTCGATGGACTGAAAATTCAGGAGGTACACGCACCCGTACCGGCACTGCTGACCAACCCGCGTTTGCTGTTTCCGCTCTCGATTGATGAACAGGCCGGGGCAATTCTCAACACCCCGCGCCACGCATACGACCGGGGGCTAAAATTCTCACTCATTCCCCGGCTATCGGGTGAAGGTTGCCGCGTTGAACTAACCGGGAGTATTCACAAATACCATAACGCCGGGGTTCACAATGCCGACCCGTTCACGCTGGCAGACCTGCTGGCTACTCTTGATTTGCTCCTTACCACGTTCGGCATTGACCCCTTTACGTCTATCCTCAACAACATTGAGTTTGGGGTAAACGTGGTGTTGCCGTTTCGGGTTGCCCGCGTTCTCGACAACCTGATTAGCTACAAAGGCAAACCATTCTACCCCGACCGTGAACACGGGGCGTATTACTGGCAGTGTGTGTTTGGTCAGTATGTGGTGAAGATTTATGATAAGGGAGCGCAATACCGGGACACCGTGCCGGGGTTGCCCGCCAACCTGCTGCGGGTTGAGGTGAAGGTATTGAAGATGGACTATTTGAAGAGCCGGGGCGTTGTCCTCAACACGTTGGCCGACCTGCTGACGGTTGAGAACTACAAACCGTTGGGGGCGTTGTTGGTCGAAGTCTTCACCAGCATTTTGTTTGATGAACCCACCATTGACCCGGACACCCTCAACCCCAAAGACCGGGAGCGTTACCAGACCGGGCGCAACCCGAAATATTGGCAGGAACAGTACGGCAAGTTGGACACGATAGACCGTAGCACCCTTGCCGGGAAACGAATGTATGACCGATGCCAGAAGAAACTAAGACGAGAGGAAAAACGATTCCGGGCATTGCTCGACAAACACCGGGTTTGGGATAATTGGCCCAACCAGATAACGGGGTTGATTGCCGATACCTGGGAGCAACTGACCGCCGTTGATACCGGGTTACTGACTGCCATTGATGAACGCCGGACGGTTTGGCACTCGGTAGAAAAGTGTCCGATTTTGACCAACATTGGAGAATCAGCCGGGAACCGTGAAACAGTACCCACCCCCGCCGAAAAATGTCCGATAATGACCGGGTTAGCTGACCAGCCCGAAACGGGCAAAATGTCCGATTTTGACCCTTTATATTTAGTGTCATTGTCGGACATTACCACCCCCGCCCAACCTTCACCACCGGGGGGCCGTGAAACACCTATAACCGATGGTTTATTTTGTTTGGTGACGGGGGTTAAGTTGGACAATCCGCGCCGGGGTCAAAAGTTTGTATCAGCAACGATGTTACGGGAGAATCCGGGTCTGCTGGCAGAGGTCGAACGGTTGTTCCGGTGTTATGCCAAAGGCTCAAAGGAAGACCGGGTAACGCGGGCGGCTCACAACGTCCGCAATGCCTACCATAATCAGTTCCACAACCTCGACCGCTCGATCAACCGGATTCACCGGCAACCCGTCTTGTTCGATGTCGGCGATACATTGCGGCTCACTGCTGACCACCGGGAACGGTTGAGGAGGTGACGGGCAAACTCAACCGGGTTGACACCTAAAAAAGAGGAGGGCGGGGAGGGTGGTCAAAATAGCTAAACTTGCCCTCTTGCTGAACCGTAGTTCCAACCGCGCACGTGACGTGTCAAAATTCAGGGGAAAACTTTACCCCAAACCGTTTTGGTTACATTGTTGACTTAACGGGCTAAATCACTGATAGATAATAATCTAACCCTCTCGTTTTTGGGGTGTTTGGGAGCGAAACGGGTGAAAATAACCCCTCAATAAATAGGCAAAAAATACCCAAACAATAGCCGGTCAATCCCCTCCCTCTACTTTGTACGGCAAAGTGAGCGTTGACGGGCGGGGCGGTATAGGTTGGGCCGGGGGAGAGGGGAAAAAGTAGGCCGGGGGAACCACCCGCCCGGCCCGATGAACCGGAGGAACCACCCTGCCGATTCTGACCAAACCAAGAGTTTATAAAAACCCTCAATTCAAGAGCAAAGGTAACGGGGTTGGCTGGCAGAATCGGTAGCGGTTGGTAGAAAAACAAATCGGTCCCCTGCTGTTGATTCCGTCCCCTAATCCGTCCCCCAAGTTTTAAAAGGATTATAACTATCTGATAATCAAGTATTTTTATGCAAAGGTTCAAGTCCGCTCGAAACCTCTTAAACATCCACAAATCGGATGCGGTAAAACAGATACGACAAATCTTACTTGAAAACATCTTCCTGTTCGGGCAGGCGGGGGTTGGCAAATACATCGGCCCCGTTGATGGTAAACCGAACCGGCTCGGCAGTGGGGGCTGCCCGGTGGTGTTTGTAGCCCTGATTCGACGAGTAGTGCGATACGAACGACTTGCGCGTTAGGGACGGGTTCCGAATCGCGTCGCCCCCGTGGGCTAAGGCCGCGTGCCAGATCAGCAGATCGCCCTTTTTGATGAGCAGCGTTTCGCGGGTTTGGCCCCGTTTTTCACATTCCTGCTCAATAAACCTGGCAAAATCGGTGGGGTTCAGCGATGATTCAGCGTTAAAAAACATCCCGTTGCCAAAGTTAAACTTGGCGTTGTGGTGCGAACCCGGATAATAAAACAGCGGCCCCGAATCAATATGCACGTCCTCCAGCGCAACCCACGACGCGGCTAAGTGGCTCGGCACTTCAGACACCACGTAGGCAAAATCCTGGTGGGTGGCCTGCTGCGAGCCGTACTTAAACAGCAAACTCTGCATTGCCACTACTTTATCGCCGAAAACCGCTTCCAGAAACGTCACGATATTGTTGTGGAGCATGATGTTCTTGCCCGCCACCGAACTGTTATGAAAGTCCATAACCTTGATATACGGCCCATTCAGCACGTCTTTGGGGACGTTGCGGGCTTCCTGCACGGCACGCCCGGCGTATTCGGGCCGGTCAACTTGGATATTGATTGGGTATTTCTCATTGTTGGTAAACAACTCTTCAACGTCGGCCCACAACCTGTCAACCAATGCCGGTTCCAGAGCTTGTTCGAGGATGACGTAGCCGTTTTTTTGCCAAAAACGCAGTTTCTCCGCCAGGTTGTAGGAGAGATTTTTGCCATTGCCAAATGTGCGGAGATACGCATCAATATCGGCGTTTGGTTTGTCAATCCAGGGCAGGGTCTGGGGTGCGAAGTCGGTTGGGGGTTTGGGTTGTGGCCGCAGCACGCGCTTTACTGCCGATTTGAGTTGATCTGTCAGGCTCATTCCGTTGTGTTGGTTGTTTTCTGGGGTGAAGGTAGCAGATCGGGCAATAGCTTTTACGGGTGGAGTTATTTTGCGGCACACTCTACACCGAAATCCCCATTGGCAGCGGCCCTTTGCGGGTGATTTTCAATGTGGCAACGGTGGCTCCGGCTTCGGCACACTGCGTGGCGGTGCGGCCCGCTAAATAAGCCGTCAGAAACCCGGCCCAAAACGCATCGCCCGCGCCGGTGGCATCTACCACCTCAACCTTGCGGCCCGGCAACCGCACCGGCGTTTGGCCCAACCCCGCCGATACCAAACTGCCATCGGCACCGAGCGTGAGACAAACCAGCACGGCCCCCATCTCATGGAAATCCTGAATCACGCGCTCGTGGGGCAGTCGCTCGCCGTAGAGCCGGGCCGCGTCGTCGTCGCTGAGTTTGACCAACGCACCGTTGGCGCAATAGTCGGCCAATACGCGCCGGGCCTGTTCGCGGTCGGGCCAGAGGGTAGGGGCGTAGTTGGCATCAATACTCACCCGGCACCCAAAACCGGTAGCGCGTTTGGCGGCATCGGCAATGGTGGTTTGGGCGGGCTGTTTGCTCAGGGCAAAGCAGGTGGTATGAAACACTGCCGCCTGTTCCAGCAAAGAATCGGGCAGGTGCTGCGGCAACAGTTGGCAGTCTGCCGTGCGGTAGGCAATAAAATCGGGCGTGGCGCGGGTGCGCGAGACCACCACCAAACTCGTTGGGGCCAGTGGGTCAGTGGCAATATAATCGGTATCAACCCCGGCTTCGGCCACGCGCTGCCGCAGGTAGTGGCCCAGATTGTCGTTACCGACGCAGGCCACCAACGCCGTGCGGTTGCCGAGCCGGGCCATATTGGCGGCCAAGTTAGCCGGGCTGCCGCCCTGATAGCGGTGAAAGTCGCGGGTGTCGGCTAAGTTTTCGGCCAGTTCATGACCAATCAGGTCAACCAATAATTCGCCAACGGCAAGGAGTGAATAGGGTTTGCTGTGCATATCGGGTATCACCCAAAAATTATCATACTTGTTTGGGTAGTTTGTTTGGCACCTCCCCTCGGCTGTGCCGTTTCAGGCGGGCAATCTATTTCCGGGGGTATCCCACAGCCTGGTGGCGGTGGGAAACACGTTCGGCACCGCCCCTCGGCTGTGCCGTTTCAGGCGGGAGGTCCGTCCTTTCGTGTATGCCCACAGCCTGGTGGCGGTGGGCATACACGTTCGGCACCGCCCAAAATGAACAGACCTGACCACTCAAAAACTATCAACAATTTCCTGAATCCTGACTTTCAGCCGCGGCTGCTCGCCGGCAGGCACAATCACGATGAGTTTATTCGACACGCTTTCGCCGTTGCGGAGCATATATCCTGCCTGTACGTTGGTGGTGGTGATTACGTCTTTGCCATCGGTTCCTTTTACCGTCTGGCGATACGGCACCGTGAATGGTCGTGCCGATAAACTGCCGCCTTTGCTGGTCATGCGTTTGCCGGTAGCGTTCAGGCAGTCAAAATTAGCCAATAAATCGGGGTTGGTGCCGGAGCCGAACAGCGTTTGCCGGGGGAAAATCAGTTTCGTACAGCCGCTTTTATTCGTGACATAAATCCCGATTTCAAGCCGGTTGTATTCTTCACTTTTGACTTCTTTGGTACGCTCGTTCAGAATTTCAACGCCGTATTCGATGCCGTTCAGCACGGCAGGCTGGCCGGGGCCAATCTCGTAAGATGCCTGAGCAACAGCCTGATTCAGACTTAAGGCCAGCAAAACGGCGAACCAGATGCGTGAGCAGGCAAGCCGTTTACCCGGAAAGGTAG
The DNA here is from genome assembly GCA_038230415.1 of Cytophagales bacterium. Lineage (GTDB taxonomy): Bacteria > Bacteroidota > Bacteroidia > Cytophagales > Spirosomataceae > JBBRNH01. Next base: position 6,316 of record JBBRNH010000120.1, on the reverse strand, counting down.
TGATCATCATTTTTGTAGCGACTGGTTAAAAAGCAGGGCTAAAGATGCACGGTGCCAGAGAACTTTCAAAACCGGCACCGTGCGCGGGTCAACGTTCCGATTTCGCCGAAGGCCGTATTATCTTTGCCCAATGCGTTATCATCCCCTATCAAACACGTTGTTCGTCCAGAACCGCGACCGGCTCACGGCCCTGCTCAAACCCAACTCGGTGGTTGTGCTGAATGCTAACGACGTGTTGCCCACCAATGCCGACGGTACGATGCCGTTTCGGCAGAACAACGACCTGTTTTACCTGACCGGCGTTGATCAGGAAGAAACCCGGCTCGTGCTTTGCCCCGACCATCCCGACGAGAAATACCGTGTCGCGCTGTTTCTGCGCGAAACGAATGAGCAGATTGAGCTTTGGGAAGGCCATAAACTCACCAAAGCCGGGGCCGAAACGACCACCGGAATCCCGCAGGCACAGATTTACTGGACGCAGCAGTTCGAGTCTGTTTTTGGGCAGATCATCTTCGAGGCCGATCAGGTTTATCTGAACACCAACGAACACACCCGCGCCGGGGTGATGGTAGAGACCCGCGATGCCCGGTTTATCAATGACTTCAAGGCTCATTACCCGCTCCATCGGCTCGAACGGCTGGCCCCACTCATGCAGCATCTGAGGGCCATCAAACTCCCCGCCGAGGTCGAACTCATTAATACCGCCATTGACATCACCGACAAGATGTTCCGGCGGTTACTTAAATTTATCAAACCCGGCGTGTGGGAGTATGAAATCGAAGCCGAGATGATGCACGAGTTTTTGCGGAATCGGTCGCGGGGGGCCGCGTACTCACCCATTATCGCGTCGGGAAAAAACACCTGCGTCCTGCATTATGTTGATAACAAGAATCAATGCCGGGCCGGTGAGTTGGTATTGCTTGATTTAGGGGCCGAATATGCTAATTACAATGCCGATATGACGCGGGTGGTGCCGGTTTCGGGGCGGTTCACGGATCGGCAGCGGGCGGTGTATAATGCCGTTTGGCGCGTGATGCAGGAAGCCAAACAACTCCTGCGCCCCGGTAATCTCTGGGATGATTACCAGACCGAGGTGGGTAAGATTATGGAGAGTGAACTGATTGCGCTTGGCCTGTTAGACCGGGCGGAGGTGGCCCGGCAGGATGTGGCAGCACCGCTGTACAAAAAATATTTTATGCACGGCACCTCTCACTTTCTGGGACTCGACGTGCATGATGTGGGCAGCAAATACCGCCGGTTTGAGCCGGGCATGGTCTTTACGGTTGAGCCGGGAATCTATATCCGGGAAGAAGGGCTGGGTATTCGGCTCGAAAATAACGTGCTGATTACCGGCACCGGCAACCTCGACCTGATGGCGAACATACCGCTCGAAGCCGATGAGATAGAGTCAATTATGAACGAAAAATGAATCGTGAAAAAAGGTACGCTCGCGGACCGTTTTTCACGATTCACCGCACAAGCAGCTCTGCTACAACTGCTTGTCAATGCCTTCGAGCAGGTGGCGCATGGCTTTCTCGACCCGCGCCCAGCCCGCATCAGACCGGAGGTCAATGCCCAGCATTTCTTCGCGCTGATTGCCAACAAGCGTCATAAACGTAACGCCCGACACGATGATTGCCGTAACGGCCTGCGGGTCTTCGCCGGGGAAGGGGGCAATTTTACTAATCAGTTTTTGGTAACACTCGTCGCGGAAGGTTGAAATCCGGCGGGCGAGTTCGGTTTCACCGTTCACCATTTCCCAGCGCACGAGGTCCTGCGATGCTTTGCGCTCGCGGAATTCACGGAACAAATCAACCAAGTGCTGCGTCCAGACGCGGCTGGCATCGGAGAGCGGGACTTTATCAGGCACCGCTTCGATAAACTTGTCGTTGAACATAGACAGGAAAAATCCCCGTTGCACGTAGGCTTCGAGAAGACCATTCCAGCCGCCAAAGTACCTGTAAATCAGCACCTTATTGACCTGTGCTTTCTCGGCTACGGCATTGATCCCCGCTTTTTCGGTTCCGCGCTCGGCAATGACTTCGCCCATGGCCCGCAGGATGCGCTCCATGGTCATCGCCCGGTTACGACGTTTGATTACTTTCATTGGTTGCTAACTTTTATGTGAAGAAAAGGTGACTTTTAGGATGCTACTGCTTGTATCCCCGTTCAAAACTTATTAACGCCTATCAACCGGGTATAGTCACTGTATGGCCGCAAATATGTGAAAAACAAATGACGTTATCAAATTAACGTATCAATTCTACCATTTTTATATTAATCGGTCAGGTTTCATAATCAGATGGTTATGAAAAAAAAGATGTGATTGGTGGTGATTTGTATATAAAATCGGGTGTGCCACAATCTGTGAACGGATGCCCTGTCACCAGAGACATCCGTTCTGTTTTAATCAACCCGGTGCAGTTACCGCTGCGGAAATCGAGCGATCTCACCCGCTAATTCCTGCGCGGCCTGGCTGAGTTGACCCCGGCTTATGGTCATGGTCATCTCCACCGGAAAATCGGGGTAAGTATGCCAACACGGGGTCAGGGCGCGGTCAAACTGAACCTGCACCTGGTAGGTATCATTGGCGCGGGCAGACACTTCCACGCTCAGACCGGGTTCAGCCGTTATCAGCGTGATGCACTTCGTGGTCTGGTTCAGGAGCGATTGCAATCCGCCCAGTAGCCGACCTACTTCCCAGGTCTGCAACGGTGCAGATTGGTCACTGCCGGGCTGATGTTGCCACGAAGCCGATACGCGGCAATTCAGATGGTTGCGATCACGCCAGTTTCTGGTTTGGGTGCCGTAGCCAAGAATAGCCAATTCAAATGAATCAGTAGGCGAGGTAAATTTCATAATAGGCTTGTTATTAAGGAGTTAAATTGTCTATACAACAAATATACTTAATAACAATTTTCCCGTCAATGAATGTAGCGTATCCTTAGCCAATGGCCCAAACCGGCCACGTGCCTATCTTTGCAACCGAAACAGACAACCGTATTTTACAGATTATGGCAAACGTACTAATCATCGGCGCGGGCGGAGTCGGCAGCGTAGTGGCGCACAAGTGTGCAATGAACCGCACCGTTTTTACCAGCATCTTGCTCGCCAGCCGCACCCAAAGCAAGTGCGACCGCATTGCCGCCGAGGTGCAGGCTATGCACGGCGTACCCATTCAAACGGCCCGCGTCGATGCCGATGTTGTACCCGAACTCGTCGCCCTGATCGAGTCGTTCCGGCCCGTGCTGGTGATTAACGTGGCCCTGCCCTATCAGGATTTGACCATTATGGAGGCCTGTTTGCAAACAGGAACCCATTATTTGGACACAGCCAATTATGAACCCAAAGACGTTGCCAAATTTGAATATAGCTGGCAGTGGGCCTTCCGCGAACGGTTTGAGAAAGCCGGGCTGATGGCCCTCCTCGGTTGCGGCTTCGACCCCGGCGCAACCCAGGTGTTCACGGCTTACGCCAACAAACACCACTTCGACGAGATGCACTACCTTGATATTGTGGACTGCAACGCGGGGAATCATGGCAAGGCGTTCGCCACCAATTTCAATCCCGAAATCAATATCCGGGAGATTACCCAGCCGGGCCGCTACTGGGACAATGGCGAGTGGATCGAGATTCCGGCCATGAGCATCCACGAGCCGATTGATTATCCCGGCATTGGTCCCAAAGAGAGCTACGTGCTGTATCACGAAGAGCTTGAATCACTCGTCAAAAACTTCCCGACGCTCAAACGCGCCCGTTTCTGGATGACGTTTGGGCAGGCGTATCTGACGCACTTAGAAGTCCTGCAAAACGTGGGCATGACCCGCATTGACCCGGTGCTGTTTCAGGGCCGTGAGGTGATTCCGCTCGAATTTCTGAAAGCCGTGTTGCCCGCGCCCGACACCCTCGGCGAGAACTATACCGGCCAAACCAGCATCGGCTGTCAGATTACAGGTATCAAAAACGGCGAGGAGAAAAGCTACTACATCTGGAATAACTGCGACCACGCCGAAACCTACCGCGAGGTGCGCGGGCAGGCCGTGAGCTATACAACGGGCGTACCGGCCATGATTGGCGCGAAACTGATGCTGGAAGGCACCTGGATGAAGCCCGGTGTCTGGAACTGCGAAGAACTCGACCCCGACCCGTTTATCGCTCAGATGAACGTGCAGGGGTTACGGGTGGAGGAAGCATTTTGAGTGATTAGTGATTAGTGGCAAGTGGTTAGTGTACAGAATGAAGCTAATCACTTACTACCGGCCACTAATCACTAAACTACCGCATCGTATAATTCGGGGCTTCTTTCTGGATTTGAATGTCGTGCGGGTGGCTCTCCCGAACGCCCGCCGACGTTATTTTTACGAATTTGGCTTCTTTCAATGCGTCAATATCGGCGGCACCGCAGTATCCCATCCCGGCTTTCAGACCGCCCACCATCTGGTAAATAATCTCTGATACGCGGCCTTTAATCGGGACGCGGCCCACGATACCTTCCGGCACGAGTTTCTTGATGTCGTCTTCGGCATCCTGAAAATAGCGGTCTTTCGAGCCGTCTTCCATGGCCTCTACCGACCCCATGCCCCGGTAGGTTTTAAACCGGCGGCCCTCATACAGCACCACCTCGCCGGGGGCTTCTTCGGTGCCGGCCAGCAGCGAGCCGATCATTACGGTGTTGGCCCCGCCTGCAATGGCCTTTGTGATGTCGCCCGAAAACCGGATACCCCCGTCGGCAATAATCGGAACGCCCAACCCCCGCACAGCTTCTGCCGCTTCATAAACCGCCGTGAGTTGCGGCATCCCGATACCGGCAATAATTCGGGTGGTGCAGATACTGCCCGGCCCCACGCCGACTTTCACAGCATCGGCCCCGGCCTGTGCCAGTGCCAGCGCGCCCGCGCCGGTGGCAACGTTGCCGGCAATGACATCGAGTTTGGGGAATTGCGCTTTGATGTTCCGCACGGCATCCAGAACGCCCCGCGAATGACCGTGTGCGGTATCCACCGAAATCACGTCAACCCCGGCTTTCACCAGGGCTTCGATGCGCCGGATAAGGTCGGGTGTAACGCCAACGGCAGCCCCCACCCGTAACCGGCCAAGTTGGTCTTTGCAGGCGTTGGGGTGGCTTTTCTTTTTCAGGATGTCTTTGTAAGTAATCAGCCCAACAAGCTGATAATCGGTATTTACGATGGGGAGTTTTTCGATGCGGTACTGTTGCAGGATGGTTTCTGCTTCTTCGAGCGTGAAGCCTTCGCGGGCGGTGATGAGGTTGTTTTTGGTCATCACGCTGGTCACGTTCTGGCTCAGGTCGGTCTGGAAGCGCAGGTCGCGGTTGGTCAGAATCCCGACGAGTTTGCCCGCCGGATCAATAATCGGGATGCCGCCGATTTTGTACTCGCGCATGATTTTGAGTGCGTCGGCCAGCGTTTGATCTTCGGTGAGGGTGATGGGGTCAATAATCATCCCGCTTTCCGAGCGTTTGACCTTCCTGACCTGTTCGGCCTGTAGCTCAACGCTCATATTTTTGTGGATGATACCAATGCCGCCCTCCTGTGCCATCGCCACGGCGAGTTCATATTCGGTAACGGTGTCCATCGCTGCCGAAATGAGCGGAATATTGATTCGGATGTTGCGGGTAAGCCAGGTATCGGTGCGGGTGTCTCGCGGTAAAACCTCGGAGTAGGCAGGAAGCAGCAGAACGTCGTCGTAGGTCAGTGCTTCGTAGAGAAATTTGGTGGCGAATGATCGCGGACTGTCTAAACTCATGGCAAATAGCAGGTTGCTTATTGCCGGGCAAAAGTACGGAAATAATTGAGTTTATCAGTTCGTGGTTTGAGGTTCGTCTTTCTTGACTGCGGCAAATATCTGAAAGTCAGCTATTTACTGTAAACACCTAACCACAAACCTCAAACTATTTCAACCATTCGGCCATCAGGATACCGAGATAGGTGCCGATGGCGTTGCCGAGCGTGCCAACCAGCACGGCGGGCAGTTGCAGGTCGGCGCGGCCCAAGCTACGGGCCAGAGCCAGGGCCGATGTTGCCCCGCCGATGTTGGCCTGCGAGGCAATTGCCAGTATGTCCCAATCCTGTTTGAGCGCGGCCCCGATGCCAAACAGAATCAGGGCGTGAACCAGCACAATGCACAAAATCATGCCGAACAGCACTAAGGCCAACTGACCGTCCTGCAACAGCGCGACCACATCGCAATAGGCACCGATAACGGCCAGAAACAGATACACGCCAAACAAGCCCAAGAGCCGCGTTCCGGGCAGGTTGTTGATCACCCGAAACTGCGCCAGTATGAGCGCGATTGTTGT
>JBBRNH010000119.1:0-12791 GCA_038230415.1 Cytophagales bacterium | reverse complement strand
TTGGGAGGTTATCGTCAAAACTGACAATCAGGTGCTTGTCAGTTTGGTTGGGCGATCGCCAGAGGGCGGCAGGGTGGCCGAGTTGCCGGGCTGTTTCCCAGCGGAGACGGGCCGCGTTTTGTATAACGATGGCATCAATTGTCTGCAAATCAGGAGTCGCGTACATAATCAAGCCGCTGTTGGTGGGCGGCTGATTAACTAACAAACAGAGAAAGGGTTTTGTGCTTTAAATAGTCACAATTGCCACCGTTAGTCGGCTAATGCACACCAGTTTTTCCTGGTCATCGGTAATCCGAATGTCCCAGACGTGGGTGGTGCGACCGACGTGGATGGCCGTGCAACGCCCCGTTACCCAACCCGACCGCACCGACCGCAGGTGGTTGGCATTGATCTCTATGCCCACCGCCCGTTGCTTTGTAGGGTCTGCCAGCAACAGAAACGACGCTGTACTGCCGATGCTTTCGGCCAGCACCACCGACGCGCCCCCGTGCAAAATGCCAAAAGGCTGATGGGTGCGGTGGTCAACCGGCATCCGGGCCACTAAGTAACCATCGCCGGCTTCGGTAAATTCTACGCCCAGCACTTCCAGAATGCTGTTTTTATGGGTACTGTTCAGTTGGGCAATGTCGAGATCGGCCTTCATTTTCTGGTTTATTTTAGCTACTTTTGCGGCAAATTTACGCCCGTAAGAAACACATTACTTGGAACAGAAAACGATTTATATCATTCGCCACGGCGAGACCGACTACAACCGTCGGGGTGTGGTACAGGGCAGCGGCATTGATGCTGATCTGAACGAACTGGGCCGGGCGCAGGCAATGGCTTTTTTTCAGGCGTATCGGCACGTGCCGTTCGCCAATGTCTATCTCTCAAACCTCCGGCGAACCCACCAAACCGCCGAACCATTCAGGGAACTTGGTATTCCAATGGAGCAATACGGCGGCCTAAACGAAATTAGTTGGGGCGTGATGGAAGGCAAAGTCCCAAACTCAACCGACAACGCCTACTACCGCGCCCTGATGGAAAACTGGTCGGCGGGATACACTGACCAACCCACCGACGGTGGCGAAAGCCCCGAAGACGTGATGAACCGCCAAAAGCCCGTGATTGACCTAATTCTGAGCCATCCCGACGAGAACCCGGTGTTGATCGTGATGCACGGGCGGGCCATGCGGATTCTACTATCGTGGCTCATGCACGAATCATTAGCCGATATGGATCGGTATGAACACCGGAATCTGTGTCTGTATAAACTTCGCTACGACTACAAAACCGCGCAGTTTACGATTGAACTGGCGAACGACACCGCGCATTTGCGGGGTTTGGCGGTGATTTGCTGAGAGTGAGAAAATGGAGTTTGTTCCCCACCGCCCCCAGGCTGTGGGCATCCGCGCATGAACGAACTTCTCCGTCTGAAACGGCACACCCTGGTGGCGGTGCCGAACAGGTTACCGCAAAATCGGCTCCAGCGCGGCTCTGTTCTCGTTGAGCCAGGCGTGAATATCGGTCACGATGTCGCGGATGCCGAGTTCGGGTTTCCAGCCCGTTCGCTGTGTAACACGGGTATTGTCGGTGATGTAGAGCCGGATGTCTGCCGCCCGGTTTTCGGTAACGGGTTTGATTGGAATGGTTTTGCCGGTAATTTCCTGGCAAATCGTGGTTAATTCCTGCAACGACGCGCTGCTTTCGGTGCCACCACCCGCGTTTAGTATCTCACCATTCACGGCATCGAGGTTGTGCAACTGCCAGTCTATCAGGCGGTAAAGATCAGCGATGTGCAGCATATCGCGGGTTTGTTTGCCGGTGCCGCCGTAGCCGATGTAGGCGAGTTGCTGCTCAAAACAGTGCTTGGCAATCCAGAGAACCATAACGCCTTGATCTACTTTGCCCATTTGCCAGGGGCCGGTAATGACCCCACAGCGGTTGATAACGGTTTTCAGGCCATAAAACTCATTATATTCCTGGATGATAAGTTCAGACGCAAGTTTGGTGGTGCCATACAACGACCGCGCCCCGGTGAGCGGAAAATCTTCGGCAATTCCCCGCGACGATACGCCCGGAACCGGCTGATTATCAGTCAACACAAACCGCGTCTCTGCCTCCTCGAAATTCAGCGTTTCGATGGTTTTGATTGGATATACCCGGCTCGTGGACAGAAAAATGAACGACGCTTTGTGTTTCAGGGCGTAGTTCAGGCAGTTGACCGTGCCAAACAGATTGGTGTTGATAAGGTAGTCGGGTGTGCCGTCGAGTCCGGCCAACACGCTCGGTTCGGCAGACGCTTCAATAACGACATCAACGGCGGGGAGCGCGTCGAAGTCTTCTTTATTGCGAATGTCGCCGTGCAGAAAATTAATGCCCGCCACCTTCAGCCGGGCTAAACTCAATTCGGAGCCGCGCCGTTTGAGGTTGTCGAGCGCGTAAATTTCGTAGTGCGGATAGTTGGTTTTGAGCGAAATAGCCAGCGATGAGCCGACAAACCCGGCCCCGCCGGTGATTAAAAGTTTCATTTTTAAGTGGTTAATGTTCAGTGATTAGTGGTTAGTTCCTGCCGGGTTACTACTAACCACTTGCTACTAAGTACTCAGACAATAATATTTATATTGATCTGCAAAGGCTTTTGTAATCTCCGTGACTCTTATTTGCGTTTTTTCTTTTGTTGTGGGCATATTTTTTGGCAGGGTCATTACATAACTTGTCAGAGCTAAGTTACAAGATCAGACTTTAAAAATTTATCACCCTTCACATTTCACCGTCCCGTCTCCGGGTGAAAACTCCGCCACGAGTGCCAAAACTCCTGATAAGCCCGCACGGGGATCAGCCGTTGCCCGGCCAACGCGCCCGATACCGCCACGCCCTGCCGGTTCCAGACGGTGTTGGTTTCCCGGTCGGTGAAATTCCCGTCTGCTGCGCCCAAAAACGTGAGCGTTTGTCCCGAGACGGTTCGGTTCCAAACCCGGAAACTCAGATTGTCGGATGCAACAGTCAACGCAATAGACTGATTACCAACGGTATTGTTGATAACTCGCTCGCCTACCAGCCGATTCCAGTCGAAGGCTTTGGCGGTTTTGCCATCGTTGCTTACCACGCCCACCACCCACGACTTGTTATGCCACGAGGCCGAATCTCGCCCGGTGAGTTTGCCGCGTTTTACGCCCAGATCGTAGGTTGCTAAGCTATCGGTTTCTGCTGTAAAGGCCGGGTCTGGTTGCATCACCAGCGTGTTGGGGTGAGCCGCGCTCCATTCGGCAAGCGTCATCTGGGGAGAGGCTAATTCGCCGAGAATCTGCCCTTTGCGCGGGCCGAGAATGGCTTCGCCCGTTGCCTGCCGCCACCAGCTTCCGGTGGCTTCGTCTTCAAATAGGGCGTTGAAATGATCCATACCGACGAGTCGGAACGTCTCATTTTTGCCGTTGACAACTGGGTCATACACGCGCCCGGTGCGGCAAACGGTGCAGTAGGTTATCATCACCGGGTGGCCCCCAACGATGTCTCGTACCTGATGGTGATAGCCGATGAATTGCAACGGATAAGCGCGGGCTTCGCTGTTTTCATATACGCCCAAAACAAGTTTATTGGCCGGAATTTTGTTCTGCGCCAGGCTCGCCATGCGTTTGGTGGTTGGTTGTTTGAACATTTGATCGGCCATCATTTCGGCGTTGACCACATACAGTACCGCCCCGTAAGCCAGCACCAACGCACCCGATACGCCAACCGGCCACCACCGCCCAAAACCGCGTTTCACCGATAACGATCCCTGATTAACCGACCGTACCAGCCAAACCGCCGACAGCACCAATCCTACCAACCCGACTATCCGCAGCCAGCCGATATTATTATGCAGCCAATAGGCGACCGCAACCCGGCTGCTATTGGCCGCGTCGTCGAGCTGGCTACCGGGAAACGGCATAATGAAATAGACGCTGGCGACTTCGAGAGAAATGAGCAGTAAAACGCTGACAATAAGCAAGATAAACGCTTTCATAGTACTGAGTTAGAGCTTAAAACCCACCGACAGCACCGCATTTCGTCCGTCAGACGACCAAATACCCGGTCCTGGATAAAACGTTGGGCGTTTGGTGAAATACGATTCGTTGGTGAGGTTATTCACGCTGCCGCGCAATGTCAGGCGGGGGCTGATGCGCCAGGTGGCGTTCACATCTAACAAACCGTAGGCAGGCACCGGCCCTTTGGCTCCGTTGGCCGAGGGCGTTGGCGTGTTGAGCGCGTCGGAATAGGTCAGGCCCACGTAGCTGTATTGCATCGTCAGGCTGGCGGTGCGGTAGCGCAGGGTCAGGCCATTGCGCGTGGTCAGGTGCGGGGCCGACTCCACGCGGTTGCCGGTTACGCTCACGTTGTCGGTTCCGGTCGAGACGCGGGCGTTCTGGTAACGGGCATCCAAGAACGCCGTTGACGTAAAACCCGTCACCGTAACCCGCCCAAAACGGGCTAACTGGCCTTCAATCAGCACCTCAACGCCCCGGTTCCGGCTGTCGCCGATGTTGGTGCGGAAGGTGTAGGTCTGGCCCTTTTCGTCGGCTAAAACCAGCGTACCGAGCCGATTCCGATACAGTAAATCGAAGGCACTCACGTTCAGGTGAAGGCCGTTCCAGTGGCCTTCAAGCCCGATTTCGGCGTTGTAGCCCATCGCATCGCGCAGGTTTTTATCCACCCGTTCATACACCGAAGCCGGAATAATATCCTTGAAAATCACGGGCCTGTACGCCTGCGACCAGCCGCCGTACACCCGTACCTGATTGCTGACCCGGTACTGCCCGCTCACTCCCAACAGCGCGAATTTGTGGGTAATGTCGTTGGGCAAATTGCCGGGGTCGTAATAACTGATGATGCCGCGCATCTCGGTCAGACCGTTTTCTATACGAATACCGGGCGAAACCGTCAGCCGCGGACTCAGCCGAAACTGCCCCTCGGCAAAGGCGGCTACGTTGCGGGTGCGATACCACAAATCACGGCCAAACGGCGCGGTCAGGCTCAGATCAAAATCAGAGCCGGTGGTTCCTTTTCCCAACTGCCGCCGGTGTAAGTCGTTGTGCATGACCTGAATACCCGCCACCGCCGTAGCCGTCATAGTACCGATTTGAAACGAGTGCAACAAGCGGGCTTCCGTGGTGTAGCTGTTGAAATTATCAATATCCACCTGCCGTTGGCGATACTGTCCCGTTTTAGGGTCGGGCAGGTCGGTAATGGTGGCAAGCGCATCGATCTGAACGCTGTTTCGTGCGCCCAGCACCGCCGACGTTATCCATTGAAGCCGCGTTTTCGGGCTAATCTGCCAATCGAGTTTTACGGACGGAACCCAGATGTCAGGATTAAAATAGTTGCGCGTCCGGGTTGCCTGGCGCGGGTCGGCCCGGAACATCGAATCAGTAAGCGGGCCGGGAATCTGATAGAGATACCGGCTTCGGCCCAGTTCGGTCGTCAGCGTCAGGCGATTACTGACCCGATAGTGGAGCCAGACATACTGTGCCTGCGCGTCTGAATAGCTATTTTGCCGGTATCCGTCCGAATGTCGCCAGTAGGCATAGCCGTAATACGTCAATTTGCTGACGCGCCCCGACACGGCGTTGTAGGAACTTCGGGTGCCAAACGACCCCACCGAATTGATGCTCTCGAATCCGAATCGGCGGGTAGTGTCGGCCTGTTTGGTTACGGCGTTGAGCATCCCGCCAAACTGCGCCCCGTATTGCAGCGAGGCTGTGCCGCGCACAAACTCGATCCGCTCGATACTTTCGGCGGGGGGTGAGTAATGGCTGGCCGGATAACCGTACATATCCGAGTTGACGACCACGCCGTTTTGTCGCAAATTAATCTCCCACGAACGGTGCGGATCAAGGCCTCGCGTTGCCACATTTAGCTGATTACCAGTGCCATCCATGTCATAAACAAACAACCCCGGTATGCGGGCCAGCAGTTGGCGGGGATTTTTTTGGGTGATGTCGGCATCAATGTCGGCCAGTCGAATCACCTCGCTCCGCCGACCGGCCAGCAGGTAAGTTCCCTGCACGTCGGGCATGGTCTGCACCACCACCGGGCGATTTCCCAGCACCTGCACCATGTCGAGGGTGTGGCTGCGGAGAGAGTCCACCCGATTGACTTGCGCTGTTGTCGGCAGCGAAGCCGCCAGCAGAAGTAACAGTATTTTGTATCGGGTATTCATTAGCAAGGCTACCAGCGTGATTTTTGAGAAGTTCATTTTGATGAATAATATAGGATATAGGCTGTATGATGTATTCCGCCAACGAATACATCATACAGCCTATGTCATACATCCTTTACAGTCCCGACCCATCTGTTTTTCCCTTCATGACCGCGTATTCGCCGATGGCCTTGCCGTGTTTCAGCCCCATTTCGCAGTCAACCCGAAAGTGAATCAGGCCGCACACCCGCGACTCAGAGGCTTCTTTGGCCGCATTATTAAACTCCGCTACCCGGTCAGGGAAGATATAGCCCAGCACCGCTGCCGCTGCCGCCGAAAACGTACTGTGGCCCGATGTGTAAGACGGGAAATTAGGCAGGCCGATGGACGTTTTCAGGCCGAGTTGCTGCGGGCGGGGCGTGTAGTAGAAATACTTGGTTTCCCAGCAGGCAATGCCCGCATCCTGAACCGCCGTACCGACTAAGGCCAGCGTCCGGGCCGTTCTGACCTCGCTGAATTTGGCATCAACGGCGGCATTGGCGGCTGCGCGGTGCCAGTGGCCGGGTGGCGTGTAGCTGCCGGCTCCGTCTGACCAGTAATTGGCGATCCGGGCCTGTTCGCGGGTTTGGTTTTTCTGCATATCGCGCAGTTCGGCTAAGTCTTTCTCGAACGATGCGCTGCCAATCACGTAGGGCATTTCGGGGCGGATTTTTGCCAGCGTTGTCTTGTCGAAATTCCAGGTCGAAACGGCTCCGTAGTTAGGCAGCATCGGCGGACGAATCGGCAATTCCTGACTCAGCCACACCTCACTGATACCCCGGCCTTTGGCAGCCTCGATCATGCCGGCAGTCAGAGCCTGATTGTTGGCCGCACTCATACCATCGGTCTTTGACCGGGCCATTACTTTGGCCGCTACCTGACCGCCAAGGTTTACGCCAGCCGCCAGTTCGCTGTCCACATTCATCCCGGCCCATCGCCGGGCGTTCTGATGTTCAGCGAGTTTGGCATCCAAAAACGGCACCTCGCCAGGAAACATCGCCTTCAGCACCGTGTATGACGCAGCCGCCACAACGGCATCTTCTGACGGATACGTTGGGATGCTGCTCACCGGCAACGCGACCCGGATAGTAGCATCGGTTTTTGACGGAGCCGGGCGGTTGTACTTGTATTTGTAGTTCCAGGCCGATACCAGCGCGTCGTATTGCGCCACGCTCAGATAGGCTAAGGCGCGGGCCGTGTAGGGCGGGTTGGCAAACGGAAAACGCGGGTCAGCAAGCGGGTTGGCGGCATCCGGCACGGGGTATTTTCCATCGGCGCTCGATGCGGGCGGAATGTTGTACCGGGCGGCTAACTCGCGGGCAATCTCGTTCCAGCGATACACCGCGCCCGTTCCCCAGTAGGCAACGGCTTCCTGTTGGTTGGCGGTTAAACTTGCGGAAGCCTGTTTGAGCGTGGCAACCTCAGCTAAGTAATCGGCTGATGTGGTGGCCGTTGGCTCAGCAATCGTAACATCAGTTGGCGAAGTCAGCACGTAGGTTTTCCAGGTGCCAGCCGTAGCATCCACGTTGGTTGGCGTGTAGGCCGTGCGGAGTGATTCGTCAATGGTTTTATCGCAGGCTGTTAATCCGGCTATCAGAGCCAGTGCCACCGAAAAAAGTTTTATGGAGAGTTTCATAGTCTTGTTCACAATTTCACCTGATACAACACGCCCACCATCACGGTCGTGGCTTGCCCAACATTCTGACCGTCAAGCACTTTTGATACGCGGGCATTCACACCGAGACTGCGGGGCTGATATTTGGCGTAGAAACCGGCCACCGTACCGTTCATGTTATTGGTCGGAAACGGCATATCGTTCCGGCGGATATAGTCACCCGATGTACAGCCGAATTTCTCACCGTAAACCTCGGCCTGCCACTGTTTGCGAAGTATGCCGAGGTGCGTACCGAAGTCAAACGTGTTTGGCATCTGCACGATGTGGCTGTTATACACCCTGTTGTTGGCCTGATACGCATCGCGGTCAACGGTAATGTTGCTGCGCCAGGTGTAGGTGCCTACGCCGGTGATATACAGGCCCGTATCCGGGTGCCGATAAGCCGCAATCCCCCGAAATGAAGCCGTCCGGCACTGCACTCCGATTGACATCGGCAGAAAGTCAGGCACATAATTCGTCACCGGCACCGACCCACCCAATACGCCATTCAGCGAGAAGCCTTTCACGTTCACGAATCGGTATTTGAGCCAGACCGATACATCCTGAAAACCTTTCTGACCCAACAGGTTACCCGCGCTGGTTTTTGTCTGGACATACGGTAGCGACGCAATCACGTTGAAGCCTTTGGCAATGCCGTAGGCGGGCATAATGGTTACGCTCTCGGTAGTGTGGGTGCCGATGTTCAGGTTTTCGCGTTTCAGCGAGTTCTCCCAGTATTGGCTCCATTGGCTGTTGCCATACATCAGGGCAGTGCAAAGCTGCCGTTTACCCATGTAAATCGGGTCGTTGGGCATCTGCGCGTAGGTCAGGCCCGGCACCGTGATTAGCCCAAGCAGGGCCGCAAGTCTATATAGGTTCGTTTTCACGAGTGAACTGTCTTTTGAGTGAGACGAACGTGCAGTCCGCCATTGATTTTAACCACAGAGGTCACGGAATTTTGCACAGAGAACACAACGGTTTCCGGCCTGCACAAAACAGGGAAAGGTTAGCCCGTCAAACACCGATGACAGCAAAGCCAAATAACGCATAGCCAATGATAGCGTAAGCGCAATGACCCAATGACAGCGTAAGCGAATGACGAATAACTATGCTACTTGGGGAGGGGGAGAATACACCGGCAGGTCGCGGGTGAGAAACGAGAAGAGCGCGTTGGGAACGCGGATGGACTGCATAATCTCGAAGAGGTAAAAACGAACAATCATTTTGGCCGTCAGCGAGTAATCTTTGAGGAGTTGTTTGAGCCAATGCCCGGCTTTGCGGTGCGCTCCTGACTCACTGGTTACGGTATCTTTCAGAAACGTCAGCAAATCGCGGTGCCAGAACGATGCGGTTTTATTGACCATCCCCGAAATCAGCAACACATTATCCCGAACCTCCACGCTGACGACGCTGTAATATTGGCCGTGATAGGCAAATCCGTCTTCGGTGGCTTTGGTGAGGTCAAGGGTTTCGCCGGGTGCGTCGGGCGAGAGACTACTGAGCGGAACCTGAAATTCGGTGATGCTGTCAACGGTCTGATAAACAGTCACTTGCTCGGTCAGGTCATGCTGTTCCTGCCACCACACCGACAACGACAGCACAACGGCTCCGAGGGTGTGATACAGCAGCAGAACCAGAAAACCGAAGCCGAGTAGCCGTTTCATCAGTGCGTTTATTTGTAAGAGCATCACAAATATAGCGAATCGCCGAATGATTTAAATAAGAGACAGAACCGCACGGGCGAATTACCTTGTTGCAACGGTCAACTTCTGTCGTAACCCCGCCGAAGCCGCCCACAGCCCGGCGTAGGTGATGGCTCCGTTGAGCAGCAGCCGCTCGAAACCGAATTTGTAGCCGTTAAACCACGATACCGAGTTCAGATCAACCACGTAGGTCAGCACCGGCGCGGCTAAACAAATAAACGGAACCCAGCCATCGCGCACGGGCCGGGCCGAGAACAGCCCGAACGCATACAGCCCCAGGAGCGGCCCGTAGGTGAAGCCCGCAATATCGAACACCGCCGTAATTACTTCTTTGCTGTTCAGGCGGTTGAAGATCAAAATCACCACATAAAACAGCACCGAAAAGCCGATGTGAACCCAGTGCTTGATGCGTGACCGCTCGGCTTCGGGCCGTTTTTCGACTTCCATAAAGTCAATACAAAACGAGGTGGTCAGGGCCGTCAGGGCCGAGTCGGCACTGGCGTAGGTAGCCGCCGTGATGCCCAGCAAAAACGTGATGCCAACCGCCAGGCCGAGGTGATTCAGGGCCAGCATGGGGTATAAATCGTCGGTGCGGGCGGGGATACTGATGCCCTCCTGCTTGGCAAACTGATACAGCAACACGCCCAGACACAGAAACATAAAGTTGACCACGACGAGCGTGCTGGTGAACCAGAACATATTTTTCTGGGCCTCGCCGATGTTTTTGCAGGTCAGGTTTTTCTGCATCAAATCCTGGTCTAAGCCCGTCATCACAATCGCAATAAACGCGCCCGACAGAAACTGCTTGATAAAATTCTTGGGGTCGTTCACGTCCCAGAAAAAAATCTGCGCCATCTCGCTCCCCCGAATCGTCTGCACCAACCCGCCGGGAGACAGGTTGAGTTTTTGGGAAATCAGGATGATGGTCAGGATCAGGGCCGCGATCAGAAACAGCGTTTGCAGCGTATCGGTCACGATAATGGTTTTCACCCCGCCTTTGAACGTATAAATCCAGATGAGGAGAATGGTGATGGCAACTGACCCTTCAAACGGGATACCCAACGGCCCGAACAGCGCGATTTGCAGCACCCCGGCAGCAACATACAGCCGTACCGCCGAGCCAACCGTGCGCGACAGCAGGAAAAAACCCGCACCCGTTTTGTACGACCAAAAACCAAAGCGTTGCTGAAGATAGCCATAAATCGAAATCAGGTTCAGGCGGTAATACAGCGGCATCAGCACCGTGCCGATCACGATATAGCCAATGATGTAGCCCAGCACGACCTGAAAATACGAGAACCCGATTTTCCCGACCGCACCCGGCACGGAGATAAAGGTCACACCCGACAGCGACGTACCGATCATGCCGATTGCCACCAACCACCAGGGCGATTGCCGGTTGGCGGTGAAAAACGTGTTGGTATCGGCCCCGCGAGCGGTGTAGAACGATACGGTAATGAGCATCCCGAAATAGGCTACTAAAATGATAAGCGCAACGGTGGTATTCATGGGATTAGGGTAACTTTTGAGCAGTGAATGTAGTTAATTGAGTGTGGCACGTGCGGCCAAATTTGCGTAAATTTGTGTAAAACTGAATAGAATCTTCGCCCAATGATTCCCTTTAAAGAAACCGAATGGTCGGAAGACGTTGATGTACTCGACGACGTGGTGACGACCGACTTGTATAGCCTGATTGTCTTTAACGACGACATCAACACCTTTGAACACGTAATTCAGGCCCTTATCGAAGTCTGCGAACATACGCCCGAACAGGCCGAACAATGCACGATCCTGATTCATTACAAGGGCAAATGCGTGGTTAAAAACGGCGAATGGGATCAACTCACGCCAATGCGAAACGCCATCTGCGGACGCGGCATCTCGGCAGAAGTGTATAATTAGTGATTAGTGGCTGGTGGCAAGTGGTTAGTTGGCTTGCGCCAGCCGCTAACCACCAGCCACTAATCACTTGCCACTACAAACATGGAATACCCCTCAAAACTCATTGAAGATGCCGTTGGTGAGGTCTCGAAACTGCCCGGCATTGGCAAAAAAACGGCCCTGCGGCTGGTGCTGCACCTCCTCAAACGAGACGAAGACCAAACTAAACTCCTGGCCGACAGCCTGATCGCTGTTCGGCAGCATACCAAATACTGCAAACAGTGCTACAACCTGTCAGACAATGATTTGTGCCTGATCTGCACCAGCCCCCGGCGCGACCAATCGCTGCTTTGCGTGGTCGAAGACACCCGCGACGTGCTGGCGATTGAAAACACGGCGCAGTTCAAGGGCCTGTATCACGTGCTGGGCGGGATAATCTCACCCGTTGAAGGCATCGGGCCGGGCGATTTGCAGATTGATTCGCTCGTTGACCGGCTGCGGGATAACGAGCAGGTGCGCGAGATTATCCTCGCTATCAGCCCCACGATGGAGGGCGACACAACCGCGTTTTACCTGCAAAAACGGCTCAAACAGTTCAACCTGAAAATCTCGACCATTGCGCGGGGCATCCCGATTGGTGGTGATCTGGAATACGCCGACGAGGTAACGCTGGGCCGCAGTATCCTGAGCCGGATTGCGTATGAATAGTCTGGCAGGATTTTTATCTTTACGTGTCGGTTTATACCAAAAATCAGGATGTTCGGCACTGGTTTAATGACGATTATGACGACCTCAGCCAGTCTATTTTGCTCGGCGATGTGGCTTTGCCGATGAGCGAGGTGTACCACAAAGTACTGTTGTCGGGTTTTGCGCCAACAACCCCGACAGAATAGCGTTCTTTACGGTGAGTTTTTTCTGATTTACTACAAACCCATTTTTTATGAATCGCTCTGAATTTCTTAAACTCGCCTTTGGTACATCGGCTGGTTTGCTCACGTTCCGCTCAGTTGGGCAGGTTCCCGCCCAGACAATGGGTCCGTTTACGCTGGCTCCCTTGCCCTTCGATGCGGCTGCGCTGGAACCACACATCGGCAAGCAGACCATGGAAATCCATCACGGCAAACACCACAAAGCCTACGTGGACAACCTGAACAAAGCCGTTGCGATGCCCGAAAACGCGGCAATGGCAAAAATGAACATTGACGACCTCGTCAAAAGCGTTTCGGCCACTACGCCCGCAGCCGTGCGGAACAACGCGGGCGGCCACTGGAACCACACGTTTTTCTGGGACCTTATGACGCCCGGCGGCCCGAAAGAGCCTGCGGGTGCCTTGAAAGCCGCCATTGACGGCACCTTC
>JBBRNH010000118.1:0-12913 GCA_038230415.1 Cytophagales bacterium | reverse complement strand
TGCCCGATACTGTTCGGCAAGACCCCATCAGCCGGTTCAGGCCCGCCAAAATTGCGCCCGGCGACAATCCCAACCCGCTCTGGACGGTACTTTTCAAGAAAAAAGCCGATTTGTATTCCGTGCAAACGCCGGAGTTTGACCTGCACATCAGCCCCGCCGTACACGTCGGTTTTGATGCCGACCCCGCAGCCGACGGCCCGCAGTACGTGAACACACGCGGCCTTGAACTACGCGGTTCAATTATGAAGCGGCTGGGTTTTTATACCTATTTTGCTGATACACAGGCGTTTTATCCGCGATATATTCAGGAATACGGCGCACTTTACAGCAGTCCGCAAACGGGAGGGGGTTTTGCGCCGGGCGAAGGGTTGACGAAGCTCTACAAAAATCGCGGGGCCGATTTTCTGTCGGCGCGGGGGTATATCACCTTCAATGCGCTGAAAATCATCAATATCCAGTTCGGCCACGACCGTAATTTTTTCGGCAACGGCATCCGGTCATTGTTTTTATCGGATAACTCGGCGGCTTATTCGTTTCTGAAATTCACCACGCGCTTCGGGCGGTTTCAATACACCAACCTGTTTACCGAGTTGCAGAACGTGGCCGATATTACGTTCGGCAACGCGCTCATTCCGCAGAAATTTATGACCGTTCATCACTTAAGTGCCAATATCGGTAAGCACGTGAATGTGGGCGTATTTGAGGGCGAAGTCTTTAGCCGGGATCGGTTTGAGGTGAGCTACCTAAACCCCATTATCCTGTACCGATACATCGAGTCATACCGGGGCAGTGCCGATAACGCCGTGCTGGGGATTGATGTGAAAGCCAATTTTCTGCGGCACTTTTTGTTCTATGGACAAATCATGCTCGATGAGTTTCTGATTAAAGACCTTAGGGCCGGGCAAGGCTCCTGGACGAATAAGTTTGCCATTCAGGCCGGGCTGAAATACATTGACGCGCTGGGTATCAAAAACCTTGATTTGCAGGGTGAATTTAACCTCGCCCGTCCGTTTACCTACGCCCACCGGAGCGGGCAAACCAACTACACCCACTACAATCAACCGTTGGCGCATCCGCTCGGCGGCAATTTTATGGAGGGCATCGGCACGGTGCGGTATCAGTATAAACGGCTGACGTTCAATGGCACATTCAGCGCAATGCTCTACGGCACCGACCCGCCAAACTTCAACTACGGCGGCAACCCGACCAAAGATTATGAAAGCCGGTTTCGGGATTTGGGCAACTTCATCGGGCAGGGCCGCAAAACCATTACCAGCTATGGCGACGCACGGGTGTCCTACATGGTCTGGCACAATGTGTTTCTGGAAGGCCGCTACCTGTACCGGCTTCAATCGAGCCAATACCGCCCCTCGGAGTTCACCACCAACCTCGCCAGCATTGCCCTGCGCTGGAACGTAGCGCACCGGAGTTGGGTCTTTTAAACCAAAAAATTATGCTTGACCTCATTCGCCAGGAGCTTACCGAAGCCCAAACCGTTTTAACCAATTTCGTTAGTGACCCGGCTAACCTTGCCGCCATCGAAGCAGCCGCCACGTTGATGGCCGACGCGCTGCGAAACGGCAACAAAATGATCTCTTGCGGCAACGGTGGCTCCCACTGCGATGCCATGCACTTCGCCGAAGAACTGTCGGGCCGGTATCGCAACAACCGCCGGGCATTGGCCGCCATCGCCATCTCTGACCCCAGCCATCTCTCCTGCGTGAGTAATGATTACGGCTACGAGTTTGTGTTCTCACGGTTTGTCGAAGGTCTCGGTCAGCCCGGCGACGTGTTGATGGGCATTAGCACGAGCGGCAACTCGGCCAATATTATCCGGGCCGTAGAAGCCGCCCGTGAACGCGGCATGAAAGTCGTGTTGCTGACGGGAAAAGACGGTGGCAAACTCGCGGGCGTTGCCGATGTGGAAATCCGGGTGCCGCACTTTGGCTATGCCGACCGGATTCAGGAAATCCACATCAAGGTCATTCACCTGTTTATCCTGCTGATTGAGAAGGAGTTGGGGGTTTAAAAGTACGTCGCGCAACCCTCCGGCAAATTTGCGGGTTATCTGGTCATGGCAAATCCGCTGCTCCCCGAACTCCACAAATTTTCGGCCCTGACCGATGTCCCCGACGAGCAACTGCTGTGGCTCCTCGACCGCGCTACCGACGAAACCTTCGCCGATGGAACCGTGATGTTTAAACCCGGCGACGCGCTCGATCATTTCAACCTGTTGCTGGCCGGGCGCGTCCGGCTCGATGGTGGGCCAAACGGGGCTGGCGACGAGATTATGACCTTTGAGCCGTATTCGACAATGGGCGTACTGCCGTATTCGCGGCTGACGAAGGCCGCGAGCTTTGGCTATGCCGAGGGCGATGTGCGCTGGCTTGGTCTGCACCGCGATCACCTGAAACCGATGACCCAGACCTGTTATGAACTCACGGCGGCTTTGGTGCAGCAGATGACCAACCGGGTGCGGTCATTCACGGCGCAACAACAGCAAACCGATAAATTGGCTTCGTTGGGACGGCTGTCGGCGGGGCTGGCCCACGAACTCAACAACCCGGTGGCAGCAGTGGTGCGGTCGGCCACTACGCTCAAAGACCACCTCCGGGCCACGCCCGACAGCTTTAAAGCCCTCATGCACCTGAACCTGACCGACGCGCAGGTTGACGCGGTGAACACCACGTTCTTTCAAATAATTGACCAGAAAACGTCTGATGCCGCACAACGGCTCTCCTTGCTGGAACGCAGTAGCCGCGAAGATGAACTCACCGACTGGCTCGACGACCGGGCCGTTTCTGAACCTGACGACGAACTAACCCTCGACCTGGCCGGGTCGCTGACCGAGTTTGGCGTAACAACCGACGATTTAGACGCACTACTCGAGCAAATCGGTGATGATAACCTGCCCGGCGTATTGAAATGGATTGTGGACAATATGGTAACGGAGCAACTCGTGAGCGACATCAGCGAGGCATCGAAACGGATTCAGAACCTCGTCGGCAGCATCAAAAATTATACCCATATGGATCAGGGTGGGGGTAAACAGGCAGTTCATTTGGCCGATGGTATTCGCTCAACCCTGACGCTGCTCAATCACAAACTCAACGCCAAAAAGATTACGGTAACGCTCGATTTTCCCACAGAACTACCTGATATTCAGGGATGGCCCGGCGAACTGAATCAGGTCTGGACAAATTTGATTGACAATGCCGCCGATGCCCTGCCCGACACCGGCGGAACGCTCACCATTGCCGCCCATTACGACCCGCGCCCCGATAGCCCCGGCTTTGTGATTACCACCATCACCGATAATGGCGCGGGTATCCCGGAGGCCATTCGCAGTAAGATTTTCGACCCGTTTTTTACGACCAAAGCCATTGGCAAAGGCACCGGGCTGGGCTTAGACATTGTGCAGGGAATCGTCCGGCACCACAACGGCTTGGTTAAGGTGGAATCAGAACCGGGCCAAACCGTGTTTAGTGTGTGTTTACCTGTTTAAGAGTGGTTAGTGGCAAGTGGTTAGCCGTTAGTTGGCTGACGTATACTACTACGCACTAACCACTTATCACTGACCACTTCAAATGAAACTCCCGATACTTTTTTCCATTGACGATGACCCGCAGGTGTTGCAGGCCATTCAGCAGGATCTGCGAAAACGCTACCGGCGCGAATACCGGATTCTGGCGACCACATCGGCCCGGGAAGCTCTCGATTCATTGGCCGATCTGAAAAAGAAAGGCGACGAGGTGGCCTTGTTTCTCTCTGACCAACGGATGCCCGACATGGCCGGGGTTGACTTTCTGCGCGAAGCCCGCAAAACGTTTCCAACGGCCAAACGGGTGCTGCTCACGGCTTATTCTGATACAGATTCGGCAATCAGGGCCATCAACGAGGTACAGCTCGATTACTACATTGCCAAACCCTGGGATCCGCCCGAAGAGAAACTGTATCCCGTTCTGGATGATTTGCTGACCGACTGGAAAGCCAATTACCGCCCTGAATTTGAGGGGATAAAACTGATTGGCTACCAGTTTTCGCCCCTGTCGCACGACCTGAAAGACTTTCTGGTCGGCAATCAGGTTCCGTATCAATGGCTCGATGTGGAGACCGATGCCCGCGCCGATGAACTCCTGAAACTGCATAATCTGGATCGCAACGCCTTGCCCGTTGTGGTGTTAGAGAACGGCACGGCCCTCGTGCAGCCAACGCTGGCGGCATTAGGCGAAAATCTGAAACTGACCGCCAAAGCCTCGCAAAGTTTATATGACCTTGTCATTATCGGGGCTGGCCCGGCTGGTCTGGCGGCTGCGGTGTATGGCGGTTCAGAAGGACTGAAAACGATTATGATTGACAAACGCGCACCCGGCGGGCAGGCCGGCACGAGTTCCCGCATCGAAAACTACCTCGGTTTCCCAAACGGGTTGAGCGGGGCCGACCTTGCCCGACGCGCCATTACGCAGGCGCAACGCTTTGGGGTAGAGTTTTTGATTCCGCAGGAAGTGATCAAAATAGAATCTAAGGGGCAGTATAAAACCATCAGCATGGCCGACGGCAGCGTGGTGGTGACGCGGGCGATATTACTTAGTACGGGCGTGTCGTACCATAAATTAGACAACGAAAGTCTCGACCGATTTACGGGCGCGGGCGTATATTATGGCGCGGCCACCACCGAAGCCTACGCCTTTAAAGATAAGCCGGTGTATATCGTGGGTGGTGGAAACTCTGCCGGGCAGGGAGCCATGTATCTCTCGCGGATGGCCTCACAAGTGTCTATCTGTGTGCGAAAACCGGATTTATCGTCCACGATGTCGCAGTATTTGATTGACCAGATCACTGCCACGCCCAACATCGCCGTTGTTGCCTGTACGGAGGTTGTTGAAGCCCTCGGTAACGAGCGGATGGAGTGCCTGCTGTTGGAAAACAAAGACACCAACGAACGGACGACCGTGCCAGCCGCCGGGCTGTTTATTTTTATCGGCACCAAACCCTATACTGACTGGATCGAGATGGACATCATTAAGGACGATAAGGGCTTCATTGCGACGGGCCGCGACTTAGGTAAGTTCGCCGATTTTAAAACCGTTTGGCGGCACACCCGCGAGCCGTTTTCACTCGAAACGTGCAGTGCCGGTATTTTTGCCGCCGGTGACGTTCGGGCCGGGGCCATGAACCGGGTGGCTTCTGCCGTTGGCGAGGGGGCAATGGCGGTTAGTTTTGTGCATAAATACTTAGCCGAGAACTAAAGTGACCAACCTCTGCAACCACCTCTCGGCCCTGACCGACGTACAAAACGGGGAGTACGTTTGCGAAGAATGTATCAAAACCGGCTCTGGTTGGGTGCATCTCCGCACCGGCCAGACCTGCGGCAAAACACACTGCTGCGATTCGTCTCCGAATCAACACGCCACAAAGCACTTCCACGCCAGTCAGCACCCGGTTGTGGCCTCCGCCAAGCCGGGCGAACGCTGGTTTTGGTGATACGAAGACGAGGAAATCCGTCCCTATTAGCCCCCCAAAACCGAGTACATTTCCACCATGAACCGCATCCGCCGATTTTGTGAAGAGTACAAGCCGTACATCTTTTCGGACGGTTGGTATTATGTCTTCATCATCGTTTTCATCATTCTGCTCTTTGTCTTCTTCTCCTGATGGCCGCGCAGCCTACCGCCCCGCGTATTTTTCGCAACTCTTTACCAAACGTCTCGGCAAATCGAAATACGTGGAACTGTTCCGAACGCAGAAAATCACCCTCGAAGCCGACGAGACGTTGCTGATTCACTATGGCGGTGAACCCCGCCAACTCAACACCAACCAGCTGACGGTGAGCATCGTACCGGGTGAAATTCGGCTGGTGTATTAACCGTGATTTGAGTTGGCTGCGATGAGTTTCAGCACGTCAGCCAGCGGTAATTCAAGAATACCCGCAATCTGATCAATTGGCATACCGCTCATAGCCAATTTCTTTGCAACAGCTTTATTAGTTTCCCGGCGCACGGCTTCGGTCGTCTCCCGGCGCACCACTTCGGTCGTTTCCCGGCGCACCTGAGCGCGAATTTGATCGGCAGCAGTCATAATTTCAGTTTGAGATTGTGGTGAAACAGGGGTCAAGATAGCGATAATTTCAGCCGCCGACAAGCCCGACGTTTCAAAAATATACCGCGCTATTGGTTCTATCAAGCGGCTTTGTTCTTCGGCACCCATCAATGATAACCATTCCGCAATCTGTTTGTGAATCAGGGCATCGTACCGTTTTCGCTTCGACTCATACTTCATCAGCATCGTTGACAGGCGCAAAAACTGATTGGTGAAGGTGGCAATCTGTTCGTCAGGCAACAACGATAGATCAACAAGTATATAATCAAATTCCGGCACATAGCGGCTCAGGGCCAAATGCTGACTCGTTAGCTGCGATTCTAATGACGTATATTGCCAGCGGCTTCTTCCGTGATAGATAACAACGGGAATCAACGGCATGGGTGGCTCGTCGGCCTTCAGATTCTGCTGCCAGTGGTTGAGCATATACCGCAACAGTTGAAAATGAATCTGTGGTTCGGGGTAGCTCTTGTGTTCGAGAATGAGCGCGATCTGCACCGGGCCAGTATTCTGCAACTGACACCGATAGACTAAATCGGCGAAATGCGCGTTCAGGTCGTCGTCAACGTAAGAGTCTGCCGTGAGTTCGAGCGATTCGAGTTGCAGAACCGCCGTTAATTCAGCCGGAAACAGGTTCTCGATGAGCGCGGCTGCAACATCAGGTTGGGAGAAAACGGCCTTGAAAAATTTGTCGTGAACGTGATGAACGGCCATTTGTCCGGTGGTTTGCCGCTAACTTAGCTAAAATTTCGGCTGCAATTCAGATGAGCAAGAAAACCAAAAACGCCACCGGCATCGTCTTCTCGACCGATCCCGATTTCGCGTATCAATCCGACGATACACCCGAAGCCGCTACCCTGCCACCCGCCCAGCAACCGCTTAAAATCTGGCTCGATAGGCTTGGCGGCAACAAAACCGTGACGGCTGTTCGCGGCTTCGTCGGCACCGACGCTGACCTCACCGACCTCGCCAAACAACTAAAAACCGCCTGCGGAACGGGCGGTTCTCAAAAAAACGGCGAAATTCTGATTCAGGGCGACCAACGCGATAAGGTATTGACCTGGCTAACCGGCAAAGGCTACAAAGCCAAAAAAGCCGGTTCCTAATCAATCCCGCCCATCCAGCGTTTCAGGGGTCTTGCCAGCAACAGCATCACGCCCCCACCGGCCAGCAGAATTACGGCCACGCTCTGAAACAGGGCGGGCATCTGCTGCACGTTTTTCTCGTCGAAACCCCCGGCAAACAGGCCTGCAATCAGGTTACCTAAAGAGGAACCGATAAACCAAACGCCCATCAACTGACTCAGATACCGTTTGGGGGCTAATTTCGAGAACGCACTCAGTCCCACCGGACTCAGAAACAACTCGCCGAGGGTGAAGAAAAAATAGGTCAGCGTCAGATACAATGGCGATGTGCGCGAACCCGTCAGGGCCAGCCGCGAGGCAAAAATCATCACCACGTAAGCCACGCCGACCAGCAGCAAACTCGTGGCAAACTTGGCCGGAACGGAGTAGCTGATCTTTCGGTTTGCCAGAAAAATCCACAGCCCGGCCAAAACCGGCGAAAACAGCAGAATAAAGGCCGGATTCAGGTTCTGAAACCAACTCGATGGCATCTGCCAGCCAAACAGGTTGAGGTCGGTGTATCGGTCGGCGAAGATTTGCAGCGACGAGCCTTGCTGCTCGTTACCGGCCCAATAAAACGCCGAGGCCAGGAAAAACACGAAAAGCACCACCACGCGCTTTTTCTCGACCAAATCCAGCCCACCCGCCAGCAACAGGTAGGCAAAATAGCCGAGGGCTACCGACGAAATAATCACGCCCATAGCCTGCGCCAGCCCCTGCGCGGTGGTGAGGTCAATCACGTGAAGCAGTTGCAACACGGCCAGCAACACCACCAGACCGGCCACAAAAACGAGGACTGATCGATTACCAGTGGGCTGATTATCAGCCGACATTGCTTTTGTTGGTTGATTTCCCAATGCGCCAAGATACCGTTCGCCAAAAAGCCGGAACGTAACCAGACCGAGGGCCATCGCAATGGCCGCCGACCCAAAACCGTAATGCCACCCCACTTTCTGGCCCAGATACCCCACGATGGTGATACCGAGCAACGAACCAACATTGATGCCCATGTAAAAGATAGAAAAAGCCGCGTCTTTCCGCGCCCCGCCTTCGGGGTATAGCTCACCGACAATGGTGCTGATGTTGGGTTTCAGCAGCCCGGTTCCGAGCGCAACCACCACCAAACCGCCGTAGAACAATGTGGAACCGCCCGGAATTGCCAGGATAATGTGACCGAGCATAATAATAATCCCGCCAAGCCAGATGGATTTTTTCTGGCCCAAAATGGTGTCAGCAATGTAGCCGCCGGGAAGCGAGAGCAGATACACCGAAGCCGTGTAAATACCGTAAATGGCCGCGCCCTCGGCTTCGGTCAAGCCCATGCCGCCCCGGACGTTATCCAACAAAAACAGCAGCAAGATGGCCCGCATCCCGTAGTAGCTGAACCGTTCCCACATTTCGGTAAAAAACAAAACAAACAACCCGGCGGGGTGGCCGAAAATAGTGGGGGTTTGCGAAGGCATCGGAGCCGTTGTATTCATACAGTTTTGTAACTATTTAGGTATATTCATTTTTGGCGGAACGGGGGTTGTCGCCCACCGCCCCTCGGCGGTGGGCATACGCGCATGAACGAACTTCCGGCCTGAAACGGCACAGCCGGGGGGCGGTGCCGAACAAGTGAAGTTTTTGGTGCAAACGCCAAACCTCACAAGCCTTTTATTTCACCCGCCGAATCAACACGCCGGGCCGGGCATCAGTTGTTTTTTGATTCTGATACACAACTTTCCCAGCTACCCAAACGACTTCGATACCCGTCGAGAGGGCTTTATTATCACCGATTCGGGCGTTGTCCTGCACGGTGTCGGGGTTGAGCAGCACCAAGTCGGCGTAGTAGCCGGGCGCAATCAGGCCCCGGTTTTGCAGGCCGAGGTGTTCGGCGGTCAGGCTGGTCATTTTCTGGATGGCGGTTTCGAGCGGCATAATCTTTTGCTCGCGCACGTAGCGGCCTAACACCCGCGCAAAGGCTCCGTGTCCGCGTGGGTGGCCGTCCATGGTGCCGTCGGAGCAGATGTTGGTGTGCGGCCAGGTCAGAAAATCTGCCACGTCCGGCTCATCCATCGCTTTACCCATAATGCCCTCATTCACAACCCGTTCAGCAGCGTTTTTCTCCCGAAACGATGCGGCTTCGGCCACCATCCCGGCCAGGGTTTGGGCCGTTGTCTGCTGCCGGAGCCGGGCAATGTCGGTGATGGTTTTGCCCACGTAAGCCGGGTTTGGGCTAAACCCAACCATGACCGATTTGGCAGGGTCGAAGAGGTGATTCACGGCGTATTCGGCACTGGCCGGGTTTTCGTAATCGCGCTTGGGAAACAGCACCCGAATCGTTGACATCCAGTAATCGTAGGGGTAACAGTCGGCGGTGATGTTCACGCCTTCGGCGCGGGCCTGTTGCAGCCGGGCCAGCAACTTGGGTGCCTGCCCCCAACGGTCGCGCAGGGCGATTTTGATATGCGAAATCTGAACGGGCATCTTCGTGGCGCGGCCAATGCCGATGATTTCGTCCAATGCGTCGTCTAAATTAATGTCTTCGCTGCGGATGTGGCTCATGTATCGCCCGCCCGAATCGGCGGCCACCTGCGCCAGGGCCAGCACCTCGTCGCGGTTCGAGAAAAACGCCTGTTCATACTCCAAACCCGATGCCAACCCCAACGACCCGTTGCCGAGTTCAGCCCGGAGTTGCGCTTTCATGGCCGTTAGTTCGTCGGGTTTGGCGGTGCGAAACAGGTTTGCGCCCATTGCTTTCTGGCGTAGGGTGGCGTGGCCGGTGTAGGTTGCCAGATTAACGGCTGCGGGTTGCCGATTCAGCCGGGCAGCAATGGTATCCATCGGCACGCCACCGCCGTCCTGCCCAACCACAATGGTCGTAATACCCTGATTCACAACGGCTAAGGCATCAGGCTTTTCGGATAACCCCCAATCGTGGTGGCTGTGGCTGTCAATAAATCCGGGGGCCAGCACCAGCCCGCGCCCGTCGGTTACGAGTTCGTTGGGGAAGGCCGCGAGGTTGCCCATTTCCAGAATTTTATCGTCCTGCAACCGCACCGATGATCGTCGGGCGGGGGTTCCGGTGCCATCCACGAGCCGGACGTTGGCAATGAGTTGGGTTTGGGGCAGTTTAGGTGTTTTGCCGGTCAGGATGTCGCCAACAACCCGCCCGGCGGCATTGGTGCCATTGGTCAGCACGATAAGCGTCTGTTTTTGAGCCAGATAGCGCGTAACCAATGTTCGGAAGCCAACCCAACTGCCGGTGTGCATCAGTACGTTGCCGTTATCCTGAACAAACCAGCCGAAGCCGTAGGGATACGTTGCGCCGTTGTTGAGTTTGACGGGCGTAAAGGCTTCGCGCAGCGTACCGGCCTTCACCAATTTTTCGGTGTACAGTGCCTGTTCCCAAACCAGCAGGTCATCGGCAGACGAATACACGTTGCCATCGCCAATCACACCATCAACCCGAATCAGGTCGTTGGGCGCGTTTTGGCCGTCTTCGCGCACAAACCCGAACACGCGGTTGCGGGGTGTGGTGGTGCTTTTCAGGTAATAGACGTAGGTGTTTTTCAGACCCAAAGGCCGGGCAATCTGCTGGTCAAAAAACCGTTCGACGGGCATCCCGGCCTGTTTCTGGATGATTGACCCCAGTAGCACGTAGCCCGTATTGGAGTATTCCCAACGGTCGCCGGGCCGAAACGCGAGGGGCGGTTTATGGTCGCTGAGGAGTTGCAGCATCGTGGCGTTGGTCAGCGTATCGAGCGGGCCGGTGTATTGTTGGGCAAGGTCAAAATACTCGGGCAGGCCCGATGTGTGGGTCAGCAGGTGCCGGATGGTGATGGCCGGATACGGAAAACCGGGCAGATAGGTCTGCACGGATTCGTCGTAGCGGAGTTTGTTTTGCTCCTGCAACTGCATCACCAGCATCGCCATAAACTGTTTCGAGACCGAAGCTAAGTTAAACGCCGAATTAGTGGTCAGGGCTTCGTTGGTGGCAGTGTTGGCCGGGCCGAACGCTTTTTTGTAGGCCACCTTGCCGCTCTCGGCTATCAGCACCACGCCGTTAAACATGGCCTGATTGTGCAACATGGTCAGGGCCGAATCAACGGTTTTGAGCCGGCGGGTCAGCACCGGGTTGGTGGTCTGCGCCGACGCAAGCGGCCCGGTCAGGCAGAACAGGAGAGGCAGGAAACAAAGACGGGAAAGGCTCATGGAAGGGCGAACGAAACGGGACCGTTGTGGGCAATGACCACTGATTTATTTTGGCAAAGTTGCCATATTACCCTGAAAAAACTGCTTTTTTGTTCCCGTACCAAATTTCCCGCATGAATAACCGCGCTATTCTCCTGACCGATGGGCTGCTGACGACTGCCGATGCCAAAACCGCGCACGGCCTGATTCGCGGCACCGACCGCTACGACGTGGCCGGGGTTGTTGACGCGCCCACCGCCGGGCAGGATGCCGGATTTTTGCTCGATGGGCGGCCCCGAAACATACCCGTTTTTGCCACTGTATCGGCGGCTCTCGACCACCTCGGCCCGGTTTCCCGGGCGATTGTGGCCGTAGCCACCGTTGGCGGGGTGCTGCCGCCAACCATGCTGACCGACATTCGGCATTGCTTGGAACGGGGACTGTCGGTGGTAAACGGGTTGCACGAATTCCTGAACGATAAGCCTGATTTATTGGCACTTACCCACCAACACGGCGGCCAACTGATTGACGTTCGGCGACCCAAACCCCGCGCCGAACTGCATTTCTGGACGGGCGAAATTACCCAAATCACCGCGCCCATTATTGCCGTACTTGGCACCGACTGCGCCCTCGGCAAACGCACCACCGCCCGGCTGATTCGGGAACTTTGTCGGCAAAACGGCCTGAACGCCCAACTGATTTACACCGGGCAAACGGGCTGGTTGCAGGGCGGGCAATACGGATTTGTATTCGATTCGACGCTGAACGATTTTGTATCGGGCGAGCTTGAACACGCGTTGGTCTCGTGCTGGCGCGAAACCGGGGCCGATGTCCTGCTGATTGAGGGACAGGCTTCGCTTCGCAACCCAAGCGGGCCGTGCGGGGCCGAGTTTCTGGTGTCGGGCCGGGCGCGGCAGGTGGTGCTGGTTCACGCGCCCAAACGAACCTACTACGACCACAACCCGGATTGGGGCCGGATTCCGCCCGTCGAAACCGAAATTTCGCTGATTCGCGGGTATGGCTCCGAGGTTATCGCGCTGGCCCTGAACACCGAGGCTTGCAGCGATGCCGAAGCGTTTGCTTTCCGGGAAGAATACCAAAACAGACTTGGTATTCCGGTACTGTTGCCCTTGCAGGAAGGGGTTGGTGACGTTTTGCCGTTGATTCAGGGGTTAATAAACGCGCCGTATGCAGATTAGCACCATCCGGGCATACCGCCAAAATCTGGCCCTGACCAAACCCTACACCATTGCCTACCAGACGACTTCGGCGGTCGAAAATATTTTTCTGGAAGTCGAATTAGCCAACGGCATCATCGGTCGTGGAGCTGCCAACCCCGACCCCGACGTTGTGGGCGAATCACCGGACGACGCATTCCACAACCTCCAAAGCGACTGGCTGAACCAGTTCATCGGGCGCGACATCCGGCAGTTTATCGGTCTCATTGACGAAGCGCAGCAGCAATTCCCAAGCGCCCCCGGCACCGTTGCCGCCCTCGATATGGCCCTGCACGA
>JBBRNH010000117.1:0-13099 GCA_038230415.1 Cytophagales bacterium | reverse complement strand
CATTGCCCTGCGGCAGGAGGTGGAGATGGACAAGAAAAGTCTCCGTAACAACGTCACCACGTTTGACACGAAGAAGTATGACGTAAAGATTAAGCGGTACGAGGCTTTATTAGCGGAGAAGGATACCGAGTTGGTGCGATTGCGCGAAGAAAACGGCATTCTGGCGCAGGAAAATACCAGTCTGGCCCAAGAAAATACCGGTCTCAAAACCGAAAAGCAGGTTTTAGCCGATTCGGTACGGGAATATTCGACACAGAACCGCGAGTTAGCCGAAAAAGTCACCATTGCTTCTGCTCTGCGAGCCGAGGGCGTTACCGTAAACGCCCTGAACTCGCGCGGCAAGGAAGACGACGGCGGGCGGTACAAAGCCAAACGGATTGACAAACTCCGGGTTACGTTTACGCTCGCGCCCAATGCCGTAGCCCGCCAGAACGAAAAAGACGTGTATATGCGGATTGTGGACCCCAGCGGAGCCGTGATTTACGACATGGCAACCGGCTCCGGCGAATTTACGTCGGGCGGGCAAAACATGATTTACACATCGGCCCAGCGCGTTCAGTTCGACAATTCGGGTCAGCGCGTTGATTTCATCTACGGGCGCGGGGGGCAGCGTTTCCCCGAAGGCACACATACTGTTGAGCTATACAGCGAAGGCTTCAAAATCGGGCAGGGCGAGTTTACGGTGCGGTAGAGAGGAAGTGGCGAGTGATTAGTGGCTTGTGGTCAGTTGTTCCACAAATGGAAAGACGGGTGTTATCATCCGTCTTTTTGTGTTTGCGCAGAAAACTAACCACCAATCACTTACCACTAACCACTAAAAAAGCGTACCTTTGCGCCCTAATTTTAAATCAATTACTTAAATGTATTCTAACCAATACGAGACGGTATTCATTCTCACTCCCGTTTTATCTGATCAACAGATGAAGGATGCCGTCGAGAAATTCCGCAAAGTGCTGACCGACAACGGTGCGGAATTTGTTCACGAAGAGAACATGGGTCTGCGAAAGCTGGCTTATCCGATTCAGCGCAAGAACACGGGCTATTATTTTCTGTTTGAATTTAAAGCCCCCGGAACGATTGTCAACACGCTCGACATCGAATTTCGCCGGGACGAGCGCGTGATGCGGTATTTGACCACGGTTCTCGACAAGCACGCTATCTCCTACAACGACCGGAAACGGAACGGATTAGTTGGCAAAAAAACCGAAACCCCCGCCTAAAACCCCATCACGATGAGCTTACAAAACGAATCAATCAGCAACAGCAGCGAAGGACGGAAAAAATACTGCCGCTTCAAGAAATCGGGCATCAAGTACATTGATTACAAAGACCCCAATTTTTTAATGAAACTGCTCAACGAGCAGGGAAAAATACTGCCCCGCCGGATTACCGGAACCAGCCTGAAATTTCAGCGTAAAGTAGCCCAGGCTGTCAAACGCGCCCGTCACCTTGCCATCCTGCCGTATGTCGGCGATTCACTCAAATAGAGTGGCAAATGGCAAGTGATTGGTGAATAGTTGTTGAGCAGCTACTAACTAACCACTTGCCACTGACCACTAACCACTAACAAATGGAAATCATTCTCAAAACTGACATCGCCGGGCTGGGCTATAAAAACGACATCGTAGCCGTGAAACCAGGGTATGGCCGCAACTACCTCATTCCGCAGGGATTTGCGACGCTGGCAACCGAATCGGCCCGCAAAGTAGTGGCCGAGAACACCCGACAGGCGGCCCACAAAGCCGATAAAGTCAAAAACGACGCGCTCTTGATTGCCGAAGGCATTGGCGACATGGTGCTGACCATTGCGGCTAAAGCCGGCGAAAGCGGGCGCATTTTTGGCCGCGTAACCAACACCCAGATTGCCGAAGCATTGCATACGAAGGGCTTTGAAATTGACCGGAAGAAAATCTCGGTTGACGACATCAAAGAGATCGGCACGTATGAGGCCATCATTGACCTGCACAAAGACGTGAAACACAAGGTAAAATTTGAGGTAATCAGCGAGTAATACCCCTGATTACCCGTTTAAAATCCCGGCGAACGTAGGCTACGTTCGCCGGGATTTTTGTTGTCTGACACGGTAGGTGTGTCTTGCTAACGGGTGTAGGAAATCCTATGAATGTACCCGAATCCACAAAATTCGGGGTTCGCAACTCCCCGGTTGTCAACCGATTAGGAACCACGAACCCCGAAGTACAAACTCCTTATTTCTTACAAATTACCTTTCTTCAACTCCTGCACCGCAAAGTTGGCTGCCCGCGCCGTGAGGGCCATGTAGGTCAGCGATGGGTTTACGCACGAGGCCGATGTCATGCAGGCTCCGTCGGTATTAAACACGTTTTTCACGGCATGAACCTGATTGTTCTTGTTCAGCACCGACGTTTTGGGGTCAAGACCCATCCGGGCGGTTCCCATTTCGTGGATACCAATGCCGGGGTTTTTATTCGTGTCGTTGTACGAACGGACGTTTTTGGCTCCGGCTGCTTCGAGCATTTCGGCGGCATCGTTCATCATGTCTTTCCGCATCTTCCGCTCATTTTCTCCGTAGGCCGCATCGAACAAAATCACGGGCAAACCCCATTTGTCTTTTTGGTCGCTGAGAGTCATGCGGTTATTGGGGTCGGGCAGCATCTCGCCAAAGCCACCCATACCGATGTTCCAGGGGCCGGGCTTGGTCAGGCTGTCTTTGAAATCGGCACCGAAACCGTCTTGTCCGTTACCCCGGCCCCAACCGCCCCGACCGGCTCCGCCCTGGTAGCCGAAGCCCCGCAGGTAGTCGCGTTTGTCACCGGCCCAGTTGCGGTAGCGCGGCACGTAAATGCCGTTGGCCCGGCGACCGTAGTAGTACTGATCTTCCATGCCCTCCCAGTCGCCGGAGGCTCCAACGGCAAGGTGGTGATCCATGATGTTGCGGCCCAATTGGTCAGAGTCGTTACCCATACCATTGGGAAACCGCGCCGACTTTGAGTTCATCAGAATTGAGGTACTGGCAAAGGACGATGCGTTCAGGAAAATGACTTTGGCGAAGTACTCGCGTACTTCTTTGGTGTTCTGATCAATCACCCGTACACCCGTTGCGCGACCTTTTTTGTCGTCGTACAGCACTTCAGACACAATCGAATCGGGGCGGAGCGTGAGCCTACCCGTTGCCACAGCCGCCGGTAACGTGGCCGACTGTGTGCTGAAATAACCCCCATACGGGCAACCCCGCATACAGGCATTGCGGAACTGGCAGGCCGCCCGGCCTAAGTTATAATGCAGTTGCGATGGTTTGGTGAGGTGAGCCGTGCGGCCAATCGTGATTTTTCGCGCACCGAATGATTTTTCGACGCGGGCTTTCACTTCTTTTTCCACACAGTTCATGTCCATCGGTGGCAGATACTGACCGTCGGGCAATACGCTCAGGCCGTCTTTCGAGCCAGAAATCCCGGCAAACCGCTCGGCGTAGTCATACCAGGGGGCAATATCTTTATACCGAATGGGCCAGTCAACGCCGATACCCTCTTTAGCATTTGCCATGAAGTCTTCTTCGTTCCAGCGGTAGCTTTGCCGCCCCCACATCAACGACCGTCCGCCGACGTGGTAGCCCCGAATCCAGTCCACTTTGCGGCCTGGTTTTTCGAGGTACGGGTTTTCTTTATCGTTCTCGAAAAAGTGGCGGTGTTCTTCATTGGCCGTGTAGCCGGTTCGCATATTGGCCCAATATTCTTCGGCGGCCATTGTGGTCACGCGGCCCCGGTGGGGCAGTTCCCAGGGGCTGTTGGTGGCGGTTGGGTAGCCTTCGATGTGCTTCACATCGCGGCCCCGCTCCAGCATAATAACTTTCAACCCTTTCTGGGTCAGTTCTTTGGCGGCCCACCCGCCCGATATACCCGACCCAACAACAATCGCGTCGTAGGTCATCTGGGCTTTAGCGTCTATGTTTAAGTTCATCTTTTTGAGTTCGTAGTTTGTGAGTTCGTGGTTTGTGGTGGCTTCTCTGTTGTCAACAATTGGGAGCAACTACGAACCACAAACCACAAACTGATTTACAGGGCCCATGCTTTTTGACCCGGTTTCAACGGTACACAACCGTCATACCGCCCCGGAACAGCCACGTATTCTAATGCCTGCGTGCAACCGATTTCAGAGGTAAAATAGCCCATCAGTGTCAGGTCTTTCAGCATCGTGAAAAACGGTGTGAATTGCTTTTTCGCCGTTGGCAGTTGCACATCCTGCTGCCCTGAGCCGGTTTGCGCGGCACTTTGGGCGGCTTTCATATCCGCTTTCTGTTGTTTTGCTTCGGCTTCCAGCTTTTTCACAATCTCGATCCGCTCGGCAGGGGCGAGCTGCACAAAAGCCTTACCGTAGGCATCCTGACTGAGTTTGTTGGTCTGCGTCAGACCGTCTAAGAACCGTTGCTGATCGTCGGCTTTGTAGCAGTCTTTCAAAACTACGTCAATGATCTCATTGACTTTAGCGGCTTTTGCACCGGGCGTTCCGGTTGTCGGGATAATGGTATCGGCCAGTTCGGCTACCGTTGCATCCTGGTCAAGAGAGAACAAAACCGGCTTTCCGGTCAGGTCGCGCAGGCGGGCAGTGGCTTCGAGCGAGTCGGCAAAGGCGGGCAGCGCAACCGTTGCGCCAACCATCGTTGCGACCCGCATCAGGGCATCGCGTCTGTTCATTTTAGTAGAAGGGGGTAAAAACGTTGTTAGGTCAAAACGAAAAACAAGGAAACAAATATATGATTTTAGAAAGGAACAATAGAACACGGATGACGCAGACTAAAAAAGATTCACGCAGATTTTCTTTTGAAGACCAGTCCACGCAAATCCCTTTAAGTCTGCGTCATCCGCATTCTATTATTTGCTAAATCACGGCAAAGCCGCAATACGGAATCAATACTTTCGGGATATTAATACCCTGTTGAGTCTGGTTGTTTTCAAGAATCGCGGCTAAAATACGTGGCAGTGCCAATGCCGAGCCGTTTAATGTATGAAGGAGTTGGGGTTTTCCGTCTACTTTGTACCGCAGTTTGAGCCGATTAGCCTGAAATGTTTCAAAATTCGAGACCGAACTAACCTCTAACCAACGTCCCTGCCCCGCCGACCAAACCTCCATATCGTATGTAAGAGCCGAGGTAAAACTCATGTCTCCCGCGCAGAGCCGCAGAACCCGGTATGGCAAGTCAAGTTTTTGCAGGAGACCTTGCACGTGCCGACTCATTTCTTCCAATGCCTGATACGAATTTTCAGGTTTTTCGATACGAACGAGTTCTACTTTGTCAAACTGATGCAGCCGGTTCAGCCCCCGGACGTGTGCGCCCCACGAACCGGCTTCGCGCCGAAAACAGGGCGTGTATCCCGCGTTTTTGATGGGCAGGTGGTCTTCGGCCACAATTACGTCGCGGTACAGATTGGTAATCGGCACCTCGGCGGTCGGAATCAGAAACAGTTTATCTTCGGTCACGTAATACATTTGCCCCTCTTTATCAGGCAGTTGCCCCGTTCCGAAGCCCGATGCTTCGTTAATCACAATCGGCGGCTGCACCTCGGCGTATCCGGCAGCAATAGCTTCGTCGAGAAAAAAGTTGATCATGGCGCGTTGCAGCCGGGCCGCTTTGCCACGATAGACCGGAAAGCCTGCGCCCGAAATTTTTACGCCCAATTCAAAATCAATCATCGGCCCACCGTCGGGGCCGTGCTTTTTTATGATTTCCCAATGGGGCAGGGCGTTGTCGGGCAGTGTTGGTTTTTCGCCCCATTCCAGAACAACTTCGTTATCGTCGGCGGTGCGGCCTTCGGGAACGCTGCTGTGGGGCAGGTTGGGCAACGTTACCAATACATCCTGCAAGCTGATTTCCAGCAATTTAAGGTTTTCTTCAAGCGTTTTTGAGTGTATTTTCAGGTCGGCGGTTTCGACTTTGGCTTGGTCAGCCCCGGCCTTGTTGCCCGCTTTCATCAGGCCGCCAATTTGTCTGGCAAGAGCGTTGGCGCGGGCCAGCGTTTCGTCAAGCTGGTTTTGGGTCTCGCGCCGTTGCCGGTCGAGGGTCAGCACTTGCTCAACGGCGATTTCGGCGTTGGCAACGTGTTTCTTGCGAAGGCCGATAAGGGTGGCTTCGGTGTTTTCGCGGATGTATGGGAGTTGGAGCATTTTTTTAGTGGTAAGTGGTTAGTGGCAAGTGGTTGGTGCTTCGCCCGGCAGGACTTGCCACTAACCACTTGCCACTCAATTTACAACCCAAACAATCCTGCACTGAGGGCGTTGAGCGCGTCGGCTTTGTAGCGGCTGTGGAGCAGGAGCGAAATGTTGTGTTCGGTGCCGCCGTAGCTAATCATCCGAATCGGAATGTCGGTCATGGCAGTCAATACTTTGGCCGCAATGTTGGGGTTATCGGCACTGAAATTCCCGACGATACACACGATACACTGGTCATAATCAGGCTCTTCAAGATCGCAGAACGTCCGTAATTCGTCCATTAGTGCCTTAATGTTGGCTGTGTTATCAATCGTGACCGAGACCGAGACCTCCGACGTAGCAATCATATCAACCGGGGTTTTGAACCGCTCAAAAATCTCGAAAATCCGGCGCAGAAACCCG
Source organism: Cytophagales bacterium (assembly GCA_038230415.1). Taxonomy (GTDB): domain Bacteria; phylum Bacteroidota; class Bacteroidia; order Cytophagales; family Spirosomataceae; genus JBBRNH01. The sequence continues at coordinate 6,514 of JBBRNH010000117.1, read as the reverse complement.
TAGGCATTCAGCATCCGGGTCGAGTGAATATACAGGGCCGTGATGTTGTCTTTGGCGGCAATGGCCTTAAATACGTCGTCGTTATTGGTGCGGTCGGCGATGAGCGTACCGGGTGCGTCGGGGTCCATCGTGTTTTTGAGCCGCACCGGAACGCCCCGCATCTTGGCCGGGGTAATGGTGGACGGGTGCAAAATCTTGGCCCCGAAATAGGCTAACTCTGCCGCTTCATCAAAGGTCAATTCACGGATCGGCACCGTTTTTTTCACGATGCGCGGGTCGTTGTTGTGCATCCCGTCAATGTCGGTCCAAATCTGAATCTCATCGGCACGAATAGCCCCGCCGATGAGCGAGGCCGTGTAATCAGAGCCGCCCCGTTTCAGGTTGTCCACTTCGCCACGCGGATTTCGGCAGATAAAGCCTTGGGTGATAATTAGTTGCTTATCGTTCTGATCATTTAACAACTCGCGTAGGTTGCGCTCGATGAGGTCGAGTTCGGGTTCGCCATCGGCATCAATACGCATAAATTCGAGCGCGGGCAGCAACACCGAGTTTTCGCCCTGTTCGGTCAGATACGCCTGAAAAAGTTGCGTACTGAGCAGTTCGCCCTCGGCTACGAGTTCTTTTTCCTGCTTGTCGGTAAAGGGGCGGCTGCGCGCCAACGACCGGATAAAGGAGAATTCGTTCTCCACAATTTGCCGCCCGGAGTCCAGGCTGTCGGGGGTGTTATAGAGATCGCGGATAAACGAATCGTAGTGTGCTTTGAGATGTTCGACCTGTTCGGCGGCTTCGTCGGTTAGGCCGCTTCGCAGCGAATCGGCCATCGAAAGCAGGGCGTTGGTGGTGCCAGACAGAGCCGACAACACAATGATTTTACGCCCCGGATCGGCGGTAATCAGGGTCTTAATTGCGTGCATTCGCTCAGGTCGTCCGACCGAGGTTCCGCCAAATTTCCAGACGTGCATTTTTTTAGTGGTTAGTGGCAAGTAGTCAGGGGTCAGGGGTCAGGGGCAAAAACTAAACACTGACTACCGACCACTTGCCACTGTTTTTAATACCAGCATTTTAATGGCCGTTATCGCGGCCTCGTCGCCTTTATTGCCGTGAATACCGCCCGCCCGGTCGAGGGCCTGCTGTTGGGTATTGGGGGTGAGTACGCCAAAAATCACGGGTTTGTTGGTTTTCAGAGCTACGTTGGTCAGCCCCTGCGCCACGGCGTGATTGATGTAATCGTTGTGTTTGGTTTCGCCCTGAATCACGCAGCCGATAGCGATAACGGCATCAATATCAGATCGTTGGGCGAACCACTGTGCGGCTAAACTCAACTCGTAGCTGCCCGGCACATTACCGCGAATAATGTTTTCGGGCGTGGCTCCGTTGGTAATAAGAGTTTGGTAGGCTCCCGAAAACAGGGCTTCGGTTACGTCGGTATTCCATTCGGAGACAATCAGCGCGAAGCGTTTCTGGCTGATGTCGGTGAGGTTCTGGGTCGAGAACTTGCTGAGGTTTTTTTGGGCAGAAGCCATATTTTGGTAGTATGATGTACTATGTATGATATGGGTTGTCGTGTAATACGGTAGACTGTCTAAAATACATATATCATGACCGTATATCATACATCAAAAAGAAAGGGACAAAACCGGCTGGCCTTGTCCCTTTCGTGGTGGTTTGCTGAAAACAAGCACGCCCTACTCGCCGGCCATGGCTTCGAGCATGGATTTATACTTCCTGGCAGTGGGTGCTTCGGCAGCATCAGCGTATTTCTCCAGGATGTTGTTATACGTTTTCAACGCCTTGTCGTTCTCTTTTGCTTGCTCGTATGCGAGGCCCAACTTCATCAGATACGTTGGCGTAAAATATTTATTAGCCTTATAATCAACCGCTTTACTGTAATAATCGGCGGCCTCATTGAAGTCTTTTTTTTCCATGTATGCATCGCCGATGAGGGCGTAGGCGCGGGCCTGCACCATCAAATCAGATGAACTAAACCCTTTCAGTTCGTCAATGGCCTTGTCATACTTACCGTCTTTCAGCAGGGCAACACCAGCGTAAAAATGAGCCAGATTACCAGCCGCCGTACCGCCGTAATTCTCACTAACGGCCACCAAACCCGGCTGAGATGCGCGACCATTGAGGGCCGTTTGCAATGAATCACCCTCGAACCGATACACGGCAGGAAACAATTCGTTTTGCCCCGCTTCGTTTTGGGTGCTTTGGTAATACCGATAACCAAAGAAACCAGCAATGAGCAACACGATGCCGCCGACAACGCCCAATACGATGTTCCGGTTGCTTAAATAAAAATCTTCTACGCGGTCAAACTGACCCGCAATTGATTCAGGGTCTTCTAAAAAATCCGTTACTGCATTCTTCTTGCTCATTTTCTTGCAATTTGAGGGGCAAAAATAGGGAAAATTGCCTGTTCTTGGTTCTGCGGCTACGAAAAAACCCGGCAAATACCGGGCCAAGCCATTTACTGTGTGTTGTTTTATTCCATCAAAAACGGGTAATTCGGCTCCAAATACACATCTTTAAACGCTTCGTCGGCAGTTAGGATCGATTAAATTTCCTTGTTAACTGTAAAAACGCCATCGGCTTGTGTTGAGTTAACCACCGCATTTTTGAGCGTTGCCGTTTGCTTTTGTAGATCGGCAACGCGCTCTTTAAGCAACAGTATCCGTTCATCTGATTTTGTTCGCAATGTTGCTGCCTGCTGTTTCAGCAACTTGATTTCATCTTCTCTACTCATCTGATTTGTTGTTTAGTCTGCTTAGCATAAAACGAACGTGGGCCAAATCTAATTCTACATCCTCTAACTGATCTGCAATTCGACTGTGTTCCATTTTTCTGCCTGAATACCAGGCATCCAGCCCTTTAAAGTCAGGGTCATCGGCCATACCGAACTCTCTCGCTCTCAACAGGATTTTCCTGGTTTCATACACATCAATTTCGGTAAAGAGTAATTCTCCAATCAGGTCAAGTTGGAGATACTCAAGATAACTTAGCTGATTTGTGTAATAGTCGCGTTCGCTCATTTTCCCGGATCACTCCATCAAAAATGGGTAATTCGGCTCAACGTACACGTCCTTAAAGGCTTCGTCGGCGGTGGGGTACGGCGATTCTTCGGCAAACTTCACGGCTTCGTCAACCTGCGCCTTTATCTTTTGGTCAATGGCGGTCAGGTCGGCTTCGGTAGCAATGCCGCGCTCTACGATGTGCTGTTTTACCCACTCAATCGGGTCACGCTGTTTATACTGCTCCACTTCTTCTTTGGTGCGGTATTTCTGCGGGTCAGACATCGAGTGGCCCCGGAAACGATACGTGCGGAACTCCAGAAACGTGGGGCCTTCGCCGGCGCGGGCGCGGTCGGCGGCCCGGCTCACGGCCTCATGAACAGCTTCAACGTCCATGCCGTCAACGGGTTCTGAGGGCATATCGTAGGCTTCGCCGAGGGTGTAGAGTTCAACCACGTTCGATGTCCGCGAGACCGATGTTCCCATGGCGTAGCCGTTATTTTCGACCACAAAAATCACGGGTAGTTTCCAGGTCATCGCCATGTTAAAGGTCTCGTGCAGTGCGCCTTGCCGGGTAGCTCCGTCACCAAAGAAGCAGATGCAGAGGTTGGTTGTCTTCTTGTATTTCTCGGCAAAAGCCATGCCCGCACCGAGTGGAATCTGCCCGCCCACAATACCATGCCCGCCCACAAAATTGACCGACTTATCAAAGATGTGCATCGAACCGCCTTTGCCTTTTGACGAGCCGGTTTGTTTGGCAAACAGTTCGGCCATCACCGCGTTGGGGTCAGCACCGAGGGCAAGCGGGATGCCGTGGTCGCGGTAGGCTGTGATCCATTTATCGTCTTTGGTGAGGGCCGAATACGACCCCGATGAGCAGGCTTCCTGCCCGATGTAGAGATGGCAAAAGCCCCTGATTTTCTGTTGACCGTAGAGTTGGCCCGCTTTTTCTTCAAACTTGCGCTGCAACTGCATTGATTCGTACCAGTACAGATACCGTTCGTTGGGGTGCTGCGTTTTGGCGGGGGCCGGAGCCGTGCCGTTGGTTGCGGGAGCTTTTTTTTCTTTGACGCTTGCCATGATGTTGGGTTGTATGTTTGTTTCCCGATAGCCAGTGCATGAATCGGGACGGACGAACCAAGTGCCGCGAAATTACGGAAATAGCGTTGTTGTTGTGATATTGAGTGCTTAAACCAAAACGATATGAGTCTTTCAGAACGAAAATACCGCCTGATAACCCAACTCACGCAGGTATATGACGAAAAAAAGTTAGCCACCCTCGAAGCTTTCCTCACTGACACCGGTCCCGACGAACTGCTGACGAAGGTGGCAAAGCCGATGCGGAAAACGGTAACAATCGAAGAACTGGCCCGCGAACAAAATTATAAGGGAATTGAGCCGGATGAGTTCCAGCGAATCGTGGAACGTCTTGACATTCAAGAACCTTTAGATGAACTTCTGGCCGCACTTACCAAATGACATACCTGCTTGATACGAATATCATATTGGCTTTAACCAGAAAGTCAACTTTTGGAAATTACATAAACGACCAATACCGCCCGTTTGGTTTGGGTAATTATGCCGTTATCTCGGCTGTTATCGTTGGCGAAATCCGTTCAATAGCTTTGCAAAATAATTGGGGGCAACGCAGAATGAACGAACTGACAGCCCTGCTTTCTAAATTGATTATCGCCGACATCAATGTCGAAGACATTATTACCCGATATGCCGAAATCGATGCCTACAGTCAGGGGAAATTATCCGGGCGTTCCCTCAACGATTCGGCCCGGAACATGGGTAAAAACGACCTCTGGATAGCCGCTACTGCATCGGTATTGAAAGCGATATTGCTCACAACAGACGGTGATTTTAACCACCTGAATAACGAGTTCCTGATTGTTAACCACCTGAATCAACAGGAGTTAGGGTTCTGATAATCATGTATTTAGAATCCCTGCGCCTGACCAACTTCAAAAACTACGATGACACGCCGTTTGCCTTCGGGCCAGCCGTGAACGTGATTGTGGGGCCAAACGGCAGCGGCAAAACAAACCTGCTTGATGCCGTATATTTTCTGGCCCTGAGCAAGAGCGCGTTTCAGACTCAGGATGCGCTGTGCATTAATCACGATGCCGATTATTTTATCATTGACGGCCAGTTTGTGACCGACGAAAACACGACCGACCTCACCCACCATACCCAAATCACAATCAGTTTGCAACGCGGTCAGCGCAAAACGCTCTTAGCCAACAAAAAGCCATACGACCGCGTGAGTGACCATATCGGGCGGTTTCCCGTTGTGCTGATGGCCCCCAACGATACCGACCTCGTGCGCGAACACAGCGAAAACCGGCGGCATTTTTTCGATGGCGTTCTCTCCCAACTCGACCCGGCCTACCTGCGCGATTACTTGGCCTATCAGCAACTCCTGAAACAACGAAACAGCCTGCTCAAACTCTTCGCCGACCGTAACTACGTGGACGAAGACCTGCTCGACACCTACGACGAACCGCTTTTGGCCCTCGCCAGCCGGATTTATGACCGCCGACATCAGTTTGTGGCCGACTACCTGCCGCAGTTCCAGGAACATTATGAGTTTTTGAGCGACAACCGCGAGACCGTCGAAATCAAGTATGAATCAGAAGCGGGCAGTCTCGATTTTGCGGCTGAGTTCCGGCGTAATCGTCGGCGCGACGTGTTGGCGCAGCGCACCACAATGGGCGTTCATAAAGACGACTATGCGTTTACGATTGCGGGCGTTGCGCTCAAAAAATTCGGCTCGCAGGGACAGCAAAAAACGTTTGTTATTGCCCTGAAACTCGCTCAGTTTGAGCAACTTCGCGCCGAAAAAGGCATCAAACCTATATTGTTGCTTGATGATATTTTCGATAAGTTAGACGACCACCGCATCGGCAAACTCATCGCCCGGATGGAAGCCCAGACCTTTGGGCAGTTGTTTATCACCGATGCCCGCCCGGAGCGCACCCGGCAGCTGTTAGAAAACGTGCGGGCTGATGTCCGGTTTTTTAGCATTGGCGCATGACATAATTGCATTATCTAAACTAATTCTAAATAGTCTTTGGAAATACCCATTCCTGCTCTACTTTTGCATCAGTTTTTAATCAGTCTAAATTAAAACTGCAAAACGTGATGCGACGCTATTTATCAATCATACTCGTATTTTTCTTTATCAGTCCATTTCCGTCTTTGGGGGCCGATGGGCCTGCGTCGGGCGCGGCTTCGGGTGCGCTCAACGGCTATGTACTGGATCGCGACGGGCAACCCGTTGAGGGCGTAACGGTTACGCTCAAAAGCACGGTACGTCAGGTAATGACCAGCCCGACCGGATACTTTAAATTTCAGCAGCTACCCAACGGTCGTTATACGGTTGTGGTGACGGGCGTGGGCCTGAATACACTCGAACAAACCGCCGATATTACGGATAAACAAGTAATATCACTGACGCTCACCATCACCGAAAGCGTTCAGGAGTTGCAGGCCAT
>JBBRNH010000116.1:0-13260 GCA_038230415.1 Cytophagales bacterium | reverse complement strand
CTCGCGGGTGTCCACCCGCGTTACAGAAAAACAATCACCAGTGCAGAAGCACTACACTCGCTCAATGGTCTCGAAATACTGCTTGATTTTCAGGGCTTTGTCATTGCCAACAACTTCGGCAAGTTGCTCAACCGGAGATTCACGGATTTTGGTAACGCCCTTAAACACCGTGAGTAGTTTAGCGGCTGTTTTCTTGCCGATGCCTTCCACATTTTCTAATTCAGAAATCAGGCTGTTGCGGCTGCGTTTGTCGCGGTGATAGGTGATGGCAAAGCGGTGGGCTTCGTCGCGGATGCGCTGAATAAGTTTGAGCGATTCCGATTTTTTGTCAATGTAAAGCGGCAGTGTATCCTCCGGGAAATAAATTTCTTCGAGCCGCTTGGCGATGCCGATTATCGGGATTTTGCCGTACAGGTCAAGGGCTTTCAGCGCGTCGCAGGCGGCAGAAAGCTGGCCTTTGCCGCCGTCAATCACAATCAGGTCGGGCAGGCCGGTGGCTTCTTCCAGAACCCGCGTGTATCGGCGCGTAACCACCTCATACATACTGGCAAAGTCGTTGGGGCCAATCACGGTTTTAATCGAGAAATGCCGGTATTCTCGGTTGGCCGGTTTGCCGCCCACAAAACAGACCATCGCCGACACCGGGTTTGTCCCCTGAATATTGGAGTTATCAAAGCACTCGATTCGGTTGGGCAGCGACGTGAGCCGCAAATCCTGTTTGAGCCGAATCAGCACCCGGTCTTTTTTGCTGGCATTGGCGGTTGCTTCATTAGTGGCCCGCTCCTGCCGTTCATGCCGAAAATACAGCACGTTTTTCAGCGACATATCCATCAATTTACGCTTATCGCCAATTTGTGGCACCGTAATTTCGGCTTTCAAATCGGCTTCGAGCGGAATGTTCGTGATGATTTCCTTTGCCTGCAAACCATACTGATTTCTGAACTCGACAATCAGCATAGTCAGGATTTCTGCATCGGTTTCTTCTAATTTCTTCTTCACCTCCACCGTATGCGTCTGAATGATAGTACCGTTCACAACTTTCATGAAGTTGACGTAGCCTGCTGTTTCGTCAGAGGCCACCGTAAACACATCGGCATCGGTGATTTTGGGGTTCACTACCGTTGACTTGCTCTGAAACCGTTGCAGCACGTCTAATTTTTCTTTGTGCGTCTGTGCGTCTTCAAAGGCCAGATTGCTGGCGGCCTGCACCATGCGCGTCTTGAAATATTCCTGCGCGGGTTTTAGCTGCCCTTTCAAGATGGCATGAACCTGCTCAATGTCGTGGTTATACTCGGCTTCGGGTTGTTTGCCTTCACAGGGGCCTTTGCAGTTGCCGATGTGGTATTCGAGACAGACCTTGAATTTCCCGGCTTCGATATTTTCGGGTGAGAGATTATACGAGCAGGTGCGGAGTGTAAAGAGTTGCTTAAACATATCCAAGACCGTGTACATCGGTTTCAGGTTAGCAAACGGCCCATAATAAGTTCCGGTTTTTCGGTCTATCTGCCTCGTTACCAGCACCCTGGGAAAATGTTCGTTGGTGACGCAGACAAACGGATACGTTTTATCGTCCCGTAGCAGGATGTTGTATTTGGGCTGGTAGCGTTTGATGAGTTGGTTCTCCAAGAGCAGCGCATCGAACTCGGTATGAACAATCGTGAACTCGATTTTACGAATCTGACTCACCAACCGGAGCGTTTTGCGGTCGTGCTGTTTGGAGTTGGTAAAGTAGCTGCTGACCCGGTTTTTAAGGTCTTTTGCCTTGCCAACATAAATCACCTCGCCTTCCAGGTCGAAGTACCGATACACGCCCGGCTCGTGCGGCACCTTGGCTAACTCCGCTTTGTAATCAAATACTGCCATGAATTCAGACGGTTCGCGTTAATGCGTTGTAGTCTGATAAAACAACCGGATTGCGCTGAAAGTTGCGAAGCGGTTGAGGCTTGTTTTTGTTGAGAACCCGGCCTAACTTGACCAGAAAACAACCCAATTTATGCAACTCACACTCGATATTCCCGAACAGCACGTTCCGTTTTTCAAAGACCTCGTGCAACATCTTAGCTTTCCTGTAACGGTAGAAGATACGGATACGGATGAGGAAGAACATTATGAAGAACCCACTCAGGAGCAACTCAAAGCTGAAATGCGACAGGCGGTGCAGGAATTAAATTTGATTATACAAGGGAAATTAAAGAGTCGTCCCGTAAAAGAATTGCTTGATGAATTACAGCGTTGACACCGTTCCTACATTTGACAGGCAGCTCAAACGCCTGGCAAAAAAGTTTCCTTCTCTAAAAAGCGACCTGACACAACTGACTGACAGTCTTGAAGAAGACCCCGAACAAGGAACACCGTTGGGGCAAAATTGCTACAAAATCAGGTTAGCGATTCAAAGCAAAGGAAAGGGCAAATCGGGTGGTTCGCGGATAATTACCCACGTTCGGGTAGAGGGCGAAACGGTTTATCTACTCTCCATTTATGACAAATCCGAAAAATCAACGCTTGACGAGCGAGAGTTGGACGAACTGCTCACTGAAATCGCTAACCACGAATAAACAATCGCATAGCATTGAACGTGGCCGCTACCACAGCCTGATACGCCCCGCCAACGGCTTCGTCAAGCGATTGCGGGCGGTTCAGAATCGAGAAAGTTGCCGTCAGGCCAAGTGCCTGAACTTGAATTGGTTCAAGTTCCAATGTTCCGCAGATACCTACCACCGGCACCCCTACTTTACCCGCCCGGCGACAAACACCGGCCAACAATTTCCCCTGCAATGTTTGCGCGTCAAGTTTGCCCTCACCCGTCAGCACCAGGTCGGCATTGGCAAGGTGTGCGTCGAAGCCAGCGGTTTCCAGCACTACCTCAACGCCGGGGCGGAGCGTAGCCCCCAGAAACACCATCGCACCGAAGCCCGCCCCACCAGCCGCGCCCGCGCCAGGAACATCAGCTAAATCAAGACCGAGTTGCTCCCGCACCAGCGTTGACACGTGCCGAAGCCCGGCATCTAACTGAGCCACAGCATCGGGATTCGCGCCTTTTTGCGGGCCATACATAAACGCGGCTCCATTGGGGCCAAAAAGCGGATTAACAACATCACAGGCAATCTCGATGCTTGCCGATTGCAGAACGCCCTGGCTTTCGGGCGGCAAAACCTGAGCAATATTGACGAGGGTTTCGCCGGTTGGTACAAACGGCTGACCCGCATCGGTCAGAAATCGCCAGCCAAGCGCAGCCGCCAGCCCGGTTCCGGCATCGGTGGTGGCACTGCCGCCAATACCCACCACTACCCGCCGAACGCCCCTACCGAGCGCGGCCCGAATGAGTTGCCCCGTACCAAACGTGCTTGTTTTCAGTGGATTACGCTCATTGGTATTCAGCAGAGCCAGTCCCGATGCCTGTGCCAGTTCGATAAACGCGGTTGTTTTATCACCTGATATACCAAACCCCGCCTGAACAGCCCGGCCCAATGGATTACTGACGGTAGCCGTATGCCAGATACCAGTGGTGGCTTCGGTCAGGCATTGGGCCGTGCCTTCGCCCCCATCGGCTAAGGGTAAGGCCACAATATCAGCGGTTGAATCGGCTAATAGAATGCCTTCGGTCATGGCGTTGCAGACTTGCCGGGCCGTAAGCGAACCGCGAAATTTATCGGGTGCCAGGAGGATGTTCACGGCGGAATGTACGGCACGATCACCGTAATCAGGCATCACTAAAACGTTACCGGAACAAACCGGACAGCATTTCGGGATCAAACATCTCCGGTCAACGACTGGTTGGACAGTCTGCTACCGAATATCTTTGGAAGCATTTTGAATTAACGAATGCCGGGATGGGCAAAAGGCTTTTGTGGCTAACTTGCAGCATCATTTCAACCGTACCTGATGAACGCAACGTATCTGCCTTCTGATTACCTGCCCGTACTGATTCAATTAGTTCTGGCATTGGGTTTTATCGTGACCACAATGCTGGTTACGCACAACATTGGTCCCAAACGAAACAGCCAAAAGAAAGATGACCCGTTTGAGTGCGGCATTCCGGCTCAGGGCGACGCACGCACTCCAATCTCGATCAAATATTTCTTGGTCGCTATTCTGTTTGTGCTGTTCGACGTGGAGGTTATTTTCATGTATCCCTGGGCCATTAATTTCAAGGCATTGGGCATGGCGGGTTTCCTCCAGATGCTACTCTTTATGGGTTTGCTGCTGGCCGGTTTTTACTATGTTATCAAGAAAGGTGTACTGAAATGGGAGTAATCTATTCGGCACGTTTCAACCCATTTAGTTGTTCCTGAATAGACAGTAATCAACAACAGTATGACATCAGAAATCACGTTGGCCGAAGCTCCACCGAGCTACGAAGGGCCGGGTTTTCAAGCCACCTCATTCGATAAATTAATTGGCCTGGCCCGCGCCAACTCGCTTTGGCCGCTGCCATTTGCTACTTCGTGCTGCGGCATCGAGTTTATGTCAACCATGGCCTCGCACTATGATTTGGGCCGGTTTGGAGCCGAACGACCCAGTTTTTCGCCCCGTCAGGCCGATATGCTGCTTGTGGCCGGCACCATCGCCAAGAAAATGGGTCCGGTGCTGAAACAGGTTTATCTGCAAATGGCCGAACCCCGCTGGGTAATTGCTATCGGTGCCTGCGCGTCGAGTGGCGGCATTTTCGACACATACAGCGTTTTGCAGGGCATTGACCGGATTATTCCCGTTGATGTGTACGTGCCGGGTTGCCCGCCCCGCCCAGAGCAGATTTTGGATGCGGTGATTGCCGTGCAGAAATTGGCCGAAAACGAGTCGCTTCGTCGCCGGAATACCGACGATTATCAGAAGCTGCTGAACTCGTATAACATTCAGTAAAAGGCACAAGTCATCGTTATGCTAACCAACGAACAAGTAGCCCAGGATATAATTGACCGTTTTGGCGAGGTCGTTTCTGACTTCGACGATCCGTTTGATTTACTGACCTTCACCGTTACCCGCGAGCAGGTCATTCCGGTTTTGGCGTATTTGAAAGATCATAAAACGTTCCAGATCAGCTTCTTAACCGACATTACGGGCGTTCACTACCCCGATTCGCCGGGCCGGGAGTTTTGTGTGGTCTATCACGCCCACAGTCTGACCAATAATTTCAGGATACGGCTAAAAGTATTTCTGGCCGAAACCGATATTCATGTGCCAACCGCCACGAAGCAGTATCTGAGCGCGAACTGGATGGAACGCGAAACCTTCGATTTGTTCGGCATTATATTCGACGGCCACCCCGACCTGCGCCGGATTTTGAACATGGACGAGATGGACTACTTCCCGATGCGAAAACAATATCCATTGGAAGATGCCACGCGGGAAGATAAAATTGATGCGTTGTTTGGCCGGTAAAAACTCAGCACTATGCTAACTGAAGAACTCGATATAGCCACCCGCAACATACCGGCCCTGAACGACAACGGGCCGGTGCAGTACGTCAATGAACTGACGACGCTCAACCTCGGCCCGACGCACCCCGCCACGCACGGCATTTTTCAGAATATCCTGCAAATGGATGGCGAAAAAATCGTGGCTGGCGAACAAACCATCGGCTACATTCACCGGGCCTTCGAGAAAATTGCCGAACGCCGACCCTTTTACCAAATCACCACCCTGACCGACCGGATGAACTACTGTTCGTCGCCGATCAACAACATGGGCTGGTGGATGACGGTCGAAAAACTCCTCGGCGTGGAGGTTCCCAAGCGGGCGCAATATATCCGGGTTATTATGATGGAACTGGCCCGGCTCTCTGACCACCTCATCTGCAACGGCATTCTGGGTGTTGATGCGGGCGCGTTCACCGGCTTTTTGTATATTTATCAGGAGCGCGAACACATCTACGAAATCTACGAAGAGATGTGCGGAGCGCGGCTTACGACCAATATGGGTCGAATAGGCGGTATGGAACGCGACCTGTCGCCAACGGCTATCCGCAAGGTGAAAGAACTGATTCCACGTTTTCGTAAGGTGCTGACTGAGTTCGAGAATCTCTTTAACCGCAACCGGATTTTTATGGATCGGGTGATTGGTGTGGGTGGCATCACGGCAGAGCGGGCGTTGAGTTATGGGTTCACCGGCCCTAACCTGCGGGCGGCTGGTGTTGATTATGACGTTCGGGTGATGAACCCGTATTCGTCATACCAGGATTTTGAGTTTGATATTCCCGTTGGGCAAAACGGCGATACCTACGACCGTTTTATGGTGCGTAATGCCGAGATGTGGCAGAGTCTGCGGATTCTGGAGCAGGCCATCAATAACCTGCCCGAAGGCCCGTATTTTGCCGATGCTCCGCAGTATTATCTGCCGCCTAAAATGGATGTTTATAAAAACATGGAAGCCCTGATTTATCACTTCAAGATTGTGATGGGCGAAATTGACGCACCTGTTGGCGAAGTGTATCACGCCGTTGAGGGCGGCAATGGTGAACTCGGTTTTTACCTCATCAGCGACGGTGGACGCGCCCCATATCGGCTGCATTTCCGCCGTCCCTGTTTCATTTACTACCAGGCCTACCCCGAAATGTGCGTCGGCACCACGCTCTCCGATGCCATTGTGACCCTGAGTAGCCTGAACGTAATTGCAGGAGAATTAGACGCTTAGAGTAGAGCCATGATCACTGAAGGACACAGAACTATTGAATTTACGCCCGAACGGCTGGCAAAGGCCAACGAGGCAATTTCCCGTTTTCCCGAAGGCAAACACAAATCGGCCCTGCTGCCCTTGTTGCATATTTTGCAGGAGCAGGAAGGCTGGACATCTGCCGAAGGCATGGACTACGTGGCCGAACTACTTGGTATAGAGCCGATTGAGGTGTATGAAGTAGCATCGTTTTATACCATGTATCACCTTAAACCCGTTGGCAAACACGTGATCGAGTACTGCCGAACGGGGCCATGTTGTCTGATGGGGGGCGAGGCCGTATATGCTCACCTGAAACAACGGCTCGGCATTGACACCGGCCAAACCACCGTTGACGGACATTTTACGCTCAAAGAAGTGGAATGTCTGGCGGCCTGTGGCATGGGGCCGGTGTTTCAGATTCGGGAGCAGTATTACATGAACCTCACGAATGATAAAGTGGACGAAATCATTGATGATCTCCTAAAATGAACCCGTTATGCTTGACATCCTGCCGTTTATGGGCGTAAATGCACCGAAAGCGCATCAGCGCGTCATCACAAAACTGACGGCCAGGTTGTATGTACTTTTTGAATCGGGCATTATTCCGTATGAGCCTTTCCCGGAAGTGATGATTGATGAGAGCAAAACCAGTCCCACGCCCGATGTGCTGTTGTATGACAACGAGACGTTTCAAAACGTCGTTATTATTGAGGTAGCGGCTGCTGGTGTTCGTAAAGATTTCGAGAAAACAGCGGGCTTAGTTGAGCAATATGAGGTGCCGGAAGGATTTGTTTACGACTACCTGCGGAAAACATGGCGGAAGTACAAGTTGAGCGTGGGTGAAGTGCTTGACCGACCTTCTTTCTGCGAATCAATCGGTTATGATTTGAACGAGTTTGTGAAATGATTCAGAATCAGGTATGTCGAATGTTGTTGAAATAGAATCAGCCGTGACGCGGCTTTCCGGGCAGGAATTAGCCGAGTTTAGGGCTTGGTTTGACCAATTTGAGGCTGATAGTTGGGATGCACAAATTGAGCAAGATGCCAAAGCAGGTAAGTTCGATACGCTCGCAAGACGGGCGTTGGCTGATTTTAAGGCCGGAAACGTTCGGGAATTGTGAGGCATTTCACGGCTCCTTCATTTTGGGAATGCTATGATACGTTGCCGAAGTTTATGCAGAAAACGGCAGACAAAAATTATCAGTTACTGAAACAAAACCCGCAGCACCCGTCGCTACAACTAAAACCCCGTTGGGGATTATTGGTCGGTTCGGGCCGGGCTGAAATACCGGGCGTTGGCGGTTGCAGTTGACAGTGGTTTATTGTGGTTCTGGATTGGGCCACACGCAGAATACGATAAACAGATTAGCTAACAATGGGCAAGAAAATTCTTACTGAACACATCGCTGTCCCCGGCATCGAAACCTACGAGGTATATCGGCGGCAGGGCGGCTACACGGGCCTCGAAAAAGCCCTCAAAACCATGACCCCCGAAGCGGTGGTCGAAGAAGTGAAAAAGGCCGGTGTCCGGGGCCGGGGCGGAGCGGGTTTCCCGATGGGTATGAAATGGGGGTTTATCGCCAAACCCGAAGGTGTACCGCGTTACCTCGTCTGCAACGCCGACGAGTCGGAACCCGGCACATTCAAAGACCACTACCTGATGAAAAACATCCCCCACCTGCTCATCGAGGGGATGATTATTTCGAGTTTTGCGCTTGGTGCCAACACCGGATTCATCTACGTTCGGGGTGAGTTGATGTACGTGATTCGTATTCTTGAAAAAGCCATTGCCGAAGCAAAAGCGGCTGGTTTTCTGGGTAAGAATATTCTCGGCTCTGGCTACGACCTCGACTTGGTGGTGCATCCCGGTGGCGGTGCCTACATCTGTGGCGAAGAAACGGCCTTGCTCGAATCATTGGAAGGCAAACGCGGCAACCCCCGTAACAAACCGCCAGTCCCCGCCGTGAAAGGCCTGTATCAATGCCCAACGGTGGTGAATAATGTGGAGTCTATCGCCACCACGCCCTGGATTATGAACAACGGGGGTGATGCCTACGCAGCTATTGGTATTGGCCGGTCAACGGGAACGAAACTCATTTCAGCATCAGGCCATATCAACAAACCCGGCGTGTATGAAATTGAACTCGGCGTTTCGGTTGAAGATTTCATTTTTGCCGACGAATGGTGTGGCGGTATCCGGCCCGGCCATAAACTGAAAGCGGTGGTGGCGGGTGGCTCATCGGTTCCCATTCTGCCCGCCGATAAGATTTTGACAACGGCGGCTGGCGAAAAACGACTGATGACCTACGAATCACTGTCAGACGGTGGGTTTATTACCGGCACAATGCTCGGTTCGGGCGGTTTTATTGCCATGGACGAGACGGCCTGTGTGGTACGGAATACCTGGAATTTTGCCCGGTTCTATCACCACGAATCGTGCGGGCAATGCAGCCCCTGCCGCGAAGGAACGGGCTGGATGGAGAAAGTTTTGCACCGCATTGAACACGGGCATGGCTTGCAGCAAGACATTGATCTGCTGGTTGACGTAGCCCGTAAAATCGAAGGCAACACGATTTGCCCACTCGGTGATGCCGCAGCGTGGCCCGTTGCGAGTGCGATTCGCCACTTCCGCGACGAGTTTCAGTGGCACATTGACCACCCCGTTGAGGCCACCCAGCCCGGCGCGGTGTACAAGGGCGAGATGGCGTTGGTATGATGTAATGCGGCTGGAAAGCCGCCATGAGTTAAGTCACCAATGCGGGTTCCCACCCGCGTTACATATATGGAAGACATAAAGCCCCCATTAATTAAAGTCACGATTGACGGTATTGAGGTTGAAGTTGAACCGGGAACAACCATTATGCAGGCCGCCCGCAAGATTGGCTCCGCAGTGGCCCCGCCCGCCATGTGCTACTATCAACCCCTGAAAGGCTCTGGTGGCAAATGTCGGGCGTGTTTAGTTCGGGTGGCGGCTGGGTCGGGCAAAGACCCCCGCCCGATGCCGAAACTGATTGCCTCCTGCATCACGCCCGTGCAGGACGGTATGGTTGTTGAAAACACCAGCAGTCCCGCCGTGCTGGAAGCCCGCAAGGGTATTGTTGAGTTTTTGCTGTTGAACCACCCCCTCGATTGCCCGGTTTGCGATCAGGCCGGCGAGTGTGATCTGCAAAACTTCGCTTTTGAGCATGGCCGCGACGAAACCCGCACGGTTGAAGAACGCCGGACGTTTGAAAAACACGACATCGGCCCGTTTATCCAATTGCATATGACGCGGTGCATTTTGTGTTACCGTTGCGTTTATGTCGCCGACCAAATCACCAACAAGCGCGTTCACGGCGTGTTGGGCCGGGGCGATGCGTCTGAGATTGGCACGTATATCGAGAAGGCAATTGACAACGATTTCTCCGGCAACGTGATTGATGTTTGCCCCGTTGGTGCGCTGACCGATAAAACGTACCGCTTCAAAAACCGCGTCTGGTTCTCAAAACCCGTTGATGCGCACCGCAACTGCCCGACCTGCTCCGGCAAGGTTACGCTCTGGTATCGGGGCGAAGACGTGATTCGGGTAACGGCCCGTAAAAACGAGTGGAACGAGGTAACGGAGTTTATCTGCAACACCTGCCGATTTGAGACCAAAACAACCTCGGACTGGACGATTGAGGGGCCAACGAACGTATCGCGGTCGTCGGTGATTTCGGCCAATAAATACCGCACGGACACCATAAAACCCGATTTTGGCAAACGGCTCGCTGCGGCAACGTACAAGGATATTCACGACGAGCGCAATACCGCACAGTTACAGATTCAACAATTGCCACCGGAACGGTTTGCCAAAGCACTTCCCTCGGCTGAATAAGGCACTCAGAACAATATGGACTTAGTTATTCTCGCCGTAAAGGGCCTTATCATCCTCGCCATTTTTGGGCTGACGCTGCTGATTGCCACCTACTCGACCTACGCCGAACGCAAGGTAGCCGGGTTTTTGCAGGACCGGCTTGGCCCCGACCGGGCCGGGCCGTGGGGCTTGCTCCAACCCATTGCCGACGCGGGCAAAATGTTTTTCAAAGAAGAATTTATCCCATCGCAGGCTAACAAATGGCTGTTTATTCTTGGCCCGTGCCTAACCATGCTCACCTGTCTGATGGCGAGTGCCGTAATTCCGTTTGGCGACAGCGTGAAGTTCGCATGGAATAGCGTCAGCTATACCGTTCCGATTCAGGGTATGGAAATCAACATCGGCGTACTGTATATCTTCGGTGTGGTGTCGCTGGGTGTGTATGGCCTGATGGTGGGCGGCTGGGCCTCGAACAACAAATTTTCTTTGCTGGGTGCTATCCGGGCGGCATCGCAGAATATCAGCTATGAGATCGCGCTGGGGCTTTCGATGATTGCCATTCTGATGATGGCCGGGTCGCTGTCGGTGCGGGCCATTGTAGAACAACAGGCAACGGCGGGGTTTCTGGGCTGGAACGTGTTTACGCAACCGCTTGGGTTTATCATTTTTTTGACCTGCGCCTTTGCCGAATGCAACCGCACGCCGTTTGACCTGCCGGAGTGCGAAACCGAACTCGTTGGCGGTTATCATACCGAATATACGTCGATGAAATTAGGCTTTTATCTGTTCGCCGAATACATCAATATGTTCGTGTCGAGCGCGTTTGTATCGTCGTTGTATTTTGGGGGATACCATTATCCGTTTGCGGCCAATGTGCATGAATTATTAACGGGTTCGTTGGGCGCGGTGGCCGGGCATAACGTGGCAACGGTGCTGGGAACGGTGGTTTTCTTCGCTAAGATTTTCTTCTTCATCTTTTTCTTCATGTGGGTTCGGTGGACACTGCCGCGCTTCCGCTATGACCAACTGATGAACTTAGGCTGGAAATCACTCTTCCCGCTGGCCGTGCTGAACATTGTGGTCACGGGTTTTGGCTTGCTGTATGATATTAAATATGCCTCGTGGCTGATTATTCTGGGAACCGTAGTGGCGGTTTTCGTGTCATCGGCCCGCGCACCAAAACGGCAGGTAGCCACAAGCTAACTAACTATGCAACTTACCAACCGCTCGAAACAGGTTAGCCAGAAAGAAATGACGCTGGCCGAAAAAATGTATCTGCCGGCCATTGTGCAGGGTCTGGCTATTACAATCAGCCACCTTTTCAAAAAGAAAGTGACCATCCGGTACCCCGAAGTGAAACGGTATCTGGGTCCGGTTTATCACGGGCATCACATCCTGAAACGCGACGAGCAGGGCCGCGAACGCTGCACGGCCTGCGGGCTGTGTGCCGTTGCCTGCCCCGCCGAAGCCATTTCGATGGTGGCCGCAGAACGGCAGAAAGGCGAGGAAAAACTGTATCGTGAGGAGAAGTACGCGGCTGTGTATGAGATAAATATGCTCCGGTGTATTTTCTGCGGCCTGTGCGAAGAAGCCTGCCCAAAACAGGCCGTTTATCTCCGTCACGATCAGATGGTGCCGGTTTTCAACGGGCGCGATCAGGTAGTGTATAGCAAAGATAAATTAGTCGAGAACATGAACGACCGCTACGTGCGGACCAATACCGAAGCGCAGGCCACGCCTACCGAACCCAGTTTATCACGGTTAGTAGGCTGAACAAATGGAACAATACCTGACCTTTTTTAAAACCCTGAACGCCGGTGGCTACCTCTTTCTGGTGCTAACAGGCATCACGTTATTCAGCGCGATTGTGGTGGTAACGGCCCGCAACCCGATACACAGTGTGCTGGCCCTGATTGCCACATTTTTCTGTTTGTCGGGCCATTACGTGTTGTTGAACGCGCAGTTTCTGGCCGCCGTGAACATCATTGTCTATGCCGGAGCCATCATGGTTCTGTTTCTGTTTGTGATTATGTTTCTGAATATGCGTCAGGAAGATGAAGAGTCTAAGTCAACGCTCTCCAAACTGATCGCGCTCATTGTGGGCGGGGTGCTGATGGTGATGCTCATCTTTATTTTCAGGGTGGTACAAACCGGCGCAGTTGACATCCAAACATACAGCCCGCGCACCGGCCTTGCCGAAAACCTCGGCATGGTTCTGTACAGCGATTACCTGCTGCCCTTTGAACTGGCTTCGGTGCTGTTTCTGATTGCAATGGTTGGCGCGGTGATGCTTGGCAAACGCGAAACGGGCGACCGGCATTTTTAAACCACAGATTTCGCCGATCAATCGTGATTTCCAGGATTTCAGTCGAGCCGCCCGAAAACACAATCGGGCGGCTTTTTTCGTTTGGCATACATGAAGCATTTTATTTCGCTGCTTTTTTTAGGCGTAAGTTTTTCATTGGTCGTGGCGGGTTCGTTGCGTTCATCGGTTTTCCTGACAAGTCGAAATCACGCAGCACAGGCCCGACCCGACACCTTTATTATCCGCACCGACACGCTCATTGACCAGATTATGGTTAAAGACAGTGCGTATCGCCGGATTTTCAGAAAAGATACCACCCGGTCTGGCATAACCCCTCGTGACAGCGTTGCCGTCATTGTTCGGGATACGAACCGAATTGAACTCCCCGAAATAATGACCGATGACCTAAATGGGCTGGCCGTTTGCCCCGGTTCGGTGATCTCGGTGCCGTTCAGCACCACCGGGCGTT
>JBBRNH010000115.1:0-13722 GCA_038230415.1 Cytophagales bacterium | reverse complement strand
TGTCGGCATATTCTGTAATAAGGCGGTCTGTGAAGACACAGACCGAGGAATAGAATAGCATTTACTTCGTATCTGTCTGAGGCTGATGGAGAAACCGGCCAAGTATGATTTCAATCGCCACGAAGATAATGGTAAAATGAGCTACCACATTCCGGTGGAAAGGCTGAAAAAAAGACGACAACATATACGGCGGGGCATATATCCCATAAATCACGATATAAACGACAAAAACCACAAACAGTCGAATGAAGAAATTGAACCACTTTGAGCGCATGAGTTCTATCAACTTCACGATGGTTATGGCCCAGCAGAAAAATAGTCCATCTCGGCTGAGACTAAATAGTAGTAGCCCGAGTTCATCCTCTGATTCAATGAAATGTGGTGCCAAAACTCCTCCGTAAGCAAATAGAATCAACCACATTGCCACAACTGAAATTATGTCAAGAATTATGTCAAATCCTTCTTCCATATTTTTATAGCGACATTCTTATCCTCTATTCCTATTCTCTCGGCTGGTATCCTCACAGACCGCTTTATTTCAAGCTGTATAGTTCCTCGGTCTGTGTCTTTATCTTCTCGGTCTGTGTCTTTATCTCCTCGGTCTGTGTCTTCACAGACCGTATTGGGCGCGTCAGCAATACGCACAATAGAGTAAGGCGGTCTGTGAAGACACAGACCGAGGAAACAGGAAACACATTAGCCAAATCTGTCTTTGTAGTGCGTTAAAAAACCAAATTCGCTTACGCCTTCTTCATAAAATCGGGCTGACGACCATCGGTACTCTTCGGGCCTGACTGCCAGATTCCAGTGTTCCTGAATCGGGTTGTTGTGAACATAATCAATTTTCTGCTCCACTTTTGGGCAGTTGTCCATCAGGATAGCTAAAGGGTCGCGTTGCCAGAAACGAAACCGCCGTTCATTATCGTCCACGTAAAAATAGGGTAAGACTGCCGGATGGTTCGCTCGCAAATCAGCCAGAAATTGGTGGCTGGTAAACTTATTGAAGCTGGCGTATGGCATTTCTTTACCGTTAAGCTCCTGCATTTCCCAAATAACGTGCAAATGGTTGGGCATGATAACAAAGGCGTAAATGGCTATATGCCCCCGATTAGTCAATTCTTGCCAACAATTTATGATTATCTCCTTGTACTTATCGAGTTTCAGTAACCGCTTCCAATGATGAATGGTGTCTGTCCAGAAATATACTGAGCCAAAATCCATGCGGGAATTTCTTGGTTCTTTGTGTAAGTCATTATCGTTTGGCATAGAAAAACGGTAGGGTTAGATTGAGTTTTATTTTGTTGCTCTTCGGCCTTTGTCTTCACAGACTGCTTTGTTCTTGTTTCTCACAGACCGCCTTATTTTATTTTGCGTACTGCTGACGCGCCCAATGCGGTCTGTGAAGACACAGACCGAGGGAAAAGGAAACAATGATGCGGCTTGTGAGGACACGGGCCGAGGAAGGGGCGGGGGCAGGGCGGGTTTGCAGGGCCAACTGCTTATAATCGGTAAGCACGAGTGCGTTCATGATGCCGAATAGAATTTTGTGAATTTAAGAATACAGGCAGGTTTTCTACCATAAAATTTGATTTTTGCCACTAATCCTACTGTTTTGCTGGTATCTTGTCAAGAAATTGATAAACAGAAGATTGGTCAAAAATAAGTAATTTTATTTCGTCAATAAATCCAAAACTACAATGCAAACTAACCTCAATCGCCGGGACTGGCTACGGTCGGCGGGCCTGCTCTCGGCGGGCGTTGCAGTAGCGGGTCTGAATGCCGCCGAAGCGAGTCCAGCACTGGAACAGACACCCCAATTGGTGGGCAACTTCGCCAATGAATTTGGCTTCTTCGACGGCCCGCCCGATACCATGCCCAAACTGCGGGCGCGGCTCTTTGCCAACGAAAACCCGCTTGGTATTTCGCAGAAGGCCAAAGAAGCCATCGTGAAAGCCGCCGACATTGGCAACCGATATGCCTGGATGGAGTTCAAACAACTCAAAACTCTGATTGCCGCCGATGAGGGCGTGACCGATAAAGACATTTTGTGCAGCCCCGGTTCGTCAGATATTTTGCTGGCCGCAGCCGCCCACTACGGCAAAAACGGCGGCACGATTCTGACCTGCCGCCCCACCTACGACGACCTGCTCGAACGGGCCACCGCGTTCGGAGCCAAAATTGTGGCCGTGCCGCTTACCGACAAATTCGAGTACGACCTCGACGCGATGAAAGCCAAAATCACGCCCGACGTGAAGATGGTCTATATCGTGAACCCCAACAACCCCACCGGAACCATTGTTGACGGTGCCAAACTCGAAGCCTTTTGCCGGGAGGTGGCCCCGAAGGTTCCGGTTTTTGTGGACGAAGCGTACATTGACTTTTTTGCCCCTGCCGAACGGCCTAAGCTCGGCAAACTCGTGGCCGAAGGATTGAACGTGATTCTGGCCCGGACATTCTCAAAAATTCACGGCTTTGCGGGCTTGCGGCTCGGCTATGGTATTGCCCCGCCCACCACCCTTAAAGCCCTTCGGCAATACACCAACGGCGATTTTGGCGTGAGCATCACCACGCTTATGGCCGGTATTGCCAGCTATCAAGATCAGGACTGGCAAAACTACTGCCGCGCCGAAAACGCCAAAGCCCGCGAGTTTACGGCTTCGGCCCTCAAAAACATGGGATACGACGTGATTCCGTCGCGCACGAATTTTATGCTGTTTCCGATCAAGATGAAAACCAAAGCGTTTGAAAATCAGATGTTTGGGCAGGGTATCGGCATCCAAACCCGCGACATTGATATGCAGCCGTATTGCCGGGTATCAATCGGGACAATGACCGAGATGGAAGCGTTCTTAGATGGATTCAAGAAAGTGGTCAGTGGTTAGTGACAAGTGGCAAGTGGCGTTGCTTGTTTTAAGCTTTCTGTTTTTGAAGAATCTGATTTGGAATGGCAATAAAATCATATCGTGACCTTACCGTTTGGCAAAAATCGCTCGCGCTTGTCGTCCAGATTTACACACTCACGAGGCCATTTCCGAAAGAGGAACTGTTTGGGATAACGTCACAAATGCGCCGGGCTGCGGTGTCTATACCGTCGAATATCGCCGAAGGTCAGGCACTGAATACCACCGGAGAGTTCAGGCAGTTTTTGGGTATTGCCAAAGGCTCGTTAGCAGAATTGGATACCCAGATGGAACTCGCTTGTCGGCTCGGATATGTGAATCGGGAGATACAGGAATCGCTTTTGATTGATTTTGAAGAAATCTCAAGAATGCTGAATGGTCTCCAGAAATCACTTGGTTAGGATTCATCAGTACACTTGCCCCTTACCACTAATCACTTGTCACTAAAATGACACGGCGCGATTTTATTAACCAAACCAGTGCCGCCTACACTGGTCTGACCGCCTGGGGGTTGCTACAACCTGCCCCGGCCCCGGCGTTCGATTTGCCCGCGTTGGCTACTGGTCATTCGGTACCCGATCATTCAATGGCAGGCCGCAAAGTGGTGATTCTGGGCGCGGGGCTGGCGGGTATGACGGCGGCTTATGAACTCGGCAAACTTGGCTATGACTGCACAGTGCTGGAAGCCCGCAACCGGGCCGGAGGGCGCGTCTGGACGATTCGGGGCGGCACCACCGAAACCGAAATCGGGGACGGTTCGACGATTCGAACTCCGCAAACCTGCCTATTTGATACTGATTCGGGAAACAAAAACCTGTATTTCAACGGTGGGGCCGCCCGGATTCCGCACCACCACCAACTGACGCTGCATTACTGCCGCGAGTTGGGTGTGCCGCTCGAAATCTTCAACGGCAATAACGAAGCTGCGTATCTCTTCAGCAGCAAAGCCGATGGCCCACTCGCCAACAAGCGGATGCGGGTGAAAGAATACCACAACGATATGCGCGGCTATACCACCGAACTCCTCGCTAAAGCTCTCGATCAGAGTGCGTTAGATCAGCAACTGACACGGGAAGACGTTGATAAGTTGGTGGATTTCCTGAAAAATGAAGGCGATTTAAACACGGCGCATCTCTACAAAGGCACCAACCGGCGCGGCTACAAACCCAATGCTGAACCCGGTGCCGGGCCAACCCCCGGTGACCAAACCGACCCATACGGCCTCACCGACTTGCTACGCTCCGGGTTTATGCAGCCCGTTTTTTATAACGTCGGCGATTACATCTACGAGCAGCAAACGACCCTCATGCAACCTGTTGGCGGTATGGATGCCATTCCCAAAGCGTTAGAGAAACAGTTGGCGGGTAAGATTGTGTTCAACGCGCCGGTTTCGCAACTTCGCAAGACCGAAACCGGCGTAACGGTTGTTTATCAAAAAGATGGAAAACCAACCGAACTGACCGCCGACTACTGCGTTTGCACGTTGCCGCTGCCCGTCCTAAAAAATTTAGATGCCGATATTTCGGGAACGGTGAAGCGGGCGGCTGACTTTGTGCCGTACATCAAAACCGGCAAAATCGGGCTGCAATTCAAACGGCGGTTCTGGGAAGAAGACGATGGAATCTACGGCGGTATTTCGCGTACCGATCTCGACATCAACCAGATATGGTATCCGTCGGCTGGGTTTATGGGCAAAAAAGGGGTGCTAATTGGCTACTACAATTTTTATGGCCGGGCCGAAGCCGTTGGTGCCATGTCCATCGCCGAGCGTCAGAAACTCGCCTTAGAGCAGGGCCAGAAAATTCACCCGCAATATGCCACTGAGTTTGAGAACGCGTTCTCATTGGCCTGGCACCGGATTCCGTACAGCGAGGGCGGCTGGGCCACGTATGACGACGCAACCCGCCGAAAATACTACCCCGCCCTGCTCGAACCCGACGGGCCGATTTATTTCGCCGGTGAGCATACTACCTACCTCACGGCCTGGATGGCCGGGGCATTTACGTCGGCCCGCCGAACCGTTGAGGCCATTCATAAACGAGTAGCAACCAAATGACATACGCCTGAAAACGATGAAAAAAGCCCTGATTCTTCCCTTGCTCATGCTGGCTCTGGCGGCCACGCTAACCAACTTTTTTGCCCAGCACGTGTGCGCTCAAGCTACTTCCGGCGTGATGACCGCCGAACAGATGACGGCCATCAAAGCCATAAAAATCAGCAACTTAGACAAAGATACCTACTTCAAAGCGGGTGGTTTTATCCTGGATCGCTACGAAGAACGGCCCGCCTACGTCTTCACATACAGCGACGGAATTACGCGCAAGATTTATCTCTATAAAGTATTCAGTGCTGCCGATACCAAAGAATTAGGCTTGATGGCGGTCTATCAAAACGGCAAAACCAACGAGGTTAAACCGTTTGTGCTGCCCGGTGCCGGTGCCGACCGCAAAGCCTGGGATGCCTACATTGACGACCTGAAATACGTGGGCGAAAAAGAACCCGGCCTGATGTCGGCCCTGACTTTTGTGCTGTCGCGGGAGATGATGACGATAATGAACGGCGGGGCCGGTAAAACCGAAGACGGAGCCAAGAAGAAGGAAGAATACAACTTCTGTTTTGCGCCCGACGCACCCGTTACCCTGGCCGATGGCTCTGTGCGCGAGTTGAGCGACATCGAAGCCGGGGATATGGTGATGGGCTATGATGCCGTTACCAAAACCACCGCGCCCACCCGTGTCACCCGCGTTGACACGCATCAGGGCGTGTTTGTGCTGGCCGGCTTGTGGGTTGAGCCAATGCAGCCGTTGACCGCTTCGCAGGGTTCGGGCCCGGTTGCGCCCATGTTGCTCGAAGCCACAACCAATCACCCTATCCTGACCGAATCGGGCCGGAAACCGTTGGGTAACGTAGCCGCTGGTGAGGTAATTTACCGGCTCGAAAATACCGGCCCGGTGCCGTATCGGGTCGTAAAAATCGAGTTTGCCACCCGCACCGTGTCGGAAGTGCGGAATCTCGTGACCGAGCGGGGCGCGTATCTGGTAGGAGACATCGTAGTGCTGGACAAATAAAGACAGCAGAATAAGTTACGCAAACCATCGGGCCTGTGGCTGGTTGGTTGGACATGGACAAACACAACAACCCCAGCCAACCCCGCACCGACCGGGATTCAGATGCCTCGTCAGACGATATAGCCCTCCAGAACAGCGGTCTGCTTGCTAACAATCCCGATAGTGAGAAAGTAATTTATGCTGACCTCGGTATCGGCGGTCAGCCAGACAGCATGAACCCCGGCGATGATGAAGCTGCCGACACGATGCTTTACACCGATAATCAGGTGGCCCGCTTTGCCACCGAGAATGTTGCCAGCGACGAGACCATTAATGACCTACCCGAAGCGATGCTGGACGATGAAGACTCGATAGTCAACGAAGATGATGTGTTTAACGACCCGGATGAATTAGCCTCCGAACGGGACAATGACGACAAAGACAGCTATTTAGCGTAGGGGGTGAAGCGTGAAGTCAAGACCTCAGTCCTGACTCCAAACGAATCCTCAGATTCGTGGACAGCAGAAAGAGCAAACGAATCAAAGGACTTGTGGACAACAGCAAGAGCATACGAGTCTGAGGACTCGTTGCAAGTCAAGACTAAGGTCTTGACTTCACACCAACCGCAGCCATTGACCTACGGTTTCCGCCGTTTCAGCGATAAATCGTGGGCGGTGTCGTAGTAACTCCGCAGACTTGTCCAGTCAAACACTTCGGCGATGCTTTCCACGCGGTTGCGTTGCGTGATGCGGTCACGCTGCCCCATTCTCACGAATCGGAATAAAATATTGGCGAGTTGGTCGGTGGCTTCGCTGAAACTCTGCGTCCGGCGGTTAATCACGTAGATGCCCCGGTTTTCGTAGTCGCGCATGATTTGCATGATAAAATCGCCGAAACCCGATTGGTCGCTTGTGACGGTTGGGATGCCGCGCACCACGCACTCTAAGGGCGTATAGCCCCAGGGTTCGTAATAACTCGGAAACACACCGAGGTGGCAACCGCGCACAAACTGGCTATAATCGAGCCGGAACAGCGGATTGGTCGAGGCAATAAAGTCGGGGTGATACACGATTTTGACTCGGTCAGATTCATTGTTGATGAGATTGGCACGCTGGATATACCGGGTCATATCATCTTCCTCCACTAAGTCGTGGGTCACGTAGCGGGGCAGTTGCTTGTTTTTCCAGCTCTGCACGGTGCGCCGGAGCCGGAGCCTCCAGTATTCATCCACAAAATTATTGAGATCGGGCAGCGTAATTTCTTTGCCCGACGCTGCCGCCCTAAACAGCCGTTCGCCCACCTGTTTCTCGATGTTTTCGCAGGTGTCGTGAATTTCGTCGAGCAGGGCGCGGGCGTGCAGCACGTCGGGATTGATGGAATGGAATGGCTGTTTGGTCACCATAAACATCACCACTGTCATATCTGAGCCGCTGTCTTTCATCTTCTGGTTCAGCCGGGCCAGGGCTTCGAGCGTCAGGTCATAGCCCTTGTTGGCAAACTCAAACCGGCCCGACGTGAAGAAATACAGCGTTTTTTCCAGGTCAAAGGAATAATTCTGGAAGAAATGCCCCCGGACAAATTCGTGGATATTTTCTTTGAATTTGACGTGCAGGTTCTGAAACTCGTGGACTGCTGTAAACCGGGTCACGTTCAGGCCGTTGGGCAGCACCAGGTCTGGCACCCGACCCAGAAAAACTTCACACTCCTGGGCCGTAACATCGCTGACGGTTGTGAACACGTGGCTTTGCTGGGCGGCCAACCGCTCAATGGTGGCCTGCGCTTCGATGTTATACCGCCGGGCCTCCACCAACCAGTTGAATTTGCTCAGGTTAGCGTAGAAATTCTGGACGTTCTGGGCAATATACCGGCCCAGCATGGTGGCGTGGGTAGTAAAGGTGGTGGCAATTCTAACGTTCTCGCGCCGGAGGTCGGGCAGGCCGGTAGCGGCCATCCACTCGTGAAAATGGGCCGCAAAGTCAACGCGCCGGGAATGATCGTTGGCTAAGAGCGTCAGAAAAATCCGGGTCATCTCGCCAAACGCAATTGTCTGATTCACAAGGTCTTCTACGCCTAATGTGGGTAACTGGTGGCGTTCCCAGAGTCCGGCCTTAATCACATTGACCTGCGGCAAGACGCTCGCAATGTCGAACAGTACCACGCGGGGGCGGCCCGTAATAAGCCAGTAGCCGTACTCAACGGTGTAGCCCAATTGCCGCATTTTTCGCACCGTTTGCCCAATTTCGGTGGCATCGTCTTCGGTGATGGGTTCAAATTCGGCGGCTGCTTTTTGGGCAAAATATGGCCCGACGCAGATATAATTATCATCCCATTTCTCGACCATCGCGGGGACTTTCGAGCGGATGACGGTGTAGATACCGCCGACCTGATTGCAGACTTCCCAGGCGATTTCTAAGAGTAGTTTGCGTCTGGCAGTGAGGTTAATTGCTTCCAACGTTGATGTGCGGTTTTGTTGTTTTGTCGGTTTGGGTTACGTTCGGCGGGCCGGGCCGCAAAACGCGGTTAAGTTACGGATAAATAGAACCGCACGGGCGGCCCCGGCGGATGACGCAGATTCAACGGATTTTCGCGGATTCATTTCTCTGAAAAATCTGCGAAAATCTTTTTAAATCTGCGTTATCCGCCGGGGCCGCCCGTGCGGTTCCAATTTATTCTAAAGTGCTGATTTTGCTTCGATTACCTCCGTTTTGCCGCCCCGCGAGACAGTGTAGTTGAACCCCGGCACAATGCTGAACGCGCCAACGTTGCCCTGCCGGTCTATTGCCAACACACCCACCTGCACATCGCCGATGTTGCCCTGTCCGTCAACCATTTTGCCGTTGCCACGCATTTCGGGGCGTTTCAGCACCCGGCTAATTACTTCTTCGCAAGCCTGTTGTGGTGTTTTTCCCTGCCGCATGAGTTCAACGGCCAAAAACGAGCCGCACACCCGGAGCATCAACTCGCCGAGGCCGGTAGCGCAGGCCGCACCGATTTCGTTGTCAACAAAAAGCCCGGCCCCAATGATGGGCGAATCGCCGACGCGCCCGTTCATTTTGTAGGCTAAACCGCTCGTGGTGCAGGCTCCGGCCAGATTTCCCGCGTCGTCCATTGCCAAAATACCGATGGTGTCGTGCCGTTCGATGTTGATAACGGGCTGGTATTTAGCCGTTTTGAGCCATTCGCGCCATTGTTTTTCTGACGATTTGGTGAGCAGGTTTTCTTTCCTGAACCCCTGCGCGATGGCAAACCGAAATGCGCCTTCGCCGGAGAGCATGACGTGGGGCGTTTTTTCCATCACGGCGCGGGCTACTGACACGGGGTGCATGATGTTTTCTAAATACGTGACACTGCCGGCGTTGCCTTTCTCGTCCATGATGCAGGCATCGAGGGTTACGCGCCCGTCGCGGTCGGGCAGGCCGCCGTAGCCCACGCTCGTATCGTTGGGGTCGGCTTCGGGAACCCGCGCCCCGGCTTCGGCAGCGTCTAATGCCCGGCCTTTTTTGACCAAAACGGCCTCCGCAGCCGCGTTGGCTTTTGGTTGTTTCCAGGTCGAAACAACGATTGGGCCGGATGCCGCCACAGACCCGGACGTTAAATCGGGCGAAGCTATCGGGAGATATGAGTGCCGGGCAGCCGGAAATTTACTGACAATAAACGCCGGAAAGAGCGCGGTGAGTGAAGAGAGGGAAAGAAAGCGACGACGGTTTAGCATCTGGAGGCTCGGAGTTGGTTAAACGAAAGTAGTAATTTATATTTCGGGTGTATGCTCAAATCCATATCCTGAACCGACATCCCAACGCACCCGTTGCCAGTGGTGCAACGTCAGGATGCTGTCTGCTCATCGTAACAATCCCGAAATATCATAATCCTGATTTTACTATTCCCCGTATATCAACCTGAACCACTTGATAATCAGCGTACTATATTGTACCAGTTGGTTGGCACACGTCTTGCCCAATCAGTTGGAGAATAACAGGTAAAAACCATGTGTACCGCCACGTACTTTCCTTTTACGGATACCAATACCGTCGTCCTGACCCACAGCCGCGACGAAAAAGCCGTTCGACCCGTTGCCAATTTGCCGCGCCCAACGCAGATTAACGGGCAAATCGTACTATTTCCGCAAGACCCGCAGGGGCAGGGAACCTGGATTGCCGCCACCGCCGATCAAACCGTGTGTCTGCTCAACGGTGCGTTTGTGGCGCATCAACCGCAGTACCCGTACAGGCACAGTCGCGGCATTGTTGTGCTTGATTTCTTTGAGTATGCCAACCCCGGAGCCTTTGCCGATTGGTATGATTTCAGAAACCTCGAACCCTTTACCTTGTTGGTAGCCGGGCCGGGGCAGTTAGTTGAAATACGGTGGAATGGCAACCGGGTGTTTCTCCACGAAAAAGACCCCAAATGCCCCCATATCTGGTCGTCGGTGACGCTCTACGAGCCCGACGTGGTGGAGAAACGCGAAGGCTGGTTTCGGGACTGGTGGCATAAAAACCCGGAGCCATCGGTAGCCGACATCCGGGCATTTCACCTCAACGCGGGCGACAACGACCCCACTAACAGCATCCGAATGAACCGGGCGGGTAAACTCTTTACCGTGAGCCTTACCAGTGCCGTGCATGAACAGAACGGCACAACAATGATTTATGACGATTTTACCCAACCGGCTTCTGTTCAGGCCATTAACGCCCCGCATTATGCAACCGCTTCGTTCGCTAACCCGGCCAATGGATTCCGTTTTTGACAGGATTTCGGCGTTTCAGTTTCGGCTCAACAGTCCGTTTTTTATTCGGCTTCTGTCGTGGGAATACTGGCCGTTTGCCGTGGTGTATGCGCCGGTTTTTGTTTATTGGCTATGGCTGTCGGTAAAGGCGCGGTCATTTTTTTTCTTCACGGCATCAAACCCCGGCATCGAAACGGGCGGTATGCTGGGCGAATCGAAAATTGACCTCCTCAACCAAATCAGCGACGAGTTTAAACCCAAAACTCAGTTTTTTACGGCCCACACGCCCGCTACTGCGGTGCTTGCCCAATGCCAGACTACTAACCTGACGTTTCCGGTAATTGCCAAGCCCAATGCCGGCGAGCGCGGCTGGCGGGTGGATAAACTAACAACCGAAGCTGAATTGCTGGCCTACGCGCAGGCATCGCCGATTGATTTTCTGGTGCAGGAATACGTGGATGAACCCCTCGAATTAGGTGTTTTTTATTACCGATTTCCGGGCGAAGCGCATGGCGTGGTGTCGTCTATTGTGCAGAAAGAATTTTTGAGCATCCGGGGCAATGGCCGGGATACTATCGAGACGCTCATCCGGCAAAACGACCGCGCTATTTTGCAACTCGTCACGCTCACAGAGTTATACGGGAATCGGTTTGCCGAGGTGCTGCCTGCTGGTGAAACGCTGACATTAGTATCTATTGGCAATCACTGCCGGGGAACCAAGTTCCTGAACGCCAACCACCTGATAACGTCCGAACTCGCGCTGGTTTTTGACCGAATTAGCCAACCCGTTGCCGGATTTTACTACGGGCGGTATGATTTGCGCTGCCGGAGCGTTGCCGATTTATATGCAGGGCAACACATCAAAATCGTGGAATTGAACGGGGTTGGGGCCGAACCAGCGCATATTTATCAACCCGGTTTTTCGATTTGGGAAGGCTGGCGCGTATTGCTGCAACACTGGACCGTTGTCTATACAATCAGCCGCGAAAACCACCGCCGGGGTGTGGCCTACATGACGTTTGCCGAGATTCGGCGGGTGTGGCAACGGATTCAGGAAACGCGGTAAGAAGGTGTCACATACAGGCACAAAAAAGAGTGTCACGCGGAGACGCAAAGTCGCAAAAGATTCTCAAGGTGTTATCCTGTATTTTTTGCGACTTTGCGTCTCCGCGTGACACTCTTTTTCTTTTCTTACTGGCTGGCCCGGAACAGTTTCTGTTTTTCTTCACGGGTCAGGCTTTCGTAGCCTGATTTCGATATTTTATCTAAGATAGCGTCCACCTCATCCTGGTCAGGCATCGAGATTGATGACGCGCTGCTACTCAACGGCGACACATAACTGGCGTTGTTGCTCTGCGAGGTGCTGGTGGTACTGCGCTGTCGGTAAGACACTTTTATAGGTGGCCGGGGATTGGTCAGGTTTTGCCAGCCCGCCATCATCCAGTAAATAGGACGACCAATGTCTGTACCATTCTGCAAAAATTTCACGTATAAAAACCCCAGTGCGGCCCCGCCGAGGTGCGCCAGATTTCCCCCGGCATTCTCACCGACTGACCGCGCCACGGACATGATGACGAAAAAGAAAACGATGTATTTAATTTTCACCGGCCCCACAAACAGCAGGTGAAAAGTATAATTAGGCAATAGTGTAGCCGCGCCTACCGCTACCGAGAGCGCAGCCGCCGATGCGCCCAACATCTGTACACCCGCTATCTTATCGTGATAGTAAGGCACCAAATTATACATGAATAAATATAAAAATCCGCCTGCTACGCCACCTAATACATACAACCCGACCAAACGACGGTTGCCTAAGTATTCGTCAATCAATCGGCCAAACCAGTACAGGGTTAGCATATTGAACAGAATATGAAGCACATCCTCATGGGTGAAGAAATACGAGATCAGCGTCCAGGGATGACGCAGAAACGTCATAATGGGCGCGGGCATGGTTAGTTGCTCCAGCAACAGCCCATAATACACATCGTGTTGGGTCATTGCCAAACCGACTTTTGCCAGCAGCAATACCAGAAACACGACTACATTAACCAGAATCAACTGCACCAACGTGTTGTTGGGTTTGTTGAATTCGTTCCGAAAATCGTCGAACAACCCGCTCATCCTCAGTAAAATGTTTTGCGTTGGGAACCCCAGAACTTAACGAGTATAAAGGCAAATACCATACCACCGATGTGGGCAAAATGCGCCACATTGTCAGTATTGGCCTGATACACACCCGAATATAACTCATACGCTCCGTAAAACAGAACGAGATATTTGGCCTTGATTGGTATAGGAGGAAACAACAAAAACAGTTCAGTGTTTGGAAACAATAATCCGAACGCCATAATCACCCCAAAAATCGCGCCGGACGCGCCCACCATCGGCACCGAGACCTGCGCGTTGTAATAACCATTCACAATTTGCAGACTACCGGCAACCAATTTCGGGTTGCCGGGCTGGGCTTCAAACTGCTCAGAAAAGGCCGAAACCCGGTCATACAGCGAACTGGCGTGCTGGTCAATAAAAGCCAGAAAGCCACCGGGCGTAGGCTCGGCCCGGAAATCACGAACGGCGGCATAGACATCCTGCATCTCATAATAATTGATTGCCGAAAACAGCCCCGCGGCCCCGATACCGCAGAATAAATAAAAGAACGCGAACCGCTGACTGCCCCACGTTCGCTCCAGCATCGGCCCGAAAACAATCAGCCCAATCATGTTGCTGAAAATATGGCCCAGCCCGGAGTGCAGGAACATATGGGTCAGAATCTGAACCGGGTTAAACTGGTCAGACAGAATCGAATGCAGACCGAAGCGTTCAATTACAGAATCGTTCGTGACAAAGAATACGAGAACGTTGGCAATCAGGATTGCCCGGACAACCGGAGTCAGATTAAACATATACACAAATAAGTAGGTGCTAAAAAATAGTTTCCATTATTTTCCTAATTTTCCTGCATGGGACGAGTGAACACGCCTGTTCTGAACACGGAGCAGCGCACAGAACTGGAAAATATGCTGAGAACCAGCCAGAAACACGCAATTCGTAT
>JBBRNH010000114.1:0-14154 GCA_038230415.1 Cytophagales bacterium | reverse complement strand
CCCACCGCCCCCGGCTGCGGCCTTCACCATCACCGGAAACCCAATCCGGGCGGCTTCCTGCGCGGCAAATTCGGGGGTCATGTTCTCCTCACGGGAGTCAGGAATGAGCGGCACGTTGGCAATGGTAGCGAGGTTTTTGGCCCGCACCTTGTCGCCGAGGGCTTCCATGGATTCGGGCGAAGGGCCAACAAAAATGATGCCTTCGTCGCGGCACCGACGCGCCAGCCGAACGTTCTCCGACAGGAATCCGTAGCCTGGGTGAATTGCGTCAACGCGCTTATGTTTAGCGAGTTGGATAATTCCTTCAACGTCGAGATACGGTTTCAGCGGTTCATCGTCGCGGCCAATCTGATAGGCTTCATCGGCTTTGTAGCGGTGCAGCGAGTAGCGGTCTTCGTAGGTATAAACGGCAACGGTGGTGATGCCGAGTTCGGTGGCGGCCCGCATAACGCGAATCGCGATTTCGCCCCGGTTGGCAACCAGCAGGCGGGTTATGGGACGGATGTAGTCTTTCATGAGAAGGCGTTGGTTGTATCAGGTAATTCGGGCGTAAAATTGGCAAACGGTGGCATAAGTTGCGTGAAAATTCTGAAAATCATCGCTGTTGCCGAATTTTCGTTGGTAGAGACGCATCTTTGCGTCTCACCGCCCTGACGGTGCGCCAACTGAATGGTAAGTCATTCGTTCGCGCACCATCCGGCGGTGAGACGCATCGCACACTATCCGGCGGTGAGACGCAAAGATGCGTCTCTACCAAAATCCGTTATTTTTGACGATTCAAATTCCCCGTTTTCATCATTCCCAATGACCCACTTCCGTTTTTCTGTTTTTCTGGCCTATTGCCTTGTTTTTGTTTCGGCGAATCTTGCCGCTCAATCCCTCAAACCCGTTACGCTCGATGACATCTGGGGCCGCACTGCCGGGGTTTTTTCGCAGCGCACCGTGCAGGGCGTAAACTGGATGAAAGCGGGCGGGCAATACACCACCCAAACCGATGGCCGAATTATTCAGTACAGCATCACCACCGGACTGCCGACCGACACGCTTTTTGACCAGCGAACGGCAAAAGTGACCGGCAGCGGTCAGACTGTTGTCATGGATGGCTACGCGCTCAGTGCCGACGAACGTAAACTGCTTATCACCACCGCCGAGGAACCGATTTACCGCCGGTCGAGCCGGGCCGAATTTTATGTGTATGACCTCGCCACCGGGCAACTGAAAGCATTGAGCAGCAACGGGAAACAGCAATACGCCACGTTCTCGCCCGATGGCAAACGGGTGGCTTTCGTTCGCGATAACAACCTGTTTGTGAGTGATTTACTCACCGCGAAAGAAACCCAACTCACCACCGATGGCAAGCGAAACGCCATTATTAACGGAGCCGCCGACTGGGTGTACGAAGAAGAATTCAGCATGGCGCGGGCGTTTGAATGGTCGCCCGACAGCAGGCGCGTGGCCTGGATTCGGTTCGATGAAACCCGTGTGCCGGAGTACAATATGCAAACCTGGGGCAAACTTTACCCGGCTGATTATCGCTACAAATACCCCAAAGCGGGCGAGGCCAATTCAACGGTTTCGGTGCTGATTGCCGATATTAGTACGGGCAAAAAAGTGCTGGCCCAAACCGGGAGCGAGACCGATATTTATCTGCCCCGCATTGGCTGGACTCCCGCCGTTGGCACTGGTCAATCGCTGCTCTCCGTCCGAAAACTAAACCGGCTGCAAAACCGGATGGATTTACTCCATGTGAACGCGGCAACCGGGCAGTCTGTCACTGTTCTGACCGAAACCAGCCCGACATATGTTGACCTGGAATTTACCGACGACCTGACCTATCTAACTGATGGCAAAGGGTTTATCTGGACATCGGAGCGCGACGGATTCAAGCACGTTTATCGCTATGACATGACCGGGAAA
Organism: Cytophagales bacterium; assembly: GCA_038230415.1. Classification (GTDB taxonomy): domain Bacteria; phylum Bacteroidota; class Bacteroidia; order Cytophagales; family Spirosomataceae; genus JBBRNH01. The sequence continues at coordinate 12,237 of JBBRNH010000114.1, read as the reverse complement.
CTCATCCGGCAGATTACCAAAGGCGCGTTTGAGGTCTCGAACCTACTCGGTGTGGATGAGAAAACGCAGACCGCCTACTACCTCTCTACCGAAGATTCACCCTTGGAACGGCAACTGTACAGCATCAAACTCGACGGTTCGGGCAAGCGCAAACTGACCGACAAACCCGGCACGTACACGGTTAATTTCAGCCCCGATTTTCAGTATTTTCTGACCTACCATACTGCTGTAAATCAGCCGCAGACCGTTGCCCTGCGCCAAACCACCGACAACCGCGAACTCCGCGTTTTAGAAACCAACAACGCCCTCCGCCAACGGCTTGCCGGGTATGCCATCGCCCCGAAACAGTTTATGACCGTGCCGATTCCGAGTGGTGAGACGTTGAACGGCTGGATGATTCGCCCGATGGATTTCGACTCGACCAAACGCTACCCCATGCTGATGTTTGTCTATGGCGGCCCCGGTTCGCAGCAGGTGCTGAACTCGTGGGACAGCCGCGATTTTTTCTGGTATCAAACCCTCGTGCAGCGCGGCTACATCATTGCCTGCGTGGATAACCGGGGGACGGGTTCGCGGGGTAATGCGTTCAGAACCAGCACCTACGCCCAACTCGGCAAACTCGAAACCCAGGATCAGATTGCAGCCGCGCAGTACCTCAAAACCCTGCCCTGGGTTGACCCAACTCGCGTCGGTATCTGGGGCTGGAGCTACGGCGGTTATATGTCGGCCCTGTGCATGACCCTCGGTGCCGACGTGTTCAAGGCCGGAATTTCGGTGGCACCCGTCACCAACTGGCGGTTTTATGACTCGATTTATACCGAACGCTACCTGAAACGCCCGCAGGAAAACGCCGGTGGTTATGACGATAACTCGCCCGTGACTCATGCCAGCAAACTGAAAGGAAAGTTCCTGCTCATTCACGGCACGGGCGACGACAACGTGCATTTTCAGAATTCTGTTGAATTTGAGGACGCACTTATCAAGGCCAACAAGCAGTTCCGGTCGTTTTATTATCCCAACCGGAATCACGGCATTTACGGCGGTAACACCCGGCTGCACCTCTACCAGATGATGACCGATTTTGTGGTGGAGAATTTGTAAATTTATCGCATGGAAGCACAAACCATCACCCTGCACATACCGCCCCGGATTGACGTGTTCTCCGACGATGAGCTGTTTGAGTTCTGCGCGGCAAACCCCGAACTCCGCATCGAACGTGACGAAACCGGGCAGATTTTGATTTTGCCCCCTACCGGATTAGAATCAAGTTTTACCACTGGCGAACTTTATGGAGAAGTTCGCAACTGGAACCGTGCGACAAAAGAAGGTCGCACCTCAGAATCAAACGGCGGCTACACACTGCCCGATACGTCTATGCGTGCGCCCGACGTGGGCTGGGTCAGTAATGAACGATTAGCGACGGTGACGGCGGCTCAGCTTAAGAAATTCGCGCCGGTCACGCCTGATTTTGTGATTGAAGTTAGATCAGAATCAGACAGCCTGACCGAGTTGAAAACGAAAATGGAAAAATGGCTGGCTAACGGCGTTCGGCTGGCATGGCTCGTTGATCCGCAAACCCAGACCACCACTATTTACCGCCCCGGTCAGGAACCCACCGAGAAACCATTCACTGAAACCCTTTTGGGCGAGGCCGTGCTGGTGGGATTTTCGCTGAACGTGGCCGAGGTACTTGGCTTGTAGATGCGAACCCGCTCAGTCAGGAAACACGGCCCCGTAACGGGCTACCAGTTTGCCCACTCCCCTACCCGGTTCGTGAAGCCGTTTCCGGTGTGGTGCTATAAACTTGGCAATACGCTGATTGACACCGCTCAACGCCACTGCCAACCCGACGTGTTGGCCGCTTTTGCCAGTCAGCCAATTGAACAGATCGTTCTGACGCATTTTCACGAAGACCATTCGGGCAACGCTGCTGCCCTTGCCCGGCAACACCACTGCCCGGTGCTAACTGGCAACCTGACCGCCCGGCGCATTGCTACGAGTTTCCGGCTCCTGCCCTACGAACAGTTTTGGTTTGGGGCCATTGATGCCTGTTCACCGGCATCGGGCGTGGTGGTAAACCCGTTACCGGCTGACATTATAGTGGGTGATTACCGGCTGAAACCGATTTTCACGCCCGGCCATTCCGACGACCACCATGTGTTTCTGGAACCCCGCGAAGGCTGGCTCTTCGCCGGTGATTTTTACGTGGGCAACCTGAAAATCTTCCGCCGGGGCGAAAACATTTACCAGATGATTGTCTCGACGCGGGCCGTGCTGCAACACGATTTCGACACGGTTTTCTGCGGTCACAATCCGGTACTGAGACAAGGAAAAGCAGCCGTAGAGCGCAAACTTCACTACCTCGAAACCATTGTGGAGCGCGTTCTGGCCGGGCATCGGCGCGGGTTGGGCGGGCAGGCACTACTTCGGGCGGCTGGCCTGAGGGAGCAGTGGGGCGTGAAATTCTTCACCCAAAATGATGTTGGTGCCGACTACATCGTACAGTCGGTGTTGAACGACCGGCCCGGTTAGGCATGGGCCATTTTAGGCAGCAACAATCGGTCAGAGATGCAGCAGGGCGGCAATAAACCAATAGGTGAAAAAGGTCATCTGGCTTTTCAGCGCACACAGCGATTTATACAACAAATTAGCAACCGACTGGCGGTTTATGTCCATTAGTTCGGCAATCTGGTCGTTGTCTAATCCTTCGTAAAACTTCAGAAAAACAGCTTCCTGCTGGCGTTTGGGCAGCGTGTTGATGGCTCGCCGAACCCGTTGCTGGCTTTCATAGTTGGTCTCGTTTTGCTCAATCTCCGTTTCAATCGTTTGCCCGTCAGAGAGTTCGTTTATCGCCGGGCTATCTACCGAAACGGACGGTTGCCGGTGCCGCCGAAACTCCTGAAACAACTCATTCCGTAAGGATTTAAACAGATAAATTGCCACAAACCGAATGCTGAGATCGGCCCGTTTCTCCCAGACGCGGATGAAAACCGTCTGAATAGCATCTTTCACGAACTCGCGGTCGTGGGTGAAATTCATGGCGTAGGTAAACAGCGAACGGTACTGATTTTCAGCTAATTGGCAAAAGGCCGCCTTGTCTCCGGCCTGTGATTTATGCCAGAGTGCCAATAAAGAGCCGTTCTCGTCACTGATACGTTGCTGATGCTCCAAAACACGTTGCGTTTACAGGAATCGAACGCTCAAAATAAGAAAAGTGCCGCCGAAAAACTAATGCTGTGCAACAGCCATTCCCCGTCAATTACCCAGACTGGGTTGCTCACCGCTTCGGCAACGTAAACGCCCGCACGGGTTGCCCCGTTGCGCCAACGAGCAACGCGGTTTTACTACCCAGATTTACCAGTGCCAAATCCCGCACATCACCCGCCCACAGCAGACCCGATTGCGGCATCGGCACGTACTGAAACTGCCCCCGGCCCCGGTTCAGAAACAACTGCCCCCGGTTGGCATCGGCCCGGCCAATCCGAACGCGGGCGGTTTGGCGGTTGCCGCCGATAATCACATCGGGCAGTCCATCGGCGTTTACGTCAACGGCGGCAAAGGCAAAAGCGGGAGCTAACTGCGCTTCGGCGGGCAGGGGCTGCATCACAAACCGGGCCGGTGATTTGGCTGTTTGGTTGCTGATAAAAAGTACCGTTCGGAGTTCACCAGCTTCTATTTTCAGAGCTTTACCCAATTCGGTCGGCGCAAAGAGGTCAGTCATCGTGGCCGTTGAATAGCCGGTGTAGTTGGTGAATTTTTTCCGCAGCCCCACCGCCTGATCCAGCATCTCGTCGCGGGCATTAAACGGGTATAGATGCCCGCTCTCATAACTTGCCAGCACGGGCAGCATCGCCCCGGCGGTATTTTCGATACCGAACAGGGTTAGCGGTTGCGTCGGCGAGGCCCGTAACTGACTGTTCTGCCCGGCGTTGGCCGCCAGCACGTCAGCATCGCCATCGCCATCGAAATCACGAATCAGGAGCCGGTTCCAGCAGCCGGTTGTTGTCGGAAGCAGGTTTTTTAGTGGCTTCAACTGCCCATTTTGCCAGGATAACACCCGAATTGGCCCAAAATCGGTGGCTACAATCAGTTCGGGGTTTCCGTCGCGGGTGAGGTCGGCAAAGGCCGCGTCGGTCACCAAGCCAAGGGTAGCCAACGCCGGTTGCTGACCCGTTATGTCCGAAAAAAGCCCCTTTCCGTCATTCAGCAGCAGGTGACTGCCGGGCGTTTCGGGGTAGCGGCCCGGCACCACCCGCGCCCCAACAAACAGGTCACGGTCGCCGTCGTGGTCAATGTCGGCCACCCGAATACAGGACGCGCTGACCCGCAGATCGGGGAAACTCGCGGCTTTGGTCAACCGACCGGCACCGTCGTTCAAATACAGCCGAACGGCTAATCGTGGGTCATTGGCGGGCAGTTCGTAGCCCGCGCCCGCCACCACGAGGTCCATATCCCGGTCGCCATCAGCATCGAACCACTCGGCCCCGGCATCGGCAAAACCGGCATCGGCCACGAGCGCGGGTTGGGTTATCGGGGTAAATCGCCCGGCTTTCTGCACCAACACCTGCCCGCCCTGTCCGCGCCCACCGCCTACAAAAACGTCGTCGAGGCCATCGCCGTTGCAATCGCCAACGGCAAAACGCGGGCCGGTTTCCGAGAGCATAAACGGCAGCAGCGGCTGGATTTTAAAATCATTTACCGCGTCTTCCCGGTGGGTTGCAGTCAGTAGATCAGCCACTTGCCAGTACGGTTTCGGGGCAGTTGGCAGGTTGGGTTCGGGGGTTGGTGCGTACTGAATCACGAGTTTGTTCCCGGCTCCGGGCCGCACAACCTGCGTGTTGCCATCGGCCCAGCGCACCCGCACCGAATCGGCCCGGCCAGCCGCACCCAGCCCGAACAGCAGCGGCCCATACATGGCCGACTGGAACCCGCGCACCGGCTGAAACTCCTGCACCTGTAGCCGCCCGCCCGTCCACAGGCTCACCCGTGCGCCAACAAGCTTAGCCGGGTTTGGGGTTTTCAGTTGCACGATGAGGTGGTGGGCCACGCCCGATTTGTTGGCGTGGTTCTGGTAAATGCTGGCTTCGGCGTTTACATTATTGATGACCAAATCCAGGTCACCATCGTTATCGAGATCGGCATAAACGGCCCCGTTTGATTGCGTCGGCGTGTCGAATCCCCAGTCGGTAGTTTTGTTATCGAACCGCAGCGACTGCCCAGCCGGGTTGCCGGATTCCGAGTCACCGGATAAATTACGAAAGATGTAATTTGGCTCATTGATGGCGGGCATTTTGGCAATCACGGCCATTGGGTCTGGCTGCTTGCCGGTTTGCCGGGCGTTGAGTTGCCCGTCCATCGTGAACTTCAAGAACTCCATGTTCGTGTAGTCGCGGGCGTAGCCGTTGGTGATAAACAGGTCTTTCCAGCCATCGTTATCAAAATCGGCAAACAGCCCCGCCCAACTCCAGTCCGTGTTCGATACACCCGCATACTGCCCGATTTCGGCGAAAATGGGGGTTGAAGGGGAGGAGAGGGAAGAGGGGGACAAGAGGGAGGAAAGGGAAGAAGGGGAAAACATACCTCCTCCCCTTCCTCCTTCTTGTCCCTTTCCTCCCCTTCCTCCCTCTTCCCCCACATTCAACTGCACCATATTCCGCATGGTTTGGTGGTGAAATCCGGCCCGGAGCAGTTGCTGGTATTTGTCGTAATTATCATCACCGGAGGTCATCTTGATGCGTTCGTTGCGTTCGGGAAGCATATCGAGCGTGAGCAAATCCATCCGTCCGTCGTTGTTAATATCGGCGGCATCGCTGCCCATCGAATACAGTGAGGTGTGGCCCATTGCCGCACGAACTGACTCTTTGTAAGTTCCGTTTTGCTGATTGATGTAGAGATAATCGTTCTCGTTATAGTCGTTGGAGATGTACAGGTCGGGCCAGCCATCGTTGTTGAAATCACTCACGGCCACGCCCAAGCCGAAACTCAACACGTTGGAAATCAGCCCCGCTTGCGCCGATACATCGGTGAATTTACCCGCCTGATTCTGGTAGAGTTTACTGGTATAGTCGGGGTTGGTTTGCTGTTGATACTGACTTACCATGCGGCTGAACCCGGCAAATTCCTGCACCGAATGGTTCAGCAGAAAGCAGTCTAAATCCCCGTCGCGGTCATAATCAAGAAACGCGGCCTGGGTCGAATAGCCGGAATCATCGAGACCGTATTCGGCAGCGCGTTCAGAAAATGTCAGGTTTTTGTTGTTGATAAAGAGCAGGTTGCGCCGAAGTTTAGGGCTGCTTGCCGCCGACCGGCAAACGTACATATCGAGCCAGCCATCGGCGTTGATGTCCACCAGCGACACGCCGGTATTCCAGCCATCGGCAGCGGCCACGCCCGCCGTTTCGGTGATGTCCTCGAAGCGAAAATCACCCCGGTTCAGGTACAGTTTATTGGCTTTCAGGTTGCCGGTAAAATACAGATCAATTAGTCCGTCGTTGTTGAAATCACCGGCAGCCACGCCCCCGCCGTTATAGAAATAGCTGTATTTCAGTACGTTAAACTCGGCTGATTCAGTAAGCGTGTTCGCGAAATGAACGTTGGTTGCCGACGGAGACAGTTTCTCAAACAGCGTCTCTTTGTGTCGGCAGGAAGCTGTCAGGATCAGTAGAATAAGGGCGTAGCGGATGGGTTTCATAAAAAATAGGAATCAATGGTAATTAGACTCGGTGCGTAACCCCACCGGCAGGGGCCGGGACGGTCGGCCGCTGCCGGTGGGGTGCTACACAATAAACGCAAAAAAAGCACGGTGAACGTGGCGTTCTGACCGTGCTTTTTTGTGGATGCACTGCTGCGCCCACTGCGTTTTAGAAAGCCTTACTTATTCTTGTCCCACCAGAGTGGCGTACTCACCTTGTCGGGGCCACCGAGCAGAGCTTCGGCGGCAGTTACGGCTTCTAAGTTCGTGTTGCGCTCCAGCAGCAAAAACGGAATCCGGCGGGGCCGCTGACCAGCCGCCAGATCCGCATTTTCGTTGTTAGCCACCGGATACAGCGTCGGGAACTTCGTCCGCCGATACTCCGACCAGGCTTCGATACCGTCGGGGTACAAAGCCAGCCATTTCTGAGTGCCAATCTGTTCGCGCTGCACGTCTGCCGAACCCCACTTGATCGGTGCTTTCGACATCGCGGGCGATTGCAGACCGTCGTTGGGAGCCACCGGCGTTTTGGCCGAGCCAACGTATGCTGCAATCGCAGCCGCGTCGGCAATGCCCCACTGATTCATGGAGGCACCAATGCCTTTTTCGTAGAGGGTCTGTGCCGTGCCGTTCATGCTCCAGCCATTCAGTGCGCCTTCGGCCCGCAGAAAATAGGCTTCGGCACTGTGCATGATGTTTTGGGGCGTTGAGCCGATGGAAGACCAGGCCGCGCCACCGCCCGACACCCAGCGTTTGCCCACGTTTGAGGTGGCCGCGTTTGAGTTAGCAGCTTCGCCCAATTGTCCGGGGGTCAGGCCGTTTCGCAGGCCATCAATCGTACCGGCTGCCGTTGGCTGAAAGAAAATCGTTGAGCGGGGGTCTTCGTAGCCTTTCAAGGCCGATTCCATTGCCGCGCTCATCCGAAACTCGTTCCAGATGGCAATGCGCGAGAGACCGTTGAAATCATTGGCCGGTTCGCTCTTCACCATGTAGGCATCGTCGGAAGTAGCCTCCATCACGCCCCCGGCAACGGCGGCTTCGGCCTGGGTTTTTGCCACTGCCGGGCTTACCGCCGACACCCGCAGGGCCAGCCGCAACCGCAGGGTGTTGGCAAATTTGATCCACTTGTTCACGTCACCGGCATACAGCAGGTCAAACGCGCCGAAGGGCTTCTCGCTGGTTTTGCCCTTCAGCACCGTAGTGGCCGCGTCGAGCCGTTTGAAAAAGTCCTCGTAAATTTTTTCCTGCGCGTCGTATTTCACCGACCGGGCCGGTTTGCCCGCATCGAAATACGGAATCGGGCCGTAGTAGTCCGTCAGCCGGTGAAAACTATACACCCACCAGATGTCGGTCAGGGCGCGTTCGGCGGTGCCGGTGGCGTAACCTTCTTCCAGCGACCGCAACTGCGGCACGGTTTGGGTGTAAATAGATGTCCAGCCGCCCTGGAGCCAGTCGAACCGGATCACGTTCCGGTCAGAGGGGAAATACGTGGCCGACGTTGCGTAGTACTGACTGTACAAGTCAGCAAACAGGTTCTGGGCAATCTGGTAGGTGCCGCCCGCGTAGGACGAAGCCGATTGCGCTTTCGAGAACAGGTAGGGCAGCTCGGTGCTGGTGAGCGTAACGAGCTTGGTTTTGTCGGTATTGATGTCCTGGAATTTATCCGTACAGGCCGACAGGCCCGTTATTCCCAGCACGGTCAGGCCACCCAAAAGCGTATTTTTCAGACGTGTTTTCATGATTTGGTTTATTGCTGTTGCTGTTAAAATGAGAGTTGTAAATTTAAGCCCACCGACCGCGAAGCCGGTACATTACCGTATTCCACGCCCTGAAAATTACCCGCGCCGAGGCTGATGTCGGGGTCAAACGAGAGTCGGCGCGTTGGCACACCCGGCAGGTCGAGAATGGCCTTGCCCCGATACACGAAAAACAGGTTGCGGGCCACCGCCGTGAGCCGGGCGCGTTTGATGAAAAAATTGCTCGGTACGTTGATGTTGTAACCCAGCGTTAGTTCGCGCAGCCGGACGTTGGTGGCATCGTAGGTAAAAAACTCGCCCCACGAATACCGCCCGCCCGACACCGTTGTCCAGAACGTTTCGGCGTTGATGGCTTTGGCGTTAGTCTCGCCGGTGGCCGTTACGCCGGGCAGCACCCAGCCGCCTTCGCGGTAGGCGGTGGTATAGGCCGCGTTGCCATCAAAGGCTAAGTTAGCTTCTGACCCAGAGGTGATTACGCCCCCAAACCGCCCGTCGAACAGCACGCCGAGCGTGAAGCCCCGGTACGAAAACGAGTTCTGGAAACCCATCATAAACTTGGGGTTGAAGTTACCCACCGCCACCTGCGCCGTTGTCACAACGGGCTTGCCGTTGGCATCCACAATAAACCGCCCCTGGGTATCGGTTGACCAGCGTTGGGTTTCAATATCGCCGTATGACCCGCCTTCGGCCACCACCGGCGACGACGTGCGGCCAAAACCACCGGCTAATGCAGCCTTCTTGATGTCGGGGTGCAGGCTGATGATCGTGTTTTTGTTGCGTGAGAAGTTCAGCATCATGTCCCAGGTCAGGGCGCGGCCCGTCAGAATTTTACCCGTCAACGACATCTCGACCCCGGTGTTTTGAATGTTGCCGGAGTTGACATATTGCGCCGAGAAGCCCGATGCCGGTGCCAGCCCCAGCGTCAACAACTGGTTGATGGTGTTGGTTTTATAGTAGGTGAAATCAATGCCGAACCGATTCTGCACAAACCGCCAGTCAAGCCCGATTTCGAGCGAGTTGGTCAGTTCGGGTTTCAGGTCAGGAATCGCCTGGGTTGCGTCGCGCTGGATAAACCCGTTGGTGCCGCCCTGGGCAAACGAATACGTTTGCTGGAGCAGGTACGGCGAGGCATCGTTACCAACCCGCGTGTAGGCCGCCCTGATTTTGGCAAAACTGATAACATCGGGCAGCTTGACCATCTCCGACAGAATGGCCGTTACGCCCACCGACGGGTAAAAATAGGAGTGCGGAGCGGGCAGCGTACTCGACCAGTCGTTGCGGGCCGTGAGGTCCAGAATCAGGTAATCACGCAGCGAGAACGTAGCCGTGGCAAAGGCACCGTTGACCCGCCGTTGCGACAGTCCCGAAATCGGTTGCAGGGCGCGGGCAAAGCCGAGGTCAAACTTGTTGGGAATCTGCAAGCCGTTGGCCGTTGCGCCGATAGTCTGATTAAAGCGTTTCGAGAACTGCCCGCCTACCGTGTAGCTTACCTTTATGTCTTTGGTAATCTGGTTGTTACCCTGGGCGAAGAGGTCAATATTCTGTTCGAGGTTCTCGGTGTCAAACGCCGAGAATGAACCGCCGTTGCCGGCAAACAGCAGCGTCCGGTTGTAGAAACTCCGCAGGTTGCGGTCAAAGTATTTGTCCACGCTGATCCGGCCCGTGAGCGTGAGCCAGTTGGTGAGTTTGTAATTGGCCTGCCCCAGGAGCGTAATCCGGTTACGTTTCTCGCTGTTGATCGTCCGGTTGATGGTCCAGTACGGGTTCATATAGATTGACGATGAAGTCCAGTAAGTCGGCACACCGTCGGGCGTTTCAAACGTCTTGATGGCCTCCAGATCAACACTGCGCGGAATTTTATAGATGTTCATCACGATACCGCTTTCTTCGCCCACCTTTATTTTGTTGCCGATGTCTTGCAGGACGTAGGTAATTTTTCCTTCTGTCGAGAAGCGGCTGCTGATCTGGTTGCTTACCCGTAGGTTCAGGGTGTGGCGGGTGAGGTTGTTGTTCGGAATCAGACCCTGATTGGAATTATGGGTGTACGAAAAGTAGGTCTGCATCTTATCCGTACCGCCCGATACGCCAATGGAGTTGTTGGTAGAGACCCCGTTGCGGAAAAAATTGCGGACGTTGTTTGGATACGTCTGCCCGGCGGCACCCCAACTCCCACTGGCCGTAGTGTTCGATTTGCCGCCCGCGCCCTGGGTGTAGGTGTTCTGAAATTCGGGTAGAATCAGCGGGCTTTCGCTGACTACGCCCGAATTGATATCCACCGAAATCCGGCCCGCTTTGCCTTTTTTGGTCGTGATAATCATCACCCCGTTGGCCGCCCGCGACCCGTACAGCACCGACCCTGCCGCGCCTTTCAGTACGTTCACGCTCTCGATGTCGTCTGGGTTGATGTTGGCCGCACCATCGGAGCCGTTGAAGCCGCCGAAATCGGAGCTGACTTGCGTACCGTTGGTGGAGTTGTCGAAGACCACTCCGTCCACCACAATCAGGGCGTTGTTGGTGCCGTTGAGCGAGCGGTTGCCGCGCAACGTAATGCGGGCCGCGCTGCCCACGCCCCCGGCTCCCTGCACCACCTGAAGGCCGGCAATCTTACCACTCAGGGTGTTCACGAAGTTTGCATCGCGCACCTGAACCAGTTTGGCTCCGTCAATCTGCTGGGCCGCGTAGGTCAGGGTTTTGGCATTTCTCTCGATACCCAACGCCGTTACCACTACTTCGTTGAGCAGCCGGTTGTCGGCCACCAACTGCACGTCAATCTGGCTCGTGGCATTGGTAAACGCGATCTCCTGCGAGGCAAAGCCAATCGAAGAGAAAACCAGCGCACCGGCACCGCCAACATTGATTTTGTAGGCCCCGCCCGCGTCGGTGGTGGTGCCTCTGGTGGAGCCTTTGAGCTGCACGTTTACGCCGGGCTGGCCCTGCCCCCGGTCGTCGCGGACGGTGCCGCTGATCTGCCGGTCCTGCGCCCGGAGCGACCCGGCTGCGAGCAAAACCGTCAGGAAGCAAAGTAGAATGTGTTTGTACATAGAGGTTGAATTTAATTGGGTAGTTACTGCAATGAGGTATGCGTAATTTTGATTAGGGGTCAAGTTGCAAAATTTTTGTCAATTTCTAAATGCCTATACCACTTGTGACCAACTATGTTTAACCCAGCAGTGAACGTGTGCGACTGATTCTGTCAAAAAATGGCAGACAGCCCTGGTGTTTCGAGCCTTATGGCGCAACCGTCTCAGCAGAAGCCGTTACTTTTACCCGATGAACTCAACCACAACCAGATCACAAAAACCGCTTCGACAAACGCACGCAAACCCGTTTGTCGGCAACATCCGCACGTTCTTTACCACACCTGCCGCCCTCGCCGTTGGGCTGGTGTTTGCCTCTGACAGTCTGCTGTTTGGCAGTTGGGTGGGCCATATTCCCTACATCAAAGAAAAACTCGCCATCAACGATGCCCAACTTGGCCTGACGCTCTTTGCCATGCCCGTTGGGTTGTTGCTGATGAACCCCATTACGGGGCTGATTGTGGCCCGGTTGGGCGAAGCGCGGGCCTGTTTTTGGGCCGCAATGGGGTTGTGTATCGGCATGAGTATTCCGATCAATGCCCCCAACCCGGTGATTTTGGCGGCTGGTTTATTACTCGTGGGCATGAGCGGTGCGCTGATCAACGTAGCCATGAACACCCTGGCAACCAGCGTCGAAAAGCAATATGGTATCAGCATCATGTCATCGTGTCATGGGATGTGGAGCCTGGGCGGGGTGATTGGTTCGGGGCTG
>JBBRNH010000113.1:0-14793 GCA_038230415.1 Cytophagales bacterium | reverse complement strand
TATCAACATGGTCAAAGCATTTGAGCGTGTAGTGATCCGTGATGTTGAGCATCATACCTGTTTCTAACAGGGTAGGTAGCTCTTTGAAGTATTGCCGTAGCGCGTGGTGGTCGGTGGCTTCGGTCTCGAACGGGAGTGATCGTAGTTTCATGGTTTGATTTTAAACAGCCAGAAATGGGCTGTTTAAATAAAGGTGGTAAGGTGGTAAACGATGCTGGTAAACCGATTTTACCAGCTTTGCGAAGCTGGTAAAATAGAAAAATAGGAGGAACCTCTAAGACTTCGTAACTATCTAATAACCAAGATATTAACAAAGGTGGTAGCTGGTAAACCCTATATAGGGCCGTTACAAGTTACCACCTTCATCAAAACGGCGGCTCTTCGGGTAGTAAAGTGTAAAAATGTTTACGCCCTTCCTGCTTGTCAGTGAGCCGAAAAGCCTTTCCGTCAATGCTCATTATGGGGTGGTTTTGGTCGCTAATTTCCTGCAATCGTTCACGAGCGGTTTTCTCTCCTACATCAAACTTTTGCTGTACACGCTGCACAACGTCACCTTTTTCGATTGAGCCATCGGCCAACACATCGGCCAAAAAGTCGGACACCTCATCTATGGGGGCTTTTGTCTTCCGGCTGGCGTTCATGGTAGCAAGCGTATCGGCATGAGCCAATACCAAACTGCGGCTTGGTTTGTCGAACTGCAAAAACATCGGATCGGGTCGTTGGTCGGAACGGAGTTTGAGAAACCGCACTTTGATGAGGTTGGTATCATTGCCGTTTCCGTCTTTCTCGAAACCGATTTGCAGGGCAGTGCTGGCCTTGTTCAGGGCTTCCGTGCCGACGTGACCACGTGCTTTCGCTTCGCTTCCTCCGCCCGGATTCTCATGCACAATCAGCAAAAATGTACTGTCGTATTGCTCACACAAATTGCCGATGAAGTCAAATAAACGCATGGCTTCCCCGTCGTCGTTAAAACTCGAAACGGCATCCGTAGCCACGTCTAAGACGACGAATAAATGCAGTAGGGTGGACTGCCGGACATCCTGAATAAACGTTTCTACGGCGGCTAAACGGTGCTTTCGCTCAATCCCTTTGATGGAGGTAAACCGAAAGTGGGGAACCTCGTCGGTGAGGGCATAACCGGCGCGTCGTTTGATACTTTGCAGGGCTGCGGGGAACTCTTCTTTTACGTTGCGCTCGGTGTCAACGTATGCCACGCAGGTACGGCTTAGAGCATGGGGGGCGAAGCCTAAATAGTCTCCTTGGTGATCGGCGGGTTTGATAAGCAACGCCGTTACCACTTCGGCTAGTCGAGATTTGTGAACGCCCGCTTTGCCCTGTAACAGGCAAACCGTACCCTTTCGGATTACACCTGCTTCGCCCAGCGTAACCAACGGAGGGCTAAACACAATGGTCGTTTTGCTCGCGTCGGCTAATTGCTGTTCACGTTCCAAAAGGCGGGCAAGAATGGGCCTGCTATCGGCTTTGGTGGCTAAATCGCGGCTTCTTCCGTCGGCTCGCTACCGGCTACCGGGGCGGGTTTATACGTTGCCCTCATCGGCACGTCCTCAACAACAGGCTTTGTTTTGCCAACCTCGATTTGAGCGCGAATAGTCTTTAGAGCCGCTCCCAGGTCGGCAACATTGGGTTTGGCCCGGATTGCATCTTCCAACGCTTCTATGGCATCGGCTTCGCCAACCATGCCCGACGCAATGAAGCCCCCCGCGAGGTAGGCCGCTTTGCATAGTTCAGCGTGTTTGTTCCCGTCGCTGGCATTACGGATGAGGTTGGTACACCGTTCGAGTCTGCGGTTATTGGTGATGCTGGTGTAGGTGGGTTGGCGCGGCATCACGCTGGCCGGGGTCTCGGTAACGCTGGCATATTCATCGAGCAACGGCATTACTTCACCGCCCGGATTATGGAAACAGTCGGGGTCACACGGCAGAAAGCAAAGTCGGCTAACATCTGACCCACTGGAATCGAGTTCTGGAACCTCGCCAGGAGGTAAGTTTACCTTGTCCTTCTCGGTGGTCACGCCGTAGCAGTCGCGGTAGTAGTTGCAAATTTGGCGGTAGAACCTGTCATGGTCAGCAGGTTGCTGATAGTCAATCCTGACTACGCATTTAAGGCCGTTGCCGGATGGACTTATAAACAGCACGTGGGTAAACTCGTCGGCTATTAACAGCCCGTGAAGGGTGGTGAGCCGTTCGGGTGGCAACTTGTCTAAGTCAATGCAGATCAGCCCGCTATGGGTCTGTAAATTGGCTTTGGCGCGAGTCGGATAAAACGTGCCTGACCATGTTACACCAATGAACGCCGTTCGTTTATGTTTTTTTGCGTCGGGCGAATCCGGCGCAAGGCTCCGTAACTGATCGGTTTGGGGGCGGTACTTCTCGGAACGAATCCGGCCAACGAGCGTCGCCACATCTCCGGGAACGTCAAACGGCGTGTTGGTCGTGGCATCTTTAAAAACGGATAGTTCAGGCAACATGGCGCGGGCGGGATTTAGCAAACTTATTTCTCCATACAAAAACTTCGGGTCGGTAGGTTTCGGCGGGTTCGTCACGCTCCCAGGGGGCCGCACCGGGCGGGCTGGTCTTCAAATTTTCGGCATAAATTTTGAGTTCGTGCGAAAAGTCGGCAAGGGCTTCGGCGGCTGGCAGGTAGCAAGGGTATTCGCTACGGGTATCGTAGGCGACTACCGACGAATAAATGGCGTAGGTAGGGCAAATATCCTGACCATCAGGGCGCAGGACATAGAATTTGCCGGACTTGCCGACGAAAGACGCGGGCAAAGTGGTATCTTTGAGTATCATTATTTCAGAAAGTTTTACGGGCCGATGCTGCGGGGCATCCGGCCCGTTTCAGTGTGGATTAGAGCTTTGATAACCAGTTTTTTAGCACGGCAATACTCACGACATGATGCACGGCGGAATCGGCTTCCGGCGCAACGTCGGGGCGGTCGGACGAGCCGGGGCCGGGAACAACGAGCCGTAGTTTTTTGCGGTTTAAGGTAGCCCTCAGCAAATAACCTACTGGTTTAATAGGATGATGAAGATAGACTTCCCCGCCGTGTTCACGGACGGCGTTTACAACCCCGAATAAGGTTAGAATTTCGTTGTTGCTCATGCCGCTTGCTTCTCCGGGTTTAGGTAAGTCAACAACTGCGACCGAAAAAAATACAAACGACCGTGCCGCTTTGTGTGGGGAATTTTACTAATGTTTTGGTAAACAGTTTGTCGGCTGATTCCCAGCACCTCGGCGGCTTGGTTGACGCTGAGGGCGGGTTCGTCGGCGGTGGTAGTGGCCGCTGGCCGGTCGGTGAGCAACCGCCGTAATTCCCGTACCTCCTCCGAAAGTTGAAAAACTGCGGTTGGCAGTTGGTCAAAAGTGAGTGTGTTCTTATTCATCTTTGCGTCTGATTTTTTTAAATCCGATGCAAAAGAGATAAACAGACATATTCGCGGGCAATGGGCGCGAATTCGCACGAAATAAATTTCGTTTATCGCTATTCTTCTTATCTCTTGATTTCCAAGTACTTACTCAATGTGCTAATTTGGAAACTTTTGACATTCCCCTGCTCATCTGTATAGCCTAAGTGCTGGCAGAACCATTCTGATATCGTCCGCTTTGGGTCACGCAACTTTCTTAATTTCCTTAATTCAGTGAAAAAATCGGCTACCTGTCTTGCCGTGCAATCGAAAACAATTGGCTCATTTGGCTTAGTCTGATCGTTGATTAGGTCTATCAAACTCTGGTGCTGCTCTGATTCTATGAATGGCAATAAAGCAGCAATCAGGCCGGGCCGGGCATCGGGCAAGATTCGGATGGTTGTCAAATTGGGTGGCGGTTCGTCGGTACTATTTGGTGCAGGTTGGTTGTTGGCTGGCTCTTCTGTCGTATCAATGCCATCGGGTTGGTCTAACTTCCACAACTCGATCTTGCACCTTCCCAAGAGTTCTATATACCTCGGTCGCTCACCTTGAACTACCGAATTTATGACAGGTGGTAGTGGCTGGGCTGGGTATAGAAGCGTCCTCAAATCGTCTGCTAAACAATTGAATTTATCGTATCGCAATTCCGGGTGTGGCTCGTCATTCGCTTCTTTCTCGCGGTCGTAAATTGTATTGTGAAACGTTGCAATGTAAATCGCTGCCTTAATAGGGTCGTTATGCAGGTCGTCTCGCTGCGATTTGAGTAATTCCTCGAACACTTGGGGGTACAACTGCGCCAATAGTTCGGGGGATTTGTTGAATAGCCGGGCAATATCTTCGGGGCTTGATTGGTTTGGGGCGCTCAATAGGTGCATATCAGGGTGTTGTCTATCTTGGCCCGGTTCATTCATGGCTCACGGATAAGTTTAGGGCGGGTACATCGTCGTAATCGGGTTCGTCTTCACCGTAGGCGCGGTTAAGGGCCGTGTGTGCAAACAGCCGCACTTCTTCCCGTTCCTGTTCGATGGTTTCGGCCATTTCATAGATTAGCGGTTCAATTCTTAGGCGGTTTAGCAAGGCTGTTACCAACGGTCTATCTGTTGGGTTAAGTCGGTGTAGATCGATGGTCAGTACGGCGGGGTGGCCGTTGGAGTCAGTAATGACGGATACGCCTTGCATGGGGTTGGCTGTTTTTGTGTTGAGGTCAGTTTACAATGCAGTCAGGTATTCGGCTAATCGCCCGCACAACGTATTGAGTAGAGAATCGGGGATATTGCCCATTTTGCCCCGCACATCAGCAGACTTCACAACGGCCAGAAAGCTAAGGCGTACCAACGACGGAACCCGCAGACCATTACGGGCATCGGGCGTTAGTATCTCGTCAAAGCCTTGTATTTCCTGCCAGAGTTGCGACGAAAGGCCGCAAATCAGAAAATCATTGTAGGTCGGTAAGGCCCGCAACACCAAAGCAGGGCGGGTTTTGATTGACCCGGAAGCCGACACAACGGGGCAAACAATCAATTCGCCTTCGTTCATGGTGTTGGCCCGATGCTCGGTTTGAAATCCGGGTTAATCCAAATCAGGTCAGCGTCGGTATATTCCGGCTCGTCATCGCCGTAAGCGCGGGATAATCCTTGTAAGGAAAGCGCGTGAAAGTCGGTGCGTTCGATTTCTGCTTGTTGCTGTTGTTGCAGAAGTTGCAGAACCCCGGCAACTAATGGGTTTAGCTGGCTGTCGTACTGTTGCAGGTCAATCATAGCCGTTTTGGGGTTGCCCTGCGGGTCGGTAAGTACTGATAATCCTTGCATGGGGTTGTCTGTTTTGTGAGTTGATAAATGGGCGGCCCGGCGTTCCGGTTACAATGCACTCAAAAACGCTTTGGCTTCTTCATCATCGAAAGAGCCTAAATAGCTTTCGGTGGTTTTGATGTTGGTATGCCCAAGTGACTTGGAGATAAAGGCAAGGGGGGCGTTACTTTTGAGTAAGGTAGTGGCGTAGGAGTGCCGAGCGGAGTAGGTGTTCACGTCGGCATCAATGCCTAATTCTTCCCCAATCTTACCCATCCACTTATTGGTCATTTTGATTGTCTGACTGACGGCCCGTCGCTGTTGCAGTGGGGTCATATCGGCAGTAAGGAACGGGAAAACAAAGCCATTGGCCCGTTTGTCGGTGGTTGCCCAACGGTCGATAATGGCAAGGGTTTCGGGCCGCAGGTGTGCCACAATCGGCGTTTGATTCTGCTTTTTACTCCGGGCGGTCTTTTGCCGGATGAAGGTTAGTTTACCCTCTTTGGTATCTATCCGGTTCCACGTCAGGCGGCATATATCGGTTAGGTTGGCTCCGTTGCAGAAATAGGAGAACAGCCACAAATCATGGCTGCGCTGTTCCATTGTGCCGGGAACAGGCTGGTAGGCTTTTATCTGCTCAATGTCGGCTTTAGGCAGTGCTTTTTTGGTATTAGTTCCGGCTGGTATCACGTACCGGCTCCGGCCAAAGGGGTAAGCGTCACGGCTCATTAACCCGGCTTCAATGGCATCATTGACAACGGCCCGCACGTGCCGTAAATAAATGCCTACGGTGGTCAGACTTGCCCCCGTTGCGGCTTTCAATTCTTTCTTTGCCGACTTGCCATAGTGTTGCATCCATTGTTCGTAGGTGGTCAGGAAATCGGCGGTAAGGTGGTCAAACCTTAACACGGCCACCGGGCGCACCTGCTTACTACTGCGGGGAATGGGAATGTGTAGAAACTCTTTCCGGTCGGCATCGGTGAAGGATTCCACAAACCGCCGTAGTGATTTGGCGGCTAATTCGTAGTTGAGGGCGTTGCCGATTCGACCGGCATTGTTCATGCTAAGAGCCTTTGCCAGTAGCGCGGCCAAGAGGTCGGTTTGTTCGGCGGGTAGTTCTTTCGCTTTGCCATAGTCGGCAAGGGCATCGGCAAAGGCATCGAAGGTAAACCCGTCTCCTAACTGCTCAATAATGGTTTGAGCGCGTGGCAAATACCCGTCCTGCTGTTTCCCCGATTCGTCGGTGAAGCGTCCGTAGAATCGTTGCCAGAGCCGTTGGCGGTCTTCATTCTTAACCGTTCCTGGCAACCCGCCTTTAGTCCGCTCTAAAAATTTCCATTCATCGGGGCTAACCTTTTCGCCCGTCGAAAAGAGTTTCTGTTTTTGGTCGGCATAGACCGAAACACGGACAAAACTAACTGCCGGTCCGCCGTTGCGGTCTGAACTTCGGCGGGTATCATAAAATAGGGTAGCTGTTGCGGCTTTCATGGGCTTAGGCAGTGGCCGGGCTTTTGGTAGCAACCCAATCAATAATATTCCCGGCTTCTTCTAATCCAGCTTTTGCTACGTTGGCATCTGGGTTGCCATCGTATGAAAGGGAGAGGTGTAGCGTGTTATACACGGCTGTAAACCGGGATAGTTGTTTTTTGTCAATTCCAGTCAGTTGTTGTTTATACCAATCCACATCTTTACGGCCTTTTGTTTTCTTGCCGAAAAGTCCGTCTAAGGCAACCAAAACGCCCGCGTAGGCAGCATGACCCGCCATCTTGACGTATTTTGTATCCTGATAAAAGCCATCTTCTTTGCGGGCTTTATCGCTCAATAATTGCCGGGCGTTGTCTAAGTACCGTCGGGCTTCTTCGATGTGTTTCATGGTACTTTTTGCCGTTGATTTACATTGCACAACGGGGTTGTCTGTGCAATGTAATGTGCAATGTAAAAGTTCCGAATCAACGCATAAGAGCAATAAGGAGCGATAAGAGTGAAGTAGGTAACTAACTGTGAATCAGTGTATTTAGACAGTATTGATAAGGAGAGGTATAAGAGCCGATAAGGTATTAGTTACGACTTGTAATCAGTAGGTCGTTGCGGGGCGGCCCGTGCCGTTCGATCCCGACTGGAGGCTCTTGACAATCAGATAGTTAGCCGCTCGAAATTCGAGCGGCTTTTTTATTTGCATACAATGGCTCTGGCCACCCGGTTGCATACAGAATCAGTCTGCACCCTCTTCTTAAAACAGATGTGATTAGTATCTTTGATGATACTCGTTACTTAGAAGCTGTTTGAGTTAGTAAAATGCGTGTCTGATGGTACGCCTGATATGAGCAATCCAGATGAAACTTTGGGCCGATAGGATCGTCCGTTCGTAATCTCTGGCCAGCCTTCGATTATTGCATAACCAACTAATTGTTCGTTCGACAATCCACCCGCACCGGCGGACCGGCCATTTGTGAATAAATAACTCACCATCAGTAGGTTGATCTTCAGTCGGTGTCTTTGAAATTACCACTCGCATATCATAAATCGTTTCTAATTGTTCCTTAAAGTGGCCACCGAATGTACTCTCAGCATATATCAATACCAGATCGTCGAGCAATGGGTTGAGGTGTTCGGCCTGCTCCCAAAACGTAACCCCTGCCTGCCCATCGTAAACGGTATCCGGAGGCACGTCAGTCCACAACAAATGTCCCATCGTAGCAACCCTCAAAAACAGCTTGCGACCCTTGATCCGCTTACCCCCATCGAAACCAATTTGCTCGGTGGCGGTCGAGGAGTTTTTGACGCTTTGGGAGTCAATCACAGCAACGGTGGGAACAGGCTTTTTGTCTACTTTAAGGCGACGAATCATTGTTAGCTCATTGGCAATGAATACCCATGTTTCGTCTTTGCTCCATTTTCGGAAGTACCAATAGACGGTTTGCCAAGGCCGAAAACCTGCGGGCAAATCCCGCCAGATACCGCCATTTTTAGTCACGTAAAAGATAGCTTCAATAACCCGTTTGAGGGATCAGATGCTTTTGCGTTTGAGGCAAATAAGTTTTTGATACCTTGCCATTGAGAGGCCGTCAGGTCGGAGGAATATGATTGTTGCACACAATTTAAACCCCGATTGGCGGCTTTCTCGTTTCAGAAAACCCTAACTCAAACAGCTTCATATGATTTAACTCTAACCTACTACTTAAGCAAGACCAGCCTGCTCAACGGAATCATGTATGGGTTAGCGACATCACGTACATTATGATAACTAAGGGCAATTGGGTCTATCTGGCTACGTGGATGGACTTGTGGTCGCGACTGATTGTGGTCGAACCGCCGATGCGGCTGGCATTTGGACGACAACATGGAAGACGAACTGGTTATAACGGCATTTCGTCGGGCGGTCTTGGGTCGCCAGCCAGCTACGGGTCTCATTGTTCATTCGGATCGTGGAGGTCAGTATGCCGGTAAAGCGTTTCGCAAGCTGCTCGCCAAATACAATTGCCAACAAAGTATGACCGGGCTGGCGTATCAGTCGTGCTGATGATCCGTACGATAATGCCTTTGCCGAATCATACTGGTCACGGCTTAAATCGGAACCCATCGAAGGCGGTGCTTTTATCAGCCTAACCGATGCCCGTATTGAGATCGGGGAGTATATTGACAGTTATTACAACACTATCAGGCAACATTCGGCTTTGGGCTATCTCAGTCCAATGCAGTTCGAGGCTCAAACTAAAGAGTAAGACTGTCCGGCTAAACCGGACCACCTCAGACCATATACAGCCGAGTCATGGCATGATCGTAGCGAATGGCATCTGTCTCAAACCGCACAAACCAGTCGGGCAACGGGTGTTGGCGCGGTAATCAGTCAGGAAACGTGCCTGAACCTGTTGTAACGTATCAACCTGTTGCCGGAAACTGACCAAGTTCGGTGCATTTACCCCGGCGTTCATGGCTGCCTGACCGGAATCAAGCGGAAAACGTTCTTTTCGGGCGGCACAATACTGCTGCACTGCCTGTGTCTTGCCAGAAATCGTGCATCGGCCCGCCGATGCAACATGAACATAAATCGTATCGCCGGGGATCAAAAACAGCGTCAGTTTAGTCTGATTTACATCCAGATAGCCTTCCTGCGCCACCCGAACCGGACACCGGAGCCAGGTTTTGAGCCTGTCTGCTGACAGTGAGTCATGAATCTGTGAGAAATCATACGCCGGGAAAACGTGATAAACCCAGGCTCCCAACTGCGTCAAGGTGTCGTTGCGGTCAACAGTAACGTGAATCGTGCTGACACCATCCGTTTAGATTGGCAGCGTTTTAGATTGGCCTACTACCACAATCGGCAGCAACCATAACGGGAGTAAAAAGAGGGAGCGCGTAGGTATTTTGTTTTTCAGGATAACGAAACAACTATTTATTTAGTTTGTTTTGTCATAGCCACCTTTTCAAACTTGGCCGCATATCCACGTCGGCGGGTAAGTTTGCGACCCGATATAAAATTTATCAATCTTGACACTAAAATTTTGAGACAACGATGCAGTTAATAATTGACACGCACGAAGAGTACGCCCCCATGTTCCGGGCGGTGGCGAAAGCGGTGAACGCCAAAGTAACCACAAGTTCCGATCAGCTAAATCAGGTGATGACGAAAGCCAGTAATGGTGTAGAAAAGGGGCCAAGTATTGATCCCGGTACGGCAAAACCCGGCGAAAAACCGTCTGATTTTTTTAGGGGAACTTGGCAAAAAGACCCCGCCCGCACTGCCCAATCTATCCGGGAAGCCGCATGGAAACGAAACGGCTGATTCGCTGTGACACCAATATCGTGGTTAATGCTTTTCGGGAAACATCTTCGATTCTGACCGAGTTGGACAGGCTCGGCTTTGACCGATTGATGATAGCCAGTGTAACGGCAGCCGAGTTGTATTTCGGAATGCGAAAAGGAGAAAAACGCCGAACGCTGGAATTGGTACGCCATTTCAAGACGGTTCATTTCGACAAAGCTATCTCCAGGCGAATGATTAGCTATCAGTATGAATGCATGAACCGAATGTCGATATCTGACGCAATTATCGGCGCAACTGCGGTTGAATATAATCTTACATTATGGACTGATAATCGGCAGGATTTTGACTTTCTACCCGGAATCCGTTTCCACGATTTGGCACACACACAGTAAACGGTCCGAATCTGGATTGAGGAGCGGACAGTCAAGTAATACAGAATACACAAAAACGCCTGACCCCGCAAGGTCAGGCGTTTTGCTTATCCGTTGCCCCCGGCTTCGTCGGGGGTTTCAATCACTCCACCACTTCCTCGACTTTGCGCTTCACCGAGATCGTCAGGGTTTCGGTGTTGCCTTCTTCGTGGTCGGCCATAATCACGTCGCCTTCTTTGAGGTCGCCTTTCAGGATTTCCTCGGCAACGGGGTCTTCGAGGTATTTCTGGATGGCCCGGTTCAGGGGCCGTGCGCCGTATTGCGGGTCGTAGCCTTTTTCGGCTAAGAAATCTTTGGCTTTTTCGGTCAGTTCAACCTGATAACCTAAACTCGTGACGCGGCCCAGCAACTTAGCCAGCATCAGGTCAATAATTTTGTGCAGGGCTTCGCGTTGCAGCGAGTTAAACACAATCACATCATCTAAGCGGTTCAGAAATTCGGGTGAGAACGCTTTTTTCAACGCTGTCTGAATCGTGGCCCGCATCACATCGTCCTGATTGTCAGACTTATTGCGGCTGGCAAAACCAATGCCCGCACCGAAATCCTTCAAATCACGAACGCCGATGTTCGAGGTCATGATGATGATCGTGTTGCGGAAGTCCACCCGGCGACCCAAGCCATCGGTCAGGATACCGTCGTCAAGCACCTGCAAGAGAATGTTGAACACGTCGGGGTGGGCTTTTTCGATTTCGTCGAGCAGCACCACGCTGTAGGGTTTGCGCCGAATTTTCTCCGTCAATTGCCCGCCTTCTTCGTAACCGACGTAGCCCGGAGGTGCGCCCACCAAGCGGCTGACGCTGAATTTCTCCATGTATTCCGACATATCGATCCGCACCAATGCGTCGGTTTTGTCGAAGAGATAGCTGGCTAATACTTTGGCTAATTCGGTTTTGCCAACCCCGGTCGGGCCGAGGAAAATGAACGAGCCGATTGGCTTTTTGGGGTCTTTCAGGCCAACGCGGGTACGCTGAATGGCTTTCACGAGTTTGCCAATTGCGTCTTCCTGCCCAATCACTTTGCCTTTCAGTTCTTCACCCATGTTGATGAGTTTCTTGCCTTCGTCGTTCGAGACGCTCGTTACGGGAATACCCGTCATCATCGCAACTACCTCAGCCACGTTTTCTTCGGTGACGGTGTACCGACGTTTCTTGGTGTCTTCTTCCCAGATTTGCTTGGCGCGGTCGAGTTGGTCAATCAACCGTTTTTCCTTGTCGCGGAGTTGGGCCGCTTCTTCGTATTTCTGGCTCTTGACAACCTGGTTTTTCTCCTTCTTAATATTCTCGATTTTCTCTTCGAGAATCAGAATATCTTCCGGCACGGTGATGTTCGAGATGTGAACCCGTGCGCCCACTTCGTCCATTACGTCAATGGCTTTGTCGGGCAGGAAACGGTCAGAGATATAACGTTCCGAGAGTTTCACTGATGCCTCGATAGCCTCTTTGGTGTAGGTAACGTGGTGGTGGTCTTCGTACTTGTCTTTGATGTTGTGCAGGATTTCGATGGTCTCGTCAATAGACGTGGCATCTACCATCACCATCTGAAAACGCCGGGCCAACGCACCGTCTTTTTCGATGTACTGCCGGTATTCGTCGAGCGTGGTGGCTCCAATGCACTGAATGTCGCCCCGCGCCAAGGCCGGTTTGAACATATTCGAGGCATCGAGTGAGCCGGATGCACCACCCGCGCCCACAATCGTGTGCAGTTCGTCAATGAACAGAATCACTTCGGGCGATTTTTCCAACTCGTTCATCACGGCCTTCATGCGCTCCTCAAACTGACCCCGATACTTGGTGCCGGCCACCAGCGACGCTAAATCGAGCGTAACAACGCGCTTGCCAAACAAAACGCGCGATACTTTTTTCTGCACAATCCGCAGGGCCAGTCCCTCGGCAATGGCGGTTTTGCCCACGCCGGGTTCGCCAATCAGGATGGGATTGTTTTTCTTTCGGCGGCTCAGAATCTGCGCCACCCGCTCAATTTCTTTTTCGCGGCCCACAATTGGGTCAAGCTTGCCGGCTTCGGCGAAGCGCGTCAGGTCGCGGCCAAAATTATCCAGAACGGGTGTCCGTGATTTCTCGGTGCTTTTCGATTCTTTGCTTGTGCCGGAGCTGCCGCTGCCGCCAAACATACCCCGGTTATTATCGTCGTCGTCGTCGGTTTCGGGGCCCATCACCGGACGGCTTCCCGAAGATTGATATTCCAGCATCTCTTTTATTACCTCGTAGCTTGCGTTGTATTTGATGAGTACCTGCGAGGCCAGACAGTCTGGATCGCGCAGAATTGACAGGAGCAGATGCTCGGTCCCGATGAGGGGACTCTTAAAGATTTTAGCCTCTAAGTACGTGATTTTCAGCGTTTTTTCTGACTGCCGGGTGAGCGGAATATTTGCCAGATTTTTGATATTGTTGGTGGCGGTTCCCCGCGTGGCCTGCTCGATGGTGATCCTGATTTCATCTAACGAGATGCCCATTTTTTTCAGTAAACCGATGGCAACGCCTTCGCCCTCCCGAATCATGCCCAGCAGCAGGTGTTCGCAACCGATATAGTCGTGACCCAGCCGCAAAGCCTCCTCGCGGCTGAGCGAGATGACTTCCTTTACGCGGTTTGAAAATTTTGCATCCATTCGCTTCGTGTCTCCTGTGGTAGTCGGCTTAACTCTTATTTGGGTAACGATTAATTTTTCGGGTTTGTTCGGAACACGGTTTACGGTTTTCTGTATTCAGTTTTCGAGGGCGTTGCTTAGTCAATGACTCGCCAACGAATCCAATAATACAATCAGGCAACGCCCCCAAAAACCTCAAACCGTAAACCGGCTACTTTCCGGCCCCTGATTGAATACCACATCCAAGACAGACAGATTGGGTACAAAATCAACGCCAAAGTTCTGCGGATACGGCATTGGGTCATAAAACAGCCCCGTTTGCCCATCAATCCGGTTCCGTGCGTCAAAAACGCCGGGAACCGGGTGTTTTTCATAGCAATTTGTCAGGTTTAAGGGGGCGGTTAGCCCTACCCATTCCCGACAGATTGTCAGCAGTTCCAGATTCAGGTCAAACAAAAACGCGGTTGACTGCCTGAAAACAGGTTCAATATCGGGCGCGTAAAACTCAAAAAACGGAGCCTTCCGGTAAGCCGCTTCCAAGCATCGCCAGTGCCGGTCTTGCCAGGGTTGCCCGTTGTCAATCCGCACATCCCGAATCGGCTGGTGGCGGGTTGGGCCAAGCACCGGCACCGTCAGGCAGTCTATCTTGTTGGCTGTCAGCACGTAGCACCGATTTCGCAGGCTCTGTTTCTGATACTGCTCGTGCGCTTCGAGCCGGGTTGTACTGAATTGAGCCATCCCGGCAAAAAAATCAAGGCAGGGTAAATACTGTAATTCGATCAATAAATCGGTTTCCAATGAACGCTTCTGATTTAAGACCAAGTACGGGAAAAAAGCAATCGGACGATTAATTTTGTTAAATTATTTACCATGATTTTCTTTCGCTTCCTGTCCCGGCTCCCGCTTTCGGTTCTTTACGGGCTGGCCGACGTGATTTATTTCCTTCTCGCTCACGTGATTCGTTACCGCCGACGGGTGGTTTTAGACAACCTCCGGCAGTCGTTTCCCTCAACATCAACACTCGAAATCAGCCGGTTAGCGCGGGGTTACTATCGAAACTTAGCCGAGATATTGGTCGAGATCATCAAACTGCCCGCTATGCAGCCCGCCGACCTGAAACGGCGCGTGGTTTACACAAACCCAGAAATAGTGCTGAAACTTTTGAACCGGGGGCAGTCGGTGATTGCTTTGGGCGGACATCAGTGCAATTGGGAATGGATTCCGTCGGCGGCTGTGTTGTATGGTATGCCGGTGGACAGCGTGTATAAAACCCTCGAAAACCCAAAATTCGAGACACTCATGCAGGAAATCCGTTCGACGTTTGGGCCGTATTTAGTGCCGATGACCAAACTCCCCCGCGAGATGGTGGCCCGCCGAAAGATGCCCCGCGTATTGGCACTCGTGGCCGACCAAGTACCCGACAAGCCCGAATTTGCCCACTGGATGCCGTTCCTCAACCGCGACACGCCGTTTTACCCCGGTGCCGAACGGCTGGCCCGCAGTCAGCAACTGCCCGTTGTGTATATGGAAATGGTGCGGCTCCGGCGCGGTTACTACACAGCTACATTCACCCTCCTGGCCGACCCACCGCACGACGCGCTGCCGCCCGGCCAGATCATGGAACGCTACCGTGATTTATTGCAGGCGAGCATCAACCGCCACCCTGCCGATTGGCTCTGGAGCCACAAACGCTGGAAACACACAACACAGGAATATGAAGGGCGGTTTTGGGGAAGGGTAGAGTGAAGAATTATGACGGGGCCGCCCGTGCGGTGAC
>JBBRNH010000112.1:0-14954 GCA_038230415.1 Cytophagales bacterium | reverse complement strand
TGCCCTACCCCATCACCCCCCCCCCAAAACCAAATAACACACACAAACTCCCCCCCACACCCCCCCCCCACGACCCGGTTACTCACTTTCAGCAGCTACTCCTTGCTCGTTGGGGTTGATTTGGTTGAACAAACCAATCAATCCGTTATGAGCTTCATTAAAACCGATTCGGGTGTAAACCTGTACTACACCGATCTGAACCCCGGCAATGCCAGTGCTACGGTTGTACTGATTCACGGCTGGCCCCTGCACCACGCCATGTGGGATTATCAACTCGCCGAATTGCCCCGGCACGGCATTCGCGTGATTGCCTACGACCGGCGCGGCTTCGGGCTGTCGGACAAACCCGTTACCGGCTATGACTATGACACACTGACGGCTGATCTGAAAGCCATCTTAGATGGCCTCGACTTGCAGGATGTTACCCTGGCGGGTTTCTCGATGGGCGGGGGCGAGGTGGCCCGGTATTTTGGCACCTACGGGGGGGCGCGGGTCTCGAAAGCCGTACTCATCAGTGCCGTAACGCCGTTTATGCTCAAAACCGGCGATAACCCCGACGGCGTTGATCAGAGCGTATTTGACGATATGACGGCGCAGATGAAGAAAGACCGGGCTGATTTCCTGCAAACCTTTGCCAAGTCGTTTTACGGCGTAAACCTCATCAGTCACCCCGTTAGCGAGGCTCACCTGATGGGCGACTTTGGCCGGGCCTACATGGCCTCCCACCAGGCTACGCTGGATTGCGCCGGTGCCTTTGCCACCACCGACTTCCGGCGCGACGTGGCGGCTATCAACGTACCGACGCTCATCATTCACGGCGATGCCGACAAAACGGTTCCCATTAACTCATCGGGCGAGCAAACGGCCAAACTCATGCCCAACGCCCAGTATATCATCTATGATGGCGCACCGCACGGCCTGTTTGTGACCGAGAAAGACCGGCTCAATCAGGATTTGGCGAACTTTATTCTCTCGCCCGTTGCCGGCCCAACGGCCACAGTGGGTTCAGGTTCGGTAGCGTACTGATCAACCAAAAAATAGAACCGCACGGGCGGCCCCGGCAGATGACGCAGATTTCAGGGATTCACGCAGATTTTCCTTTCTCTACTATGGAAGAAAAAAATCTGCGTGAATCCCTGAAATTTGCGTTATCCGCCGGGGCCGCCCGTGCGGTTCTATCGTTTCGTTGAGACGTGGAAATGCGTAATCCGCCAGCGACCGTCTTCGCCTTTTTTCAGCACCTCCAGCACCACCGCCGGGCGCGGTTCGCGGCTACCGGGTCTGGCCTTTTTTTCAGCAGTTACAACAGTAACAGCAGGGGCCATGCTCCCGGCGGGTTCGGGTTCGGTTGCCGGGATCTCGTCGTAGGTTTCGGTGACGAAGGCAAAATTATTCTCGATGCGGAGCCGGGTGATTTGCTGGTTGCTGATCGTCGCCGGTTTATCGCTGTTCTTGCCGGTTCCGTTACCCGTACTGTTACCGGTTGCTGCCGCCAGTCCATCTATGTATGCCGTCAGGGTTCGCGTCAACTCGCCGTTGACGATAACGGTAGCATCGGTCGTGAAACAGGCCGCTATCCGGTCGGGGTTCCGGTCGTTGGTGGCCTTCAGGCGGTCTTTGAGCAGGGTCAGAATTGCGTCGCGGTCGGTGTAGGCCGCGGGTGAGGTGGTGGTGGTAATCACCGTCCGGCTCATGGAGCGGGTTTCGGTGGCGGGCGCGGGGGGTGCCGGAGCCGGTGGCTGGGCCAGCGCGGGCGTGGTCATCAGGGAAAAAAGAAGCAGATAATTCATGCCGGATTGGGGTTTTGTTGACCGATGTTGCTGGCTGTTCGGGCAAGTTTACGCAAAAAACAGGGGTGCGTGACTAAAAAAGCCGCAATTTTGCGGAGGTTATCAGTCGTATCAGTAAACCCCAAACTTCCCAATCAACCCAATACCATGCGTACACTCGTTCTCAATACCGTTGCTCTGTGCATCGTGGCCTCGTTAGCCACCGCCCAAATCAAACTGCCCTCGCCCAGCCCCGGTGCCACCGTGATGCAGACCGTTGGCGTAACCGACCTGACGATCACCTACTCGCGGCCTTCGCTCAAAGGCCGCAGCCCGTTTACCGACGCGCTCGTGCCGATGGGCAAACTCTGGCGCACGGGGGCCAATGGAGCCACCAATTTTAAAACCACCACCGACCTGATGGTCAACGGACAGACGCTGCCCGCCGGGACGTATTCGGTCTTTACCATGCCCGCCCAGAGCGAATGGACGCTGATTTTTAACAAGACCCTGACCGCCAGTGCCGAAGAAGGTATTCCCAACGGCTACAAGCAGGCCGACGATGCCCTGCGGGTAATGATGAAGCCGGTGACGACCGCCGACAAAACCGAGACCTTCACCATTGATGTCAGCAGCATTACCGACACCACCGCCAAACTCAACTTCGCCTGGGGAACCACCAAAGCCACTGCCGACCTGCTGGTGAACACGGCTGCCAATGCCGCTGCCAACGTGGACAAAGCCGTAATGGACAAGCCCGAAGACGCGGGGGTGCTGCAGAGCGCGGCCAACTACAACCTCTCGAAGGGCCGCAACCTGGAGCAGGCATTAGCCTACACCGACAAGGCCATCGGCATGAAAGAAACGTTTCGGAATGTCTGGACGAAAGCCCAGATTCTGGCGAAAATGGGCAAAGTAGCCGAGGCTCTGCCGCTGGCCCAAAAAGCCCTGTCTATCGGTGAAACATCGGGCGATGCCGCGTTTCCGTTCATGAAAGAAGGCATCAGCAAAGCCATCACCGACTACACCGCCAAACTCCCGGCGATGGTGCCGGCAGCGGTGAAGGGGAAGAAGAAGATGTAATACCGAACCAATAGAACGCAGATGACGCAGATTGTAAGGGTTTACGCAGATTTTTTTTCTTTGTGTTACAGAAAGGAAAACCTGCGTAAATCCTTATAATCTGCGTCATCTGCGTGCCATAATGTATGTGGTATCAGGGAAAAATAAAGTATCAGAAAGAAGAGATTGTCACCGATAAACAAGGCGACCGGGTGGTGTTCAAAACCATTACCGAAGCGTATTTGGTGGATGCCCAGACCTATACCGAGGCTGAAGCCCGGCTCTACGAGGAGATTGCCAGTAGTATTCCCACGTTCACCGTTGGCAGCATCTCAAAAATGAAACTCGCCGATGTGTTTTTCAGGAACGAGCCGGGCGATAGCTGGTACAAGTGCAGGGTCACGTTTTTCACCGAAGATGAAAAGACGGGCAAGGAGAAAAAACTCATCCAGCCGATGCTCATCAACGCCAACACGCTCAGTCAGGCGTGTGAGCGGCTCGAAGACAGCCTGAAAACGATTCTGATGCCCATGGAAATCACCGACATCAGCAAGACGGCCCTGCTCGACATTTTTCCGTACGGCGATGAACCCACAGAAACCCGGACTCTGCGCCCCCTGCCCGCGACCAACGACAGCGAAGCCACTGCCTGACGAGGCTCAATGAGCACGCGTATTGGGTGAGGAGTGCCGGGTGCATCATCGTTTGATGATTCGAACGGTTTTTGTGCTGGTTTCCGACTGCGCCGTGAGCAGATAAAACCCGGCAGCCAGGGGCGCGTTGCCCAGCAGAAGGTGTAATTCAGCCCGTGTTTGTCCCGTTCCGGTGGCAATAAACACGGGCTGAATCGTGTTTTGCCAGACCACCCGCCCGAATGCGTCAGCTACTGTCACGGCTACGGCTACGGCTACGGACTGATTCGGGCTGCTCGCACTACCGGTATTAGTGGGTTCGTCCCAGCTCATCCGCACGACATCCCCCTCCGAAAACGGCACCGGCCAGACCTGTATTGCCTGGAGCGGCTCGGCGGCAATACCCAGCACCAGCGGGGCCCCGGCAATGGCGGCTGCCCGGCCAAAGGTCGGAATGCCGTAGCCTAAGCGGTCGTCGGGGGCGTTGGCCTGGTTGCCCGCCCGGCGGATGGCGTTCACCACATCAATGGCACGCAGGGTGGGGTAGGCCTGCCAGAACCCGGCTACCATACCCGCCAGCAGGGGCGTGGCAAACGACGTACCATTCCCGGCAGCAATGCGGCCATCGGGCAGACCGATAACAGTGCCTTGCCCGCGGGCGGCTACGTCGGGCTTGATGCGGCCATCGGGGGCGGGGCCAAACGACGAAAACGACGCTTTGGCCCCGGTTCTGTCCACGGCAGCAACAGCCAGCACCGGCACCGCATCGGCGGGGACGCTGATGTATTTCCAGGCCGTGGTGCCGTCGTTGCCCGCTGCCGACAGCACCACCATGCCCGCTTCGGCGGCCATCGTTGCCGCCCGCGTGGCTAAGCCGGTGGTGCCGTTGAGGTCTTTGTAGGTGTAGTTACTGGCGGCATCATCAAACTCGGTATAGCCCAACGATGAGGTAATCAGATCGGCCCCGGTGCTGTCGGCGTATTCGGCCCCCAGCAGCCAGTTTACCTCTTCTAAACGTGATTCAGTAGCGGCATCCTCGGTGCGCAGCAGCAGATACGACGCTTTGTAGGCCGAGCCGTAGAGGGCGTTGTCAGACACGGCAGCCATCGTTGACAGCACCGACAGGCCGTGGTCATCGTCTTCATAAACGGCGGCTTCGCGCTGCACAAAATCAACCGTACCAATGATTCGCTTTTCATCGAAAAGCGGTTTTAAAAAGGACACCTTATCGGCGTTGAGAAACCCCGCGTCCAGCACCGCAATCAGCATCCCCTCGCCGTGAAACCCCCTGCCGTGCATCACATCTACCCCAATCTGGGTCAGTTGTTCGGCAGAAGCCCCGTAGGGTAGGGTAGTGGTCAGTGATGAGTAAGGAGTAGCAAGAAGTGATGAGTGGTTCGTGGCAAGTGGCTGGTATGCACGGGGTACTGCCCACTTGTCGGTGACAGCCGACGGCTCGTTTTGCCACCCGTTTCGGGCATTTTTAAGCGTCCGGCCCGATTCAATGCCGGTTACGAAGGGCAGTTTCAGCACGGCTGTCAGTTGGGTGTCGGTGGCTTCGATGAGTACCGCATTAAACCAGCGCGAGCCGTACCAGGCCAGTGCGCCCTGCTGCCGGATTTGCGAGACGTAGGCCGGGTTGGGCGGAAAATCACGGTCGGTTACGGCGATACGCTGCCGCTGCCGCCGTTGGATGGCCCGGCTGCCGAGAAACTCCGCCGGGCGGCTGATGGCGTAGGGCGTACCAACTTTGTCTTTAAGCAGGACGAGGTACTTTTTGGGTGCCTGACCGAAACTGCTCAAACTGTTCATGGCCAGTAGCAGTAGGCTGATTTGTAGAATCTTGTTCATGTTTTTTTTAGCTGTGAGAAAAAAATCGGCACGAATCCGACCTGGCACATCCGTCAAATTACCCGTACTTACTCGGTACCGTTTACCCGTACTTACTCCATACCGTAAGACAACACGTGTTCCTCTTGGCGGGTGCCGGTTTCGATGCGGGCCTGACCGATACAGCCGGGCGCGTAACAAAACTGCACCTGTACCATCTCCCGGTACACGACTCCTACGTCAAGGGCGTAGATTTCGTGGCGTTTATCCAGCCCCAGCCCCGTCGAATCGGCCCGTTGCTGTACCCGCAGCGACGGGCCGAAGCGCATATTCCCAACCAGAACGGGCTGGTAGCTGTTCTGAATTTCGTAGAAACGGCCTTCGTTCGCACCGGCGTTCGCACCGGAATTACCCGAAACCATACTACCCGCACCGGCGTACAGAGCCGGGTTCCAGCGCGATTGGTCATAAACGGGTAGCATCAGGGCAATAGCGGTCAATCCGTTTTGGGAACGGCGCAACTGTCCGTTGGCCCACTGCGCCGAGCCGACCGAATCGGCCAGCCAGGGCAGGGCTTCACCGGCCCGCCGGAACCGCTCGATGCGGAAGGCCGGTAGTCCGGCAGCATCGGTGAAGGCGGTACCCACGCGCTCTTTGCGCTGAAACGTGGTCAGGACGGGTTCCTGATTGGGTCGGTACCGGGTTTGGGTTACAGTATAGACCACAAACCGGCCCGGCTGGAGGGGGTAAAACCGGGTTTCGTCGGGTTGGTTGGTTTTGGCTACCCCATCGCCGGACGAATGCCACTGACACCCCGGCAGACTGCCCGTCAATACCAACAACACAGCGGGCAACATACCCGGCAAGCACCATAAAGCGGTGGGGTGGGGTGGGGGTTTCATCGGAATGTTGGGGCGGTTAATTCGCCCGATAAACCAAATCTACCCCCTTTCGCGTTAGTAGCCAAAACGAACTCCGTGTTGTCATGAATCAGAATCAGTCTGCCTTTGAGAACGAACCCGAAATCCGGGTGCTGTCCGCTACCGGGGCCGTTGGCCTGATGGTGTTGCTGCTGGCGTTGCTGATTTTTATCCGGTTCTCGCAGACCATTCCGCAGCCCCCCCCGATTCAGTTTGTGGAGGTTAACTTCGGCACCGATGCCATCGGCAGTGGCCGGGTTCAGACCTATAATAAAGCCAGCAACTCGCCCAACGCGGTGGACGTGAAAAAGGCCGAGAAAACACCGAATCCCAGGATTAACACCACCCCCCGCGTCGAAAAAACGCCCGTTGCGCCGGTGCCGAAGGTGGATGAGGTAAAAGAAAAAGCTAAGACCGTCACCGAGAAACCCGTTATTGCCAGCCGCGTCGAAAGCCCCGTAACGGTGCCGGAAAAAGCCGAGCCGAAGAAAACCAAATCCTCGCCTGCGCCAGTCGAAGCGTCGAACCGTCCGGCCCCGCCGAGCGAAGCCCCGCCCAAAAAAGCAGAAACCGTTGATCCCAATGCCCTCTACAAACGCTCGTCGGGTGGGGGGGGAGCCAACGGCACGGTCGGCAAAGCGGCAGGCACAGGGGGCAATAACAACGGCGACGATGCGCGTGGTGTCGGCGACAAAGGCAACCCCAAAGGCAACATCAACGCCAAAGAATTTTATGGTACGCCCAACGGCGGCAGCAGTGGGGTCGCCTTCGACGTATCGGGCTGGTCGCTGGCGGGCAAGCCCAACGTGAACGATGATTCGGACGAAACGGGCAAGATCGTCTTTCAGCTTACCGTTGACGATGCGGGCAACATCATCGCTGTGAAAACCCGGCAAACCACCGTCGGCGCGTCGGTGGTGGAGGTGTACCGGCGGGCGGTGCAGCGGCTTAAACTCCGCCCCAAGTCAGCCAACACGCCCCCCACCTCAACGGGAACCATCACCTTTATCATCACCTCGAAATGAGTGAAGAGTGCAGAATGATGAGTGAAGAATAGTGCTTTCGCGTCAGCTATTCTTCACTCTTCACTCTTCACTCTTCACTCTTCACTGTATTGACTTACGCCGAATCCATCACCTACCTCTATGACCGGCTGCCGGTTTTTCACCGCATCGGTCCGAAGGCTATCAAACCCGGCTTAGGCAATATCATCCGGTTGTGTGACGCGCTGGGCAATCCGCAGCATCGGTTTCGGAGTATCCATGTGGCGGGTACCAACGGCAAGGGCAGCACGGCGCACCTGCTGGCGAGTGTCTATCAGTCGGCGGGCTACCGGGTAGGTTTATACACCTCGCCCCACCTCAAGTCCTTCACCGAGCGCGTCCGCATCAACGGCCAGCCGATTCCGGAGGCTGCCGTTGCGGCATTTGTCGGGGCAAACAGGCAACTCATCGAAGCCGTTGAGCCGTCCTTTTTTGAGGTAACGGTAGCCCTGGCGTTCGCTTATTTTGGCGGTCAGGAGTTTGACTTGCCGCCGGTTGATCTGGCGATCATCGAAGTGGGGCTGGGTGGCCGGCTCGATTCAACCAATATCATCATCCCCGAACTCTCGGTCATCACCAACATCGGCTGGGATCATACCGACATTTTGGGGGAGACACTCGAAAAAATTGCCGCCGAGAAAGCGGGCATCATCAAAGCGGGTATTCCGGTGGTGGTGGGCGAAACCCTGCCCGAAACCCGCCCCGTGTTTGTGAGCATAGCCGCTCAGCAGTCGGCCCCGATTCACTGGGCCGAAACGTCTTTTTCGGTGGTTGATGCGGGCCTGAAAGCGGACGGACAGCGATGGGCAATGGTTTCCAGCTTGCCGGATCACACGACAACGGATACAGAAGCGGGTTCTGAACCGGCTCAACAAGTCTGGCCCGGCTCGTTTCCAATCGGTTGTGATTTGCCCGGCCTGTATCAACTTGCCAATCTGCGAACGCTGCTGACGGCGGTAGCGGTGTTGCAGTCGCGTTATCCAGTCAGTTTAGCCGCGCTGCAAGGGGGTATTTCGTTGGTCGTGGCGCAGACCGGGCTGAAAGGACGCTGGCAGCAATTGGTATTGCCTGATAAGTCAGCCCCTCAACAACGCCCGGATAATCAACCCGTCACCGTCAATCAACCGCTGGTGGTGGCAGACACGGCGCATAATCAGCCGGGTCTGCTGGCCCTGATGGAAACGGTTCGCCGTGTTCCGCACCGCCAACTCCACCTTATTCTGGGGTTAGTGGCCGATAAAGACCGAAGCCGGGTACTGTCTGTTTTGCCGACTACGGCGCGGTATTATTTTTGTCAGGCGCAAACGCCCCGTTCACTGCCCGCCGGTGATTTACAACGGGAAGCGGCTACGTATAACCTGATTGGTGATGCGTTTACCGATGTGAATCAGGCATTGGACGCTGCCCTCCTGGTAGCTGAACCGACTGACTTCGTGCTGGTTACGGGTAGTAATTATATTATTGCAGAGATAGTTGACTTATAAATTGGTGGTCATTTCGTGGTCATCCATTCTGATTGTGCCTTCACGATCCATGACAATGAATGACGCGAAGCAAATGACCTTTTTTATATATGCCCCGTCTTAAACTACAGCGTTTTCAACAGAATGCCGAAGCCTCCAATGTTATTGAGCGGGGAAAACCGTTGTACGAAGCCAGTAAAGGCCGCTGGCATACCGACTATTTTGGAAACGATCATCCGATTGTGCTGGAATTAGCCTGCGGAAAAGGTGAATATACGGTTGGATTGGCCGGGGTTTATCCTGAAAAAAATTTCATTGGCGTTGATATCAAAGGCGAACGCATCGCACGGGGGTCTCAGCAGGCTTTGGCGCGGGGATTAGTAAACGTAGCGTTTGTACGGACGGACATCCGGTATTTGGCCGAGTTTTTTGGCGATGGTGAAATCGCTGAAATCTGGATCACGTTTCCTGATCCGCATCCGGGAATCAAGCGCGACAAACACCGGCTGACGCACCCCGGCTTCTTACAGGTATATAAACAATTGTTAATCTCTGATGGCTCGGTTCATTTAAAAACAGACAGCCGTGACCTGTTTGAGTACAGTTTACAAACATTAACCGATGAACATTTCCATACGCTACTGTTTACGAATGACTTATATAATTCACAATTATATAATATACATAACAACATAAAGACAACATACGAACAGATATTTTATACTCTTGGATTTACAATAAACTATATAAATTGTAAATTATAACTTAACGAATCGGTTTCTCAATTATCGTCCTATCTTCTTCTTTTTCTTTTGGTGAATTCGGTTTGTGAGTCAGTGCATTTAACATTTAAAAACCAGCAACGGCGGGTATCGAACCCACCGTTGCTGGCAGTCAGGCCAACACAAGGCCCATTTCTGATGATTCTGACGACCTACTTCATTACCGATTAAATCGTAATGAAGCGATCAAATCGGCCACCCGGCTCGAATAACCGAACTCGTTGTCATACCAGCCAACAACCTTCGCCATTGTCCCGTTTACAGCCGTCAGTTGGGAGTCGAAAATGCAGGAGTAAGCACTACCGATAATATCGGCTGACACGATTGGGTCAACGCAGTATTCCAGAATGCCGCTCATGGCCCCTTCCGAGGCTGCTTTCATGGCGTTATTAATCTCTTCGATAGTCGCTTCCCGTTTCAGGATCACCGTCAGGTCGGTTAATGACCCATCGGGAGTGGGTACGCGCATGGCGTTACCGTCGAGTTTCCCTTTCAACTGCGGTAACACTAACCCAACCGCTTTGGCAGCCCCGGTTGAGGTGGGAACAATTGACAGGGCCGCAGCCCGCGCCCGGCGCATGTCCGAGTGGGGTGCATCGTGTAAATTCTGATCGGCGGTGTAGGCGTGAATGGTAGTCATGTAGCCTTTCTCGATACCAAACACATCGTCGAGTACCTTCGCCATCGGGGCTAAACAATTGGTAGTGCAGGACGCATTCGATAAAATCGTCTCGTTTCCTGTCAGTGTATCATCGTTCACACCCAGTACAATGGTCGGAATCGTGCTGCCTTTTGCGGGAGCCGAAATAACGACTTTTTTACAACCAGCCGTCAGGTGCTGTCCGGCACCGGCTTCGTCAACAAAGCGTCCGGTTGATTCTAATACTACATCTACGCCGAGCGCTGCCCAGGGTAGTAACTTGGGGTCTCGCTCGGCGAAGGCCCTAATCGCGATACCATTCACGGTAATGGTGTCGCTGTCGGCACTAACGGTTCCGTCGAACCGGCCATGTACCGAATCATACTTAAGCAAATGAGCCAGCGTAGCGTTATCGGTGAGGTCGTTGATGGCAACAACCTCGATGTTTCCTTTTTTTAATAGTTGACGAAACGACAACCGACCGATTCGGCCAAAACCATTGATGGCTACTTTAATTTTTTCCATTGGTACGAAGGTTTGTATTACCGGGGCCAAATATAGGGAATTGAGTGGGAAGGGCGAAAACAAGCGGTATGAGCTATGAACAGGCTCTATTTTTTTACTAAATATGACGTATACCGATTTCCTTAGTATTACGATGACCTTTTATTTAGTTTTTTAGGCTCATTTAGCATAGTATTTAGTATTTTAGCAACTTATTACTAATTTATTTAGTATATTACTACTAAATTGCTAACTACTATTTATCCTTAAATACTAATTTTAACTAATTGATAGGTATTGGTATTAGCAGCAACTATACCTCTGCGGATCAAATAGCCAGCCAGCAAAGACTAAAAAGCCATGCATCTCTTTCAGACTATATAGAACCAGCCACAGATTTGCCACTATGCCTGTTATTCGGTATCTTGTACTGTATTACAAGCATCTGACAAACCTGATTAACAACCTGGCATCAATCAAAACAGATACACCAACCGGCCAGGAGTTGGGACAGACAACGAATCGTATAAACGACTGTTAAACCAGCAAATATTATTCGGTTAATCTCAATAACTCATAGTTATTGAAGAAGTTAGATACCAGTACTTACAGTTTTACTTTAATAAGCATGAACCCATCAGAACAAATCGAGACCATCTGGAAAAACAGAACCTTACTCACAGACACCGCATCACAAGAACTCATCGAGACTATAATCGGGCAACTCGATGCGGGTACACTGCGCGTAGCTGAACCAGATTCGGATGAAGTAGGAGCGGGGCAGATTGCCAGTGACGCACCATCCGGCTGGATCGTGAATGAATGGGTGAAGAAAGCCATTCTCCTGTACTTCATTAGTAAAAAGATGGAACCCCTTGAATCCGGCATCTTTACCTATCACGACAAAATACCCCTGAAGAACAACTTTGCTAAAACAGGGGTTCGTGTTGTGCCGCCCGCCGTTGCCCGGTATGGTTCGTTTTTAGCACCGGGCGTTATCCTGATGCCATCTTATACAAACATTGGTGCTTACGTGGGTGAGCGGACAATGATTGACACCTGGGCCACGGTGGGCAGTTGCGCGCAAATTGGTAAAGACGTTCACCTAAGTGGTGGGGTAGGCATTGGGGGTGTTCTGGAACCGCCCCAGGCGGCACCCGTCATTATTGAAGACGGTGCGTTCATTGGTTCACGCTGCATTATTGTTGAAGGCGCACGAATCGGGAGCCGGGCCGTGATCGGGGCGGGCGTAACCATCACCGGATCATCCCGCATTATTGACGTAACCGGCTCCGAACCTGTTGAATACCGGGGTATTGTTCCCCCTAATTCAGTTGTAATTCCGGGTAGTTATCCAAAATCGTTTCCGGCAGGGGTGTACGATGTTCCCTGCGCCCTGATTATCGGGAAACGAAAGGCATCTACTGACTTGAAAACATCGCTCAATGACGCATTACGCGATAATCAGGTGATTGTCTGATGAACAGATGAGCTTTGTGAACCGGGAATGCATTAACAGTCATTTCTGGGCCGGTTGTCGGGTGGAGCCAATCAAGAATTGATTGGCTCCACCCAACAACCGGCCCAGACTTTGTCTAACT
The DNA here is from genome assembly GCA_038230415.1 of Cytophagales bacterium. Classification (GTDB taxonomy): domain Bacteria; phylum Bacteroidota; class Bacteroidia; order Cytophagales; family Spirosomataceae; genus JBBRNH01. The sequence continues at coordinate 2,708 of JBBRNH010000112.1, read as the reverse complement.
CCCCTCTCCATCCAACCGATACGAATCAGCATTGATACCCAACGCATGAATCATAAACGGTAGTTATCATTTTATATTTAACATTAATATATTATATCAATAATAGTTTATATAATATTACATTATACAACGTTAAATATATTATTCGATAAATATACATATATGAACTTTTACCGGACAAAGTTATAATATACTTGAAAATATTAAGAATAAATGTTAATTGATGATTGTAAATCAGTATATTTGTGAATCAAATAGCCCGATTCATCATGAACATCAATGACAAGATTAAACAAATCCTGATTGACAAGAATATCTCACCGTCTTATTTCGCCGATGAAATAGGCGTGGCGCGGGCCAGCGTTTCGCACATCTTGACGGGCCGAAACCGGCCCAGTTTCGATATTATCCAGAAAATCATCCGTCGTTTTCCTGATTTGGGCTACGACTGGATTATGGAGGATGAGCCGAATCCACCACGAGGATCAGCCAATGGGCAACGACCCGCAGGCCAAAACCAGCCCTTATCAACCGCTCCGTTGGGCCAGCAACGACCCGCGCCCGCCGATGTGCCGATGTATAACTCGGCCAGGAGCGGCACCATGACTACCATGCGTGACGAATTTATGCCGGACGCTCTGCCCGAACCCGATTTAGGAGCCGACAACAACGGCCCGGCGACGGTCAGCCCGGATTTTAGCCTGGAAAAAAGCATCGAGCGGATTCTGATTTTTTATACTGATGGCACCTTCCGGGAGTTTCTGCCCGCGTAAGCCGTAGCCTGAGTGGCGCGTACTGGCAGTGGGTAGTCTATGAATCCAATAATACGACCTATATAATACAGTGGTCTGCCAATCCGCGCTACGTACAATTGTTTTATAATTTATATTATGTTAACCAACATCGTATAAAGAGCGGGGGACTACCGACGGTAGTCCCCCGCTCTTTATACGATGTTGGCAACTTGATTATTTTACCTCTACACAAGCCACCTTCCGGTCTTCGTACTGCTTGATAAAATTCTTGGTGTTGGTAATATTCTCGTCCAGATCACCATCAGTCTTCACGGTCTTGGCTTTATCAAAATAAAACAGGGACTTCTTGAATAACCCACACACCCGGCCTTCAATACCCGCTCCTTTTGTTTTATATTCATCGGCTCCCATCTGCGAGAGTTCACCGTTCAGGATGGCCGCTTCATTGTAATAATACGCGCCTAAGCCAAAGTTGGCATCGTAGTTGGCCGCATCAACGGCAATGGCTTTCCGGTAATAATCCCGCGCCATGTCACGCTGTTCGATCTGCTTGGGCTTCAACTCCGCGATGCGTTTTTCGTTGGCGGCTGCATCAACGGCTTTTCCTTCATCCGCTTTCAGTTCCGCTTCGGCAGCCGCTACGGTTTTCTTCTGCTCGGTGAGCCGGGTCTGCACATCGGCCAGCTGACGCTTCAAATCAGCCACGTTTTTCGGCGCTTTCTTGATAGCGGCACTCAGGCGGGCAGCCTCGCCGGTAAACGTTTCTAAGATGCCTTTTTCATTCGCCAGCCGTTTTTTAAGCGACCCGCCTTTCTTCGATTCATCCCCTAATTTCCGAATCTCGTTACTCAGCTTACCCGATGCCGAATCGTAGAGGATACCGAGATTCGCCAGGGTCTGCGCGTCGTTGGGGTTTTTCTCCACTAAACCTTTCATGCCCAGAATAGCCTCATCGGTGCGCCCCTGGGCCAACAAAATATTTACCCGCTCGCCCGACAGGTCTTTATTGGTGGGAAACAAGGCCAGCCCTTTGTCAATGATGGCAATGGCTTTGTCGGGCTGCTTGAGGTACGAGCGGTAAATCTGCACTAACAGCGTGTAATAATCCGCCGTTTTACCGCCGTTGTTGATATAGCGTTCAAACATTTCGGCGGCTTTCGGGTAATACGTCGAATCCTGGGTGCCGAGGGCCGCATACCCACCGTAGTAAGCTGCGGTGGTGTCTTTGGCATCCATATCGCTGGCCCGCAGCAGATTCTGGTAGGCCTTCGGATAATTTTTGTTTTTGTAATAGGCATCACCCGCAATCAAAAAACCCTGCGCCATCGGTTTGGCTTTCAGCGCGGCCTGCGCTTCGGTGGCCGATTTGCCCGGCCCGCCTTTTTTGTCTTTGTCTAACTCGGCTACTTTCGTATAGGCTTCGTAGGCAACGGTAGCCGCGTTCGAATCGAGCTTGATATACCGCTGGGCAATGGATTCGTAGGTCTTGGCCCGCTCTAACCACGTAGCGGCTTTGGCGGCTGCTTTCTCATCGGTGATCGCTTTGTCACTTTTCTCCTTGTCTTTCTTCGTGGTTTCTTCCAGCAGCGCGTCCACCTGGGCCTGAGCGAAGGATGCTCCCGCCGACAGACAAACGGTCAGCAACAGCAATACGAGTTTTCTATTCATGTTCGGGTTTGATTTGATTTTCGGGACGAAAGTAAGAGTTGTCAGTGAAGAGTGAAGAATTATGAATGAAGAATAATTCTTCTGGCGTATTCTTCATTCATAATTCTTCACTCGTCATTGATTCGTCTTCTTCATCGCGCACGATTTTCGTTACCGATGAGATTGCGTCGCCGTCGTTTAGTTTAATCAGCCGGACCCCCTGCGTGTTGCGGCCAATGACGCTCACCGCCGAAACCGCCATCCGAATGGCAATGCCCGATTTGTTGATAATCATCAGGTCGTCGG
>JBBRNH010000111.1:0-15198 GCA_038230415.1 Cytophagales bacterium | reverse complement strand
TCGATTATTCCAAGAATCGCGTCACCCACGAAACCCTCCGGCTGCTGCTCAAACTGCCCGAACAAACCGATCTGCGCGGAGCCATCAACCAACTATTTTCGGGTGAGGCCATCAACGCGACCGAAAACCGGGCCGTGTTGCACACCGCCCTTCGCAACCGCGCTAACACCCCGGTGATAGTTGATGGTCAGGATGTTATGGCCGAAATAAACGCGGTGCTGGCCCGGATGAAATCGTTCACCAATCGCGTCCGGTCGGGCGAGTGGACGGGCTATACCGGCCAGCCCATCACCGACATTGTGAACATCGGCATCGGTGGCTCCGACCTCGGCCCGGTGATGGTGACGGAAGCCCTGAAACCCTACGGCGACGACACCAAACTGCGCGTACATTTCGTCTCGAACGTGGACGGGGCGCATATCTACGAAGCCCTGCAACGGGTAAAGCCCGAAACAACGCTGTTTCTGATTGCCTCCAAGACCTTCACCACCCAGGAAACCATGACCAACGCCCAGACCGCCCGGCAGTGGTTTCTGGCGGGGGGACAGCCCGCACCTGCCCCGGTTGGCGTGCTGACCGACAACGCCAACGAGGACTGGTTTGCGGTTGCTCCACCCACCGAAACCGACATTGCCAAACATTTTGCGGCCCTGTCAACCAATCAGAAAGCGGTTGAAGCCTTTGGCATTGACCCGGCCAATATGTTCGGTTTCTGGGATTGGGTTGGCGGGCGGTACTCGTTGTGGTCGGCCATTGGGCTTTCCATTGCGCTGTATATTGGCTTCGAGAATTTTGAGGAACTCCTGGCCGGCGGGCATGATATGGACGTGCATTTCCGCACCACGCGCTATGAAGACAATATGCCCGTGATGCTGGCCCTGCTTGGCATCTGGTATAATAATTTCTTCGGTGCTTCGACCCAGGCCATTCTGCCCTACGACCAATACCTGCACCGATTTGCGGCTTACTTTCAGCAGGGCGACATGGAGAGCAACGGCAAAAGCGTCGGGCGAGACGGCAAAGCGGTTGATTATCAGACCGGGCCGATTATCTGGGGTGAACCCGGCACCAACGGTCAGCACGCTTTTTACCAGTTGATTCACCAGGGCAGCAAGCTCATTCCGTGCGATTTTATTGCGCCCGCCATCAGCCACCGGCCCATCGGCAACCACCACACGCTGTTGCTTTCTAACTTTTTTGCCCAGACCGAAGCCCTGATGAACGGCAAAACCGAAGCCCAGGCCGCCGACGAGCTCCGCCAGGCCGGGAAAACCGAAGCAGAAATTGCGTTTTTGGCTCCGTTCAAAGCGTTTTCGGGCAACCGGCCCACCAACTCCATTCTGGTAAAGCAAATCACGCCCCGGACGCTCGGCCAGTTGATTGCCATGTATGAACACAAGATTTTTGTGCAGGGCGTAATCTGGAATATTTTCAGCTTTGACCAGTGGGGCGTTGAACTCGGCAAGCAACTCGCCAGCCGCATCGTACCGGAACTTGCCGATGATGAACCCATTACCAACCACGACAGCAGCACCAACGGGTTGATAAATGCCTGGAAAGCAATGCGGTAATTCGTTTTTATTCGCTCGTTGGGTGTATATTGCTGTTGGAAAATTAACAACCACAGATAACAATTGACATGAAACCAGCCGATAACAGAGAGCGACCAATGCTATTTAAGAAATTCAAAACTTATTCAGCCGCCGAGGTGCTAGCGACTGGCGGAGCCACCGCTTTTGGTAAAGCCACCGGGTTCGATGCTCAAAAACTATATTATCTGCCCGGCGAAGCCTTGACCGATGATGAGTTATCGGCTGCACTTGCTGATCTGAAACGTGAATGAATATTGCCTTAGACACGAATATCATTTTGTACCTTGCTCGTGATAAATCGGGTGAACGGCTCATCCGATTTATTAATCCAGACGATGCTGTTGTCTATATTTCATTCGCTACTGTTACCGAAATTGAATCCATAGCCTTTCGCCAACGCTGGTCACCCGTAAAAAGAAGACGGCTTGAGCTGTTTCTGGATAGTGTTCGGATTATTGATATTGGCGACCTGCTTCTTAGTACCTATCTTGACTTTGATGCGTATAGCCAGCGTCAACATCCTGATTTCCAGTCTTACCCTTTTTCGTCTCCCCGAAATATGGGTAAACATGATCTATGGATAGGGGCTACTGCGTCGGTACTGAACTTAACACTCATCACAACTGACGGTGACTTTGATCACCTTGATGGTTCATTCCTGACTGTTCGTAAACTCTTTCCAGGTCAGATTCAACTGCTAATAGGCCAGATTCGTAAGGACGAAGGGCCTTCGTAAATCAGCCGTTTATAGGTGCTCTATTACCGTAACGGTGGCCCTAAAATCACCGAATCGTATGCCGCGTATAGGTTGTTGAGCGCGGCCATGTCGGGTGCGCCCGTTGCAGGCGAATCCACGCCGGGCAAATCCACGCCGGGCGAATCCACGCGGGGTAAAATCTTGCCGAGTTGCCGGAAGAAGTCTTCCATGTTGCTGGCTGGCTGAATCGTCACGAGCAGTTTGCCCGGCTCACTGCTCACACAATCAAAGGCGTGGCTCACGTTGCGCGGAATAAACACCGTATCGCCGGGTTTCAGGTGCGTGGTTTCGTTGCCGACCTGAAACAGAAACTCCCCGGCCAGCACACAAAAAAATTCGTCCATCGTTTGGTGAACGTGTACAGGCGGGCCATTGCCCCGGCGGTTATTGCTGCTCACAAACACGGCCATATCGCCGTTGGTGTCGGAGCCGAGGAGTTTGAAATCAACGGCGGTGGTGGCACAAACGATTTTCTCGGCGTTGCGGGCGGCTCCGGTTTTGGTAAAGATCCCCGTTGTCGGGCGTTCAGTAGTAATTTTGGCGGGAAGAACGAGAGCGGCAGGAGCCAACAGGCTGCTCTGCATAAACTGACGGCGTTGCATGGTTTTGACGTGTTTCTTGGTGAATTGACCCGGCAAAATTGACCCCTGAATTGGGCGCGGTATTGGTAGAAATTCGGCGTTTTTCGTTGCCGAACGATTCCATCAAATCAACCCTAATCGCCGTTCGGGGGCGGTAGCATCGTCACGGATAAAACCAACAGGTGTAGCCCCGCCAAACTGCTTAAAGTCTTTCGCTAAATGCTGGTAATCGGTATAGCCCATTTGGAAGGCGATACTGAGCCAATCCAGATTGGGGTCGGCTTCTTTGAGCGAAACGGCCCGGTCGAACCGGATAATGCGGGCGAAGAGTTTGGGCGAAACGCCCATCTGCTGCCTGAACCGGCGTTCAAACGCGCTGATGCTCAGGCAACTCTGACTGGCCCAGTTGTCTAACGACATCGGAGCCGCATTTGTCAGTACCAGTCGGCTGGCTTTTTCTAACGGGTGCAGCTCGATCTGGAGCCGTGAAATGCGTTGCCAGAGATAGGTTTCTACAATTTCGGTGAGTTGGTTATAGTGCGTGGCGTTTGCCAATTGCTCATTTACGGTATGAATCCCGGCAGCTAAAACGGCTTCGGCATCAATATTCCGGTCGGTAAACTCAGGCAATGGCAACCGTAGGAATTTTGACAGAACGCCCGGCTGAAAACTCACGTCGAGCATCAGGTACTCATCCTGACACAGGTACAGATTGAGCCGCGAGAGGTGCTGGCCGAAAATCACCGTCCGGGGTCGGCGCGTGGCAATGCCCGTTTCGGGGTTATGTTCGGTGAGGAACCCCCGCGGATAAAACGTGATCCCCTGGCTGGGCGACGGCACAAACGGCTTCACGGGCGCGGGGTCGGCGGCACCGAACCGAAAGTGCAGCAACAGATACCGATTGATGTAGGGCCGCAAGTGGGCCGATGGTTGAATGTATCGGTAAATCATGGCCGAACGGGTTGTGGGTCAGGCGTTTATCGGTCGCAAGGTTACTAATTTATGGGCGGGTCTATTGGTACAAAATCGGCGTTTATTGCGGGGCTTTGTGGTAAGAATCGGCCATGTTTGGTGTGACCAAAGCACAGCATTACGGAAAAAGCCCGGCTTCTATTAAGTCTAATCGCTCTAAAATCCGGTTTACATTGTTTAATGCCAATACCTTGATTGTTGCTTCTGCTACATCAGATTTAGGGGACAATGCACCCTCGATAACCTCGAAATGCTCGGACCAAACGTGTTTTCGGGGGTTGAACAACCGAACAAACGTATCTTCATCATCCAGCACCGTACCCACGTCAGAACCTTTGTTACCATTGCAAAGAGCGCAGGAGTAGGCCAGGTTTTCACTGACGGTTAAGCCGCCGTGCTTCCGGCTGATAATGTGATCAATTTGATACTTGATGAACGAATCATTTTCTGAACGGCGGCAGTATTCACACCGATAGTTGGCTCGTTGCGCTACGGTTAAACGCAGACCGTCAGGGATGTACTTACCACTCAGGCCTGATGCTGGGATAGGCGCAGACGGGCGCGGGATTTGGCAAGCCGAACGATATGCTCCAATGTATAATAATGGGCTAATTCTTCTTTTTCCTGGTCAGTGAGACCCTGCGTCTGCTTTTTTTCAAGCACTTGTTCTATCCGCTCCTGCAACGACGCGGGCGCATGGAAGGCCAGCACTTTTTCGGCATCCAGCGTGGCTATGAAATCAGCAAGGCTATCGTAAATATTGGGGTAGGCAATCATAAACAGGTCTTTTTACAAAAATACGCTTTTTTAGCATCAGGCGCAGCGTTACCGGAATGACTCTACAACCGCACCCGCTTCACCGCGCTCCAGTCCACTTGCCGCTCGGCTTCGGCGAGGTCAATAAACTCAAAATCAGTCAGGAGTTGTTTGAGTTTGGGCCAGCAACCGGCCAAGCCGTAGTAGGATTTGAACCGGCGCGTCAGGCTCAACTCGGCGATGACAGGCTGGCCGGGGTCAAAATCGCGGGGATGAAAATACGTCATCACGTAGGGCGACTGCCGGGTTAGCTGCCGCACAACGGGGTAGGGGAAGAGCCGGAAATAACCCCCGCCCGAAAAAATAACATCCTGCCCGGCCACGCCAACGGTGTTAATCGGAAACTCGCGCAGCGTAGCCCCGGCTATTTCAATGATTCCCGGCTCGCGGAGGGCAAAGGCCACGTCGCCCCCGTGTGACCGGCGGGCCGAAAACACCGAACAATCCACCGTAATACCGTGTTCGGCCAGCACCTCAAACACCCACCGATTCTGATATTTGATGGAGAAACCGGGCGCACGATACGCCGTAACCGCCTTACCCGTAGCATTTTGCAGGGCGTTGATAGAGCGCACTAAGTCATCGGTAAATTCGGTACGTGACTGTTCGTAGGCGAGTTGGTGAGCGTAAGAATGGGTGGCAATGTCGTAGCCAGCCGCGTCAATGCGCCGGATCACGTCGGGGTATTTGTCGGCCACCCAGCCGAGGCAGAAAAACGTAGCGCGGGTGTTGGTCTCGGCCAGAAGCTGAAAAATTCGGTCCATGTTGGCATGAATCCGGGATTCGTAGCGGCTCCAGTCGGCCTCGGTGCGGGTCGAAGCGTTGTCGAGGATATGAAACCACTCTTCGATGTCGAAGGTCAAAATATGCATGGTGCAAAGATAAATCCATTCCGCCAACCCCCCGGCTAAGTAGAAATGCCGACGGGCACGGTGCAACCGACTTTGTGGGGTTGATTGGCTAACTTTGTAAACATATGTGCCGCTTTTTTACCTGTATCAACCCCAATGGAAATACCCCGGTTTCGCTTCGATTTCTCCTTTTTGGACATAGAATCGCTATCTGCTCACTGTATTTCTCCCGATAAAATCGAATCTACGTTTTATGATGTTCAGTCCGTTTACGATAACTTTGAAGAAGAAGAAGACGTTGAGTACATGATTGGTTTTAGCTTGAAAAACAAGTTTTTAGCGTTTACATTTACCTTGACCGACGGCGAAACGATTCGCTTCATTCAGGTCTATTTGCCTCATGAGCCAGAAATCAGATACCGATACTACAGTCGCTGACTTTAAGAAGCGATTCCCAACGCCCGCCGATTTTTCGGCCTGGCTGCTGCTAAAACCGAACCAACCCCGTAAAACGGTGGCTGATTTTCAGGCCGAAGTGATTCGTCGCCGGGCCATTCAAACCCTACAACCTGATTCTGCACCTGATGCGGTGCAGTAATAACTCGCTGTTCAGTACAAAAACGGGCCAGATGATTCGGCCCGTTTTCGGTAGTGACTCATTCCCCAATCATGGCAAAACCAACCAAAAAACTCTTTCTGCTCGATGCCTTCGCGCTGATTTACCGCGCCCATTTTGCGTTCAACAAAAACCCGCGTATCAACTCCAAAAACCTGAATACCAGCGCGGTATTCGGCTTTATGAACGCCCTGCTGGAGGTGCTGACCAAAGAAAAACCGACCCATCTTGGCGTGGCCTTCGATTCACCCAAGAAAACCTTCCGCCACGAGCAGTTTCCGATGTACAAAGCCACCCGGCAGTCGCAGCCCGAAGACATCACGGTGGCCGTGCCGTATATCAAGCAGATCATCGAAGCCATGCACATCCCAATGCTGATGCTCGACGGCTACGAAGCCGACGACGTGATTGGCACGATGGCGGGCCGGGCGGCAGACGCTGGTTTTGAGGTCTTTATGATGACTCCCGACAAAGATTACGGGCAACTCGTGGCCGAACACGTCTATATCTACAAGCCCGCATTTATGGGTAAACCCGCCGAAAAACAGGGCGTGGCCGACATCTGCGACCGCTGGGGCATCACCCGCATCGAACAGGTGACGGATATGCTCGGCCTGATCGGGGATTCGGTGGACAACATTCCCGGTATTCCCGGCATTGGCGAGAAAACGGCCCAGAAACTCATTGCCGATTTCGGCTCGCTCGAAAACCTGATCGCCAACGCTGACCAACTCAAGGGCAAACTCAAAGAAAACGTCGTCACCTACGCCCAGCAGGGCATTTTGTCAAAACAACTCGCCACGATTTGCCTTGATGTACCGCTCGATTTTGAGGAACATAACCTCCTGCTGACGGCGTATGACAAACCCCGGTTAGCCGCCCTGATGGATGATCTGGAGTTTCGGCAGATGAAAGGTAAACTCGGCTTGGACGACGTGCAAAGCCAGCCCCTGCCGAGCCAGTTTATAACCCAACCAAAAGCCCACCCCGGCCCGCCAGGTCAGGGAGGAAATGGTGGGCAGATGGATTTGTTCGTTGTACCAATGGCGGCTGTACCGAGTGGTGCCGCCGATTTGCCGTTTGTGTTTGACGTAGAGACTGGTGCGCCACTGCAACAAAATATTGCCGGTTCGCCGTTGCGATCTCTACCCCCGGCAGGTACGCCGATTGATGGTATCTCGCCGGATGATACGCCAGCCGATACGCCCGAAACCGAAATGCCATCCGGCGCGGTGCCGTCCGGCGGTGAGACTCCAACTATTGTCGCAGTGGCGCACCAGTCTCTACAACAACAGCCAACCCAGCCCCGGCAAACTATTTATTCGGTCAGGCATGATTACCGGCTTGTGGATACGCCCGACCTGATGGCAAGTCTGGCGCACTACCTGAGCCGGCAAACCGCGTTTTGTTTTGATACCGAAACCACCTCCGTTGATGCCGTAGAAGCCGAACTCGTTGGGTTGTCATTTGCATACCGGCCCGGCGAAGCGTTTTATGTGCCGGTACCAGCCGACCCCGAACAGGCGCGGACGGTGGTGGACGTGTTCAGGCCCGCGCTGGAAAATCAGGCTATCGAAAAAATCGGGCAAAACCTCAAATACGACATTACCGTACTGAAAAAGTACGGCGTGGCCGTGCAGGGAACGCTCTTCGACACCATGCTGGCCCACTACCTGATCGAACCCGAACAACGCCATAACATGGACTTTATGGCGATGAACTACCTGAATTATCAGCCCGTCGGTATCGAAGAACTCATCGGCAAAAAAGGCAAGGGCCAGATCACCATGCGCGAGGTGGCTGTGCCGCAGGTGGTCGAATACGCCGGTGAAGATGCCGATATCACCCTGCAACTCCGCAACACGTTTGCGCCCCGGTTGCAGCGCGATGGCTTGGATAAACTCTTCGCTCAGGTTGAGATGCCGCTCGTGCCGGTCCTGGCCGACCTCGAACTCGAAGGGATTCGGATTGATACCAACGCCCTGGCCGAACTCTCTAACACGCTCGACGTGGACATGAAATTAGTGCAGCAGGAGATTTTCGAGATTGCCGGGCAGACGTTTAATATCGGCTCGCCAAAGCAGTTGGGCGAGGTGCTGTTTGACAAACTCAACCTTGACCCGAACGCCAAAAAGACCCGCACCGGCCAATATGCAACGGGCGAAGAAATTCTGTCGAGACTCGAAGCCGAACACGAAATTGCCCGGAAGATTCTGGATTACCGGGAGTTAATCAAACTCAAGAACACATACGTGGATGCCCTGCCGCTCCTGATTAGCCCCCGCACGGGCCGGATTCATACGTCGTTTAATCAGGCGGTGGCGGCAACGGGGCGGCTGTCGTCCACCAATCCCAACCTGCAAAACATCCCGATTCGCACCCCGCGCGGGCAGGAAATCCGTAAAGCCTTCGTGCCGCGCTCCGACGAGTTTCTGATCATGTCAGCCGATTACTCGCAAATCGAACTTCGCATTATGGCGGCTTTCAGTGGCGACGACACCATGCTCACGGCCTTCAACAACGACGTGGACATTCACACCCAAACCGCCAGTAAAGTCTTTCACGTTGATTTAGAAGGCGTTACGGGTGAGATGCGCCGGAAAGCCAAGATGGTCAACTTCGGGATTATCTACGGTATTTCGGCGTTTGGTTTGGCCCAACGCCTGAAAATTCCCCGCAAAGAAGCGGCTCAGATCATCGAAGACTATTTTGCGGGTTTCCCGGCGGTGAAGGGGTATATTGACCTGTGCATCGAAAAAGCGCGGGGCTGTGGCTACGCCGAAACCATGCTGGGCCGCCGTCGCTACCTGCGCGACATCAACTCGCGCAATCAGACCGACCGGCTATTTGCCGAGCGCAACGCCGTGAACGCGCCCATTCAGGGCAGCGCGGCAGACATGCTCAAAATCGCTATGATTCGGATTCACGAGTTTATGCAGCGCGAAAAACTGCGCTCCAAAATGATTCTGACCGTGCATGACGAACTCGTTTTTGATGCCCACCGCGCCGAGATTGACTTCCTGAAACAGCACGTGGCCGAGATTATGCAAACCGCCGTGCCGATGGCCGTGAAGATGGAAACGGGGATCGGCGTGGGCGAAAACTGGCTCGTAGCGCATTGATTTTCAAAACGCATTGACCAATGGATACCAACATTTTACCCTACGCAACCATCCTGAAAAAATGGCTAAATGACTTCTCAACCTACGCCAACGGTGGTAGAGCGACTGATTATGAAGTAGTTGAAGATGATACTCATTTTCGGTATCAGGTAGTCAGAACCAGTTGGAATGATGATATTTTTGAGTTTAACGTCGTGTTTTATTTCCAAATCAAGCCCACTGGCAAGGTTTGGCTGTTAGTCAATAACACCGATATTCTCGTGGCCGACGATTTGGTTGAGCTGGGAATTCCGAAATCAGACATCGTGATCGGTTTTCTGCCCGAATCTGTCCGGCCTTATTCAGGTTTTGCGGTAGCATGAGCGATGCGTGCAAAGGCTCTAAAAATAGTTCGCGCACAGACGCAAAGACGCGGAGATACCAATAAGACATTCGTGCTTTTAGAACCTTTGCGTCTCTGCGTCTTTGCGCGAACTCCTTTTTTGAAACTTTTGCGTCTTTGCGCGAACTCCTTTTTTAACTCCTTGCGCGAACCCTGCCAATGCCCCTCCTCCAACCCATTATCAATGCCGCCGAACTGCTTTACCAAAAGGGTATCCGCGAGGTCGTGATTTCGCCCGGATCGCGGTCGGCCCCGCTCACGCTGGCCGTTGTCCGGCACGGTAAATTCACGATTCGTGTGGTGGCCGACGAACGCGCTGCCGGGTTTATTGCCCTCGGTATGGCCCAGCAAAGCCGCCTGAACGGGCAGTTTAGGCCCGTTGCCATCATCTGTACGTCGGGCAGTGCCGTGTACAATCTGGCTCCGGCGGTGGCCGAAGCGTTTTTTCAGGAGATTCCCCTGCTGCTCCTCACCGCCGACCGGCCCCACGAGTGGCTCGGTCAACAAGACGGGCAAACCATGCACCAGACCGCCGTGTTTGGGGCCAACGTGAAGCGCAGCTATGACCTCCCCGCCGACTACGTCCACCCCGACGCGGCCTGGGCCATCAACCGGCTCCTGAACGAAGCTATAAACCTTACAACGGCTTATCCGCCGGGGCCAGTTCACGTGAATGTGCCGTTGCGGGAGCCGTTTTATCCCCGCGCCGACGAGCCGTTTGTGTATGAACAAGTCCGGGTGATTGACGCATTAGCGACCGAGCCGCAACTCTCCGCGCCGGTCTGGGCCGGTTTGTTGGATGAATGGCAACGGACTGATAATAAGCTCATTGCGCTGGGGCAGTTGCCCTATAATCCGGCGTTGCTGGCGGTACTGGGCCAGATCAGCGATGAGCTGGGCGTGCCAATTGTGGGCGAAATCACGGCGAACCTGCCCCGGAACGCACCGGGCCGTTTTATCACCCGTACCGATGTCTTTCTGGGTAACACCGACCATGATTTCCGGGAGTCGCTGCGGCCCGATTTACTGATTACAGCTGGCCTGTCGTTTCTGGGTCGAAACATCAAAACGTTTCTCCGGCAGCACCCGGCCCGTCGGCACTGGCACATCGGCCCCGCCACCGACCGTATTGCCGACCCGTTTCAGAGCCTGACCACCCTCATTAATGCCGAGCCGTTGGCGTTCCTGCAAAAACTGTTTGCTGATTTAGACTATCAGCGTTTTTTGCAGGGCGACGATGATGACGAAACCGATCCGTTTCCGTTTCAGAACCGTTGGCAGGCGGCTGATAATCAGGCTGGTAAAGTCGTGCATCAAACCACCCTGGCCGATACTGCTGCTGTCGATGCGGACAATAATGCTGGCGGAAACGCCACTGAATGGGCGGCTGTGGACGCAGTGCTGACCGCCTTGCCAACCGACTCTATCCTGCATCTGGCGAATTCGATGCCCGTTCGGTACGCTAATCTCTGCGGTTTAGAAGCCGGGCAGCGTGTAGCGGTGTCGGCCAACCGGGGGGTGAGCGGCATTGACGGGTGTTTGAGTACGGCTATCGGTGCGGCCCTCGCTACGGACAAAATCGTGACGCTGCTCATTGGCGACGTAGCTTTTTTCTACGACCGCAACGGCCTCATGCCCCAGCTCGTACCGCCTAATCTGCGGGTGATTTTGTTCAATAATCACGGCGGGCATATTTTCAGGATGATTGACGGGCCGAGCCAACAGCCCGAATTGGCGACGTATTTCGAGACCGACCAACCCCTGACCGCCGAACGCACTGCCGCCGATGCCGATATGATCTATGTGGCCTGCAACCGGGTGGCCGATGTGCCGGGGTTGCTCGCTGATTTTTTCGCTCCGGGAGACCGTGCAAAATTAATGGAGATCAAAACCGATAAATTGGTCAATCAGGCCGGGTTTCGGCGGTATAAACAGCGCGTGACAGACCAAGCATGGCCCATCAGCCGTACACAATCATAGCTAAAGGGAGAAATACTGCGTAGAAAACGGGCGTAGCGTTCCGAAAATGGCAGTGCGTAGTTATACGTGTTTCAGGGGGGAGATATACCCGAAAAATGAATCATATACTATTGTTAAAAATCTGATAGACAAAGAGTTATATAAACATTTTGGTCATCACACAGAATGGGTAGTTTTCGGGAGGTGACTTTGCTGTGATAGCTTTGTCGTACCAAAAAAATCACGAACCAAACTCCTGTTGACCAATGAACGCCTTATCTACTGCTGCCGCTTCGCCAATTCTGCCGCTCTATCCGGCTGCACATCAGCGCGACAACCAACGGATTGTACTGCCCTACCTCAACCGTACCGTGTCGGTCGCCGTTGATGATCTTGTTTGTTTGCAGGGTGAAGGAAACTACACGTTTCTGATCTCGCGCGATGGCAAACGGTACTTGGTTTCCAAGACCTTGAAGGAGTTTGAAACCACCCTCGACACCACGCAGTTTGTTCGGGTGCATAAATCACACATCGTCAACTTAGCCTATATCCGTTACAACCGGATGCTCGACGACCGGGCCTTGCTCATGGCAAACGGGCAGGAGGTGCCGGTATCACGTCGGCGGGCCAAGGAAGTGTTCATCGAGATTCAGAGTTACCTGAACAAGACGCTTAACTGAGTTGTGGAGTTGTCCTGTTTCAGCGTTTTGGACTCGGAGACTTTGCAACGCTACAAGGCTACAATGTTTAAAATTTAGTGGGTTAATTGAACGGACAACCGTTGCCCGGACTCCCGATATGGGAGCAGAGGGGCAACGGTTTGTTTTTTATAAGTGGCGAGTTATAAGTGGCAAGTGATTAGTCGTCAGTTGGCTACTGCGCCAATACACCTGCGGTAGCCAACTGACCACTTGCCACTAATTACTAACCACTAATCAATATACCGCTTCGTGATTGGCTGATACGAGTCCACGCGCCGGTCGCGGAGGTAGGGCCAGGTGGTGCGATACCGTTCGGATTCGGCCAGGTCAACCGGCTGAACGTGAACCACTTCCTGATCGTGCGGGGCCAGATACAGCAGCGATCCGAACGGATTGCTCACAAACGACCCGCCCCAAAACTGCTGATCGGCTTCGCGGCCCACGCGGTTGACCGACACCACCGGAATGCCGTTGGCAATGGCGTGGCTGCGCTGAATGGTTTGCCAGGCGTTGTATTGCTCGGTGTTTTGGGCAGGGTCGGGTTCGGTGGTGTCCCAGCCGATAGCCGTCGGGTAAAACAGCATCTCGGCACCCATCAGCGCCGTGATGCGGGCCGCTTCGGGAAACCACTGATCCCAGCAAATCAAAACCCCGATTTTGGCGAATTTAGTTTGAAACACCCGGTAGCCGGGTTCTTCCGGTGAAGCGTCGCCCGGCGTGAAGTAGAATTTTTCGTAGTAGCCGGGGTCATCGGGGATGTGCATCTTGCGGTATTTGCCTAAGTACGCGCCGTCGGCATCGAGTACGGCGGTGGTGTTGTGATACAGCCCCTGCGCCCGTTTCTCAAACAGCGACGCAATAATGACCACGCCCAACTCGCCCGCCAACTGCCCCAAAATGGCCGTTGTGGGGCCGGGAATGGCTTCGGCCAATAAAAAATTGGCGTGGTCTTCGACATCACAGAAGTACAGCGACCGGAATAATTCGGGCAAACAGATGATTTGTGCGCCCCGACCGGCGGCTTCGCGGATGCCGGCAATGGCTGTGTCGAGGTTGGCTGAGGTGTCGGCAGAGCAGGCCATCTGTACGAAGCCGATGTTGATGATTTTGGACATATTAAAGACATATTTCATTCAGCCGGGCCGAATCCGGCACCAGCACGTTAAAATCTACCGTTCCCCGGATACCGTCGACGCGCCCGCTTTGATTGTGTTGCCAGATGAAGAGGTTGTCGGAGCGATACGGGCCGGGGTGCGGAGTCGAATAATCGGCAATCCAGAGCGGGTAACCCCTGACGTGATTTTTGATAAACCGACGGTAGAGATAACCGTTGGTGTAGATAATCGGTTTCACGCCGTATTTGGCTTCAACGGCATCGAGCCAGCGGTGCAGCCCGTCGAGGATGTCGTCGTCGGGTACGCCATTGAGTACCTCAAAATCCAGCACCGGCACAAAATCGCCGGTTGATAAGCGCACTTGTTCAATGAAATTGTTGGCCTGTTTGATCGGGTCGCGGGTGGGGTGGTAGAAATGATACGCCCCGCGCCGGAGGCCAAGCCGCCCGGCTTCACGCCAGTTCCGGGCAAACTGCGGGTCGGTGCGGGTGGCTCCTTCGGTGGCTTTGATGAAGACAAACCCGATTTTCACGCCATTGGCCCGCATCCGGGCCACGCGGGGCCAGTCTATCCGGCTGTTGTGGCGCGAGACATCAATGCCATGCACGGCGTAACGCATCGGCAGCCGGATGCCAAAATCGGGGATCAGTGTCCAGCGTTGCGGGTCGGGTTTGGGCTGGCACGACCGAATACCCCACCAACCCGCCAGCCCGGTGAGCAGGGCTACGGCGAGCCAGAAAGCGGGTTGTTTGCGGAGAATTCGGGCCAGCAGGCGAACATTCATGCGGCAAAACTACGGCCAAAACGGGTGCGGTGGGGTTGGTGGCCGCGTTTCTGTGGCAGACAGACAATATGTTCGGGGGCTGCTGGACGGCAAGTGATTTACCTGAACAACCGAATTGGCACCCTTACACATCCGTTTAGTTGGGTTGCCAGCGTCCGTTGGGGATGTGCGGTCTGTCGCCCGTGGCACGGTCTCTACAGAGCCTGACCCGATACCCATCCCACTTTTTTACGCCAAGTATCATGCTCGTTTTGCTCTAACTGTCTCTCGCTTTCGGTTGGCTGTTTTTCCTGCTCAACTTTCATCTGAACCGTTAATTCTGCCAACCGCTCCTCCACAGTGTTCAGTCCTAATTTTTGACGACGTTGATTTACTTGGTCAATAGAAGCGTCGAGCTCATAAGAAACAAGATGGCCTTGGTTATCACCTACAAACTGAGTTCCATACGACTGAGGGCGACCCTCGTACATTGCAATTCGGTCTGACAGGAAAGCTATATTGACTGGATCAATAGCACCAGCTTTCTCCTGCTCTTTTATCAAAGAAAGACAGTTTCTCATAAATGAAGGTAAGCTGATGGCGTGTTGAACAATCAACCAGGCCGCTTGACTCGCTTCCTCTCCAACTTGTTCCTGAGTGGGCCAGCCAATTTGAACGATTATTTCTTGAAGCCCCCGGGCGTTTTCGAGGTGAATTTTTTCCATCTCTGGATTATAGCCACGAAATAGCTTCCCTTCTGCAATAAGTCGTTGTCTAACATCAAGGTCGCGCCTACGTCGCTCGACTAAATTCTGTGCTATATCAGGATGTAAGTAGGTGCTAAAAAATAGTTTCCATTATTTTCCTAATTTTCCTGCATGGGACGAGTGAACACGCCTGTTCTGAACACGGAGCAGCGCACAGAACTGGAAAATATGCTGAGAACCAGCCAGAAACACGCAATTCGTATG
>JBBRNH010000110.1:0-15298 GCA_038230415.1 Cytophagales bacterium | reverse complement strand
GTCCCTCGCGGAGTTCTTTCAAATTCGGCTTGAACAGGGTAGTGTTGTTGTAGGCTAAGAAGTTACGCTTTTTGGGGTCAACTACCGTTGGCACACCCTGCGCGTTGGCAAAGTCCGTAATCTCGGCGATGGCTTCGGGGCCAAGAACGCCCTTATCATAATCTTCAAAAATCACCACTTGGCAACCCGGAATCAACGCTTTGGCGCGTTCGATGAGTTGGGCGCGTTCGGCGGGGGCGATGGGTTTATCGGTCTCGGTGTCAACCCGTACCACTTGCTGCGAACCGGCAATAATGCGCTCTTTGATGGTAGTAATGCGCGACGCACTCCGAATCAGGCCATCGCAACTGAGTTGGCGGTCGCCAAGTTCACGTTCGAGTTTATCGCCCGGCTCGTCGGTGCCAATTACGGAGCAGATGATGGCTTCGGCCCCCAACGCCTGCACATTAAGCAGCACATTACCGGCCCCGCCCAAACGTAGTTCGCGCCGGATAACGTTCACAACCGGCACCGGGGCTTCGGGCGAGATGCGCTCCACGCGCCCCCAAACGTAGGAATCCAGCATGACATCACCAATAATCAGAACGCGGAGTGAATTAAAGGAATCGAACAGGTCGGCAATAGACATTTCAGAAAAGCAAATGGTTTCAGTTGGCAAAGGTAGGCTGATGAACGATAAACGAAGGCTACAACTCCAGAACGGGTGCAGCGAAGCCTAAACAGAGCGTGGCAGTTTTGCACCGCCTGACCACCACAAAAAACAGAAATTTACCTACTTTCGCAGACAGACAACCGAATGGGCCGTTTCACCCGTCGCTTGTCTGCTTTTTTATGACCGTATATCGTTCGTTTACTGCTCTCCAAACCGACCTCCGCGCTGGCAACACCACCTGCCGCGCCGTTGTAAACGATTACCTGACCCGGATTGCCGATAATCAGCACCTCAACGCGTTTACCGAGGTGTATGCCAGCGAAGCCCGCGCCAAAGCCGACGACCTCGACCGGCGCATGGCGAACGGCGAAGCCATTGGGCGGTTGGCGGGCATGGTGGTTGGCCTGAAAGACGTGCTGAGTTATGCCGGGCATGGGCTGAGGGCAGGTAGTAACATTCTCGAAAACTTTACGGCCCAATTCACCGCAACCGCCGTGCAGCGGCTTTTGGCCGAAGATGCCATTATCATCGGGCGGCAAAATTGCGATGAATTTGCGATGGGGTCGTCGAATGAAAATTCGGCATTTGGCCCCGTCAGGAACGCGGCAGACCCGGCGCGGGTGCCGGGCGGGTCGTCGGGTGGGTCGGCGGTGGCGGTGCAGGCCGGGCTTTGTTTAGCCAGTATTGGTTCTGATACGGGTGGTTCGGTGCGGCAACCGGCGGCTTTTTGCGGGGTGGTGGGCCTCAAACCAACCTACGGACGGATCAGCCGCTGGGGATTGGTAGCCTACGGTTCCTCGTTCGATTGCATTGGCCCGATTACCAACACGCCCTACGATGCCGCACTGCTGCTCGGCATTATGGCCGGGGCCGACGACTTCGACAGTACCGTTTCGTCGGCTCCGGTCGGTAACTACACGTCGGCTAAACTGCCCAATCAGCACCAAAACGGGCAGACCGAACGGCCTTTACGCATTGCCTATCTCCGCGAGGGCGTAGAGAGTCCCGGCGTTGATGCCCCCATTCGGCAGGCCACCCAACAAACCCTCGACCGGCTGCGGGCTGCGGGCCACACTGTCGAACCCGTTACGTTGAGTCTGGCAACCTATTTGCTACCAACCTATTACATCCTGACAACCGCCGAGGCCAGTTCAAATCTGGCGCGGTTCGATGGCGTTCGCTACGGCCACCGCACCGACAACCCCGCCGATCTGATTGCATTATACAAACAGAGCCGCACGGAGGGGTTCGGGCCGGAAGTGCGCCGACGGATTTTGCTCGGAACGTTTGTGCTGAGTGCCAATTATTACGATGCCTACTACACCAAGGCGCAGCAGGTCAGGCGGTTGATTCGGGAAGAAACAGACCGGCTTTTCGAGCGGTATGATTTTTTGGTGTCACCCACCACGCCCGGCCCCGCGTTTCGGCTGGGCGAAAAAACGGGGTTGGATTCCGGGGCCGACCCGTTGCAGATGTACTTAGCCGACATTTTCACCGTTCAGGCTAATGTGGTGGGATATCCGGCCATATCGGTTCCCAACGGCACCGACGAGCAGGGTCTGCCCATCGGGATTCAGGCCATGGCCCGCCCCTTTGCCGAAGGAGAATTGCTGGCATTTGCCAAGTTGATATATGATGTATGATGTATGATGTTTTACAGTTGTCTGCTCATCATGCCCATTACCTCATCTATAGTACATCATATACCATACGTAATATATCATACATCTTAAACTGAACCACCGTATGTGCCGATTGAGACTTTTTGTGAGTTTGTTCGGGATTCAGCTCATCAGCGCGGCTATGCTCGATTGCCGCGCCCAAACCGATTCCGTAGTTTGTGCGCCCACCGATTCGATTTTCGTGGAAGCCTTCATGCCCGACCCCATTCTGCCCAGCGTGTCGGCAGACCTGATTCAGGAGCGGCTGCCTAAGTTGGAGCGCAGCATTCCGCTGACATACAATGAACACGTCCAGAAATATGTGGACATCTTCACGTTCAAAAAAATAGCCTACACCCGCTTGGTGTTGGGCCGCGTTCCGCTGTTTTTCCCGCTTTACGAACGGTTTCTAAAGCAGTATAACCTGCCCGACGAGTTCAAATACCTCTCCGTTGTGGAGTCGGCGTTGAACCCGAAAGCACTCTCGCACGCCGGAGCCGTTGGGCTGTGGCAGTTCATGCCCGCCACCGGGCGCGATATGCGGCTCTACCAGGACGACTATGTTGACGAGCGGATGGAACCCGTGAAAGCCACCGAAGCCGCCTGTAAATACCTGCGTGATTTATACCGTATTTTCGGCGATTGGGAGTTGGTGATGGCAGCCTATAACTCCGGGGCCGGCACCGTCAAACGCGCTATGCGCCGGTCGGGTGGGCAAACGTTCTACGAGATTTATAACTTTCTGCCCAAAGAAACGCGGGGTTATGTGCCGCTGTTTGTGGCGCACGTGTATATGCTCAACCATGCGGGTGATCACGGCATTGTGGCCGATGCCATGGATTATCCCATTCCGTTTGACACTATTCAGGTCAATACTTACCTCAATCTGGAAGCACTCGCCCGGCACGGCAGCATCTCACTGGCAACAATTCAGAAGCTGAACCCCGCCATCGTCACCACCATCTTGCCCGCCCATACCCGTAATTTCATGCTGCGATTACCAATTGACGGGCTTGATTATTTCACCGAAAACCGGCTGGCAATCATGGATTCGGCCACGAGACAGCCCGTCATTCCGGTTCTGTTAGCGTCGGGCCGGGTTCCGAATCGGCTCGATTCATCGGCCAAACGTAGCAGTATGGTGTTGCCCGGTGCCAGTCGGTTGCCCATTGATGGCAACGAAACCCCGCCTGCCGTTGCCGCTCCGGGTAAATTAGATGCCGCAACCTCGGCCCGGATTGCTGCCGAAGCTGCGGCTGCGGCCAACGGCCAACCACCCGAAATGGCTGAAACTCCGCAACGGGTAATAGCGAAGAAAGCAGTGGCCGTTGTTGAGAAAACCCCGGCTCCCCGAACGAGGCCGCATATAGAAAAACCGCGTTACCACACCGTTCAGAAAGGCGATACGCTCTGGAACATCGCCCAACGATACAGCAATCTCTCGATTGACGAATTAAAGCGGCTCAACAAAATTCGCGGTAACGACGTGAAGCGCGGGCAGCGGTTGCGGGTCGGCTGAGTTGCCACGTAACGCCCTACAACTCAAACGTAATGCCCTGCGCCAAGGGCAAACTCGTGCCGTAGTTGATGGTATTGGTCTGCCGACGCATATAGGCTTTCCAGGCATCGGAACCCGATTCGCGGCCTCCGCCAGTTTCTTTTTCGCCCCCAAAGGCTCCGCCAATCTCGGCCCCCGACGTGCCGATGTTGACGTTGGCAATGCCGCAATCGGAGCCAGCCGCCGACAGAAACGTTTCGGCCTCGCGGACGTTGAGCGTGAAAATTGCCGATGACAACCCCTGCGGAACGCCGTTTTGAATCGCAATGGCTTCGGCTAACGTGCTGTATGTCAAGAGATACAGAATCGGGGCGAAGGTTTCGTGCTGCACGATGGGCCACTGATTTTCGGCCTCGGCAATGCACGGTTTCACGTAACAGCCCGACGCAAACTCGTCGCCATCGAGCAAACCCGGCTCCACCACAAACGTTCCGCCTGCCTGCCTGATGGCTTCTACGGCGGCCTGATAACCGGCCACAGCCGCCTTGTCAATCAATGGGCCGACGTGGAAATTCTCGTCAAGCGGGTTGCCGATACGGAGTTGACCGTATGCCGCCCGGAGCCGGTTTTTCACATCGTCGTAGATGCTTTCCTGCACAATCAGCCGCCGGGTGCTGGTGCAGCGTTGCCCCGCCGTGCCAACCGCCCCGAACACAATGGCCGGAATTGCCACCGTTAAATCTGCCGAGGGCGCAACGATAATGGCATTGTTACCGCCCAATTCGAGCAAACTGCGCCCTAACCGACCGGCCACGCTTTCGGCCACAGCCTTGCCCATGCGGGTGCTGCCCGTTGCCGACACGAGGGCCACGCGGGGGTCACGCGCCAGCCATTCGCCCGCGTCGCGCCCGCCCGTGATGAGACACGAAACACCTTCCGGCACGTTGTTATTTCGCAATACGTCACTGATAATCTGCTGACAGGCAAGGGCCGTTACGGGTGTTTTTTCGCTTGGTTTCCAGACGCATACGTCGCCACAGACCCAGGCCAGCATGGTATTCCAGGACCAAACGGCCACCGGAAAGTTAAACGCCGAAATAATACCGATCACACCCAACGGCTGCCATTGTTCCATCATTCGGTGGGCGGGCCGTTCAGAAACAATCGTCAGACCGTAGAGTTGCCGCGAGAGACCGACGGCGAAATCGCAGATGTCAATAATTTCCTGCACCTCGCCGAGACCTTCCTGGAGCGATTTGCCCATTTCGTAGCTGACCAACGTGCCAAGTTCGCGTTTGTGTTGCCGGAACTGCTCGCCCATTTGCCGGACTATCTCGCCCCGTTTGGGAGCCGGCACGAGCCGCCATTCGAGAAAAGCAGTCTGCGCCGTTTCGATAACCCGGTCATAATCAGCGCGGGTTGTGGTGTGAACACGGGCAATAAGTTTGCCATCGGCGGGCGAAAACGAGTCAATCAGGTTATCGGTTCGGTTTGCCGTAGCGGACTGCCAGAACTCAAGCCCGGTGCTGGTGCCGGGTTTTACCGACTGGGTGGGCAGGGGAAGAATGGATTCCATTATTAAGTTTGATGTCTGATGTTCAACGATGAACGTTTAAAATTGAACGATATAGGCGTTGAACGGTATACCTTAAACTCCATACGTTAATCGTTAAACAACTTTCTGATGCAAAATTGCGATAATTGCACCGAACAATCGCACCGGGCAAACCGGCTTCTCACGAGATGAATCTTCGCTACTTTTCTGATTACGACACGCTCTCCCGCGCCACCGCCGAGCGCATCGCCGACTGTATCACTCAAAAGCCAGACGCGCTGGTGTGTTTAGCCTCCGGCGATACGCCCGTTGGAGCCTATCATTACTTAGCCGAACTCTTTCACGGCGGGCGTTTCGACGTGAGCCAATGCCGGTTTGTGGGCCTTGACGAATGGGTCGGGTTCGATTCGGCAGACGTGGGCAGTTGCGCGTTTTTTCTCCAGCGCGACCTCTTCGCGCCCATGAAACTTCGGCCCGATCAGGTGATTATGTTCGATGCCAAATCGGGCGATTTGCAGGCCGAGTGTGAGCGCGTTGACCAAACGATTCTGGCGCACGGCGGCCTCGATCTTTTGCTGGTTGGCGTGGGCATGAACGGCCACATTGCCCTCAACGAACCCGGAACACCCTTCGATTTATACTGCCACGTGGTTGACCTTCACGAAACCACCGTGACCGTCGGGCAGAAATACTTCAACAAGAAAACGTCTCTTTCTCAGGGAATTACCCTCGGTTTGCGGCACCTTACCGAAGCCAAAGACGTGGTGCTGATTGCCAGTGGCGGGCGCAAAGACGAGGTGATGAAGCAGGTGGTAGAAGGCCCGGTCTCGCCCGATTTTCCGGCCAGCATTGTTCAGCAACACCCCAACGCGCAGGTCTGGATGGATGCCGGTGCGGGACGACTGTTACAACTTGAAAAAGCGTACTGAAATTCTCGCAGGCGTTTCCACGTTTCTCGCCACGATGTACATTATCGTGGTCAATCCGGCGATTCTGAGCCAGAGCGGATTGCCGTTTTCGGGTGTGCTGACGGCTACGGTGCTGCTCTCGTTTTTTTGTAGCCTGATGATGGGTCTCTATGCCCGCAACCCGATTGTGGTGGCTCCGGGTATGGGCCTGAATGCGTTTTTCACCTTCACGGCGGTTAAGGGCATGGGTATCCGGCCCGAAACTGCCCTCGGAGCCGTGTTCTGGGCCGGTGTTATTTTTATTCTGCTCTCCGTCACCAACGTGCGCTCTGCCGTTGTTAAGGCTATCCCCAAACCCTTGCGCTACGCAATCTCGGCGGGTATCGGCTTGTTCATCACCCTAATCGGGTTCGAGAACGCCCGGTTTATTGTCGGTAATCCGGCCACGCTGGTCGGCATTGCCCCTCTGCACGACCCCATTATCCTCACGTTTTTGTTTGGCTTGCTGCTCACGGCGGGCTTGGTAGTTCGCAAAACTCCGGGGGCGATTATCATCGGCATTGTTTGCACCACACTGGCGGCAACGGCCATCGGGCGGCTTTGGGGCGATGCTTCGGCCATCACCGGAGCTAAAACATTAGTCAATTTTCGGGGTATCTGGGCCGCGCCTGACTTCAGTCTGATCGGCAAACTCGATTTGGCTGGTTCGCTGCAATGGTCGCTGTTGCCGGTGATTTTTGCG
Source organism: Cytophagales bacterium (assembly GCA_038230415.1). GTDB lineage: Bacteria > Bacteroidota > Bacteroidia > Cytophagales > Spirosomataceae > JBBRNH01. The sequence goes on along the minus strand of JBBRNH010000110.1, from coordinate 8,282 downwards.
TTTCTGTTTACTGATTTGTTCGATAGCCTGTCCACGTTTGTGGGTGTGGCCGAAGCGGGCAACTTGCAAGACGACATCACTGGCGAACCCCGTAACCTAAACCACTCACTGCTGACCGACGCGGTGGCAACGACCTTAGCGGGGTTGCTCGGCACAAGTCCCGGCACGGCCTATATCGAATCGGCGGTGGGTATTGCCGAGGGCGGGCGCACGGGATTAGTAGCAGTGGTGGCGGGGATGTTGTTTCTGCCGTTTCTGTTTTTGTCGCCGTTGTTGTCGGTCGTTCCGGCCATTGCTACGGCTCCGGCATTGGTGCTGGTGGGCGCGTTTATGATGCAGCCCATTAAGAAAATAGCCTGGGATCAACTCGCCGAAGCCCTGCCCTGTTTGCTGGCTATGGTGCTGATTCCGTTCAGTTATTCCATTACGCAGGGTATTGTCTGGGGTTTCTTGAGCTGGACGGTGATGAAGATTGCCACTGGCAAAACCCTTGAGATTCCGGTCGGTCTGTGGGTTGTAGATGCGTTTTGTGTGCTGGCTCTGGCAAGTGGGCGGTAATGGTAGCGCGGGTGAAAATCCGTTAATTGATTAGTCAGCGCGGCTCGGTGGGCTAAACCCCGGCTTAACCCGTTATCTTGCCGTAAACAACAAGTCCAATGCCCCAACCACCCTCTCGCCGGGGATTCCGGCTACCCGGCAACACGCTGGTTTTGCTATTCATCTTTTTTCTGATTGGCTTGTTTCTGCACTATGGCGGGCAGACAAAACCCGTTGTGGCCTTCTGGAATGATGTCAGGCGGTTGGTGGGTCTCGGCCCCGGCCATAATCGCCCCGAAAAAGATGGAGTCAATCCCTACAAAGCCCCTGAACCAATTCCGACTGACGACACGGCTACCGAACCGGCCCCCGACGATGTAGCGACGGATGACCGTTCGGGCGGGAGCAGTGCCAGTGACGATGCTACGGCAACGAATCGCGGCAAAACCAACCCGGCGGACGACCAAACCGACCGTGCGCCCTCGGCGGGTTCGATGCCCGGCAGCCGGTTTGATTTTGAGAAACAAATTGATTTTCTGTTGCCTGTTGGCAAGTCTCTTTCCGATGCCCAACTCGTTCGGCATGAGGGTTATACGCTCCGCTACCGCACCGATTATAAAAGCCCCGACTGGGTTGCCTATCCACTGCTGGCCTACGAACTGACCGGCGAGGCCGACCGCGCTGGCACGAGTTTCAAGCCTGACCCCACCGTTGACGGCGGCACGGCCCTGCCCTCTGACTATACCCGCTCTGGCTACGACCGGGGCCACCTCGCCCCGGCGGGTGATTTTAAGTTTTCGCAGCGCATGATGACCGAAACGTTTTTTATGAGCAACATCACCCCGCAGGCACCGCAGTTTAACCGGGGCATCTGGAAACAACTCGAAGAGCAGGTACGCAGTTGGGCGTTTCGGGATGGGGGTTTGTATGTGGTGACGGGGCCGGTGCTGCGAGCCGGTTTAGCAACTATCGGTCGGCAAAACGAGGTGGCCGTATCGGACTACTGCTACAAAGTGATTTTGTATTGCCGTAAACCCGACATCAGGATGATTGGTTTTCTGCTCAAAAACGAACCATCTAACGAGCCTCTTCAAACGTTTGTGGTGCCGGTTGATAAAATCGAAGCCATGACGGGCTTGGATTTCTTTCCCAAAATACCCGATGATTTAGAACGAACGTTAGAGAACAAGGCACCGGCAGCCGTTGCCCCGCAATGGTTCCGGTTTTAGAAAATGCTACCTTGCTTCATAATCAACAACCAATAACGATGCGCTTATCAACCCGATTCCTGTTTGTGCTGCTCCCGTTTGCCTTGTTTTCGGGCTGCAAAAAAGACGATAACACGGGCGGCATGACACCCGCACCAACCGCCCAAACGCAAACACAATTGCTGGTAGGGAATGTCAACGGCTGGCAACTCGACAAACTAACCGACACCAGCGGCAAAACCATTAACGCTACCCAGACCAATCTGACCACGCAGGTTTTGTTTGGCCTGATTTTTCAGTTCCGGGAGAATAATACGGTACGGGCATTAGACCGGACAACAAAACAGATTGTGAACGGGGGCGAATGGACGCTTACTGCCGACAACAAAGCCGTGAATGTGAACGTAACGGGTTTTAAAGGCGATTTTCCGTTGGTTGAACTCACCGCTAAAAAAATGACTCTTCGCCAAAATGTGCCGGTCAACAACGTGAATCAGGACGTTAATCTGGAATTTACACCATCGCTGTAGAACCGGCAATCCTGACATTTTTACGTTTACCACTCCGGCACACCGTCATTGACGGGCAACCGGGCGGCAATTTCGGTCAGCTTATCAGGGCGGATACCCCGGCGCGATTCGGCAATAAGCTGGTCAATCTCGGCGGTGGTGTATAAATTGTGATACTCCTTGAAATGTTCGTCGAAATGATGCAGAGCCGCTTCGGTGGTTAGTATGCTCCCCAAATCAAACGCAGTCAAGACCCATTCCTGAAATGTGGGGCGGTTGAGCATGAATAGCTCGTTCTGCGGTATGGCGTTAATCCGGCTAACGAATCCCGACAAATACCCCGCTGTTTGGTAAGCCTGCTTCACGGCGGGCAGGTTTTCGAGCAGGGCGCGGGTATCGAGTTTCGCCATCAGGCTACTGATTTGCACCGTATCTCGCTGAAAAGCAGCCACCTGAGCCTGATTAATGATCGGCAGCATCCATCGGGGCTGAATTTTCCGGGCTTGCCCAAAAGCCGCCATAGCTGCCGGGTAATTTTGCTGCATCAGGTAGGTATTGCCCAAAAGCATGAATGTTGCCGGGCGTTTCGGGCCATCAATCAAGATGGCCTGTTTGATGGCATCCGTAGCCCGGTCATACTGCCCCGCTGCCGCGTGCAGGGACGATATGCGGAGCAAGAGTCGGCCATACTGGGGGCGTTCACGGAGCTGATCGGTCATCACGGCCAATGCCTGCTCGTAGCAAAACCGCTTGGCTTCGGCGGGTAAATCGGGCTGCTGCAACGCGCTGATGGCAAAACTCTCAACGGCATCGGCCACTTCATACCGCCCAATCAGCGTTTGGTTATAGGTCGCTCGCAAAAACGTTATTCGGTCAAAACCGTTGGTCATGGCGGCCTGCTCATCGAGTCGGCGCAGGGTTTGCCAGGCGTTCAGGGTGAAATAAGCCAGACAAAGTGTGATGATAAGCCAGCCTGTTTGGGTCAGCAACCGGATTGGTTGGAGTGATAACGAATAGGTAGCTGTTGAGGGTTGGTTTGCGGCTACAAAGCCGATTAGCAGAAAGAAAAACTGAGCCGCCAGCAGATTGTCTGGGTTGAGGAGGTTAAACGCAAAATAAGCAACGGCCAGGCCGAGCAAAGTTGCCGTTGCCGTAGCGCGGGTAGAAACCCGCGTTGTTTCTTCTGACTTACCCGTCGTTTTGGCTGACTCGCTGATTGTTTTCTCTGACTCACGGGTTTCCATCCGCGCTGCCAACCCCCGCAATAGCCAAAACCATAAAAATCCGTAGGCCAGCAGCCCCGGAATCCCCGCCGAACACGCCCATTCGAGCGGCACACAGTGAACCCGGTCGTACCATTCGGTGCCGCTACCGGCCACTAAAGCCGGGTCATAATGTCGAGAGAAAGCGTAGCTGTAATTTTCCTGCCCCCAACCCAGCAGGGGCCGTTCCTGAAAACTTCGGAGCGCAATCTGGGTGGTGATCTGTCGGGCGGGCAGGGTGTTGTTCGTGCCGGTAAGATCAGCGATACGGCCTAAGCCCGGCACGTTTCTCAACACGGTTGTGTAGCGGGCCAGAGCGTAACTGCCAGCCCCCAGCACTACCACCCCGACCACGATAGCGGCCATCAACAACCGGCCCCGGCCCGCCAGCGTCCGGTACTGATTCCAGATAACCGCCAGTCCTGTTGCGGCTCCGCCCGCCAGCAACCCCAGCACCGCCGACCGCGCTCCGGTCAACAGGATGCCCCATAGCAGGATTGCCGCCACGATGCCAAAGCCGATAAGCCGCCAGATTACGGGTAACTTATTCATTATGAGAGCGATATAACCGGCCAAAAACAGGTGAATGAGCCAGTAGACGGCCAAAAAGGTAGGCTGACCAACGGTTGCCACAAACCGATACCCATCACCAAGCCAACCCGTTGGGCTGCCGTAACCAACGACAAACATCAGCACCGACACGCCCACCGAGGTCATAAATGCCCTGTTCCATTGCCGCGCCGAGAAACCCGCCCGCGCCAGTACGAGCGCGTACAGGCCGAGGTGCAGGTAACCCACGAAACCTTCCATCCGCAAAAACCCAGATAGCAAACTAAGCCGGGCATCCACGCCAAAAACATCGGCCAAACCAATCACGGCCAGAAACAGTATGACCGACAGTTGCAGCCAAGACCAGCCCGCTCGCCAAAAACCGGATTTGACTACCGCAACAACCGCCATCAGCTCAACAACGGCCCGGAAGAAAATTCCGCGCTCAGAGACGAACCCGAAAAACGAAGTACTGCTGAAAACCAACGGCGTAAACAGCGACAGAAGCAGCAACCCGAACAGCACCGTTTGCGGCCATTGGACTATGGCACTGCGGTTGCCGGGGCGTTCTGACGCATTACCAGCGGGCATTTTTGGTGTAGCAGATGACGGGTTTTCGGGTGCTATCAGCCGGGTGGGTGATGCCGGTTTATCGGCCTGCCCCGCCCGACGATTAGCCGTGTGTTTTGCCATGATGCAGAGAAAGTTGACTACACAACGAAGATAGAGAGCCGTTATATTTACCCACTCCGGGAGCCAGTCTTGAATGTGTATCTAACCAATATGTTTATTATTCGGTAATCAATATTTACTATTCGGTAAGACAAGGAGAGGGCTGAGACTCTACTTTTGGGAGAGTAAGTAAAAGAGAGTCAGTAGGCTTCATTTTACAATAATTAACCCTGAAAATAATTGGTCCATGCGTTATTCTACCTTCCGCCAGACATCCGCTCTGGTGGCTCTGCTGTTTACTATGCTTGTTGGCTCCTGCGCCTGGGCAATGGCCGATGCACCACCGGCAGCTACGGCTCCCAAAGCCCTGACCTCTTGCCGCCCCACGTTTTCATACGGCTGTTTCACGGGTGGAATTAATTCGTTTACGGTGAATGGCACAACGCTCAGCAATGCAACAGGTTGCTCAACGGGCTATGCATCGTACACGGCAGCCACAACCAATGTAGCCCCCGGACAGCCTTATTCATTTGCTGGTACTTTACTAACTCAGGCTACAATAATGGTGTTACAGTCTGGGCTGACCTGAATAGAGACGGAACATTTGGTGCTACTGAAGTAGTTTTTCAGGCTCCGACAGTGGTAACTACCAGTAGCTTTTCGGGTAGCCTGACCATACCACCCAATACCGCTATTGGCCCGGTTGATGTTCGGGTTGTAGTGGCATACAACACGATTCCTGCCGGTTCGGGGGCCTGCGGATCGTATAGTTACGGCGAAACCGAAGATTATGTGCTGACCGTAATTGCACCAACCGCCTACAGCCCAACCACCACTGGCGTTGGGGCAACGAGTGCGGTGCTTCTTTGGAATAATCTTGGCACGGCCAGCAGTTATGATGTGCAATGGCGGCCAACGGGTGGCACATATACCACCATCAGCGGTATTACCTCAACGAGTTATGCACTCACCGGCCTTGCAGTCGGTACGGGATATGAGTGGCAAATGCAGCCAACGGGCGGGAGTTATGTGGGGCCGGTGAGTTTTACGACTACGGCCTGCACCACACCAACCTCCTTAGTTGCCTATAAGGTCGGGTCAACTTCCGTGCAGCAATTACAGTGGTACTCGCCTAATGAAGGGGCGTATCCCAGTAAAACCTTTGAGGTGCAACTTCAAATGACGGGAGCATCGTCGTGGTCAACGATCAATGCGGGCGTATATACCAGTACCGGCGGAATAAGTGGTCTGGGCCTTCAAACGGGATACACGTGGCGCGTTCGGGCTGATTGCTCGGCGTTTTCGGCCCCTCAGACCTTTACGACCACTGCTTGTAGTGTGCCGCCGGTAAGTGCGGCTGTCAACATAGCATATAATTCAGCAACTACTATTTGGACCGAAAATGACTTTGCTGTGCTGTATAACATCCAATACCGGCCCGTTGGCAGTAGCACCTGGACAACCGTGCCGGGCATAACAACTCAGGCATACAATTTTACAGGACTATCGGTAAATGTGGCGTATGAATATGCCGTTAGTAAAGTCTGTACAAGTACGGTTTCTTCGGCGTATTCAATGCCGCAGACATTTACAACCGTATGCAGTGCCTTAACCAATCCGAGTGCCTTCCCGTCATTAGTGTCGGCACAACTAAACTGGTATATGCCGACACCACTTGGCAGTCCACCCGGAACGGTGGAGGTGCAATGGCGGCCCGCAAGCCAAAGCGCGGTTTCCTGGCAAACGATCAGTGGTATCCCGGCCAGTATTTACACCACAGATTCATACAGCCTGACAGGGCTAAACAGTGCTACAAGCTATCAATTTCAGGCACGGAGGAATTGCGGAACCGGCGGTTATTCGGCATTTACATCACCGTATTCATTCACAACATCAACCTGTCAACCGCCTAATGGGTTATTTGCTAACAGTGGTATCAGCATGGCTATTCTTTCGTGGAATAGTACAAACACGGGCTTCGGTAATCAGCCTTACACGGCGCAGTATCGCCCGGCCAGTTTGAGCGCGGGCAGTACCGGCTGGACTACGTTCAGCAGCACGTCACTAACGGCGAGTTTACTGACGGGCCTTGATGCGGGTACGGCCTATCAGTTTCAGGTAAGTTTTGCGTGTACACCCGTCGAATCATCGTCATACAGTACGCCTTATACGTTTACGACGTTGCCCTGTTCAAACAATGCAGCCTCCGGCTTATACACAGCCGATCTAACGTTTGGATCGGCAACACTGAACTGGTACAACAGTACGCCTAATACTTATAACATTCAGTATCGCCCCAAAACCATGCCTGTGTCCGCCTGGAGTACCATTGCCAACGCAATAACCGGCTTTGGCGGCCCGTATTCCCTCACCGGGCTGGCTCCCGCCACGGGCTACGAATACCAGGTGGCAATAGCCTGCACACCTTCGCAGTCCACTACATACAGCAATGCGGCTTCGTTTACAACAACAGCTTGTGGCAATTTGGCAACCGCCATCCAGGTGTCGGGCATAACATTCAGCGCGGCAAACCTAAACTGGACGGGGCCAACCACCGTACCCACCACCCTGCACTACCGGCTTGTTGGTGGTAGTACCTGGATTGATGCACCTGCCCCCATAACCAAACCCTACGCCCTGACGGGGCTAACGGCTGGCATGGTCTATGAAGCAGAGGTGGCCTCGGTTTGCTCATTCACCCAAAACTCTATTTATAGCCTACCCAAATCATTCACTACATCGCCCTGTACGAATCAGGCAAGTAGTTTAACGGCTACCAATGTGTTGCCCTATTCGGCGGTGCTGAGTTGGAGCGGACCACCGGGCCTGACCTACTCGTTGCAATATAGAGTTGTAGGGGCCGGTGCCTGGAGTACAGCAGGCTCAGTCAGTTCACCATACATGCTAACAGGGCTAACGGCCAGTAGTAGTTACGAATTTCAGGTGGCACTCAACTGCGGGCCGGGCCAACTCTCAGCTTATAGTGCAATAGGAATTTTTGCTACGCCCAGCACCAGTAGTTGCTCCACGATGTACACCGTGAAGGATGGCTCCTGGGATGACATATCGGTCTGGTCTTGCAACCGAGTTCCGGTTGTGACCGATGCTGTGCAGTTAAAGCACCAGGTCACTATTCCGGGCAGTTATCTGGCTTACGCGCTAAAAATCAGCTTTGATACAAGCAGTAAATTGGTTTATGGAACCCTCTCGCGGCTGCAACTAAACCAATAGGCTGGTCTTTTCTATCTTCCGCCTTGTGCGGTCAAGTCATAGTTCTTGTTACGCCCATCAAAGGCCCACACCGAAACCGGTGTGGGCCTTTGATGTAAAAATTCGTTGATTGTCAGATGTTTACATTTTAGACAGTCGGGTTTAGCATAAAAAAAGTCCCCTCACCGATTTCAGTGAGGGGACTTTTGCAATAACTAAGGGGTGGCAGTAACCTACTCTCCCGCCATCGTCCGGCAGTACCATCGGCGACCAGGGGCTTAACGGCTCTGTTCGACATGGATAAAGGTGTTCACCCGGTCTATAACCACCAACGC
>JBBRNH010000109.1:0-15322 GCA_038230415.1 Cytophagales bacterium | reverse complement strand
TACGAATTGCGTGTTTCTGGCTGGTTCTCAGCATATTTTCCAGTTCTGTGCGCTGCTCCGTGTTCAGAACAGGCGTGTTCACTCGTCCCATGCAGGAAAATTAGGAAAATAATGGAAACTATTTTTTAGCACCTACTTACGACCGTTTACATACATCATATATAGCACATCATACATCTATAATACATCATACATCAATCAGGTAATCAAGCATCGTCAACGGCGGTATCACCTGCATGGCCCGGATACCGAGAGAGGCTGCGGCTGCAATGTTGGCGGGATTGTCGTCTAAAAACAGGGTTTCATCGGCCACGAGTCCGGCTTCGGTCAGCACGTGCTGATAAATCGTGGGCGACGGTTTTGCCATGCCGACCTCGTGCGAATAAAACACCCGCTCAAATAACGCTTCGAGCGTCGGCTGGTTCAACTTAGTGAGTAGCTGGTTTACTTGCCTGATATGAATGGCATTGGTGTTGCTCAACAGAAACAGTCGGTACTTGCCGCTTGCTTTGAGTTCGAGAATCCGTTCGATGCGGGCAACGGGCAGGTCGAGTAGAATGCTGTTCCAGGTGGTGTCAATCACCTCATCGGCCCAGTCGTCATTGCCCAACAGTTGGCGGACGTGTTGCCGAAACCCGGCATCGTCAACCACGCCGGTTTCGTAGTGGTGCCAGAGGTTGTGCTGTTTCCAGAGGGCGGTAACGGTTTCTTCGGGCAGGTTGGCTAAGGTGGCAAAGTTGCGAATGGGCGCACCCATGTCAATCGGGATAATAACATCGCCGAGGTCAAAAATAATGGTACGGAGGTTGGGTTGGTGTTGTTGAGCAATCATGCCGAAGCAGGCTGGTGAAACGACTCGCAAGTTACGCCCGGAATTGATTTAGATTTGCGGGAAGAGAGTCAACCAAACCTGTAATGTTTTTGAAACCTCATATGTTTATACAAATAAACTGATGGCAACATTAAGCGTCCGCAACGTCGGCCCGATTCGGGAGGCCGACATCGAGATTAAGAAACACACCGTATTCATCGGCCCGCAGGGTTCGGGTAAGAGTACACTGGCAAAGTTGATTACAATATTATCACCGAGAGACAGGAGGAAATTTGGCCGGGAAATCTTTAATGATTACAGTATTGCCAACTACATAACAAATAATTCAACCGCAATTTTTGTCGAGGATACATTCCAAGCCAGTTTAGAAAATACGCAAGTCAATTACACTGATGTAGCAGGAAATTCACAGCCTTCTTCTTTTTCGGATGCTTCTACTAAGCGTTCAGATCCGTCGAATCAGGAAATAACACTAATTAACGCATTGGAAAAATTCCGAAGAGATGCGTTAGGCCGAGGTGTCGAATCGTCTAACGTTGTCAGAGAATTTATATCCCAGGTAATTGAAGCGAACCGACAAGGGGATCTATTCCACGAAACAGAAGAACCCTATATTCCAACGGAGCGAAACGTATTTCCAATGTTATCTGATGCTGTTTGGAGTTTGTTAAATAATGATGTTAATCTGCCACAGTTTATCAAGCTTTTCGGCAGACTTTTTGAACAAGCTCGCAATGAACATAACCAACTGCATATACCGTTTCTCAACATTCGGTATAGCCGCGAAAATGGCCGGGATTTGGTGTACTATGATACTGAAAAAGCCGTACCCCTTTCCCAAAGTGCGTCTGGTTATCAAGCTATTATCCCGTTGTTAGTGGTGGTTGAAACCCAACGGCGGCAAGCGAAACGGCGGTTTATCATCGAAGAACCAGAACTGAATCTATACCCTACTACGCAGAAAGAATTAATCTATTCGCTTATCTCCGGCCTTGATCCAACGGCTACCTATCAGGATGCCGAATGGGTATTTACTACGCATAGCCCGTATATTTTAAGTTCATTAAATACGCTATTGTTAGCCTGGAAAGTGGCCCACACGAGCGACAAACTCCGCGCCAAAGTTGAGCAAATTATTCCCGCCCAGTGCTGGATAAATCCCGATGAATTTGCGGCTTATTACGTGGATAAAGGCACAGTCAGAAGCATCATTCAGAAAGATTCTGGTTTGGTAGATGGGTTAATTGATGACAATGAACTTGATGATGTATCGGGGACATTAGCAGACGAACAGAATCAATTGCTTGACCTCTACCGCAGCACAGTCAATGCGTGAATCAATCCAGAAGGCGTTCCCGAAAACCACAGTCAATAACTGCCTGCAAACACTAACCGATACTGAATTTTACGTCCTTGATTCGGAGGAAGGACGTTCCCAAATTCAGACCGACCCGATTGGTAAAAAACACTTCACGGTCGAAAACCCAACCGGGCGCGATATTCATTTTTTGGCAATTGACAAATGCCTGTTTATGGATAACGTGGAAGGCCAGAAACGATGCGATTTCGCCGTGTTCGATACCAAGACGTTTTGTTTTGTAGAAATCAAAGAGTCAAAGTCTGTGCATGACGCAAAAATTCAGTTGGTTGAAACCATTCGCCTATTTCACGAGAAATTGACCTTTACCACCCGGTTTGTAGAGGCCCACCTGTGCGTCGGCAGCATGATTCGACCACGACCTGCCCGGCTTGTCAGTGACTTGAAAGTTGACGCTCAACTCGCCCAATTTAATGCAAGGTTGTACGAAGGCAACCGCAAACGGTTTGCCTGAAAATGGCCGGGGAAGACACAGGCCGGGAAACTAGAAAAAGTGGTAACACCTTAATAATCACCCCTCTACAAACACACCCATCGAGCAAAACTTGTCGATCCGCTGATTGATGCGTTCGCGGGGTTGCATGGCCGAAAGCTCATCTAAGGTGGTCAGGATGGTGGTTTTCAGGATGGCGGCCATCGCGTTGTGGTCGGTGTGCGCTCCGCCAACGGGTTCCGGCACGATACCATCAACCAACCCGGCCTGTTTCATATCGCGGGCGGTGAGTTTGAGGGCTTCGGCGGCTTGCTCTTTATAATCCCAACTGCGCCAAAGGATTGATGAGCATGATTCGGGCGAAATTACCGAGTACCAGGTGTTTTCGAGCATCAGCACCCGGTCGCCGATGGCGATGCCCAACGCCCCGCCCGATGCGCCTTCGCCGATGATGATGCAAATGACCGGCACTTTCAGCGTCATCATCTCACGGAGGTTGTAGGCGATGGCTTCGCCCTGCCCGCGCTCTTCGGCCTCGATACCCGGAAACGCGCCCGGCGTGTCAATCAGGGTAATGATGGGTTTGTTGAACTTCTCGGCGAGTTTCATCAGCCGAATGGCTTTTCGGTAGCCTTCGGGGTTTGCCATACCGAAGTTGCGGTGCTGCCGTTGCTTGGTGTTGCGGCCTTTCTGCTGCCCGATGAAGAGCATCGAACGGCCCTCGATTTCCCCAAAACCACCAATCATGGCCGGGTCATCACGAACGGTGCGGTCGCCGTGAAGTTCAATAAACTGATCGCAGATGAGCGAGATATAATCCAGGGTATAGGGCCGGTCGGGGTGGCGCGAGAGTTGAACGCGCTGCCAGCGGGTGAGGTTCTGGAAAATCTCGTACCGCAGTTTGGCAATGCTGCTCTCCAGCACCGTAACGGCCTCGCTCACGTCCACCTTGTTGGTATCGGCCAGTTTCCGGGTTTCGGCTAACCGCGCTTCAAGGTCGGCAATGGGCTTTTCAAAATCGAGGTACGTTCTCATATTTTAGTGGCAAGTTGTTAGTGGTTAGTGGTCAGTTACTGGTCACTAACCACTTGCCACTAATCACTACAAGTCAAAAGTGTCGCCTTTTTTCGGAATTTCTACGTCACCGTAACCGGCTTCGCCGAGGGTTTCGCGGAAGGCCATCATGCTTTCGTATTCGCCATGCACCAGAAACACCTTGCGGAGTTTTTCGGGCGATTGCATCTGCACAAACCGCAACAGGTCGTCGCGGTCGCCGTGACCACTGAACACGTCAATTTTCTCGATGTTTGCCAGCACCTGCTTGTCTTCTCCCTTGATTTTCAGCGTTGACTGCCCGTTCACGAGCCGCCAGCCGAGAGTTCCTTCGGCGCAGTAGCCGATGATAAGAATGGTGCAATAGGGGTTGCTGATGTTGGTGGCAACGTGATATTCAACACGCCCGCCCTGCACCATGCCCGACGACGAGACGATGATGCACGGTTCGCCGTAGTTAGAGATGGCTTTGCTGGCCTTGCTTGTCTCGAGGTACTGGAAGTTCTCGAAGTCGAACAGAGCCTCGTTCTCATTGAAGAACTCCTTCGCTTCTTGGTTGAGCAGGTTGATGTTTTTCAGATAAACCTTCGTGCTTTCAAACGCCAAGGGGCTGTCGGAGAAGACTTTGATGGGTTCAAAGCCGCGCTCGGTATAAAGCCGGTTTAGGGTGTAGAGCAACGCCTGGGTGCGGCCCACGCTGAACGATGGCACAATGAGCCGACCCGGAATATCAATGCAGGTGCGCTGAATAACATCGGCTAAGGCATCTTCGGGACTCATGTCGTCTTCGTGAAGCCGGTTGCCGTAGGTGCTTTCGCAGATCAGGTAATCAACGGGCGGCACCGGCGCAGGGTCAACCAAAAGCGGGTAGCCGGGCCGACCAATATCGCCCGAAAAGCAGATACTTTTTTTCTCGCCGTTTTCCAGTACGTTAATCACAATATGGGCCGCGCCCAGCAGGTGACCCGCCGGGATAAACGTAACGTCCACGTTATCAGCAACTTTAAACCGACGGTTGAAACCGATAGAAACCACGTTACCCATTGTTTCGCGGACTTGCTTGTCGAGAAACAGGTCTTTCTGCAACTGCGGCTGTTTGTCTTTGACCTTCCGCTTTTTGCTGGCGTTGCTGTCGTTGAGTCGTTTCTGATTCAGCGATGCGGCATCTTTGAGCAGCAGTTCGGTTAGCGACGACGTTGGCTCGGTGCACAGAATCTGGCCTTCGTAGCCCTCGCGGTAGAGGTTGGGCAGGTTGCCGGAATGATCCACGTGGGCGTGGGTCAGCAGAACGAGGTTAATACTGGAAGCCTCAAAGGGGAACAATCCAGTGCTTGGTGAGATGGGGGGCGGGGTCGGGTTTTGGGCGTTGGGTCGTTCCAGATCAGAGCCGCAGTCAATCAGAATGCGGTAGTCGTCTTCGGTTTCCAGCAGGTACATACTGCCCGTAACTTGCCGGGCTGCCCCCAGAAAAGATAATTTCATGCGTACAGCTTATGCGTCGTAATTGTTTATCAATAGCATCAATCAGAAAGGGTAAAACGAAGGGTGGGGGGTCAGAAATTCCGTTACTTTTGCAATATTACAAAGAACCGCCCGAACCGCCTAACCCCCGTGACTTCTCGTTTTTCGCCCCTTCGCCCGCATCTGCGGATTGTCTTATTAGTTTATTTACTGGTAATGACCTCATTTTTGACGGCAACAGCCCGGCCTTCGCTCTTTGTCCGTTCTCCTTTTTCTCCCGCATCAGATTCGTCCACGACCCAACGCATCCTGGCTTTTCTGGATCAGTTTCAGCAGGGGCCGCTCGTTCGGCACGGGGTAGTCGGCCTGAGCGTTCGGCGGGTTAAAGACGGCGAGATCATCCTCGGCTATAATAACCGGCAGAGTCTGCAAACGGCCTCGACCATGAAATTGGTTTCGACGGCCACCGCGTTGCTGGCCCTCGGCCCTGATTTTGCCTACACCACCACCCTCGAACACGATGGCACCATAACCAACGGCGTTCTGGAAGGCAACCTGTTTGTGCGCGGCAGTGGTGATCCGTCTCTCGGCACGGCGCGGTATTCGGGATACGCCGACACGCCCGCCCTGCTACACGAATGGAGCGATGCCAGCAAACAGGCGGGTATCCGCGAGATTCGGGGGGCAGTGGTCGGCGATGGGTCGGTGTTCAGTGACCTCAGCACCCCCGATACCTGGCCCTTTGGCGATCTCGGCAATTACTACGGAGCCAGCCCCACCGGGCTAAACATCAACGAGAATCTGTATCAACTTTTCTACCGGCCCGGCAAAACCATCGGCTCGGCGGCTGCCGTTGCCCGTACCAATCCGGCAGTGCCGTATCTCACCCACGAAAACCGCGTAACAACCGATGCTGCCGGAACCGGCGATCAATCAACGGTGTATGGCGCACCCTACCAGAATCTGCAATGGCTGCGCGGTAAAGTGCCAATGGGCAAACCGGAGTTCAGCGTAGATGCCACCCTGCCCAACCCGGCTTATCACGTGGCGTTTGCATTAGCCGAACAACTCCGGCAGGATAGCGTGTCTCAGAGCAGTTTGCCCCTGGCGTTTCGGCCCGGAGAGCCGTTGCCCGTTGCCAATAAAAAGCGGGTAGTGCTGCACAAACATCAGTCGCCCCCGCTGCCTGAACTCATGCAGCAGGCTAATTTCGAGAGCATTAACCTGTATGCCGAAGCCCTGCTGCGAACGGCGGCTTTCAAACTCAATCCCAACGCCACCGATAACGACCTCGCCATTGAAACCCTGACCGATTTCTGGCGCAAAAAAGGCGTGAACACAGATGGTTTCCGGCCCAAAGACGGCAGCGGCCTATCCAGCACCGGAGCCATGACAACCGACAACCTGACCGCCATTCTGAGCGCGGTGGGCATCGAGAAAACCTTTCCGGTATTTTATGAGAGCATCCCCGTCGTGGGCGAATCGGGAACGGTCAGGAATCTGGCGAAAAACACCGTTGCTGCCGGGAATGTGCGGGCCAAGAGCGGCACCCTCACCGGCGTTCGGGCCTTTGCCGGGTATTTTACGGCCACCAACGGCGAGTTGATGTGTTTTTCGATGATGGTGAACCGCTACACCACCGGCCCCGGCCAAACCCGCGCCGTAACCGCGCAGTTAGAGCGGCTGATGGTGTTATTAGTCGGGATGTGAGTTACTCCTCCACCGAATGATTATGTACCGTTACGACCCGGAACCAATATTGGCCGATGGCCCTGGCAACTTCGCTGAGTTGCTGAAACGTGGCGGGCTTGGTAATGAAGCTGTTAGCCCCGTTAAAGTAAGACTGCTCCACGTCTTCGGTGGCATCGGAAGTCGAGAGAATAATGGTCGGAATATGCCGTAGTTCGGCACTTTCCTTGATTTCGCGCAGGGCTATCCGGCCATCTTTGCGGGGCATATTCAGGTCAAGCAAAATCAGTTCGGGCAGTGTGTGTTCGGCCCCGATGTACCGCCCGGCATACGTGAGGTAGTCAATCAGGTCTTCGCCGTCTTCAACGAATGAGACCTGACTCTTGGGGAAGTGCTGGGTAAAAGCCTCGCGGGTCAGAAAACGGTCGTCTTCATCGTCGTCGGCCAACAAAACATGTACAGATTTTATCGGAAACAAATCATTCATCGGGCAATGATGGTTATTTTTCGGGTAATATCACGGTAAACGTTGCACCCCGATTGGGTTGGCTATGGGCGATAATGTCTCCTTTATGGAACACCACAATCCGTTTGCAGATTGCTAAACCAATGCCTGTGCCTTCGTAGGTGGTTTTTCCGTGTAAACGTTGAAATAAGTCAAAGATATGGGTGGCATATTTTTCGTCAAAACCAATGCCGCTGTCCCTGACAATTATGCCAGAATATGATTTACCGGGCCTTAATCCCCGTTCGACGGCATCGCTGATTAGCCGGGTACTGACCTCAATCACGGGCGACTCGCCGGGGGCAGTGAATTTGAGCGCGTTGGCAATCAGGTTGCCAAAAAGCTGCTCCATCTGACCGGGAACGGCCTGAATTGTGGGCAGTTCATCAATAGTTATCCGGGCGTTCGATGCGGTAACGGTCTGTTCATACTCGGTTAGTACGCGCTGCATAACGTGGTTTAGGTTCACCGGCTTAAACTCGTTTTTGATTCCGTTAAGCCGCGAAAACGTCAGCAACTCTTTGATAAGTTTTGACATCCGGTTAGCAGACGACATGATCTTGCTCAGAAACTGCCGTCCCGCGTCGTCAAGTTGCGTCTCATAACGTTCGTTGACGAGACTGGCAAAGGACTGGATTTTGCGAAGCGGCTCCTGCAAATCGTGGCTGGCAACGAAGGCAAACCGCTCCAACTCCTGATTCGATGCCTCTAACTGCCTGATCTGCGCCCGCAGTTCGTCTTCGTAGGCCCGGAGCTGGGTTTCGTTGGCGGCCCGCCGTTTGAGTTCGGCTTCGAGCAGCCGATACGCCACAATGAGCGCGATAAAGGTCAGAACAGACAGGGCGAAAATAATCAGCAGCGTATTTCTGAACGACTGCCGGGCCTGTTGGTTGCGTTCGGCAAGCAGCGTTTGTTCAATCCTGACCATCTCCGCTATCCACCGCCGAACGTTGTCCATCCGAATTTTGCCCAGCCGGAGATAGCTGTCCATCACCACTGACTGCTCGGTTTTAACCCCTTTTATCCGTCGTTTCGTAATACTAATTTTTAGTTCTACAAGTTTTGCCAGCGAATCGGTCCGGCACACCTGCGTGGGATCATCGGCTACCAACCGGCGCAACGCCCGCAGGTCTCGCGGAAGTTGGGGCATGGCGATGTAGTAAGGTTCGAGAAACAGCGAATCCTGGGAGAGCGCGTAACCCCGCGAACCCGTTTCTACGTCTTTCAACGCCGACATCACCGCGTCTAACTTGCCAATCACCCGGTAGCTGTGTTCAACCCGTTCACTATCAGCACCATACTGATTATAGCTGTAAAACGACAGCGCGAAACCGCCCGCAATCAGCAGCATCGCCACCACAAAGCTGAGGGCAATGCGCTGGCTGAACGGAGACGGTAAATACGGCACGAGTCGTTTCACAAATCGTTTACTGGTTAGTTAAGATAGCAGATCAGTGGTGATTTTGTCATTCCGACGAAAGGAGGAATCTCAGGTCGAGCGCATCAAATACGCAGAGAAAACCTAAGATTCCTCCTTTCGTCGGAATGACAAAAACTATTTCTTTATATCGTCTCCACCATCAGGTTGTGATTGGTGTAAATGCAGAGGTCGGCGGCAATGTGCAGACTCTCGCGCACCATCTCCTCGGCAGTCAGGTGGGGGGCGTGTTTTTTCAGAGCCACCGCTGCCGACTGAGCAAACGTGCCGCCGGAGCCAATAGCAGCCACGTCCTGATCGGGTTCCAATACGTCGCCGGTGCCGGAGATTACCAGCAGATCGTCTGCCGAGGCCACAATCATCATGGCTTCCAATCGGCGGAGGTAGCGGTCGGTGCGCCAGTCTTTGGCGAGTTCGATGGCGGCCCGTTTCAGGTTGCCGCCGTAGGTGTTGAGTTTTTCCTCGAAGCGTTCGATGAGCGTAAAGGCATCGGCGGTGGAGCCGGCAAACCCGGCCAGAATGGTGCCGTTGGCGAGCCGCCGAATCTTGCGGACGTTGCTTTTGGCAACGGTATTGCCGGTGGTGGCCTGTCCGTCGGCACCAAGCGATATTTGCCCGTTATGCCGGATACCGACAACGGTGGTAGCGTGTATCATTTTGATGAATGAAGAGTGATGAATGAAGAATGATGAATAGGCTCACGCAGTCCTTTTATTCATCATTCTTCATTCATCACTCTTCACTAAATTTAAACCAGCATTTTCATTGGTTCTTCCAGGAATCCCTTTACCGTTTGTAGAAAAGCGGCTCCGGTGGCTCCGTCAACCACGCGGTGATCGCAGGAGAGCGTCACCTTCATCACGTTGGTGGGCTGGGCGATGCCATCCACAAACTTTACGCTTTCTTTGATGGTGCCAACGGCCATAATGCAGGCATCGGGCGGGTTAATGATCGCCGTGAACTCTTCGATACCAAACATACCGAGGTTTGAGATCGAGAATGTGCTGCCCTCCCAGTCTTTGGGTTGCAGTTTTTTCTCTTTGGCCTTGCCCGCCATCGTTTTCACCTCCCCGGCAATGACCGAGAGCGTTTTCTGATCGGCGTTGCGAACAACAGGAACCAGCAAACCCTCGTCAACGGCAACGGCCACCCCGATATTCACGTAGCTGTACTTTCTGATTTTATCGCCGAGCCATGATGCGTTCACATTTGGATGCTGTTTGAGGGCGAGTGCGGACGCTTTTATGACGAAATCGTTGAACGAGATTTTGGCCGGGGCAATGGCGTTTATCTGTCCGCGCAGGGCCATCGCTTTGTCCATGTTGATCTCGATTGTCAGGTAAAAGTGCGGGGCGGTAAACATACTCTCGCTGAGTCGGCGGGCAATGGTTTTCCGCATCTGACTCAGAGGTACGTCTTCATAGTCGCCGGTTGCGGCTGATGCCGGTTGCGGAACCGGGGCCGGGGTAGCAACGGTTGGTTTTGGCTGTTCGGCGGCTGGCGTTGGCGCGGGTTGTGGCGTGGCTGCGGGTTTGGCAACAGCCAAAACGGATTGAGCAACAGCCGGTTTTGGTGCGTCGCCGGGCGAAGTCGGCTTGAATGAGTCAACGTCGGCTTTCACGATACGACCGTCGGGGCCGGTGCCATGAACCTGCGTCAGGTTGATCCCTTTCTGTTCGGCAATGGCTTTGGCGAGGGGCGATGCTTTTACGCGGCCATTCTCGGTAGTGGCGGTCTCTTGTGCTGCGGGTGCGGCTTCGGCAGGTTTTTCGCTGTTGGGTGCGGCAGAATCGGCAGTTGGCGCGGCTGACGATGACGAACCTGAGCCATCGAGCAGGACTTTGAAATTTGTGCCTTTTTCGCCAATAACCGCCAGCACCGCATCAACGGCAACGGCTTCGCCTTCCTTCACGCCGATATACAGCAAGGTGCCTTCTTCGTAGGCTTCGAGGTCCATGGTGGCTTTGTCAGTTTCGACTTCGGCCAGCACGTCGCCCGATTTCACGGTGTCGCCTTCTTTTTTGTGCCACGTCACAATGGTGCCTTCGGTCATGGTGTCGCTCATTTTCGGCATCCTGATCACGGTGGCATTCACGTTTTGGGCCGGTGCCGCAGAAACGACGTTGGCATCGGGCAGATTGGTGGCGGTATCTTCGGCTTTGGCATCTGCCGGGGCGGGTACATCGGCGGGCCGGGGCGCGGGTGCATCCTGAACCGAGCCGCCCGACGAACCGTTGAGCAATGCCTGAAAATCTTCGCCAGCCGCGCCCACAATGGCGATCACGGCATCAATCGGCACGGCATCGCCTTTTTCGACTCCGATGTAGAGCAACGTGCCTTCGTCGTAGGCTTCTAAGTCCATAGTAGCTTTGTCGGTTTCGACCTCGGCCAGCACGTCACCCGATTTCACGGTATCGCCCACTTTTTTGTGCCATTCAGCGATAACACCCTCGGTCATGGTGTCGCTCATCTTGGGCATTCGGATCAATTCAGCCATTGTATCAGATTGGTCAGGGATAATGGAGCATCAGAAAACTCCGGTTAGTATCAGTGATGTAGTCAACCAAACGGGCCGGGCAACGTTTGCGGTTCGCACGGGTTCGTATCCCGCCAAAATTAGCGGTTGCCGGGCAAAGTTGTATGGCATCGGCCAAAACCCAACACGGCCCGCCAGGTATGTCTGGCAGGCCGTATGAATTCCGATTGGCATCCGGGCTTGTGAATTACCGCGTCAGGGTACCGGCCAATTTTGCCCAGTCCACTTTTTTTACAATCTCATCGGCAACGGCAAGCGGGCCTTTGATGGTGATAACGAGGTTCTCGATGAGTGTGCCGCCTTTGCCGTAGCTGAACTTAAAGGTCTTGTTGCCCTTCTTATCACTGACGAGGTTGTTTTTCCAGTTGCCCAGCAGCACCACCGTTTCGGGGCGGGTGGCGTTGCCTTCGTCTTTGTCGTTGCGGGTAAGCTGCATGGCGAGATTCGCGCCTTTCACGGCAATGAGCTTGTATTTATCCACCACGCGGTTGCTGATTGGTTCCGAGAGCCGGTAGTTTGCCACGTTCATCTCCACGTTGATATCTACCGTGTTCTGGGCGAGTTTTGCCGTGCGGGGACCGTCAGCCGATTTATACAGTGAATCCGTGATGACAATCAATGAGGTCTCCTGCTTTATGGAGTCAACCGGGGTGCGGTTGGTTTTGGCAGTGGCCGAGTCAATCTGAGCGCGTCGGTCGGCGGTTTGGCTGGCCCGTTCGATGGTTAAATCGTAGCGGTCGCCACAGACGCGGAATGTTTTGCCATATTCGTCGCTCAGGGTGAGCTTTCCGAGTGATGTGCGTTCGTCAAAAATTGTCCAGTTGCCCGATGGCAGATTGGCCTTGAATTCGCTTTGCAGCGCCTTCACTACTTTTTCGTAGGCCGCGTTCTGGGCGGGCGTGGGCGGGTCACACTGGGCAAGGGCGGTGGCGGGCAGTGCCAGCAGGAGCAGGAAGAATCGGTTCATGGTTTATGCAATTTGGTTGGGTTTTGACTCGTAAGAGTAATGCGGACAGATCACCTGCCAGTCGCACATCGCAATCCAAGATGTGCGCTGTACTGTGGATTGCAACTCCGCGCTGCTCAAATAGTTGGCATAAGTTATCCTGCGTTAAACCCCGGCGCGTCAATCCGCTTCTAACAATCATGAAAAATAGCCTGTTTTTGCTGACGTTTCTATTCGCAGGGTTCACCACCTTTGCCCAGCAACCACGAACCCCCGCCATGACCCAAACCTATTTTGCCGACTGGAAACGCATTGACTCCCTTGCCGCCAAAGGTCTCTATAAATCAGCCCTCGACCGGGTTGAGACCGTGTATGCCCGCGCCAAAGCCGATCAGAATTTTCCGCAACTCATCCGGGCGAGTCTGCAACGGGCCGTGTTCAGCACGTTTTTAGACGATGATGCTTATCCGCGTTTGGTGAATGCCTTAGAAACGGATATTGCTCAGTCATCAGAACCGGCCAAAGCGGTGCTGAACTCGGTGCTGGGCGAGGTGGTCTGGCAATATTACCAGCAAAACCGCTACCGGCTCATGAACCGCGCTACCGTTGCCGACGATGCAACCGGAACGAAGCCGTCTGCCGGGCCACGAGAGGCCGATTCTGACATCCGTACCTGGGATGCCAAACGGCTCGTGGGCGCAACGACAGAAGCCTATATCAACTCACTGAAAAGCGAAAAAACCCTGCTGGCAACGCCCGTTGGCTCATACAGTGCCGTGATTGACCGGGGCGACGCAGCCGCCCGCGCCTTCCGCCCTACCCTGTTCGACCTGCTGGCGCACCGGGCCATTGCATTCTATCAAAATACCGAAGCTGACATCTCGCGGCCCGTTTTCCGCTTTGACCTCGATAAGCCGACGTTTTTTGCCGATGCTGCCGAGTTTGCCAACCTGAAACTCGATAGTCGGGATTCATTGTCGGGGCGGTTTTTGGCCCTGCAAACGTACCAGCGATTGCTGGCTGCACACCTGCCCGATGCCGACCCGCTGGCCTTAACCGATGCCGATTTAGCCCGGTTACGCTTTGTGCATCAATACTTTACGGCGAACACCGGGGCCGCAACCGACAAAGAAATCCTGTATCGGCAAGCCCTCGACCGGGCCATGAAACGCCGACAGAATCAAGCCGCCGAAGCCGGTTATGGTTTCGCGCTGGCGCAGGCACTGACCGAAGCCGGGAATAAGTACCAGCCGTTTACGAATGAAACGCCCAAACTACTCCGCAAACAGGCCGCCGACCTGTGCCGTGATCTGGTGGCCCGGCATCCCGAAACACTCGCCGGGAAAAATGCGGCTGTGTTGCTGGCTACGCTGCTCACACCCGAACTGTCGGTAAATGTAGAAGAAGTCACCGCGCCCGACGAGCCATTCCGGGCTTTAGTAACCTACCGAAACCTGCCGACGCTGCACTACCGGGTGGTAAAACTCAACGCAGACGAACCCGATGGCAGCTATTTCGAGAACGATACTGACCGTATCGCTTGGCTTACTCAACTCACCAAACGCACCGCAGCCACGCAGGGAACCACCGCCCTGCCCGACGATGGCGATCTGCAAATCCACCGTACCGAAATCGGACTGCCGGGCTTGGGGTTTGGCCGGTATGTGCTGTTAATCAGTGCCGAAAATGCGTTTGCGCCCGAATCGAAACAGTTAGAGTTCGCCGTGTTTCAGGTCTCACGGATGGGTTATCTCACTGACTCCTACCGCAACGATGCCAGCATTACCTACCTCCTCACCGACCGCATTACAGGCCAACCCCTCGCCAACCGGCCCGTGCAGGTGTTTCGGCAAAAAAACCGGGGCAAAGACGCGCTCCTGGCCGAAGGCAAAACCGACGCACAGGGCCGATACGTGTTGAAATCGGCCAGCCTGACCCGCTACGAATCGGTGTATGTTATTTTTGGCAAAGGAGCCGACCAACTCACAGTGGCGGGTAATGTGCCGTCTTATTACGGGAATGATTCCTACGAAACGAATGGCCCACACCTGAAACTATTTACCGACCGGGCTATCTACCGCCCCGGCCAGATTATTTACGTGAAAGGCTTACTGTTTTCGGGAAAACAAAACAGTTTCTCCGTTGTGGCCGGGCAGTCGGTAGCCGTGCGGCTGGCTGATGCCAATGGCGAGGAGGTGGCGAAACAGACCTTTACGACCAACGATTTTGGCACATTCAATGGCTCGTTTATAGCTCCGGTTGGGCGGCTGACGGGGCAGATGACGCTCGAAACGGGCATTGACCAGGGGCAGGCCAGCGTCCGGGTCGAGGAATATAAACGCCCGACGTTTGAGGTGGTGGCCGCGCCGGTGGCCGGTTCCTACAAACTCGGCCAGCCCGTGAGCGTGTCGGCAACGGCCAAAACATACGCCGGGGCGGTGGTTGACGGGGCTTCGGTGCGCTACCGAATCACCCGCGAGCAACGGACAAACTGGTGGGATTTTTATTCGTGGTGGAGACCGTATCGCCCGTCAACTCCGCAGGAAATCGACAATGGAACCCTGACGACCAACGCGCAGGGAATCGTCAGCCTGACCTTCACGGCCACGCCCGATGCCGGCATTGCCCGCGCCGACAACCCGACGTTTGACTTTATCGTAACGTTTGACGTGACCGACCAATCGGGGGAGACGCGCAGCACCACGCAAGCCGTTCGGGTGCGGTATTCGGCGTTGCAGATTCAGGCCGCTATTCCGCCGGTGATTGATGTGTCGCAGCCCGTGAAGCCGATTCCCGTGAAAGTCGAAAACCGGGCGGGCGAAGCCGTTGCAGCCACCACTGAAGTTGTGATTTCGCGGCTGACCACGCCCGACCGACCCTTGCGCCCGCGCCTGTGGCAACGGCCCGATAAATTTGTGCTGACCCGCGCTTCGTTTGAACGACAATTCCCGAATGATCTGTATGACAACGACTTAGACCCCACAACCTGGAGCAAGGCCGAAGTAACGGTAGCGCGGGTGGAAACCCGCGTTGGCCGAGACACACCCCACG
>JBBRNH010000108.1:0-16046 GCA_038230415.1 Cytophagales bacterium | reverse complement strand
CATCAGAAATAAGGAGTGGTTCCATAATGTTTGGGGCTGTCAGGGGCAGCTCATTTTCATTGGGTCTTTAGACACATTCATTTTTTTATCACGATTCAGACTTTTTTCAAAGTCCTCGATCTTCATGTAATACATTTTTCCTTTACCCGTATCGCTCACTAAAACGTGGGTTAGTTTGCCGTCTTTATCAAATTTGCCATCCGCAACTGTGATTGCATGAGCACCTGACCCTAATGATTCCCCTTTTTTTACAACAGTCCCATCAGATCCTTTCCTATCTTCGGTAGCAATCCAAGTCTCCACAGGTTTGCCATTTTCATCTTCAGCAGGCGACAGCTTAGCCGCTTCAACTGAGATAATCATTACCTGATTTTTTTTCAATGCTTTCGCGATATTATCTCTTGTTGGTTCTTCTGTCGTTGATTTGACCTTTTCACCGTCCATTATTTTCTGGCGATTATCCGGGCTTGTTCCGCCCGTCTTCCGTATATCGATAATAGTTTGATTATGCGTATTGGCTTCTGGATCGAGGTTCCGGCCTCTGTTTTCGCCAATTTTCCCAGGGATAACCGGGTCTCCCGCCTTCCGAACCGGCTGGATAGCATCAATCTTTGTATCGCGGGCTTTTTTTGCAGCTTCCGGGTCTAAGGCTTCCGCTAACTTTTCTTTGTTGGTTTTGGGTGGTTTTTCAACCAGCGATGCGTTTCCATTTCTCAGCGATTTTTTCAGCAATTCAGTTTCATCAGCTTCTTTGCACGTCACTAATTTTACTACCTGATTGCTCGACTGAATGCCGCAGTTACCAAAACTTTGCTGCCCCAGAAAGGCTTCTTTGATCCGGTCTAATTTCTTCTGCCGTTCACTCAGGCAGGGGACACAAGGGTCGGCCAGGTGATTATCAGCAATAAAATGACCTTCTATTTTCTTTTTCAGTTCAGCATATTTTTTGGCGGCTTCTTGCCGTTTGGCAAGCGCGTCTTTTGCCTCCTGCTGTTTTTTACGGTTAGCCAGTACCGCATCATTCCTGGCTTTTCGAGAACGCTCGTAATTCTGAAGGTCAGCCTGCGACCATTTCGATGTGTCAATGGTGTTCGTGGCAGGATTATATGAGCCAGGATATTTCTGACCGTAGTATTTTTTTAGCTGCTCGTGCCGGGCCACCTCTCGCGATTCTTCCCAGTGCGTTTTGTCGGCTTCGTCGCTGAGTCGTTGCTGCTCATGCGTAGCATTTGCATACGTTGTGAGTTGATTATCAAGCCCTTTTTTGTCGGCAATGGCAATTTCTCGCCGAACCAGAAGTTTATACTTTGCCTTATCGATTTTTGCTTGGTGGCTGTTATCAACCGGCTTAACTTTATCAATATCTGCCAGTTTGGTGTCTAACGCTTTGATGCGGCTGTCTAAACGCTCTTGTATACTACTCATGGGTGGGTATGGCAGGGCGGTAAGTGATTAGGGAGTTGGCAATTCGTCGAAAATCAATTCGCCAACGTGGTCAATGCGGGTTTGTGGGTCAAGCATTTTGTCGCTTAAAATTTTTACGAATGGCTCGTAGATGATTTTTCGATCAAACTCATCGCCTAATTCCATGCAGAAAAGCACAAATAGCGTTACATGTTGCTCCCGCGCAAAGCCATAGTGTTGCGCTTTTTTTATCAGTAACAGTAGCCGTTGACGCACCTCAGCAGGGTCTTCCAACAAAACTTCTTCGGGATATTCATCTTCCAGAAACAAGATAAGTTTGTCAATAAATACCCTTACCTGATGGGCCGCTAATTGATTGAGTTGGGTGTTTTTAATCAGAAACATCGGGCATGGGTAGAGGATAGTGTAATCATGAACACACTTCGATAAACGGCGTTCCGTTTATGGCTCCGTTGGCTAAGGCCAGCATCTGCTTAAATGTCGGTTTCATGGTTTTAGGCATATCCCGGATGATAATCATCAGGTTAAGCAGCGAGATAGCCGAAAAACCCGGCGCACTGCCCGACCCAATATCGCCGATCAGCACCGTTGGCAGCCCGAACGTGATTCGGCCCCCGTGCATGGTGGGGTCGCCCATGCGGGCGGCTGGCAACCCGCCAATAAACACCCCGAACGATCCCATCAGAATCGAGTCGGGCGGGCCAACGCACATACACATATTGGTAGCGGTGGCGGCTGGCATCCCGCCGATGAGTACGTTGATCTTGCCGGGTGGCAGAATCGGCCCGCCGACGTGTGGAATCGGTGGTACGCCCGGCGTAATCATCGGGCAAAGGTGCATATCGCCGACGCGGGCGGCTGGTAGTCCCATAATTGATGTTGACTTTACTTAAGGAAGACAAAAAAGTACGCGAAAATGGGAGCTAATTGGGGCTGAAAAACCGGGCGCACGTCTTATTTACTATTCGGCCCCGTAGTTTTGCACCCGTAATCAGCATAACCAGCCCCGGCAATGACCATCCTCGAAAACGACTGCCTCCGCGTGAGCATCAGCCCGCAGGGGGCCGAACTCACTTCCCTGTTCAATAAGCAAACCAACACCGAACATCTCTGGCAGGCCAACCCAGCGGTGTGGGGCTGGCACGCGCCCAACCTGTTTCCGGTGGTGGGCGGCTGCCGGAATAATCAGATTCTGATTGACGGCCAGGCCTACCCGATGGAACGGCACGGTTTCGCCCGAAAATCGCTCTTCACGACATCAACCAGCAGCGATGCCTCCGCCCGGCTTGTCTTGTCTGATTCTGCCGAAACGCGGGCCGTGTATCCGTATCGGTTCACGTTTGGGGTTGAATACGCGCTCGATGGCCCGACCCTGACCGTGACCTATCAGGTTGAGAACAACGACGACAAGGCTATTTTTTTCTCGGTCGGTGCCCACCCGGCCTTTGCGTTGCCGATGCACCCTGACGAAAAATACAGTGATTATTTTCTGGAATTCGACGAAGACACGACCTCCTTAGAAACCCACCGGCTGTCGTCGTCGGGGCTATTCACGGGCGAGACCACTCCGCTCGAAATGGATGGCTCGCGGTTGTGGCTCGGCGATTTTTTGTTTAACCAGGACGCACTGGTTTTTAAGGAGTTAGCCGTAAAAGAAGTGGTTCTTCGACACAAAAAACACGGCGAATCAATAACCGTTTCGTTCCCGGATTTTGACTATCTCGGCATCTGGGCTAAACCCAGTGCGGCCTTTGTTTGCATCGAACCCTGGCTCGGTTGTGCCGATTCTGAAGGTAAGCCGGTCGCGTTTTCGCGCAAAGAGGGTGTTCAGGAAGTAGCCGAAGACGAGATGTTTACGGCCTCGTTTGTGATTACGATACAATAGCCCGCAAAAATCCGCAGCGTCTGCGTCATCTGCGTTCTATCGCAAAAAGCACGGTTCTGGTGCGAACCAACCGTATAATCCAGTAAATCAGCCAGCCGACCGGCCCCAGCATGAAGCAGAAAAGCAGGGGGATCACAACGAACCCGTGCGGGATTTTTTCGCGCTGGGCGTTCAATAACAGCGTCGAACCGGCCACAAGATCAAAGGCGAGGTAATGCACCCAACCGGCCAGCATCACGGCATCGCCCCCGGTGGAAAACAGCGTTTTGATACCCGCCAATGAGCCAAACGCCGAAAAATCAACGGGTTTGCCACTAAACAGATACACAGCATAAATCACGGCCAGCAGCGCGGGCAGCGCAAATGAGCGAACTAAAGCCTGGGTCACGCGCCAGCGCGGAGCAACCAGCATGAGCAACCATTGGGGCAAAACCACAGCGTTGGCGAGTTGAAAAACGGCTTCGGGAGTCATTAGAATACGTCAGGGTTTTTAGGATTCAGGCCATCAAGATACGCCCTGCCCGCAACCGCGCCAAACTTTCCGGTTCGGCAAGCCGTTGGTCAGTGAACAGTTATCAATGAGCAGTTATCAATATGCTCAAACAACGTTTACTGATAGCTGCTCATTGATAATTGATAACTGATAAAATGGCTGTTGTTCCTTACAAAGATAAAACCACCTCCAAAAGCGAGCAGGTGGCCGAGATGTTCGATACCATTTCGCCCAAATATGATCTACTGAATCACGTCTTGAGCGGTGGTATTGATATTCTCTGGCGCAAACGGGCTATTCGTATGCTCCGCCAATACGCGCCCAAAACCATTCTCGACATTGCCACCGGAACGGGCGATTTTGCCCTCGAAGCCCTCGCCCTGAAACCGCAGCGCATTGTCGGCGTTGATATTTCGGAGGGGATGCTGGCCGTTGGGCGCGCGAAAATGAAGGCGCGGGGTGTTGATCAAATCATCTCCATGCGGTCTGGCGATTCGGAGCGGTTGCCCCTGGCAGACAATGAATTCGACGCAGCCATCGTTGCTTTTGGTGTGCGGAATTTTGAACACCTTGCCGATGGTCTGCGCGATATGCAGCGCGTGATTCGCCCCGGCGGGGTTTGCTTAGTGCTGGAATTCTCGAATCCGCGCTCGTTTCCGTTCAAACAACTGTACGGATTTTACTCAAAAAATATTCTGCCCTTCATCGGTGGGATGGTCAGCAAAGATGCCGCGGCATACACGTATCTGCCCGAATCGGTACAGGCGTTCCCGGACGGCCCTGACTTTCTCCGCATTTTTGAATCGGCAGGTTTTATCAACACAACATGGACCCCGCTTACCTTCGGCGTTGCTTCGATTTATGTCGGCCACAAACCGGCTTAGTACTTTTACTACTGGCGGCATCGCTGGGGCAGGCGGTTGCACAGGGCTACGCCTACAAACGCAAACACCTCGAACATTACGACGACAAGGTTATTCACTACGGATTTTTCTTTGCCGCGCCAACCACCCGATTCACGGTTAAATACAGTCCGGCGTTTGTGGCATCTGACTCGGCTACCCGTATTTATTCGCCCAACCAAACGGGGTTTCGGGTTGGTTTCGTAACCAATTTTTTTCTCAACGACGAGTTCGATTTCCGGGTCACGCCCGCCGTTTCATTGTATAGCCGGGAGGTAAAATACGATTATCCCGGCGGCAGCACCCGTACCGAAACCCGCGAGTCAACCTGGGTTGACATTCCGTTGTTGCTCAAATACAAGTCACAACGGCGCAACAACTCCCGGATGTATCTGCTGGCCGGGGCTTCGGTTGGTCTGGAAACTAACGTCCGGCGGAATCAGGCGGCAGGGTCGAGCAAACTCGCAACGGGCAATACCGACCTGACGGTAGAATACGGCGTTGGCTTCGAGCAGTTTTTCGAGTACTTCAAATTCAGCCCCGAAATCCGCTTTTCGCACGGCATCCCGAATCTGTTCCGGCCTACCAATGCCGTTACGAGCGTGGGGCTGCAACGGCTGACGACGCACACGGTGACGATTTATCTGAATTTTGAGTGATTAGCTCCCGGCCCGTCGGACTGTTTCTAAACAGGGGAGAAATTACTCCTGGCTCCTAAACAGGGGAGAAAAAATTGGTAGTGGTTCTTGCATCCCAAAAAATCATCCTGCATCTTTGCACTCCCAAACGACGAAAAAGTCGTTCAGGAACCCGAAAAGGGAGCTTAGCTCAGTTGGTTCAGAGCATCTCGTTTACACCGAGAGGGTCGGCGGTTCGAGCCCGTCAGTTCCCACCCCAGTACAAGAAGCCATTCACACCAACTGTGAATGGCTTTTTTTGTGTTGTTTGCCATCGCCCCTAAGTTGTGGCGAGGTTATGATTGGTAACAGTTTCTCCCTAATGCTCTGCTCTACCCGCCACAGCTTGGGGGCGGTGGCAAACAGAACTCGTCTCTCACCACTTTACGGTCAGTTTCTGCCCGGCCTTCACCGAAATCGTTTTGGTTCTACCGCCACTGATGAGCGTTGTTTGCCCGCCCAGTTTCGAGTACAGCGTTACGGTTTTCAGGGCGTTTTTGGCCCAGGTCATCGCCAGTTCGTAGCCGCCCCGCGCCCGCAACCCGCTTACCGAACCGCTATCCCAGACATCGGGCAGGGCCGGTAGCAGCCGGATGTCGGTTTCTGACGACTGCATGAGCATTTCGGCAACGGCGGCTGTTCCACCGAAGTTACCGTCAATCTGAAACGGCGGGTGCGCGTCGAACAGGTTGGGATAGGTGCCGCCCCCCCGCGCATAATTGGTTTTCACGCCATCAGGAGCCACGTAATGCAGTAATTCGCGGTACATTTTGTAGGCATGGTTGCCATCCCAAAGCCGCGCCCAGAGGTTAATCCGCCAGCCCTTCGACCAGCCGGTTGTTTCATCACCCTTGATTTCCAGCGTTTTACGACAAGCCCGGGCCAAATCAGGTGTGAGATCAGGCCGGATGTGGTGGCCGGGATACAACCCAAACAGGTGCGATTGATGCCGGTGTTTGGGGTCAACGTCGGCCCAGTCCTGATACCATTCCTGCAAATTTCCCGCCTTGCCCACCTGATACGGATACAGCCGGGCCAATGCCTGTTCTAATTTTCCACGAAAATCAGCATCGGTATCCAAGCGTTTCGCGGCCCGGATGGTCTGAGAAAAGCACTCCCGAATCATGGCGAGGTCGGCGGTGGCCCCCGACAACGTGGCTCCTTTGTAGCCATCAGGGGCGATATAGCGGTTTTCGGGCGAGGTTGACGGAGACGTGATGAGTTTGCCGGTTGCGTCTTCTACCAGCCAGTTCAGGCAAAATTCGGCGGCTCCGCGCATGAGCGGATAGGCCGTTTGCCGGAGGTATTTTTTGTCCTGACTGAACGCAAAATGCTCCCAGAGGTGCGTACTGAGCCAGGCCCCGCCCATGTTCCAGTTGGCCCAGGATGGATCGCCTTTGCCGAAATCACCGACGGGGTTGCTCATGGCCCAGATATCTGAATTATGCCCCACCGACCAGCCGCCGACTCCGTAAAACGTGTTGGCCGTAACCGCGCCCGTTTTTGCCAGATTGCCAATGAGTCCCAACAACGGCTCGTGCATTTCGGGCAGGTTGGTGGTTTCGGCGGGCCAATAATTTTCTTCGGCGTTGATATTGGTGGTATAGTTGCTGCTCCAGGGCGGGCGGATGTATGGGTTCCAGATGCCCTGCAAATTGGCTGGCACGTTGGGTGTGCGCGAACTGCTAATGAGCAGATACCGCCCGAAATTAAAGTACAGCGTCTCTAACGTTTTGTCTTCGCTGCCGTCGGCGTAGCGTTTCAGGCGTTCGTCGGTGGGCAGATTCGGGGCGGTGCTTTGACCGAGATCCAGGCTTACCCGGTTAAAAAACGGCTGGTAATCAGCGATATGCGCCTGTTTCAGTTGGCTGTATGATTTGGCAAACGCCCGCGTGAGCCGGTCAGCCGCGATTTGTTCGTTGGGCAAACCGTCGGTAGCCGGGTTCTTATCGAAACCGTTGAAACTGGTGGCGATGGCAACAAAAATCACGGCTTCGGTGCCGCCCGAAATGCCAATGGTGCTATCGGTCGTGACCACCTCGCCATCGGTGGCTTTGATGCGGGCCAGCGTGGTGAAGCGGGTTCCTTTGGCGGGGTCAAACGTAACGGCATTGGGCATATTTCCCCGGTACGTCGGTTCGGCGTGTGTAGGGGCGTAACCGCTGGCAGTCAGCGTATTAGCGGCAACGGAGACCTTGTTTTGCAGCAAACTGGTAAACTTCACCGAAAAAACCAACGCACCCTTCTGACTACTGCTGACCCGAATAATCAATATCTGGTCGGGTTTTGAGACGAAGTACTCCCGCGTGTAGGTCACGCCGTTGACCTCGTAATGCAGCGACGATACGGCTTCGGCAAGGTTCAGTTGGCGGTAGTAATTCTGCGCCGTTGGCCCGTGTCCAAAATCGAGGTAAAGCGTGCCGAGGGGGGCGTAGGACTCCGAAAATTTGCCCTGCAAACTGCGGTTCAGTTGATCGGCGAGTTTGAAGTCGTTGTTTTTCAGGGCTTCCCGAATCGCCGGAACCTGCTTGTAGGCTTCGGGGTTCATGTCGGCTTTCACCGGCTCGCCCGACCAGAGCGTGGCATCGTTCAGGAATATTTTATCCGACTCAATCCCGCCGAAAACCGTTGCGCCCTGCGTGCCGTTGCCCAGCACGAGGCTTTCTTCAAAATACGGCGCGGGCTGTTTATACCACAGCGTCTTATCGGGTGCCTGAGCGCGGGCGGCAGTGAAGGTCATCAGCCAGATAAGTGGCAGAAATAGGGATATTTTCATGAAGAGTTGGCAGTAATTTTCTGTTTTTCTTCACAGAGTAGGGCCAAAATGAGTCTTTTCTACTGATACGCAGCCTCGTTTTTTATTGTACCCGGAGCGAAATCAGCGTAAACACACAATCAGCTGAACCAAATTAAATCAGCTCAAACAGTATGGAAATTACCTTAATGCAGGCCGAAGCCATTGTTGAAGCCGCAACGCTAAATCGGTTCAACTCGATCTGAAAATGAACATCGCCGTTGTTTTCAGCGGGTTGACAGCCTGTAAAACTTCGTCAAAAAAACACTATAAAGTTAGTAGGGTGACGTACTTTTGACAGTAATTCATCTGTATGAAACTCCTTTTTTCATGAAAAAATCGTACATCCTGTTCCAGTGCTGCCTGCTGCCCGTTGCGGCTCAGGCGCAAACTACGCTGACGTATTCGAACACGGCGGTTTATAATTACTCCGGTCTTTCTGCCAAAATAGGCGGCATCGGTCAGAATAGCATCACCACCGGGGCCGTCACTGAACATTACGGTCTGCTCGGCACGGCCACCAACGCCAATGGTGAGAATATCGGCGTTGTTGGCACAACCCGGCAAAGCACCGTTGGCGCAACACCCTACTACATCGGCGTTTTGGGCGATAACGTCAACAACGGCCTGAGTATGGCGGGCGGGGTGTATGGCGGTTTTTTTCAGGCGGCTACCAGTGGGGCCAATTCAACCATAAACGGCGTGTTTAGTTATGCACAGGGCCTCAACGGAACATCGCAGGTTATCGGCGTAGAGGCCATAGCGTCTAACCCGGCCAGCACCGCCGTTAACAGCACCATTGCCGTGCGGGGCATCACCGAATCCGGCTCGTCTGGCACGGCAAACTTCCTGAAAGACCTCGCCAATCCGGGCGGGTATTTTCGGAGTACCGATGGGCAGGGGCTTTACGCCACCACGTCGGGAACGTTCAAGTGGTTAGGCAACAAAACGTCGCAGGCCATCACCGGATACAGCAATCAGGCCAATGTGTATGCCAATGTGGGCGTGGCGGGCTACGCCGAAGGGACCGGAAACTTTAAATACGGCGTGTATGGCTACCTCAACGGGGCAGCCGGTACCAATTTATCGGCAGCGATCATGGGAGAAGACGTGATTAATGCCAGCAATACCTACGCCGGACAATTTTTCGGGAAAGTACAGGTCACCGGAGCCATTACGGGCAACTCGCTCAGTATCAGCGGCACCAAAAACTTCTTGATTGACCACCCCCTCGACCCAGAAAACAAAGTCCTGCGCCACGCTGCCATAGAGAGCAACGAAGTGCTGAATCAATACAGCGGCAACCTCACCACCGATGCCAGCGGACTGGCAACCGTTACGTTACCCGCTTATTTTGAGACGCTTAACAAAGATTTTCGCTATCAGCTTACCGTTATCGGCACCTTTGCTCAGGCTATCATCAAGACAGAGGTGCAGAATAACCAGTTTGTGGTGCAAACCAATCAGCCCGGCATCAGGGTAAGCTGGCAGATCACCGGCGTTCGGAATGATAAGGTCATGCAGCAGCATCCGTTTGTGGCCGAGTCGCTGAAAGAAAGCACCGAAAAAGGCAGCTACCTGAACCCCGATGCCTACGGAAAAGCAGCGTCGGCAACGGCCACGCGCCCCGGCTTCATCAACGGTCAACGCCCGCCGGACGTACCCCAGCCAACCCCGACCCCGCGCCAAAAACAGGGTATCAGAACCGCCACCGGAACCTATTGAGGGTACTTATACACAAACCCCCGGCCTGTTTAAAAACACAGGCCGGGGGTTTTATTCGTTCAAATCAATCGAATCTGGGTTGCGACTGGCGTGACATACAGTCAGGAAAAGAATCTCATAATCAAACGGCCATCAATAATCACAGCCCCAGTCGTGTTTTGGCATCTTCGACAGAAACCCGGCCACTTCGTTCCGACTGATCAATCTGTTGATTGAGTTGAACTACTGATAGCGGGAAACCGGGCCGTACGATGGATGTAGCCGCATTGATTTGAATCAGTTTTTTTTCGGCCATTGCACCAAGAATACTCATCGCGAATGGTTCGTCGGAGTCAGCCAAAATAGTTACGTCTGAGGTTATCATAAGATTAGGGGACTATTAAACCTTCGCCAAATCGAACGGGAGTTTGCGGACGCGCTTGCCGGTGGCGGCAAACACGGCGTTGCCCAGCGCGGGGGCCAACGGCGGCAATCCCGGCTCACCAACGCCTTTGATCACCGGCCCGCCCTCGGCCAGGATATGCACCTCGATTTTGGGCATCTCGTTGATCCGCAGCATCTGGTTGGTATCAAAATTGGCCTGTACCGATTGGCCGTTCACAAACGTGATGCCGTCTTTATTAGCCGCCGTGAGGGCCATGGCAATGCAGCCTTCGGTTTGGGCCTTCACCATGTCGGGGTTTACCACCGTGCCGAGGTCAATCACGCAATATACTTTCTCGACTTTTACGCCCCCGCCCGGCAGTTTTGATACCTCAACGACATGAGCGGCAAGCCCGGCAAAAAATTCCCACTGCGCCACGCCCCGGCCCCAGCCCGACGGCAGGGGTTTGTCCCAGTTTGAGACCTCGCGGAGTTTGGTCAGCACCCGTTTCGTGTCGGAGTCTTTGGTAAGCATCGCCAGCCGGAAGGCCATCGGGTCTTGCCCGGCTTTGGCGGCCATTTCGTCAATAAAGCACTCGTGAGCAAAGGCTAAGGTGGTGCTGGTTACGGCCCGCCAGTAGGTCAGCGGGATGTGCATATCGGCAAAAACGTAGCGCGTGTTAAGGTTGGCAATTTCGTATTTCTGCTCGTCGGTGCCTTCGGTCATGGTGCCGTCGGCTTTGGTTTTGTCGTATTTTTCGCGCTTGGTGGCATCAATCGAAGGCGCAATCACCTTGTGCTGCAACGCTGTGGCCTTGCCATCTGCCGACAACGCCCCGCGCATGGCCGAGAACGTCATGGGCCGGAACGGGCCAAGCTGGGTGTCGTCTTCGCGGGTCCAGACCACTTTCACGGGCTTGCCAACGGCTTTTGAGAGCAGGGCGGCTTCGGTGGCGTAATCCTGCGACAGCCGGCGACCAAACCCACCGCCGTTGAACATGATATGCACCGTTACGTTGTCTTGCGGAATGCCGAGAACGCGGGCCATCTCGCCCTTTGTCAGGTCTGGCCCCTGCGACGACACCCACACCTCGACCTTATCGCCGGGCTGCCAATGGGCCAGCGCGTTCATCGGCTCCATGGTGGAGTGGCTTACCATCGGTGTTTCGTAAAAGGCTTCGACCTGCGCCGACGATTCAGCAAATACCTTATCGAACTCGCCCGAATTGTGGCCCTGAACGCCATCGGTTTTGGCTAAGTCGCGGAGTTTTTTCTCGTAATCTGCCGTGTTAAACGTGTCGAATCCCTGATGATCCCAGGTGATTTTCAGCGCATCGCGGCCCTGTTTTGCCGCCCAGTAAGTATCAGCAATGATGGCAACGCCTTCGTATCGGTTCTTGTCAATGACGCGCTCTACCTTCACGGCCTGCTGCACCCCCTTGATTTTGAGCGACGCACTGGCATCGAAACTCACCAATTTGCTGCCAATCACGGTGCAACGCGCCACCGACGCATAGACCATGCCCGGCGTTTTTGCGTCAATCCCGAACAGAGCCTGTCCCGACGATTTCATGGGTACGTCGGGGCGGGGCGTGTTTTTGCCCAGAATCTTGAAGTCTTTGGGGTCTTTCAGCGTCGGGTTGGTGGGTACGGGGAGTTTGGCGGCTGTTTCGGCTACTTGCCCGTAGGTCAGTTTTTTGCCCGATGGCTTGTGGATGATGGTCGCGTTTTCGGCAAAGCACTCGGCCACCGGCACGTTCCATTGCTGGCTGGCGGCCTGCACCAGCATCTCGCGGGCCGACGCACCAACTTTCCGAAGACGGGTATAACTCCCCCGTACCGAGCCGCTTCCGCCCACCACCTGCCCGCCAAACGCGGCTTCACCCCCGGTTGGTTTGATGATGACATTATCGAGCGAAACCTCCAGTTCTTCGGCAATCAGCGACGGGATAGACTGGTACGTTCCCTGCCCGATTTCGGGTTTTGGGTTCATAATCGTGATCTGTCCCGACGGGTCAATCAAGATATAGGGCGTGAGCGATGCGGGCGCGGTGGCGGTGGCGGTGGCAGACTGGCTCAGGTTCAGCACGTCGGCAATGCCCGCCGACCGCACGGCAGACAGGCCCAGGGCGAAGGCCGCGCCGGTGAGACCGGCTGTTTTCAGGAAATCACGGCGGTCAACCGATTGGGGTGTTTGGGGCGTTTTCATCGTTGGCCGGTGGTTTTGAGGGTGGCAGGTTTGGCAGTTGGTGCGGGGGTTTTCATCTCGGCAGCAGCCGTATGAATGGCTTCGCGGATGCGGTTGTAGGTTCCACAACGGCAGATGTTGCCCTGCATGGCCGCGTCAATATCGGCATCGGTGGGGTTGGGGTTTTGTTTCAGCAACGCCACCGCGCTCATGATCTGCCCTGACTGGCAATAGCCACACTGCGGCACCTGATGGGCAATCCAGGCGCGTTGCACGGCGTGGTCGGCGTTGGGCGAGAGACCCTCGATGGTCGTGATTTTTTGTCCCACAGCCGCCGACACCGGCACGCTGCACGAGCGCGTGGGGTTGCCGTTGAGGTGAACGGTGCAGGCTCCGCACTGGGCAATGCCGCAGCCGAATTTGGTGCCGGTTAGCCCAATCACGTCCCGAATGGCCCACAGCAGAGGCATCTGCGGGTCAACGTCGGCAGAGACGGGCTTGTTGTTAATCGTTAGTTTCAGAATAGCCATAGTTTGTGTGCTGATTGCCTGATTGTCAGGTATGTGAAGCAAGCCGAAAGTTCGGTAGAAAGTGGCAAAATAAATAACCCCGACTCATAAAACCGGGCCGTTTGTTTGGGCGCGGGGCGGAGGAAGTCTATTCTTTGTAGATAAATTTTCGCAGGTGAATTCCTACATTGTATATTGATTTGGCTGTAACGATGAGTGAGTCAACCCGTTTTTTAGCGTCGAATGTGTATCGGTAGTTGTATATGCGCTCTGGCTCATATTTGTATGGCTTCTTTGCTACAAAAAGATGGCACACCACAGTTTTTAGTAAATTTTTACTTGGTTTACCATACAAACTATGATGCCTTTTGGAGAAATAGGCAAAGTAGTCATTGCCAAGACTAAAACTGCCTACTAATTGGTAGTCATCATATCTGATAGAAGGGTTGTAACTCGTTTTGTCATAGTTGTAAACGACCACTGCACTGTCGGGAGTACCAAACGAGTTGTATCCCATCAAACTGGTCATTACGGTCTTAATCCTGTTACCATCCAGATAGCTGTGTTTTAACGTAATAAGCGCATTGCTCTCTCGCCAGCTTTGGTACACGTCATGGAATTCTTTCACCAAAAAGCCGTTTTCATCGTAGTCAAATGTACTTGAGAGATAATTGTTAAGCCTTGGGAAAACGTTTACAGACGTTATAAACCCGTTGGCACCTGCTCTCATCGTATCGCCCATTGTAGTAGCTTGGTAGGGACTAATCACAACGTAGCCATCTCTGTAATCGTAACGTCTCGACGGTTCGCCTTCCCGACAGGGCTGCTCTCTTTCAAGATTGAATCTCTCGGACTTAATGCGTCCCTGACTGTCATAAACGTACATTTCACAAGAAGGAACCATTCTGTTTACATCGATTATGTTCTGATCCTCCCGGCTTGGACTGGTTAGCCCCTGGGTTCTTGAAATCACCTTATCAATCTTGGCACTCTGCGCCAGAATTTCATCTGCCGACAGCGGCTCCACAGGCTCCGGCTTCTGACAACCCAGCACAAGAAAAAGCAAAAGATAAGCGAGGTATGATTGATTTTTCATCGGAATACGGGATTGGTGATGGGTTGCCAAAAGAAGGATAAATCGGACGCTCTATGATGGTTTTATACAACTAACGGAATTGGCTCGGATTTGTCGCACCGGCAGGATTGCCGATGCGACAAATCCCGCCGGGCCTACCGCCTGATAATCTTCACCGTCTGGCTCTGCCCGGCCAGTGATAGCATGATAGACTGCGGTTTCTCATGCTGCGTTCTGAGGTCTATGCACCCCGAAACGGGCGTACCATCGGCCAGCGTAACCCGCAACAGATACAACCCCGCCGATTGCCGCGCCAAATCGAATTGCTCTTCGTGCCGGTCGCTTTCGATCTTCACCCGTCGGCTGTGGAGTTGCTGACCCCTTACGTCCGTGATAATCAGGTCAGCCGTTTGACCCGTTGCACCCGTTATCGCTACCGTTGCCTGCTCGTCAACGGGGTTGGGCAGCACCACGGCCTGCCATGATTGGCCGGTTTCGGCGGTGCCTTCCCGATTCGATGCCGGGCAAACGGTGGTGTAGATCGTGGTGGCTTCTACGCCGTTGCGCCGGGCATAGAGTGTAAAGGTGGTGCCGTTAGCCTGCCAGCCCGGTACGGCAAATACGTTGCTGCGCTGCCAGTCGGCCAGGCCGGGAATTTTATAGTCTATGCCGTTAGCCGGGTCAGGATTGATGCCAACCAGGTTGATAATCAGTTGCATACCAGATTGGCCGCTCCCACAAACGGACGTAGTTGGTGCAAACGTCAGGCCGCCGGTTGTTGTGGTCGGGGTCGTTGGCGGAGTCACAACGGGGGGTGCAGTGGTGGTGCCGCAGCCGGTAGTAAACGCGATTGTTGCCGTGCGGCCATCGTTGAGCCGGGCTTCTACGGTAAACGTGGTGCCGGTAAGTTGATGGGCTGGCACGAAAAAATCGGGCGAGGAACCCCAGTCGCGCAGACCCGCCACCCGGAATTCGACCGGGCCACCGTTGCCGTTGCTGTACAGGGCTGTGAGCTTACC
The DNA here is from genome assembly GCA_038230415.1 of Cytophagales bacterium. Classification (GTDB taxonomy): domain Bacteria; phylum Bacteroidota; class Bacteroidia; order Cytophagales; family Spirosomataceae; genus JBBRNH01. The sequence goes on along the minus strand of JBBRNH010000108.1, from coordinate 991 downwards.
CGTTGTACAGTCAAAATCAGGCGTTCGCAGCACAAACACCCCCGATGGCACGGTGGGCGTGGGTGGAGTCACGACTGCGGTGCAGGACGCAGTGACCGGCACGGTGACTGTTACCCGGTCTTGCCGGGTTTCGGTCGTAAACGTCGTTCCGTTCTGTTGGTACGATGGCACGGCAAAGACATTGCTGGCCGACCAGTCGCGCAGACCGATAACGCGGTATTCGAGCGGATTACCGCTGCCGCCGGTGGTGCTAATCGTTATCTGGCCGGTGTTGCAGTTATAGCTGGGTGTAACGGCTAATCCGGTGCTTACCGGCACGGTGACGGGGGCTGATACGCCAAACTTAGACACCCAGATAGCCTGTTCATCTGACCGGGCAGCGGGGCGCGTGAAGATACCATCCGTAGAGAACGTATAGCCAGCCGCCAGAATACTGCCATCTGCCAATTCATAAACTTGCCGGGCATAGTCAGCAAACGTTCCTCCGCCAGAGAGTTGCCATTTTAACGTAGAATTTGAATTGTAACGGGCAATGAAATAATCGGCTGAGGTTGTTGAATTATAAATGCCTGTGCCAATAATATAGCCTCCGTCGCTGGTTGCCTGAATAGAGTTCTCTATGTTTCGGAATACGCTTAACGTACTCAACAGACCACTACTACCATCATTACTAATCAAATAGGTTTCTAACGTCTGGCTATTGTTCGTCTGCATAGATGCGGAGACCATAAAACACCCATTTTTGGCTATACTTGGCGATAATGCCTGATTAGAACTGTTTAGTAATGTTCCGGTAGTTGCCCAGACGATTCCGCCCGTTTCCGTGATTTTGATTATCGCTGAACCATTGAAATTAGCCGCGAGGGCCGGGGAGGTACTTGGCCCTTGCAGCGACCCTGAAACAATGTATCCTACCCCGTCTGCGGCCCGGCATATTGCCTGAAGAATGCCCGAACTGCCATAACGCTGCTCCCAAACAAGATCGCCGTTG
>JBBRNH010000107.1:0-16091 GCA_038230415.1 Cytophagales bacterium | reverse complement strand
GGTGGGGCGATTTGTGATTAGAGCGCGGGTCAACCTTTTTCAAATCGTTCTTATAGAATAGCTTGAAGCCGGTGTACTGCACGGGTTCTTTCACGATGTAATCGCGGTATGAATCCGTTTTGAGCGACGGTGGCCCCCAGCCGTCCATGTGCATCACCACCTGCACGTTGGGGTCAATTTTGATGCTTTTGTAATTGGTTACCATGCGCTGCGTGAAGCGGTGAACGACCAGAATCTTGGGCGGCAGGTTGTTTTCGCGTTTGATGCGGCTCAAAAACGATATGGCTTTGTTCACATCGGCGGCATCGTAGGTGCCAATGCGGGTGCCGGGCCGTGCGCCGGTCTTCATCGAAAACTCCGGGTCAATGCCTAAGTGCACGTAGGGCAGTTTGAGGTATTTCTCCATGTAATCGAGTTCGGGCTGCAACGGGGCCAAACCGACCTGAATATCCAAGAAGCAGATGGAGTTGTGCTCGGCGGCCCACTTGATGACTTTCCGAATCGTTTTATCGCTCATTCGCATCCGGTAGTAGCCATCTTTGCCGGGTGCGCCCTGCGCCGAGGTTGCCACGAGGTGCAGGGCCGTTTGCACTTTCAGGCCGGTGGTGTCGCCCTGTTCCCATTCTTTGGCCGCATTGTCGAGCCGCCGGAGCATATCATCTTTGGGATATTCGCCCAACGCGCCCATTTTTTTGGAATGGGGGTTGCCATAATACGCAACGATGCGTTTGCCGGGCAGGATCGGCCCGGTGATTTTCGGTCCGATCAGCCCCAGCGAATCCAACGGCGAGAGCGTACCGGAGACGGGTTTGGCAGCCACCGCCGAATCAGTCGAAACTGTGGTGGCGGTGGTTGATTGGGCTGTTTTAGCCGTTGAGTCAGCCGATGTTTTATCGGCTTTTTGGGAAGCAGGCTGACAATTAACGAGCAACATGGTGGTTGCTGCGGCCAGGGCAAATACTGTTTTATGGAGCATAACGCCGGAAAATTACGCATTAAAAATCAACCAATCCCAATCCTTGCCGGACAACCTCAACGGTGTCGTTCACGGCCCGAATCACCGTTGACGGCACGTTGCCGCCCGGCCCCCCATCAATCACAATGTCAACAATGTGCTGAAACATCCCATAAATTTCTTCGGGGTCGGTGGGGTACTGGCTGATTTCGTCGTCGTCTTTTACGGTCGTGGTCAAAATCGGATTGCCGAGTTCCAGCACGAGTCGGCGCGGAATCTCGTGGTTTGGCACCCGGATACCGATGGTTTTTTTGCTGGTGTTCAGCACTTTCGGAACGCGGTTACTGGCTTCCAGCACAAACGTGTAGGGGCCGGGTAGCAGCCGTTTCATCAGTTTAAAGGTCTGATTATCAACGCGGGCGTAATCGGCAATGTGGCTGAGGTCGTGGCAAATAAACGAGAAATCATTCTTCTGGGGCTTAATGCCTTTGATGCGGGCCACGCGCTCCACGGCGCGGGCATTGTGAATGTCGCAGCCGAGACCGTAGATCGTGTCGGTGGGGTAAATCACAACGGCTCCGTTTCGCAGGGCCGAGACCACGTGCTGAATCTTGCGCGGTTCGGGATTATCGGGATGAATCAGGAGAAATTCGGCGGGCATACGGCGCAGGGATGGCGGTTAGTCTCTGCCAAAGATACGGGTAGTGGTTTTCATTTTGCCTTATCTTTGCGGCCAAAATTTCTCCCCCCAATGGCTCACCAACCCAAGTACAAACGAATTCTGCTTAAACTCAGTGGCGAGGCTTTGGCCGGGCCAGACGGGAACGGCATCAGCCCGGCGATGCTGGAACAATACAGCCAGGAGATTATGAGCGTCACCGCGCTGGGTATCGAAGTAGCAATTGTGGTGGGCGGGGGGAATATTTTTCGGGGTATTTCGGGCGAAAAAGCCGGTTTCGACCGCGTACAGGGTGATTATATGGGTATGCTGGCAACGGTCATCAACGCCATGGCGGTGCAGAGTTCGCTCGAACAGCACGGCGTGTTCACCCGCGTGATGTCGGCCATCCGGGTCGAGCAGGTCTGCGAGCCGTATGTGCGCCGGCGGGCTATCCGGCACCTCGAAAAAGGCCGCGTCGTGATTTTTGGGGGCGGCACGGGCAATCCATACTTCACCACCGATACCACCGCCAGCCTGCGGGCCATCGAAATTGAAGCCGACGTGGTCTTGAAAGGCACCAAAGTTGACGGGGTTTACAGTGCCGACCCGATGAAAGATAAAACCGCCACCCGCTACAAAACCATCAGTTTCAGGGAGGTGTACGAGAAAAAACTTAGCGTGATGGACCTCACGGCCTTCACGCTTTGCCAGGAAAACAACCTACCCATTATTGTTTTCAACATGAACACGCCCGGCAGCCTGCTTCGGGTAGTGCTGGGCGACGAAGACGCGGGAACATTGATTACGGTCTGAAAATATCGTTTAACGTTTGAAGTCTAACGTCTAAGGTGACGTGGAATCTGCACGTTAAACAGTAAACTTTAAACGTTGAACGAACCCCCTTAGAATGGAAGAGATTGAATTTTTCTTGGACGATGCCAAAGACACGATGGAGAAGGCATTGAAACACCTTGCCATCGAACTCAATAAAATCAGGGCCGGAAAAGCCTCTCCTGCCATGCTCGACGGGTTGCAGATTGCCTATTACGGCTCTATGTCGCCCATTGGCAACGTTGCCAGCATTACCACGCCCGATGCCCGGACGATTGCCATTAAGCCTTTTGAGAAGAAAATGATTGGCGAAATCGAGAAGGCGATTCGCAACAGCAGCCTCGGCCTGAACCCCATGAACGACGGCGAACTGATCCGGCTCTCGGTGCCGCCCCTCACCGAAGACCGCCGGCGCGATTTGGTCAAGCGGGTAAAAGCCGAGATCGAAACCGCCAAAATCAACGTCCGCAACATCCGCAAAGACACCAACGATGTTATCCGAAAACTGACCAAAGAGGGCGTTTCGGAAGATGACGTTAAAAAAGGTGAAGAACGCTCCCAGAAACTGACCGATGCCTTCATCGCCCGCGTTGAAGAAGCATTTGTAACAAAGGAGAAAGATATTATGTCGGTGTAGGGTGGTTTCGGCAACCATGCCGGAAAGCCGGAAACCAATCAGCCCAGCCCGTGTTCAATGGCGACAACATGACCAAGCGATGTGCGGGCGTTGCGGTGAACAGACCAAGCAACTTCACTGCTTGCCGTATATTGACTGAATACCCTGTATATCACCCGGTTGTAAGTCAAGGAATGGCTTGCCAGGGTTCATTACGTTGCTGCTACTGACATGACCCAGCCCTAAAACGTGGCCTATCTCATGCAGCACGATACTGTAAAATGAATCACAGCTATACCTCGCAGTAGAATTAAGGATGACTAAGCCACTGCAAGCCTGATTCGGAATCGGTGGATAAGCGATACCGCCTTGTGTAATGTTTGCAACAAGTAGGTTAATATCCGCTGTTTCCTGACTTGATTTTTCAATGAACCGTATGTTTGTAACAGAACCCCAGGCAGAGAAAGCAGTTCTGACGTTTTGTTTCGAGCAATTAATCAGGTTGTCGAAAGACGTGCTGGTTACACCGCGTTGCGAATGCGTATCAAAGACCAATCCTGCATCCTGAAATTTCCAGGAAACATCAATCATGCCGCTTCCGGGACCCGGTTTTCCGGGGCCAGCGTTTGAAAAAGGATTCCTGTCTCCCCATTTATACCCAAACGTGCAAAAAGCAGTGCCATCATTGCCTGAGCAGACACCACCTAATAAGTCGTTGCAGACAGCAGCAGTGGGTTTGGTAGCTACGTCATCTTTTTTGCAGCCGATAGCGAAGAAAAACAAAATAGCTATCGCTATAAATTTGCCTGTCATGGTGTCTGAGTTTGTGTACCCCTGAAAAATAACGTCAGTTACTTATACAACAAATACCGTTGCCGCATGGCTTTGTAGCGCGTCAGGCCCGGTTCCCAGCTTTGCCGAATGGTTTTCTCCGTTGCGCCTGCCCGCACCTGCGCCCGTAACGAGTCGGAGCCGTAGAGCTTGTCAATGAAATTTCCTTTCAGGAAAAATGATTCTTTGTCGGGCGATTTCTGGTAAAAATCAAGGAGATAGGCCAGCGAGAATCCCAGCTTGCGGGCATCGAACTTGGTCAAATCAAGGCCGTAGCACAGTTTGCTTTCGTTGGGCGGGTTAGCCGCTCCGGGTTTGTCTTCGGGCGTAAACTGATACGGGCCGTTGGCCGGGTTAGGCGAGCCGATTACCTGAAACTGCGTGTCGGTGCCGCGCCCCACACTCACCACCGTTCCCTCAAACAAACACAGCGACGGATACAGCAGGATAGCCTGTTGGTTGGGCAGGTTGGGCGAGGGCGCAACGGGCAGCGTGTAGGCCGTTTGGTGGGTATAGTTTTGGCACGGAATCACGGTAATGGCGCAGGTTTTTTTGCCCGCCAGCCAGCCTTCTCTGTTAATCATCCCGGCGAGTTCGCCCACCGTCAGGCCGTGAACAATCGGAATCGGGTGCATCCCGACGAATGATTTGAACGCCAGTTCCAGCACCGGACCATCCACGTAATGACCATTCGGGTTGGGCCGGTCGAGCAAAATGAGCGGTTTGCCCGCTTCGGCGCAGGCTTCCATCACGTAGTGCAAGGTGCTGATGTAGGTATAAAACCGAACGCCAACATCCTGAATATCAAACACAACCACGTCGAGCGAATCGAGTTGGGCGGGCGTGGGCTTGCGGTTGCTGCCGTAGAGCGACACGATACCGATGCCGGTTTTGGGGTCGCGGCTGTTGCTGATTTTTTCGCCTGCGCTCGCCTGTCCCCGAAAGCCGTGTTCGGGCGCAAAAATGGTTTTGATCGGGATGCCCAGCGCATTCAGACTGTCAACGAGGTGCGTTTGCCGGATGGTTGACGTTTGATTCACCACCATCCCGACGCGCTTGCCCCGCAGGGCCGGGAGATACTGCCCGGTTTGGTCGGCCCCGGTAAGCAGAGCCGGGGCGACAGACGACCCGACTGACCCGGCTGACTCTGCCGGGCCGACCACCACACCCCAGGGCGTTTTGCCAACCCGAACGCGCTGTTTCACCCGCCACGTTGCCAGATCAACCACCGAAACATCGTTCGACGGGCCGTTGGCCGTGTACAGCAACCGCCCGTCCTGCGACAAGGCCAACCCCCAGGGCCGTTTCCCGACTTCGAGCGAGCGCACCACGCGCCGGGTGGTGAGGTTGATTTCTGATATGGTTTTACCGCGCCCATTGGCTACAAACAGCGTTTTTCCGGTTTTTGAGACGGCCACACCCATCGGCAGCGCACCATCGGGCAGGATAATCCGGCCCAGAACGGTATTCGTGGCTACGTTGATTTCGCTGATCGAACGGTCATATTCACCCGACACGTAAGCCCGTTTGCCATTGGGCGAGAAGGCAATGCTCCGGGGCCGGATGCCGACCTTTATCGTGGCTTTCACCGTCAGCGTTGCCGCGTCAATGACAGAAACGCTGTGGTCGGTTTCGCTCGTGATATACACCAGCCGCCCGTCGGGGCTGACGGTTACGCCCTCCGGCTCGCGCCCAACCGGGATGGTTTTGACGATGGTGCCGGTTTCTACGTTCAGCACGGTCATGGTATGCACATCTTCGTTGGCGATGTAGAGCCGGCGCTCCGGCGCTCCGGTTCCGTCGGGGCTGATGTCGAACTGTTCGGGGTCGGAGCCGCCGGGCAGGATTCGCAGCACCCGCCGTTCGGCCACGCTTACCACCGCAATACCGTCTTTGGCTTTGTCGGCTTTAAGCTGGTCACAGACTGAATCGGGCAGGGTTGGCGGGCATTTGGGCGAGCCACTCAGGGCCACAAATACCGTTTTACCGTCGGGGCTGATTTTCAGTCCGCGTGGCCGTTGCCCCACCGGAATGGTAGTCAGGACGGCGAAACCGGGCGCGGTGATGATGCTTAGATCACCCGAATCTTCGTTGGTGACGTAGATATAGTCAGTGGTTGGCTGCGCGCCGAGCGAACGGGCAGCGAGGCTGATGAGCAGAAAAATTGGCAGGTGTTTTCGCATAAAAAAATGGGCAAGCGTGAACTGACGGGCAAGTTTTTGTTATTCCGGCAAAGAATAGCAAAAAAAATAGGACGATCCTGTTGACGGGCGTTATATTTCGCAATGTAGTGGTCAAACCAGTACCGCAATCGCCACTATGTGTACGTCTCCAATGAAAAAATTGCACACGGCTCCGTTCGACATTGACCGCCACCTGCAGTCACGGCGGTTGGAACAGGTGATCGAAAACCGAACGGCCTACACCATCGGCACGGCAGAACTGAGCATTTACGAAACCCAGCACGTGGCCGAGCGGGTAGAACTCTCGTTCAGCAATCCGGTGCTGGCGAGCATGATTCGCGGCAAAAAAGTGATGCACCTGCCCGGCACCCCGGCCTTCGAGTTTCTGCCCGGCGAGTCGGTGATTGTTCCCGGCAACAAAACGATGCACATTGATTTCCCCGAAGCCCAGGCCCAGAACCCAACCCAGTGCCTGACCCTGGCGATTGCGCCCGACAAAGTACAGCAGGTGACGGAACTCCTCAACGACCGCGCTCCGTTGATTGACAGCGCACCGGGCTGGCAATTTGGTGAAAGCAACTTTTTTCTGACTAACGATGCGCCGATTCACCAACTCATCACCCGGCTGATCGCTATTTTTACCGAGAACAACCGGGCTAAAGAGGTCTTTGCCAGTTTGGTGTTGCAGGAGTTGCTGGTGCGGCTGATGCAGACCCAGGCGCGGTCGTTACTGCTCACGCCCGGCACCGCCCACGCCCACGTAAACCGGCTGGCCCACGTAGCGCAGTACATCAACGCCCATTTACACCGTAATTTGCCCATCAAAGAATTAGCCGATGAAGCCTGCATGAGCGAACCGAATTTTTACCGGACCTTCAAACAGACCTTCGGCATAACGCCCGTTGACTACATCAATCAGCAACGTATTGCGCTGGCATCTAAACTGTTACGAACAACGCCGGCCTGTTTGGCCGATGTCAGTATCCAGTGCGGATTTAACAACCTGACCTACTTTATGAAGTTGTTTCGGCGGGAAACGGGTTTTTCACCGACCCAATACCGCAAGCGACTGATTGGCTGATCTCGGTTTACAGTATTCGGTTTACGGGCCATGCGGTTACGTAAACCGGGTTAGGTAACCGGACGGTCGCAACAACGAACCGCCCGTAAACTGAATACCGAAAACCGTATATGAATCTTCCTTTGTTTCTGGCACGGCGCGTTCGGAACGCCCCCGCCGGGAGTTTTTCCCGCACCGTCACCCGCGTTGGTATTGCCAGTATTGCCACCGGCTTAGTAGCCCTGATTGTGGCGTTTTCGGTGCTGGGGGGGTTTAAACGCACCATCCAGCAAAAGATATTTCTGTTTGGCGCACACTTGCAGGTTAGCAAGTTCACCAACAATCTGTCTTACGAAGAAACGTCGCTGCCGCTGCAAACGCCTACCTACCGGGCCGCCCGCGCCGGGCAGATTGCCGGTATCGAACACACGCAGGCCGTAGCCCTCAAAGCCGGGATTCTGAAAACCGCTACCAAAACCAATCAGCCCGGCGAACTGACCGGCGTAATCCTGAAAGGCGTGGGTGCCGATTATAACTGGCCGCCGTTTCGGGACGCACTCGTGGCTGGCAACATTCCTGACTTTCGGGCCGACACTGCCGGGAAAGGCTATTCGACGCAGGTGGTGGTAAGCCGGTTTGTGGCAAACCAACTCAATATCAAACCCGGCCAGTCGGTGCTGCTGTATTTTCTGGGCAACCAGCTTCGGGGCCGCAAAATGACCGTGACGGGTATCTACGAAACCGGCCTCGAAGAAGTTGACCGCACCGTTATCGTGGGCGATCTGCGGCTCATCCAGCGGCTCAACAACTGGGGACCCGATTCGGTGGGGAGTTACGAACTGTACGTCAGTGATTTTGCCCGGCTCGACCAAACCTACAAAAACCTGCTCAACCGGGTTGCGCCCGATATGCGGCTCATCCGCGTGACTGACCAATACCGCCCGCTCTTCGACTGGATGGTGCTGCTCGACCGCAACACGTCGGTATTCTTAGTCCTGATTCTGTTCGTGGCGAGTTTCAACATGGTGTCGGTGTTGCTGGTGCTGATGCTCGAACGAACGCCGATGATTGGCCTGCTCAAAGCCCTCGGCAGTCCCGACGCGCTCATCCGGCAACTGTTCCTGCACGTCGGGCTGAACATGGTTTTCTGGGGATTACTACTCGGCAACGCCATCGGGCTGGGTTTGTGCGGGCTACAGGATCGGTTTAAGCTCATCCCGCTCGACCCCAAAAATTATTATATGAGTTACGTACCGATTGAGTGGAACTGGCCGATGATTGCCCTTCTGAACCTTGCCACCGTTGGCCTGATTGCCGCCGTGTTGTGGCTCCCGACGCTGATTATCAACCGTATTGAGCCGGTGAAAGCATTGGCCTTCAAAAAGTGAGTGCATAGCGCAACGCTTCGGCATAGTATTTGCAGGATTGGCTGTTTGGTAACAGCTCTCTCAAAACCCATCGCTACGGCCATGAAACTACGCGCACTCATTCTCCTTATTTACGTTGGCGTTCTGGAATTTGGCACACCGGCATACTGCCAGATTGTGGCCCGCGCCGGGCAACCTGCTCAGAACCAGAAAATTGCCCAAAACGTACCGGTATCACAAACAACACCGCCGGTAAAAAAGCCACAGCCAACGCTGTTTTCGGTTCGGGCCGTTGACCAAACAACCCAAGCCTCCCTGAGCGCGCAGTTCTCAGTGAAAGCGGTGCTGGCGAAGAAAGATTTTTCGGGCAAAAGCCAGGCCGGTCAGACGTTTGACATTACCCTGAACCGCACCGATACGCTGGTTGTAATAACTACTGTAAAAGGCTACTACGAAACCGAGGAGACGCTGCTCATCACCTGCGACACCTGTTTCACGTATGAACACGTTGCCGTGATGGAAAAGGCCGACAGCCTGTTTCGGGATTTAGAACTGAACAAAGCCTTCCGGCTCGATAATGTATATTTCGATCAGAGCAGCTACGTGCTGCGCGATGAATCATACCCACAGTTGGATAAACTCGTCAGAACATTGCAAACCGCACCCGGCCTGAACATCGAGATTGCGGGCCACACCGACAACGTGGGCGACCGGCGGCTGAATCAAGCATTGTCTGAAAACCGGGCCAAAATCATCACCAACTACCTCACCCGCAACGGCATCTCAGAAGCCCGGCTTCGGCACGCCGGTTATGGCGACAAACGCCCCGCAGCCCCCAACGATTCGGAAGAACACAAGCGCAGGAATCGCCGGGTCGAGTTTGTGGTGACGAAATTGTGAGTAGTCCGTTTTCCTGATTTGTATCGTGCAAAGCGTAATAAATCAGGGAAATCAAGCCATCTGTGAGCATACAGACCGGGCAGATAAATCCATTTCCCCCGGCTTTTAGCCGGGGGTTTTAAAGTTTGATATTGATCTTGTTACCGTTACCCACCGCCCCCGGGCTGTGGGTGTACCCGAACCAACAGAACGGGATTTCACGGTTTATCCGGCACCGCCGAGGGGCGGTGCCGGATAAACTACCTAAACGGTTATGAACTATTTTTATAAAACAGACTGGGTCAGTAGGCTGTTTTGACTAAAAATGCCGGATTGATTTAAAAAAAGAGCGTTTCTACTGACCGAAAATGCAAGCAGGTATTCATGAAGATTTTGTTGAAAGTTCGTCGGTCGTGCGCCAAATCTGGGGCGATGCCGACGTGATTCTGTTGATTTTTGCCGGGTCTGCCGCCGAGTTTGCCCTGAACCGAGCGGTGGATTGGCTTTTTTTTACGGGCCGTCTCCCCGCTGATCCCATCGCACGGTTGTTTTCAACGGTCGAATATGCCCAGAAAATCGTGTTTTCCAGCGAAACTGATGCCCAGACCGCCATTGCCCGGATGAGTGCCATTCACGGCGGGGTAGAAGCCAGCCGGGGCTACAAAATCCCGGACTGGGCCTACCGCGACGTGTTGTATATGCTCATTGACTATTCTGAACGGGCCTTTGCCACGCTGCACCGACCCCTGACCAACCCCGAACGGGACGAACTTTTTACCGTGTTTAGGCGCGTTGGGGCGGGGATGCACGTGCCTGCCCTGCCCGCCACCTACGCCGATTGGCAAACCGACCGCCGGGCGCACCTCAATCAAGATTTGGTCAGGAGTGCGTTCACCGACAAACTCTTTGCCCGGTATCGCGAGCAGTTGGGCGGCTGGCGGTACAACCTCCTCCGCGAAGCCCAGGCTGTGCTGGTTCCCGAACCCGTTGGTCAGCTATTAGGCCTGTCTCGAAAGCCGCTTTTGACTCGCACCATCGGGCTGTACAAAATACTGAACGCAGTTGGTCTGCGGGCGGTGGTGCAGCAGGTTCTGTTGCCAACGGCGTATCTGGGCCAGATTCGGGCGTTGGAGAAGTGACGTTTTTTGCATAGCTTACACCAACAAAAACTATGACCTGTTTATGACAAAGATGCTCATTGCTCCAGCCGGTTTTCCGTTGACCTTAGCCCAGCGTACACAGGCTCCTGATGATCTGCGGGCAAAAATCAGCTACGAAGACTATTTAGATTTCGCCGAAATCTGCCCCTATAATGTCGAATATTTTAATGGAGAAATACGGTCTATTAGCCAGGCATCATTACCTCATGAATCACTGGTATCGCGTCTGAATGCCATTTTCATTAATTTGTTTGATGACGATGACCAATTAGAAGTCTTCAGCAGCAATATCAAAATTGAGGTGCTGGCAACGGGAAGTTCATTCAGTGCCGACGTGAGTATTGTACGCGATGAACCAGATTATAAGCGATTGCCGAGTGGCTTGCTCTCTACGGCAGCCATAACCAACCCGGTGCTGGTGGTGGAGGTGTTATCGAAAAGTACGATGGCCTTTGACTTAGGTGATAAACTCGAAACCTACAAGCAGATACCATCGCTGCAACAGATTTTATTCGTGGGTCAGGATAAACCCTGGGTTAGTTCCTACGTGCGGGCCGATGTGCCGGGGCTGTGGCTCAATACGAGTTTTCACGCCCTGAACGACTCAGTAAAGGTGTTGGGCAAACCGGCTTCATTGACTGCCATTTACAAGAAAATCAAATTTGGCTGAACCCTCAACGAATCACTTTCTACCAACCACCGACACCTATTTTTGCCTAAGTTTGGCCCGAAAACAACCCGATTCGTTCGCCAAACAACATGACAACGCTTGACCAATTTGATTTTGCCGGTAAGAAAGCCCTTGTCCGCGTGGATTTCAACGTACCACTCGACAGCCAGTACCACATCACCGATGACACCCGTATCCGGGCCACTGTACCCACGATTCAGAAAATCCTGCGCGATGGCGGTTCGGCCATTCTGATGTCGCACCTCGGCAGACCGAAGGGCGGGCCGGAAGAGAAATTCTCGCTCAAACACCTTGTCCCGACGCTCTCCGACACTTTCGGCGTGAGCGTGAAATTTGCCGATGATTGTATCGGTGGATCGGCTACCGAACTCGCGAAAAATTTGCAACCGGGTGAGATTTTATTGCTCGAAAACCTGCGTTTCTACAAAGAAGAAGAAAAAGGTGATGTGGCATTTGCCGAAAAACTATCGGAACTCGGCGATGTCTGGGTAAACGATGCCTTCGGCACGGCCCACCGCGCCCACGCCAGCACGGCGGTCATCGGGCAGTTTTTTCAGGATCGGGTCTGCGGTTACGTGATGCAGGCCGAAATCGAAAACGCCGATAAACTCCTCGAAAACGCCGAACGACCCTTCACAGCGATCATGGGCGGGGCCAAAATCTCGGACAAAATCCTGATCATCGAGCGATTACTCGACAAAGTGGACAACCTCATCATCGGGGGCGGCATGACCTACACCTTCACCAAAGCGCAGGGCGGCATGATTGGCAAATCACTCCTCGAAGCCGACAAGCAGGCATTGGCGTTGGACATTCTGAAAAAAGCCGCCGAAAAAGGCGTGAACGTCATTATGCCGCTCGATAACCTCTGCGCCGATGATTTCTCGAACGATGCCAACCGGCAGGTATGCCCCACCGGCCAGATTCCCGACGGCTGGCAGGGTTTAGACATCGGCCCGGATTCGATTACCCGGTTTTCGGAGGTCGTAATGAACTCAAAAACCATTCTCTGGAACGGGCCAATGGGTGTGTTTGAGTTTGCCAATTTTGCCACCGGCACCAACGCCATTGCCGAAGCGGTGGTGAAAGCGACCGAAGAAAACGGCGCGTTTTCGCTCATCGGCGGGGGTGATTCGGCCTCGGCAGTGAACCAGGCCGGTTACGGCAACCGCGTGAGCTACGTCTCGACCGGGGGCGGAGCGTTGCTCGAATACATGGAAGGAAAAGTACTGCCCGGCGTGGCGGCATTGGCGTAGAAAACTATATCCGTTTGTTGAGCGTAGCGATGTCAGGCATTAGAAAACCACCAGATAAAAGCCCCCGATTTCAGGCCTGAAATCGGGGGCTTTTTGTAAAAAGTGGTCGGTTAGCCCGCTACTTCTTCGTTACCCGCACGTCAATCCGGCGGTTGCGCTGCCGACCTTCGGCAGTTTCGTTGCTGGTAACGGGGTGTTCGGGGCCGTAGCCCTCAGCGGCTAACCGGCTTGCGGCAACGCCCATCGTCACGAGTTCGGCCATCGTGCTTTTGGCGCGGTCGTCAGAGAGTTTCATGTTCACGGCTGCGCTGCCGGTATTGTCGGTGTAGCCGCCGAGTTTCAGGTCAACGTTCGGGTAGGCTTTCAGAATGGCCGCGATGTTGGTTAGTTGCTCCTGTGATTTGGGTAGCAGCGTTGACTTGCCGGTGGCAAACTCTAAGCGGTCGAACGAAAACCAGGTTGTTTTGTCCACCATCTTCGATTTGTCTTCGATAAACGCAATCAGCTTACTTTCGATACCATTGGCCGGTATGTTGAGTTCCACGCCATCGGGCAGTTTACGTTTGCCAAATGCGCCGAGACTGGCGGCAGCGTTGGCAACGGCATCGCCCGCGTCTCCGGCAGCGGCTTTCAGGCTGTCGCCCATAGCCGAGGCACCGGCAGCGAGTGAATCCCCGGCGGCTCCTATGTTGGTCATGGCGGTGTCGGCCCCGGCACTGACGTTGGCAGCCGTACTGTCGGCCATAGCCCCGGCAGTGGTGGCGGGTTTGTTATCGCAGCCTCGTACCAAAAAAGCAATCAGGGCAATAACGGCCAGAACACCCAGCAGGGGCAGCAACCAGCCCGGCAACCCACCGGCCTTACGGTCGTCGTCGTTATCGTTGGTGGCCGGGGCAACATAAGCGGCTCCCGCGCTGGCAGCGGGCGTGGTCATAACCGGCGGAGTGGTGGGCATTGTAGCCCCCCGGCCCAGTACGGCACCCACACCAAACAATCCGCCCAAGGCAGCTAACCCGGCTGGCAGGGCGGCTTTGATGTGATCGGCCTGGCCGGTGACGAGACCCATCAGGCCCGTTGCCCCCATGTTTTCCTGACTCACCTGCTGCCCGATTACGCTCATCAGCACGGGCGCGGCCATTTCCATGAGTCCTGATGCGGCATCCTTTCTGATGCCGGCGTGGCTGGCAATGCCCCGTGCTACGTCGTCGGTTTGGTTGCCAAATAGTGAGCGGGTCAGGGTTTCGCCGGTGGTTTCGGCTCGGTCGGTGGCGGCTGACCCGGTAAAGAGCGTACCGAGGTTACTGAGCATCGACGACCCGAAGTTACCCGTTTGCAGGAGGGTCATGAGCCAGTTGGCGTTGCCGTCGGTGTTGGTTTTGTTCAGCACTCCGCCGAGCAGGGCGGGCAGAATACCGCCGATGGCGGTGCGGGTAGCGGCAGCGGGTTCGTCGTTGGCGAGGGCCATTTTTTCGACGATGGTATCGGTGAAGTAGGTCTTCGCCAGATCAAGGATATTAATAGCCATTGTGTTGGGGTATATTAAGTTAAGAAGTATGAAAACTCCCGGCAAACCTACACTCATTCTGGCAAACTGCTGGTTTGTGGGTAAGAGTCTTATCTACCGGGCTGTTTCTTACGAATCGGCCGTGGTTCGCTCAAATCAAATTCTCTAAAAAGTTTCCTGAAAATTAGTATTTTTTATCTATCGGTAAAGTATTTACTTTGCGGTAGATAACCTGCGTTCGTATGCAGGTGATTAACGCAGCGTATTGCGTCTTGAGGGAGGCTGGCCCCTGATTTGGGCTGGCCGCAGGTTCGTGCGGTTTTGGTGATGATACGCTCCGTTCTGATACACAGGCTCCTGTGGTCAGTTCTCTCCGGCCCCAATGGGGCCACAGTTCATCCCGGTTTTCTGTGCGTGTACTCCTCAACCTTGCCTTTCGGGGCGGGGCGGTCGTGCATTGTTTCACGTTTACCCAATATAACTTGTATGTACATTTTTCACGCACGAGTACGGTCAGTCATGGCCGCATTGCTCGCCGGGGTTCAGCTATTGGCCGTTGCCAACCTGCCCGCTCCGACACCCGCCACTGGCATTGGCAACCCCGTTTCGCCCGGCAACCCCGCCACCGGACTCCAAACCTTAGACAACGGACAGATTCGGGTGGGGGTCAGCCTGAACTACGGCGGGGCCGTTACCTGGCTCTCCACGTCGGGGTCAACGCTTGGTCCCAACATGGTCAACAATTTCGACCTGGGGCGGCAGATTCAGATTTCGCTCTACGGACTGCCCCACAATTATTCCCAAAACGCGAACCCCGCCTGGCCGGGTCTCGGCTGGAACCCCATTCAGGCCGGCGACAGTTACGACAATGCCTCGCAGGTGGTGACGTTCGAGAAACAGGCTAATTCATTGTATGTTAAGACCATACCCAAACAGTTTGGGTTCAATAACCAGCCCGGCGAGGCCACCATCGAGCATTGGCTGCGGCTGGAAGGCAACGTGGTGAAGGTTCACGCCAAAATTGTGCTGAACCGCAGCGACAAAACGCCCTACAGGGCGCGGGCGCAGGAATGGCCCTGCGCCTACCTGAACGCGCCTTACCGGAACATCTACGCCTATCAGGGCAATAACCCCTACACCAACGACGGCCTGACCAAGCTCACCCCGCCGATGGAACAGGCGTATCTGCGCCCCGTGACCGAACCCTGGATGGCGGCCACCGACGACAACGGCAACGGCATGGCGATTTTTGTACCCAAGAATTACCAGTGGACAAAATCGTACTTCGGCACCAATTACAGCAACGCCAGCGAGTTTAACGCGACCACCGCTTACATTGCCGCCACGCAGTTTGAGCAGTTAGATTACAACGGGGTGCACGAGTGGGATTATGAATTGGTGGTGGGCCACATCAGCAGCATCCGGTCATACATTTATAGTCAGCCGCGCCTGTCGCCCACGATTGATTATCACTTCGATAACTCGCGCAAGGGCTGGTATTATGCCGAAGTCCACGACAGCGGATGGCCCATTCAGGGGCAACTGAACGTAACGCTCGATAGCCGCGACCTCAACGAAATTAAGTCGCCGGTGGGATTCTGGCGGGGTAACGACAACAAAAAACTGTACCTCCGGGCCGCGTTCCAGACCCAGCACAGCCAGTTCAGGCTCCAGTGGCGGCAACAGCCCGACGTTGAATTTTATAGCCTTGCCGACCGTTACCTGGATTTTCCGATTGTGAACGACGGGCAGATGCGCACCTACGAAATTGACCTAAGCCAGAAAGCGGGCTGGATCAACACGGCCATCACCCAACTCGATCTGCGCCCGCCCCTCAACGGCCCCGCCGTGACTGGTTCGGTACGCATCGAATGGATTTCGACCGATTCCGGCGGCACTCCGCCCGTAATTACGCCCCCGGTTACGCCCCCAACCACAACGGGTTTCCAACTCACTGCCCCGACCTACACCTGCTCAACGGGCGACATTCGCTTTAACACGTCGGGGGGCAACGGCGGCACGGTTGAGTATATGGCCGTTGGCATCACCGGCTGGACAACCAACCCCAATCAGCGGGTGGAAGCGGGCCTGCGGCAG
>JBBRNH010000106.1:0-16199 GCA_038230415.1 Cytophagales bacterium | reverse complement strand
CCCGCCACAGCCTGGTGGCGGTGGCAAACAGATCACAATATAAACCCCACCGCTACAGCCCGGTGGCGGTGGCAAACAAGTCACAATACAAATCCCGCAATGGCCCCGGTAAGGCCCGGCGTTAGCGGCAACGTCGGTTGGGTATAGGTTTTGATGTTTTCGGCGCGGTCGGCGGGGGCGTTTTTCAGGATGTGGCCCATCTCATCGAATAGCACGAGTTTGGCATCGGGCCGGGCGGTTTTCAGAGCTTCGGCCTCCGAAACAGCCACCTGAATATCATGTTTACCCTGAATAATCAGCACCTGCCCGGCGAAACGCTTTATTTCCTGCGCCGGGTCATACTTCATCCACGACATCAGAAACGGCTGCACCGAGGGCCGGAATAGGTTCAGCAGTAGTGGGTTAGGCTGGCGCACGGCCTGCCCGGCCCGTAGCGAATCCAGATCGCGGTAGGCCACATTGCGAAGCGTATCGGGCAGGGTTTTTAGCTGCACTTTCAGCACCTCGGCAATGTTGCGCCCGGCCCCGGCAATAGAGACAAACCCGGCAGCCTGCGTTTGCCGGGCAGTCAGCATCCCCACTAACGACCCTTCTGAATGGCCCGCAATCACGATTTTCGAGAAGCGTTTGTCGGCTTTGAGTTGTGCCACGAAGCCCGCGGCATCGGTCACGTAATTATCGAAGCGGGCTTTTTCTTCGTTGAGTTTGCCCGCAGCCGCTTTCAGGTTGGTGCCGGAGCCGCGTTTGTCGTAGCGCAACACGGCCACGCCCCGTGCCGCCAGACTATCGGCCAATTGTTGGTAGCAGTTGGTTTGCAGTTGCTTACCGCTGTTGCCGTTCCGGTCTGTCGGCCCCGACCCGGCAATGAGCAGCACCACCGGCACCGTTTTTTTCGGGCTGGCGGGCATCGTCAGGGTACCTTCCAGAACGAGACCCTCGGCGGTGGTGAACGCAACGGGTTCTGACACGGCAACCGGAGTTGCGGGCTGGGCGTGAGTTTGCATCCGGGTCTGGGCCGTTGCCGTTGATGCAAATCCTGCCAACAGCCCCGCTACTAAAATCCCAGCCAATAGCACCGAGAGTTGCCCGGCGTTTTTGAGCCGTTGGTAGGCCACAAACGAATACCCGACCGGCACAACAACCAGCACCGCCGTTACCGCCAGCAATAGCCAGATGGCGTATTGGGCCGGGATAACCCATACCAACGTCATGATTAACAGGCCACCCGCCACCCACAACGGCCCGGCCAATCGGTGGGTGTTCCGCCAAACCGACTCGTTCAGCAACGTCCAGGGAGTACGGATGCCGACAAAAAAATTGGGCCTCACCGTACCGAGGTAGTTGCCCATACCCGCCAGCAACGCACCGATAATGGTGAGCAACGGAGTGACCGACACCGCGCCCGGATGCAGCCCGGCCCAAAACACCCATCCGACAAGCCCGGCCAGACAGACCGCTACCACTAACCGCAGTTGTTGAAATTTGCCGGTTTGCAGACTGGCAAAAACACCCCGGCCACCAATCCAGGTCGGCACCAGCAGCAAGGCATAAATCAGCACCGAGAGCCCGACCATAATGCTGGTAAACAGGGCTTTAGGCATAGTGGCATCCGGGTTGCCATTGAGGTCATAATGGCTGGTGATGTTGGTCGGCAGGTCGTTCCAGACGAGGGCCACGTAGAGAAATGGGGCTGCGGTAAGCAGCATAATCAGGGCTTCGAGCCGGGGGTTTAGTGATTTCATGCTATTGGAGCGTTGCCGCGTTTTAAGCCGTTTTGGTTGTTGGTTGAGATTCAGGCGTTGGTGTGATACCACTATCGGTGGGCGTAGTGTCGGCGGGCGGTGAATTATCGGCGGCTGCGGGTTGCCGAAACGCCATGACCCACACTAACAGTTCGTCAAAAACGGTGGTGTTGAGGGTATAGCGAATGAATTGCCCTTCTTTCACAGAACTCACTAAATCGGCCTGCCGGAGCAGATCGAGGTGGTGCGAGATGCTGGGTTTAGTCATATCAAACTGGTCGGCAATGTCGCCCGCGGTGAGGTCTCCGGCCCGGAGCAGGTCTAAAATCTGCCGCCGGGTGGGGTCGTTCAGTGCCTTGAAGAGCGCGTTCATAGTGGCCTCGTTTAAATTGTTAGACAAATATCTAAATATCTAATCGTTTAGACAACCATCTAAATGTCTATCGGTTGATTTTGATGATGAGCGGCAAATCCTTCGTCTGTGTCCCCACAGATCGCCATGCGAGTCATATTATGGCGGTCTATGGAGACACAGACGAGGGAAATGAAAATCAACTCTTCCGCTACTGAATCACGCTCAAATTACCGCTGCCTTCGATGTAGCATTTTTTTACCTGCGCCGGATTATCAACGCCCTGTTCGCGCAGCAATCCCTTGAGTTCATCCTCGGTGATGAGTTCTCGTTTCATATTCTGGCGTTGCAGCACACCGTTTTTGACTAACAGCACCGGCTCCGGCTCACCGATTTTCTGAAAAAACGTTGACCGATACCCTAACCAGCTGAGGGCGAAATCCCAGAAAACCAGCGTTGCCACTAAGGTTGCGCCCTCCAGAATACTGGTATAATCGCCCGCCATCGCATTTTGGGAAGCATCCGAAATCAGGGTGATGAGCAGTACATCGCTGATACTGAGCTGACCCGTGCCGCGCCGAAACAAACGCAGCAACAGAAACACGAACCAGTACGTGATTGTGCCGCGCACGAAAATATGGAGCAACGCCGGGCCAACAGCCGTATCGGGCAGGAAAACCCCCAACCAGTCGGTAAGAATAATTGTAGCCATAGCCGATAAGATTTAGAACTTTAGAACCGGATTACGACCTTTGCGGCTCAAAAAATGAGTCAGATGCCAATTATTCCCGTCCACCGGGCCTTATCAGCCGCTATTCAGCAGAAAATAGACCAGAAAACGAAGCCCGTCGGGGCATTGGGTCAACTCGAAACGGTGGCGTTGCAAATCGCGCTGATTCAGCAAACGCTATCGCCCGTTCTGCAAAATCCGCATTTGCTGGTCTTTGCCGGTGATCACGGCCTGACTGCCGAGGGCGTGAGTGCGTATCCGGCGGCTGTCACCTACCAGATGGTCTTGAATTTCCTGAACGGCGGAGCGGCTGTGAATGTCTTCTGCCGCCAAAACGGACTGTCGCTCGTGGTGTGCGACGTGGGCGTAAACGGCACATTCGAGGCCAACGCCGATAATTTCGTGAAGTACAAAGTCAGGCCCGGCACGCGCAACGCCCGCCATGAACCCGCCATGACCGCCGACGAATGTGCGGCTGCGATGGACGCGGGCCGAACCTTAGTGAACGGCGTGGCGCACAAAGGCTGCAACGTGGTTGGTTTTGGCGAGATGGGCATCGGCAACACCTCGTCGGCGGCACTGCTCATGCACGGCCTCACGGGCTTTGATCTGTCGCTGTGCGTGGGGCGCGGCACCGGCCTGACCAACGACGCGCTGCACCGAAAGGTGGTTATTTTGCAGGAAATCGCCGATAAACAGCCCGACTTGACCGACCCGCTCGATTGGCTCATTGCCGTTGGCGGCTACGAAATTGCGGCCATCGCGGGCGGTATGTTGCAGGCCGCCGAAAACCGGATGGTGATTCTGATAGACGGTTTTATTGCCACTGCCGCCCTGCTGATCGCCCACGCAGTAGAACCTAATGTACTGGACTACTGCGTGTTCTGCCATCAGTCGGGCGAATTAGGGCATCCGCTTCTGCTTGATTTTCTGGGAGCCAAACCACTACTCAACCTCGGTATGCGGCTCGGCGAAGGGTCGGGTTGCGCCGTGGCCTATCCCATCATCACAGCCGCCGTTGCCATGCTCAACAACATGGCAACGTTTGCCAGCGCGGGGGTCAGCACCGAAGCAAAATAAACCCCGTCCTGTTTTAGGAGAGGCAGGGGTGGTTATGACTCACAAAATCCCGTTTAGCATTGCCACGTAACCCCGCACCCCCTCTTCGATTTCGCGGAGGTAGATAAACTCGTCTGCCGAGTGCGACCGTCCCGAAAACCCCGGCCCGCACTTCAGCGACGGGCAATCGAGTAAGGCCTGATCTGACGTGGTGGGCGAGCCAAACGTGGTTTTGCCGAGCGCAATACCAGCCTTCACAATCGGGTGGTCAACGGGAATCGAAGACGGTTTGAGCCGGATGGACCGGGGATGAATTTCTGACGTGATGTTTCGCTGAATCGTATCAACGATTTCTTCGAGCGTGTACTGCTCCGTTACGCGCACATCAACCGTGAACGTGCAGGCATCCGGCACCACGTTGTGCTGCAAGCCGGCGTTGATGATCGTTACCGAGATTTTTACCGGCCCCATTGTTGGCGATATTTTGGGGAACTGATAGGTTGTCAGCCAGTTAATATCCTGAATGGCTTTATAAATCGCATTTTCGCCTTCGTTGCGGGCCGCGTGGCCGCTCCGCCCGTGTGCCGTGCAATCAATCACGAGCAAGCCTTTTTCGGCAACGGCCAACTGCATTTCGGTCGGTTCACCCACAATGGCGAAGCTGATCGGTGGCAGGTCATCCACAAGACATTCCAGCCCGTTGTTGCCCGAAATTTCTTCTTCGGCAGTGGCTGCCATCACCATATTGTAGGCCATGCCGGGCCGATTATAGAAATGCACGAACGTTGCCAGCAGTGATACTAAGCATCCGCCCGCGTCGTTCGAGCCGAGGCCGTAGAGTCTGCCATCCTGTTCGAGGGGCGTAAACGGGTCAAGCGTCCAGGATTTATTGGGCCGCACGGTGTCGTGGTGCGAGTTGAGGAGCAGCGTTGGTTTTGCCGGGTCGAAATGCCGATTCGTAGCCCAGATGTTGTTGCCTTTGCGCCGAAACGTAACCTCATATTGGGCAAAAAAGGCTTCGATAAGCCCGGCGGTTTGGTCTTCTTCGCGGCTAAACGAGGGCGTGGCAATCAGCCTTCGCAATAGGTCAGTTGCTTCTTGGGAAAGTATAGACAGATCAGTTTGTGGTTCAGCGACGAGCATAGGGTGTTGTTTTGGTCTTTCAAATATACGGCCCAACGTTGATTCAAAAGGCAACTGCTGATGGCCCGCTGACAATGTGTCGATAAACAATTCTCCGGCGTAGCGCCCTTGCGGTTTTCCGGAACTACGTTACCCTGTGCGGAGCCAGCCCGTCAAACTCAGCCGTTCGCGGGTGGCGGGCAGCACGGCGTGTTCGAGCCGGTCACTCTCGAAACAAACCAACCGTCCGCCGAGCGGCTCAATCAATTGAGTGCGTTCATTGCTTTGATTATCAGACAGGTATAAAGCGAGTTGACCACCATCGTCGCTATGCCAGTCGGGGTTCAGGTAGCAGATGACGGATAGTTTCCGGCGCGAATCGGTCTTGAAACGGTCGAGGTGGCGTTTGTAAAAAGTGCCGATGGCGTAGGAAGCATAATGAAATTCGCAGTCACGCAGGCCGAGGTAACAGGTTTGGTTCAGGTAATCCATAAAATCGCTGATGCGGGCCAGAAACGCGGTTTCTTCGGTGGTGGCGGTGGGAGTATAAAGCCAGGCAATGTCGTCGCCCCGCGTTTGGGTGTCAATGGTAGCGGCTGCGTTCTCGTTGCCCGTGCCTGCCTGCCGAAACTGCCCGTCGGCCTGCCGGTGGTGAAGTTGATTCGCTAAAGCGGTGGTTTCGGCGAGGGTCAGAAAATTGTCGGCCACGCCGTAGCCATCGGTGAGAATCTGGTCAATCAGGCGTTCATAGTTCATGGTTATTTACCGATTCAACTCGTTCAGGTCGTCTAACTCGGCGGTATGAAAATGCCGATAGACCTGCAACACAATTGCCAGAGCAACGGCAGATTCGGCAGCCGCCACCACCATCACAAACAAGGCCATCATCTGCCCCTGCAACCGATCAGGGTCGTGCTGGCTAAAGGCTACTAAGTTGAGATTCACGGCATTAAGCATCAGTTCGATACCCATCAGCACCACCACCGCGTGGCGTTTGAGCAGCACCACCGCCAGGCCAACGGCAAATAATCCGGCGGCAACAAAGAGGAAGGGATATGTTTCCATAGTAGTGGTTAGTGGTTAGTTGTCAGTAGTTAGTCCTGCCGGGCGAAGCACCAGACACTGACCACTTGCCACTAACCACTATTTTTTAGGCATTGCTAAGTAAGCCGCGCCCACTAAAGCCGCCAGCAGTAAAATGCTGATTACCTCAAACGGCACACTATATTCAGTCATCAACTGCTTACCGATGGTGTCAATCGTGGTGGGCCAGGGTTTAACCGGGCGGTTGAGCAACGCAAAGTTGGCCCGGACAATCACCCCCACAAACGCCACAAACAAGGTTCCGGCCACGCCCCCGGCCAGCCATGGATTGCGGTGGCCGGTGATCAATCGGTTGGGCGTTGCCTGCCCCGACACCACGCCCGGCACCGGACGGGTAATGAGCATGACCCCGAAAATAATCAGCACCAGTACCCCACCCACATAAATCATGATTTGGGCAACGGCCAGAAAATCGGCCCCGGCCAGCACAAATAACCCGGCCACGCCCAACAGGGTCAGCAGCAGAAAAAAGGCGGCATACAGCACATTTCGGGTCAGCAGCACGGCCAATGCACCGCCCAACGCAAGGGCAGCAAAGGCCCAGAAAACAACGGTCATCATGCGGCTGGCGAATCTGATGTTGGCGGGGGCGTGGCCGCTACGGGCTTCTGCGTTGGCCGGAAAACGGGCCGGGGTTTGGCCGGTTGTGGCTGCGGTTCCGGGGCAACAACCGGCGCATCGTCTGGCACAACTGACTTACTGTCAACAATTAACTCCGGTTTAAACTCCGTTGGCAAAGCGGCTGGTTTGGCCGTTGGCCGAAACACAGGGCGGGGTTTAGCCGGGGCGGTGGCTGCCGGGTTTTCGATGGCTGCGTCAGTTTGGGGCGGGGCGGCTACGGCTTTGGCGGCTGCTTTCTGCGCTTCTTTCTCCTGTACAAACTGGGCATACAAGGCTCGTTTTTCGTCGGCTTGTTCGGGCGTGAGATTGGCAAAATTATAGGTTAAATCGGCAAGGTTAAGGGTGCTGAAATCGAAGGTTTTTTCCATCGTCAGGCACTCCGTCGGGCAAACCACCGTGCAAAGGCCGCAGTAGCAGCACTTCGCCATGTCAATATCGAAGGTGGCGGCATACAACCGAATTGGTGAGCCGTCTGACGCGCGGCCCACTTCGCCGGTTGCCTTGATGGGTTCGATGGTGATGCAGTCAACGGGGCAGACTTTGGCACACTTGTCACACACAATACAGTCGTCCATCTCGTTGTGCAGCCGGTAGCGGCCATTGTCGGGTATGGGCAGTTGTTCGTGCGGGTATTGCAGCGTAACGAGTCCGTTTTGCAAGTCGAAGTAGTTATCGCTGGCAATGCCGGTTGGTTTGCGCCGTTTGGTGGCGTGGCGCAGGTGGCCCAGCGTCAGGCTCAGGCCCTTCACGGTGCTGCGGATGCCGCGTTTTATATCCTGAAAATAGGCCATTGTGGAATGGGATTTTTGACCCTGTGTGAAGGGACAACTATGTGCTTCCTGTTGCTGATGATAAGAAAGTTAAGTTGACCTCCCGGTCAAACACGTCAAAGGCTTCTCTAAACGCTTTGACTGACTCTGCAAATGGGTCATTACTGCTATTCTCAATCAAAACGCATTTTTTTGTGCTGTCTAACAACAGGTATTGGTCGCATTCAAAACAGAGTTGAAAGATTCGTGTGACCCTCCCAGTTGCTTCTTTCCAAATTAATACGTCCCTAAAAACTGGAGCGCACATCCAGCCGTAACTTAATTCTGAGGGGAAGTTGACAACCATACTCGTTAATGTATCGGCTTGTTGAGCCGATACTTCTATTTCCCAGTCCGGCTCAATAAGCGGCTTCCCGCTCAAATCAACGAAATAGGTATTTATCTGCTCTGTTGGTTCAAAATGGAGCGCAACTATTTTTAGGTCAAAATTCATTTCACTAATGATTATTTAGCATCGCACTCGGTCTTTTCAGGCCATCTGTATGGGGCTACTTCGCAGAAACATGAAAAGACGCAGGCCCAGGAGATAGCCCAGAAACTGATTATCTAACTTCCCGCAAAAAGTTTCTTCTTAATGCTCTCTACGAACTCAATAGAAGCCCCGGCTATCTCAGCTACTAAGTTTGTATCAAGTCCCTTCAGAAGACTATTTTCTACAAATTCCTTCGTTTTTTTTTCTTCGGCCTCTCTCAACTTCTTTTGCTCGTTGTTAATTGCCAGCGCATTAGCCGAAATCGTCATTTCGTAGACCATTCGTTTCTCCGGGGTCATCGCCCTCGTGTCTAATTCTTTAATGGCCGTTTCTAACCATTCCTCGTTCCAAAATTGGGGGAACTGTTTGGGTTTAGTGGCTTTGTGCACCGTTTTCATCGTATAAATGAGTTTATCCAAGTCGGTTTGAACACTGGCTAAACGTTTCTTGAACTTAGCTAATTCTACGGTGATAAACGTAGTTTGTTCGTCAATCGGTTCACCTTTCTCGTTTTTTAGCGTAGCAATGTTATGATAATCAGCGATATGTGAAAATATGTTGACGGCTAAAATACCAATGCAGTAAATTTTGGGCAGACCCTCAAATTTGTATTTCCCCTTCCGTATCAGCGTGTTTAACCGATAAAACGAATAGAACTTCATTCGTTGAATGAAGTCAGGATATTTGCTCAATTGCATTTCTACAATGAACTGATTCCCTACTTCATCCACACACGCTACGTCATAAATCCCACTGCGGCTGTCTTTGGTCAGTCCTGGAATTTCGCTTTCAATGAACTCTACTTTTTCAATTGCTACCGGAGAGTTGATAAGTGCCTGCAACGCTTTCCGCAGAAACCGGGTGTCGGACTCATTACCAAAGGTTACTTTAAATCCATAATCGGATAAAATCGAAATGAATCGCTCGTCTTCGCTGTGCACGTTCATGTTCATCACAGGAAAACCAGGTTCAGCACCAGTGTTAAGGCAATCACAATGGCGGCCAGAAACATCGGGTTTTCCAGAATGCGCTTATACACCGTTGTCGGGCGCGGGGTCAGGCTATATACTAAACCCACAAGGTCGGCTTCGGGTTTGCGCTCGGTGAAGAGACTAATCACATACGTTGCCACAAAACACACCGTCCAGGCAATGCTGGCTATCATGAAATTCTGGCCCATTGCAGACCCGAACGTGTACAGAGAGGCAATCCAGGCTCCTTTTCCTTCGGCAATGGTCAGGCCGTGCGTGAGTGCCGCAGCCGTTGTGCCAAGCAGCAAACCCCAAAACGCGCCGTTGGCCGTGGTGCGTTTCCAGAACATACCGAGGGCAAACGTGGCAAACAACGGCGCGTTGACAAAGCCAAACACCAACTGCAAAAAATCCATGATGTTGTTAAATGTCGTTGCCAGATAAGCAGCCCCAATCGAAGCCACGATGCCGAAAATCGTCGCGCTCTTGCCCACGTTCAGGTAATGCTCGTCGGTGGCGTTTTTGTTGATGTATGCCTGGTAAATGTCAAACGTCCAGACCGTGTTAAACGCCGTGACGTTACCGGCCATGCCCGACATAAACGAGGCAATCAACGCCGTAAGCCCCACACCCAGCAGGCCGTTTGGGTAATAAGTAGCTAACAGCGACGGGATTACGAGGTCAAAATCGGGCGAGGAGCCGTCAGCCTTCATCGGAATCGAGTAGCCACCGCCCGCGTGTTGCAGGGCCGAGGCAATCACGCCCGGCAAAATCACCACAAACGGGAGAAACATCTTGGGGAAAGCGGCAATGAGCGGGGTGCGCTGCGCTGCGGAGAGGTTGCGGGCAATCATGGCGCGTTGCACCACCAAGAAGTCGGTACACCAGTAGCCAAACGACAGCACAAAGCCCAGCCCAAAGAGCATACTCAACAGGTTGACGTGCATGGAGTTCTGCGACTCGTCGCCCATAAATTTCCAGGTCGAAGTCATGTTGGCGGGCAGGTTCTGCACCACGCCTTCCCAGCCGCCAATATTATTGAGAGAGATAACCACAACGGGCGCAATGCCTAAAACAATCAGGAAAAATTGCAGGACTTCGTTATAGACCGCGCTCGTCAGGCCACCGAGCAGGGTGTACACCATCACGATGGCAGCGGCTAAGAAAATAGACGCGTTGAAATCCCAGCCGAGGATAGATTTGAGCAACAGCGCCAGCGCGTAGAGCGAAATGCCGGACGAAAAAATGGTCATCACGGCAAAGGTGATCGCATTCAGGCCGCGCGTCTTTTCGTCGAACCGCAGGGCTAAGTACTCCGGCACCGACCGGGCGCGGCTTCCGTAGTAAAACGGCATCATAAACACGCCCAGGAACACCATTGCCGGTATGGCCCCGACCCAGTAAAAGTGGCTCGACATGATGCCATATTTAGCCCCCGACGCGCCCATGCCGATCAGTTCCTGCGCTCCCAGATTGGCCGAGACGAAGGCTAACGACGTGATCCAGAGCGGGATGGTGCGGTTGCTCATCAAAAAATCGTTTGAGCTTTTCACCGTTCTCTTAATCAGGAAACCAATACCCAGCACAAACGTGAAATAAATTCCGATAATCAGGTAATCAACAAAGCCGAGGGTAATCTGCATTTTAGGTAAGGGTTAGGTTGTTTATTTAGTGCCGCAGCCTGGGGCGGTGGCGAGCGAGTTGCCCACCGCCCCCAGGCTGTGGGCTTCAGAGACTGTAATCACAGACCGGATTAGCTCTTCGTCAGTCTCAACGCGCTCATATTCACCGACCAACTCCGACCCCATGCCGATACCGTTGCGCCGGAACATCATCGGGCTGTCGAGCCGCTTTTTGCCGGTCAAATGTATGGCAGACACGCCCGTTTTTGCAAAAAAGCGACTGTTAGTTGACTTTATTCCGGCTCCGGCCATAATGTCAATCCGGCCATTGGCCTGCTTTACCAACTCGCCTAACAGGATCAACCCGGCTTCGGCAGTTGCCCGTTGGCCGGACGTGAGCAGCCGCACACAACCCGTTCGGATAACGGCTTCGAGGGCTTCGTAGGGATTCCGGGTCAGGTCAAAAGCCCGGTGGAAGGTAACGGGCAATGGGTTGGCCTGTTCGACAAGGGCGCGGGTAATAACTTCGTCAACGGTTCCATCGGCGTTGAGAACGCCCAGCACAATGCCATCGGCACCGAGGGTTTTGGCCGTCTCGATGTCGGCCTGCATCACGGCGAGTTCGGTATCGGTGTACAAAAAATCGCCCCCGCGTGGCCGAATCATGACGGTAAAGGGAATGGCGAGATGCTGCCGAACGAGCCGAATCAGGCCTGCGCTGGGGGTAGTGCCGCCTTCGGCCATGCCTCCGCAGAGTTCGACACGGCCCGCCCCGGCACGTTGGGCCGTAACCGCAGACTGGAGAGAAAAGCAACAAACTTCGACGAGCATCGGGGGGTTCGGGCGAAACGAAGGGGAAAGTAACGGATTGGGGCCGTAAAACACAAAATTTACCTTCATTCGGTCAATCCTGATCGCTGCAATTGACTGATACAGAACGACTATGAAGAATAATGATTGGGGAACGAAACAAATACCGAACCACTGCGTTATTGCCGGTTAATGAGGTGTGTGTGATCGCTCCGAAGAATTTTTCAGAATCTCTTTTGGCTATGTAAATTTTTCTACTTTTGCACCCTTATTAAAAACGACTGATAAAATTACGTTTCTGACACTATGTACTGGACATTAGAACTGGCATCCTATCTTGAGGATGCCCCCTGGCCCGCCACCAAAGACGAACTGATTGATTACTCGATCCGCTCCGGCGCACCCCTTGAAGTAATCGAAAACCTCCAGGAGCTGGAGGACGACGGTCAGCCTTACGAAAATATCGAGGAGGTTTGGCCGGATTATCCCACACGAGACGACTTTTTGTTCAACGAGGACGAATATTGAGTTGCGTAGTTCCATGACTTGAACCCCAATCTGGATACGCAGTTCACTCCGTTTTCTTTTTTGGTTTGTTGCCAGGGTATCGGTATCGGCCCTATCAAAAAACCCGGGTAACAAACCGAAAAAGAACCCAGCCGAAGGGCAGCTCTGGGACTGTTTTTGGCATCACTCAATCGCCAGACAACCCAATCTTGTCTTAAGTCGGCAGATACACCCGAAACGTAGCCCCCTCGCCGGGCTTGCCGGTAGCCACAACGCAGCCGCCGTGCTGCCCGGCTACTTTTTTTACAATAGCCAATCCCACACCCGACCCGGCGAATTTCTGCTTGCCGTGCAGTCGTTGAAATACTTCAAAAATCTGTTCGGTGTGCTTAGGGTCAAAGCCGAGACCGTTATCGGCAATGCAGATTTCGTGAAACGTCTGGTCCCGGTTTACTAACTCGGCGGGCAGTTCAGTGGGGGCCACCACCCGGCTTTCGACCCGAATCAGGGGCCGAACGCCCGAACGCCGGAACTTGATAGCGTTTGAGAGCAGGTTCTGAAATAGTTGGCGCAGCAACAACGTTTCGCCCGGCACGGTTGGCAACGGCCCCGTTATAATGTCGACCCCGGCTTCGCGGATCACCGTTTCGAGGTCATCCCTGATCTCGGCAAACACCGTTGCCAGCGACACCGGCAACCGGGTGTCTGGCTGCGTTCCGATGCGAGAATACGCTAATAGGTCTTTGATTAGCAATGACATACGCTGTGATGCCGATAACATTCTGGCGATGTAGTTCTGGCCCAATTCGCCCAACATTGGCCCAAACTGTGCGTTCAACAGATCACCAAAAGACTCAATTTTGCGAAGCGGTTCCTGCAAATCATGACTGGCTATGTAGGCAAACGATTGCAAATTATCGTTCGAGCGTTGCAGGTCTCGGTTGGCCGCTTCTACCTGCGCCTTGGCGTTGCGGATGTCGGTAATGTCGGCTGCCGACATCACCACGCCATCGTCGGCTTTGGTAACGGAATTGATGTACCACCGGCTGGCATACGTATAGTCAAATGTTTCGGGCTGCCCCGTTTCCACCACGCGCACGTAGCGGGCAAATTCGTCGGTGGTATCAAAGCCGAACGGAATATTACGGTAGGATTTGGTGAGAATAGTTTCGGCCATATCACCCCAGAATTGCCGGGCCTGCTGATTTGCCAATACGGTTACAAAGTCAACAATTTGCCCGGTCTCGTCACGAATGGCGCGGTGGAGTGAGATAGACGTTTGGGCCACGTTCATCACAGTTTCGAGCAGTTCGGCCTGCCGTTGCCGTTCGATTTCGGCTTTTTTGCGGGCCGAAACATCCTGATACGTCAGCACCAACCCATTGCGAACGGGCGTTATGGTCAGTGCGTACCACCGGCCAAATTGCGGGTAATACTGCTCTGATTCGCTGGCAATTCCCGTTTCACAAACCTGTACCAGTTCAGCGAAGGCGGTGCGGATGATTAGATCGGGATACAGGTCGCCCAGCGTTCGGCCCGGCTCCCAGTTGGTGGGGTTGCCCGCCATGCGAAGACCCGTTTCGTTGATTCGACGAATCCGAAAGTCAACAACCTGACCATCGCTGCCTAAAACAGCATCATATACGGTGATGCCGAGGAGTGGACTGGCAAACACCCCGGCCAGCAGGTCGAGGTTATCGCGGTCGGTATGGAGAAATTCGGTCGGAGTAGCGTTGGTCATAACACAGGCTAAACGGTTGTTTTATCAATTTTGTCGGTGATAACCCTGAAATCAGCGGGGTTTTTCTGGTAATCCAGTTCGTTGACATCCACCACGAGCAGCGCACCTTCGTGGTAGTTTTGGGCAAAATCGTCGTACAGATGATTCAGCTTACTGAGGTAGTCATCGCCGATAGTTTGCTCATACTCGCGGCCCCGGCTCCTGATCTGCTGCCGGAGTCTGGGCAGACCGGCGCGGAGGTAAATCATCAAATCGGGCGGGCGTACCAGACTGAGCATATTCTCGAACACGCTGCGGTAGGTGTCATATTCGCGGTCAGAGAGTGTGCCGGACTCGTGCAGATTGCGGGCAAAAATCCAGGCATCTTCATAAATTGTTCGGTCCTGGATAACGGTTGCTCCGCCCGCTTCAATCACAGCCCGCACCCGGCGCATCTGCCCAAAGCGGCTGTTAAGAAAATACAGTTGCAGATGAAACGCCCAGCGGGGCATATCGGCATAAAAATCGGCCAGAAACGGGTTATTGTCCACCGCTTCATAGAGTACTTCCCAGCCATAATGGTTGGCAAGGAGGGTAGCTAATGTAGTTTTTCCCGCGCCGATGTTTCCGGTAATGGCAATGTGCATCTTAAAAAAGTCTGAAAGTCTGAACGTCTCAAGTCGAAAGTCCTGAATAGTGCCTGGAACCAAGTTAGGCCACAGACGTTTATTTTTGTTACGACAACTGTTATTTCCGCATGAAACCGTACCGCGTTCTTTTGTACTATATCTACACGCCCATCGAAAATCCGGCTCAATACCGCGACGATCACCACCGGCTGTGCCTGCACCTGAACCTGCTGGGCCGGGTGATTGTGGCCCCCGAAGGACTCAACGGCACGGTGTCGGGCCGGGCCGAGGATTGCGAAGCCTACATGAACACGCTCCGGGCCGAGGCACGGTTTGTCAGCATTGACTTTAAGGTGGAGCAACACGAGACCCATGCCTTTCAGAAACTGCACGTCCGGCTTAAAGAAGAAATCGTTCACTCTGACCTACCCGTGAATCCCCTCGAACGGACGGGTATTCACCTGGAACCGGCAGATTTTCAGGCTCTTAAAAACGACCCGGATGTGGTGCTGGTAGATATGCGGTCGAACTATGAACACACGATGGGCCGGTTTAAAAACGCCGTAACGTTTGATATGGAGAACCTGCGCGACCTGCCCGATCATATCGGGGAAATCGAACACCTCAAAAATAAGAAGATCATCACCTACTGCACCGGCGGTATCAAGTGCGAAAAAGCCAGTGCCTACCTGCTGTCTCGCGGCTTCGAGACGGTGTATCAACTGCACGGTGGCATCATCAAATACGGCATGGAGGTTGGGGGCGAAGACTTTGAGGGGCAGTGTTACGTGTTTGACAACCGGCTCGCCGTTGACGTTAATGCGGTTAATCCCAGCGTGGTATCGGTCTGCTATCGGTGCCAAACGCCCACCACCCGGCTTATCAACTGCGCCAGCCCAGCCTGCAACAACCACCTGCCGCTCTGCGAGGCTTGCGGAGACGCGCACGGCGGCACCTGCACCGATGCCTGCAAAACCGACCCCGCCCTGCGGCAATACGACGGAACGGGCTGTTACGGCAGGAGAACCGAGAACTATTCGCCCCGGCAAGTCTACCGGAGCCAAACCGGAAGTTTGGCCCAGAAGGTGTAATTTTGGCCTATAAACGCCCAACCCCCATTTATGTCGGCACAAAAACCGCTTATTTTAGTCACCAATGACGATGGCATCACCTCGCACGGAATCCGCACGGTAATCGAACTCATGCAGCAGTTGGGCCGCGTGGTGGTGGTGGCTCCCAACAGCCCGCAGTCGGGCATGGGCCACGCCATCACCATTGACAACCCCATCCGGCTGCATCCGTCCGATATGTTTGCCGACGTGATTGCCTACGAATGTTCGGGTACGCCCGCCGACTGCGTGAAGCTCGCCAAGCACCACGTTCTGAAAGATACCGCACCCGATTTGGTGGTCAGCGGCATCAACCACGGCAGCAATGCCTCGATCAGCGTGTTGTATTCCGGCACGATGTCGGCGGCTATCGAAGGGGCCATCGAGGGTATTCCGTCCATCGGGTTTTCGCTGGGCGATTACTCATCGCAGCCCGATTTTTCGCACATCCACGAAGCCATTCTGACCATTACCCGCAACGTGCTTGAACATGGCCTGACGCGGGGCGTGGCCCTGAATGTGAACTTCCCGGTTCGGCAGGCCGAGCCACTGCGCGGCATAAAGGTGTGCCGACAGGCTAACGGAAAGTGGCAGGAGATTTTTGACGAACGGCGCGACCCGCACGGACGACGGTATTTCTGGCTCGAAGGCGAGTTTGTGAATTACGATGCCGACGCGACCGATACCGACATAGCGGCCCTGGCCCAAAACTATGTCTCAATCGTACCGTGCCAGTTTGATATGACCCATTACGGCGCGATGACCGAACTTCACAATCAATATTCAGTGAAGCGTGATG
>JBBRNH010000105.1:0-16324 GCA_038230415.1 Cytophagales bacterium | reverse complement strand
GCCCCCTCCTGTTTTAGGAGGGGGTTGGTGGTGGTATCGCCTTACCAAGACCGTTACTTCTTGATTTTCATTGGTTTAACCTCGCTCTTTGCCATCTCTTTTCTGCAACTGTTCGGGATGTTTCCGTTGTACTGCCGCCAGTGGCTGCACCTGACCGAGACCACGATTGGTCTTCTGATGACGCTCAACGGTTTGCTGATTGTGGCCGTTGAGATGGTGTTGGTTTATACCGCTGAACAGCGAAACTGGCCCCGGCTGACGGTTATGCAACTGGGCGTGTTGCTCACGGGGCTGTCGTATCTGCTCCTGAACACAACCGGCTGGGTAGGCATCGTGCTGATTTCGGTGGTGGTGAATACCGTTGGCGAGATGCTGGCAATGCCGTTTATGCAGACCTGGGCAGCCGCCCGCGCCAACGACCACTACCGGGGGCAATACATGGCTCTCTACTCGATGACCTACGCCATTGATCAGATTGTAGCTCCGGTGCTGGGGTCGCAGGTGGTGGCGCGGGCCGGGTTTTCGGTACTGTGGTGGGTTGTGAGTAGTTTGGCTGCGGTATCGGCGGGCGGGTTTTGGCTACTAAAACGACGATTTGAGGGCAATGTACTCCCCCGTCATACCTGATTCAATGAAAATCGCTGTCGGTTGCGTTGTCCGCGTTCTGTCAGGGCCGACCTTTGCCGCCATGAAACTTTGGCAAAAAGAAGGCGTAGTCACCGCCGAACAAATCGAACGATTCACCGTTGGCCGCGACCGTGAGTTAGACCTCAACCTCGCCCCGTTCGACGTGCTGGGTAACCTCGCCCACGCCCGGATGCTCGAAACCATTGGTCTGCTGACGAGTGATGAGTTAAGAATGGTGAGTGACGAGTTGAAAAAAATACACCAGGAAATTGAAGCCGGGCGGTTTGTGATTGCCGATGGGGTGGAGGACGTTCATTCGCAGATCGAACTATTGCTTACCCAAAAACTCGGCGATGTGGGCAAAAAAATTCATTCGGGCCGGTCGCGCAACGATCAGGTGCTGGTTGATCTCAAGCTCTACACCCGCCATCAGCTTTGGGCCGTTGCCCAGGTCACCCGCCAGGTTTTCGACCGGCTCATTGCCCGCTCCGAACAGCATAAAGCCGACCTCCTGCCGGGCTACACGCACCTGCAAATCGCCATGCCATCGTCGTTCGGGTTATGGTTCGGGGCCTACGCCGAAGCCCTCGCCGATGATATGCTGACGCTGCAAACTGCCTACCGATTTGCCAACCGCAACCCGCTGGGGTCGGGCGCGGGCTACGGCTCGTCGTTTCCGCTCAACCGTTCACTGACCACGCAACTACTCGGTTTCGAGGGGATGCACGTCAACGTGGTGTATGCCCAGATGAGCCGGGGCAAAACCGAGCAAACCGCCCTCAACGCGCTGGCAGCCGTTGCCGCCACGCTATCGCGGCTGGCGATGGACGTGTGTCTGTACAACAGCCAGAACTTTGGGTTTCTGACCCTGCCTGACGCACTCACGACGGGCAGCAGCATTATGCCGCACAAGAAAAACCCCGATGTGGCCGAACTCCTGCGGGCCAAAACCAACCGCCTGAAAGCCCTGCCGATGGAAATAACGCTGGTGATGAGCAACCTGCCATCCGGCTATCACCGCGATATGCAACTGCTGAAAGAAATTCTGATGCCCGCTTTTGATGAGATGTTGGACTGCCTGACCATCACCGATTTCATGCTCGAATATATCCAGGTAAGACCGGATTTGCTGGCCGAATCGCGGTATGATTTGCTGTTTAGCGTGGAGCGCGTGAATGAATTGGTGCTGGCCGGGGTACCGTTTCGGGAGGCATACCGGCAGATTGGCCGCCACATTGCCGATGGAACCTACGTGGCTCCCCGGCAGCTAAACCACACCCACGAAGGCAGCATCGGCAACCTGATGAACGACGAGATTACGGCCCGTATGACCGACATCCTGACCGGGTTTGGGGCCGAAAAAGCACAGACCGCCGAAGCCGCGTTACTTGCCTGAAATGCCGTATCTTTACTGAAAACCAACTGCTTACCGCTATGATGGCTATTGACGAAACCACCCCGCCCACAATGCTGTATCCGGCCCTGATTGATGCTGCCGGGGCCGACATTCCTGCCGCGTTGGTGTATGAAATCCTGAACGGAAAACCACTGTATTACCGGGGCTACCGCCACGTAATCGAACACAATCTAAACCCCGAAACCGTTATGGGCAGCAGTGGCCTGCAATCGCTCATCATTGGCGTAATCTATGCTCATTTAATGGTCAAGCGGGATAAAAAACGGCTTATGGTGTTCACCAGTGAGGCCGGGGTTCATGTTGACCTCGGAAATAACCTGTCGTGCGACATTGCCATCTACGAAAAAGGGACATTCACGATTACCACGCACTACCTCGACACGGCCCCGAAAGTAGTGATCGAGGTGGACATCAAAGCCGACACCACCCACACCACCGACCTGACCTACATCACCGAAAAAACCCAGACCCTGTTTGATTTTGGTGTTGAGCGCGTATTGTGGGTATTGAGCCAGCAACGCCGGGTGTTTGTGGCCGCGCCGGGCCAGGATTGGCTCTTGGTTGATTGGGCCAACGATGTGCCGGTAATGGAAAACATTACCCTGAACGTGAAGCAACTACTTGATGATGAAGAAATTGATTACTGACTAATTAGTTTGTAAAACATACCCCTCTCCAACTTGCCAAATGAACCCTCGCTTCTCAGTAAAAAATGAATCCGGGCTGCCCCCCGAAAAATTTCACGAATCCGGTGTCAGTGGTTTTTTCAGAATTATGTCGGCCAACCTGCATCAGCAAAACGGGCTGGCCGACCGGAAAGCCAACACCATGATTTCGATTAATACGGTGGTGCTGTCGCTGCTGATTGGCTCAACGGCCCGAAACGTTGAGACGTGGCAAAATTTGCTGTTACCCATTTCGATGTTAGTTATAACCTGTCTTATAACCATTATTTTCTCGGTTTTAGCCACGCGGCCTCACCTGATTCGGAGCCGTATCTCAATGGAAATGATTGAAAACCGGGACGCTCAACTGTTGTTTTTTGGTAATTTTACGGCCCTGTCACTCGCTGAATACGAGACGGTTATGCTAAACATTCTCAACGACGACGATTATCTCTATCGGAGCATCCTGCGCGACTTTCATGCTCAGGGAAGTATCCTGAATCGGAAATATAAACTACTGCATTTTTCCTACAATTCGTTTTTGATTGGGATCGTTATCTCCGTTGTTGCCATCGGAATCAGAATCTGGTTTCCGTAAGCGGCCAGCCCTGGTTTGGCCGGGGTATTTCTGTCAGAGCAGCCCTAGTGTAGTCTACCGAACACTGGCAACGTAGCGGATCACGCCCGATGGCGCACCGCCCACCCGGAACGAGGCAATGCCCTCGAACGATTTTACCCGCTCGAAACCGCCCCGTTTGGGTTTGGCAAACACATACAACGTACTGACGCTGGCTGTTGGCAGCAGTTTTACCGTCAGCCGATATTGATCCCCGTCCTGCGTTACCGTTACCGGCACGGGCTGCGCCGTTGCGCCGTTCAGGCGGCTCACCGAACACATAAACTCCACCGGCTGCTCGCCATTCTCAACAGTCAAGGAAACCGTTGGCCCCGTCGGAAGCCGCCCCGATTGCGGAAAATCAGCCGAGAAACCAAGCCGGAAATACGCATCGTACAGTTTTGGAAACTGGTCGAACTGCGCTTTGGAGACGGGTGTTTCGAGCAATTGCCAGCGACTGTCGGCGGGCAGATGACCAGCCACGAATGTTCCGGGATCGGTCAGAAAAAAGTACTCGTTAGCGCGGTCATTGCGGGCCGTAGTGCTGGCCCAGGCTAAATCGAGCAGATACCATTCGCCATCGAGTTCAACGGCGTTCCATTCGTGGTCAATTTTGGCGATGGGCTGCCCGGCTTCGCTGTCGGCGGTGCGGGCGTAGCCTTTCACGGTCACGGCCCGAACGCCCGCCCGTTTGAGCAGGTGTTTGTACAGCAGGGCAAATCCGGTGCAAACGGCCCGGCGCGAGGTCAGCACCTTTTCGGCATAGCCAATTTCGGAGTTATAAAAACCATTGCCGCCAGCCGCTTCGTCGTAGCGGATGTGGGTCATGATCCAGGTATAGACCGAGCGGGCTTTTGCCAGATCGCTGTGGGCGGGGGCGGTCAGATAGCGGGCAAGGGTGTTCAGATTCCGGGTGTAGGTGTCGGGCGTTTGGCGGGCGTAGGCATCAATCGTGGCGTATTCGCTGCCGGGAGAATCATCGGCTACGGCTCGCACCGATGCCGTAATTGGGCGTATCGAAGCCGGAACCGACAACGGAATAAACAACAGGAAGGAGAGGATAAAAAAGGCCGTAGCGGGCCGGAATCCGGGATTTTTCATTGATTAACGAATCTGCATCAGGTATCAACAGCACAGGTCAATAACGAATCGGCGGGGCGGTTTGGTGTAATGCCGGCAATCCTGCCGGAACGCCGAATGGCTACTGAGAGCGAACAATTTGTTGCCGTATCGGTCTTCGATTCCTCGGCCTGTGTCTTCACAGGCCGCTATGTACGGCGCGTATTTAAGCGGCCTGTGAAGACACAGGCCGAGGAATTAGAAGCAGCCGTTAATTTTTCTAAAAATCCCCGAAAAAATCATAACACAAAACGGAGTTAAGCGTTTAATGTAATGAATAACTACAAGCGTAGTTGCTTTCCTGATTCACTCTAACGACTAACTTTATGCTTACCCGTACTAAATCTGCCCTCGGCGGATTGTTGTTGGCCGCGTTGCTAACAACCGTATCCGCCCCGATACCCGCCCGCGCCACCCAACTGCCCGGGGCGCGATTGCCCGATGGCGTAACCAAAATCACCTCCGTTGAGGGCATTACCGAGTACCGGCTCAAAAACGGCTTGCGCGTACTGCTTTTCCCTGACCCTTCAAAGCCCACAATCACGGTGAATATCACCTACTTAGTTGGCTCTCGGCACGAAGGACTCGGCGAAACCGGCATGGCTCACCTGCTCGAACATATGGTGTTCAAAGGCTCGACCAAGCACCCCAACGTGCCGCAGGAACTCACCGAACACGGCTGCCGGCCCAACGGCACCACCTGGTATGACCGGACGAATTATTTCGAGACATTCTCGGCCACCGACGAAAACCTGAAATGGGCCTTAGACCTCGAAAGCGACCGGATGGTGAATTCGTTCATCAAAAAAGAAGACCTCGCCAGTGAGTTTACGGTGGTCAGAAATGAGTTTGAAATGGGCGAAAACTCACCGCAGTACGTGCTGATGGAGCGCGTTTTAGCCGGAGCCTATCTGTGGCATAACTACGGCAAGTCAACCATCGGCTCACGCGAAGACATCGAGCGGGTTCCCATCGAAAACCTTCAGGCATTTTACCGCAAATACTACCAGCCCGACAATGCCGTGCTGCTTGTTACGGGTAAGGTTGACGAAGACAAAACCCTCGCCTTAATCAACGACTATTTTAGCCCGATTGCCAAACCCACGCGGGTCTTGCAGGCTCCGTATTCGGTTGAGCCGGTGCAGGATGGCGAACGGGCGGTGACGCTCCGGCGGACGGGCGACACGCAGGGAATTGGCTTAGCCTACCACACGCCCGCAGCCGCCCACCCCGACTACGCCGTGCTGGATGTGCTACTCGATGTGCTGACCAACGAACCATCGGGACGGCTCTACAAAGCCCTCGTCGAAGGCAAAAAAGCCGCGTTTCAGTACGGCTGGACTCCCTCGCTGCACGACGCGGGCTTTGCTTATTTCTATACCGAAGTCCGCAAAGAACAGTCGTTGGATTCAGCAAAAACGGTGATGCTGGCAACGCTCGACGAGATGAGCCGCAAAGCCCCCACCGCCGAAGAAGTGGACCGGGCAAAGACTAAAATCCTGTCTAACATTGAGTTATTGTTTAAAAACAGCGACCAAACCGGCCTGCAAATGAGCGAATGGATGGGCGCGGGCGACTGGCGATTGGTGTATCTCTACCGCGACCGCATCAAGCAGGTATCGCCCGCCGACGTGCAGCGCGTGGCAGCCGCCTACCTGAAACCGTCTAACCGGACAGTAGGCGTGTTTATCCCCGAAGCCAAACCCGACCGCGCCGAAATCCCGGCCACGCCCGACGTTGACGCGCTCGTGAACGGCTACAAAGGCAACGCGGCAATGGCGGCTGGCGAGGCCTTTGATGTGTCGCCGACCAACATTGATGCCCGCACCAAACGCGGGGCCGAGGCCAACGGATTGAAGTTCGCGCTGCTACCCAAAACCACGCGGGGCGGCACCGTTACGGCCCAAATCCGGCTGCGGTTAGGCGATGAAAAAAGCCTGATGAACAAAAATACGATTGCCAGTTTAACGGCTTCGATGCTCGAACGCGGCACCAAAACCCGGTCGTATCAGCAAGTCAAAGACGAGTTAGACAAGCTCAAAGCGCGGGTGTTTGTCTACGGCGGCAATCAGGAAGTGAACGTGCAGATCGAGACTAATAAAGAGAATCTGCCCGCCGTGCTGAAACTCGTGACGGATTATCTGCGGAATCCGGTCTTCCCCGAATCCGAGTTCAACAAGCTCAAAGAAGAGCGATTGGCGGGTATCGAAAGCCAAAAACAGGAGCCACAATCGCTGGCCTTCAACGTGGCCGAGCGGCTCATCAGCCCGTATCCGAAAGGCCACGTTTGGTACACGGCTACGTTTGATGAAGAAATAGAAGCCATCAAAGCTGCCAACGTTGGCGACGTAAAACAGTTCTACAAGGACTTCTACGGCGCACAGAACGCGGTGGTGTCGGTTGTCGGTGATTTTGACGAAGCCGCTGTCCGTCAGATGATTAAAGCGGATTTGGGCAACTGGAAAGCCGCCAAACCATTTGTGCCGGTGCCGTTGCAGTTGGTGGCCGTTGCGCCAAAAACCGAGAGTATTCAGACCAACGACAAGGCCAACGCCATGTTTGTGACGGGTATGAAATTTGCCATGCGCGACGATGACCCCGACTACCCGGCTCTGTATTTAGCCAACTACATTCTCGGCGGTGGTTTCCTGAACTCGCGGCTGGCAACCCGCATCCGGCAGAAAGAAGGCGTGAGTTACGGCGTGGGTTCCTACGTGCAATCGGACGATAACGACAAGGTTACCAACTTCGGCTCGTATGCGATTTATAACCCCGAAAACTCGGAGCGGTTAGAGAAAGCCTACAAGGAAGAAATCGAAAAAATGACGACCGATGGCGTATCGGCGGCAGAACTGAAAGCGGCCAAATCGGCGGTGTTGCAAAGCCGGTCGGTGACGCGCTCGCAGGATGGCGCATTGGCCGGCAAGTGGGCGCAATACCTCACCAAAGACGGTCGTTCATTTACGTTCGATGCCGACTTCGACAAGAAAATCGAGTCGCTCACGCCTGAAACGGTCAATGCGGTGATGAAAAAATACGTGGACTACAACAAACTCATCATCGTGAAGGCGGGTGATTTTGCCAAAGCCGCTCAGAAAGCCAAAGACAAACAACCGGCCTCGGCGGTGGGCAGCGGGAAAAAGGATTAAATACACCGTCAGCTAAAGCAGACGGCAACTGGTGAAAAGTCCCGTTGGGACTATAACACAGTCCTGAAAGGACTTTTCACCAGTTGCCGTCTGCTTTAGCTGACGGTAGCAAAGCCATGAAAAACCTCCTTCTTGTCCTGCTCATCCTCGCGCCCGCACTTGCCCCGGCGCAGACCGTGATTATGGCCCGCGACACGGCCAAAGACGTGCTGTTGCTCGAAAATGGCGCGACGAAAACGGTCAGCTACCGGCCCTCGGTGCTGGCGAAACAGTATCTGCCCGCGCTGGCAAAAGAATATAATCAACAGGTTGCTCTTTCGGGTAGGCAAGTGAAGGTGTTTTTGGATTCAACCAATGCCCGGTCGCTGGCATTTTTCCGGTTCATCGAACGCAAAAAGAGTCAATTAACGGTGCGTGGCTTGTCAGTAGTGTCCGACGTATTTGTTGGCCCTGACGGAGTTATTAAGTTGGTTATCTGCGAGTTTGATTCGCCCGTTGAGATGACCCCGGCGCAGGAAGAAGCGACGATAATCGTGATGAGGGAATATTACCAAACGCACCCGTTTTTTATGAAAAGTGCAGCCGGGTTTCAATGGCGCGACTGGACCGTGCTGGGCGGCTCTACCGAAAAGCGCAAGACTCGTTCTGGCCCCGGCATCATCAACACGCTTGATGCGGCCCGGCAAACCACACGGCCCGATACCGTAAAAAGCCTGTTGCTGAATCAGTTAGAACTCACCGCGATTCCCGAAGAAGTGTATCAATTCCCGAACCTGACCGAACTAGACCTGTCGAAAAACGCACTGCACGAACTTCCCGCCCGGCTTACAACCGACCTGCCGAAGCTGCAAAAACTCAGTGTGCTGTACAACAAAATCCCGGACGACAGCGTGTTTTTTGCCCTCAATAAGCACCTGACTTCGCTGAATTTGCAGGGCAACCGACTAACGGATATTCCCCGGACAGTCAGGCAAAACAAACGGCTGCAAAGTCTCTGGATGGGTAATAATGAGTTGAAGGCTCTGAACGCCAACTCGTTCCGAAAGCTGCGAAGGCTTGCTGATTTGAACCTCTACAACGCTGGTTTATCTAACTTGCCAACGGGCATCGGGCGGTTGAAGCGACTCAAAATCTTAGACATTTACCATAATCCGCTTGCTGAACTACCCCGGCAAATTGGGCGGCTCCGGCGGCTCGAAGAACTGGGCGCGAGTCACAACCAACTCCGCGCCCTGCCCGAATCGGTCGGCAAACTGCGTCGGCTACGAAAACTGTACGTGCATCACACGCAGATTGGCCGCCTGCCGACATCATTGGCGCGGTTGCGGCAGTTGACGGTGCTGGATTTGAGCTACGATTTTTTCAGCACCACGCCCGACGTGCTGTCTCAACTGACGAGTTTAGAAGACCTCGACCTGAGCAACAACAACTTACAGACGCTCTCGGCGGGATTGGGAGCCTTGCCCAACCTGCAAAAACTGTATCTGCGGCAAAACCCAATTCTGCAATCTGTTGCTACCCTAAAACCGTTTCTGCCGATTATCGAGCGGTTAGAGGCCGGTCAGACGGAGGTATTTCGGTAAAAAGCCGGTGATTCAAAGAGATTTTGCGTATATTCGTTGACATAAAAACAGCATAACCTTTTTGCCAGCTATGACCGCCGACGAACGCCTAAACCAATTGGAGTCTGTAATGGCCGAAATGATTATTAATCAGCACCACTTTGCTGAAAAACAAGACCTGTTCGCAGCAAATCAAGAATTACTGAAATCGCAAAATCGGGAGTTAGCCCGTATGATTTTCGATGTTGTTGTGGCTCAGTCAGATACCAATCTTGAAGTTAGAAGCATAAAAACCAACGTAGCCGAACTGAAAACTGACGTAGCCGAACTGAAAACTGACGTAGCTGAACTGAAAACTGACGTAGCTGAACTGAAAACTAAAGTTGGCGAGTTAGATGCCAAAGTTGACCTGATTCTGACCATCTTACGGTCAAAAAATTAATCGTTTACTTAATATGCCGACGTGTTTTCTCCGACACGTCGGTTTTTTTGCATTATGCCCCTCGCCCCCGATCCTACCCAACGGCCCCGCAAACAACCGCGCAAGCCAACCATTACCCTCACGGCCACCGAACCCGCCGAACTGATGGCATTTCTGCTGGAAAACCTGCCCGGCAAAAATCGTAACAACATCAAAACGCTGCTTGCCGATGGGCAAGTCCGGGTGGGCGAGCGATTAGTGAAACAATATAACCATCCCCTGCAACCCGGTGACGCAGTGGTTGTTATGCCCGAAAAAATGCTGCCTGAAACTCACTACCGGGGCATTGCTATTTACTACGAGGATGAACACATTATCGTGATCGAGAAGCCCGATGGTTTGCTCTCGATGGGAACCAACAAAGAGCGCGAACAAACGGCGTATGCTATCCTGAAAGAACACGTGAAGCGGGCCAGTCCGGCCAATAAAATCTTTATCGTTCACCGGCTCGACCGCGACACGTCGGGCCTGATGATGTTTGCCAAGAGTGAGGCCGTGCAGAAAATTTTGCAGGAAAGCTGGGGGCCAACCACCAAAGAGCGGTTGTATGTGGCCTTAGTAGAAGGTGCATTGGCCGAACCGACCGGCACGATTGAATCATACCTCTACGAAAGCAAAGCATTGGTGGTGTATTCGACACCCGACACCGTTGGCGGGCAGTTAGCCATCACCCACTACGAAACCCTGCGGAGCAACCGGCGTTATACGCTGCTGAAAGTGAGTTTGGATACGGGCCGCAAAAACCAGGTGCGGGTGCATTTCAGCGAGCAGGGCCACCCCATTGCGGGCGACAAAAAATACGGGGCCAAAACTAATCCCATTGGCCGGTTGGGACTTCATGCCTGGGTGCTGAACTTCGCCCACCCCATTACCCACGAGCCAATGAAATTTGAAACCGCCGTACCCCGTAGCTTTTTGAGGGTGTTTGCGGGAGAGTGATTGTCGGGGTTTGGCGTAGATCAGTTATCCTTAACAATGCCACGCCTTGTTCGTCAGCCCACCACCAATCCCTACTTCACCTCCATCAGTACCGTTTTTACGCCCACAAGCCCCGTGCTGTTCATACCCTCAACCACAATTCGGTACTGACCGGGGCGGTCGGCGACATAAAAAGAGACGGTGGCCGTGCCGTCGGTGGCGGTCGTTACGGCGGGGTTCCAGTAGAGTGTCTGCCGATTGTCGGGGCGGTCAATGGCTGGCGGTTGGCCGTAATCAGGCGTGATAAATGTTGACGGAGCCTGATACCCGTTGAGTTCAATTGTTTTCAGGCCGTCTTTGGCACCACTCTTTCTGCCGGTGTAAATGGCAATTACGCCGTTTCCGGCCCGGCTGCCGTAGATGGCTCCGTTGCCCCCGCTCAGAACTTCAATTCGCCGAACGCTATTGGCATCAATGAACGACAGGCTGCGGTCATTCTTGAAATCAACCGGGGTGCCATCCAACAGAAACAGGGGATCAAGGTCATTCACGGTGCCAATACCCCGAATCAGCACGTTATAGCCGACTCCGGTGCTGGCCGGCATGACCGATACGCCCGGCAACCGCCCCGTCATGAGTTCCATCACGTTGGGGTATCGGGGCGTGTTCTCGTCAAAATTTACCCCGAATGTCGATTCGTTATGCAGCCGCTGTGCGCTGGTTTGGTCGTCTTTTGGCTGATTATCAGCAGTTACCGCTGTCTCTTCCGTCGTTGTTTCGCTGACCGGCATCATTGGTGGTTCGCCATCGGCTGGTATTTTTGTAAACGCTGTTTTACTGGCGGCATCCACCATTGGCCGGGCCACAACACAGGCCGGGTCAATGGCAAGCGGGGTCAGCGTCTGGTAGGGCAGAAGCGGTTCGGCCAGCAGTTCAGCCATGAGTTCGGGGTGGCCTTTGCGGTTGCTGATCTGATAACGCAGGGTAA
Organism: Cytophagales bacterium; assembly: GCA_038230415.1. Classification (GTDB taxonomy): domain Bacteria; phylum Bacteroidota; class Bacteroidia; order Cytophagales; family Spirosomataceae; genus JBBRNH01. Next base: position 4,782 of record JBBRNH010000105.1, on the reverse strand, counting down.
GCGTCCCGTCGAAATCCAAGGAATCCAGCACAAATCGCCCGGCATTATCGGTTTTCAGGGTGCGGGGAGCCGCGTTGTGAAGTTCGTCGAACAGGGTAATGGTTGCTCTGGGCATGGCCCGCGAGCCATCCGGTGTCCGTACCGTTCCCCCGTAGCGAAGGCCCGTTTCCGGCAGCGCGTTATTACCGAATTTACCAACGGGCGGTTGTTGCCAAAATGTGTTCAGGCTGGTTTGGGGCGAATCAACCTGAGCAGCATCGGTAACGGCTACGGCAAACGAAGCCCAGACGGGTTGCCCCACCGCCGTAGCCCGCACCGTAAACGTAATTTTCTCCCGCCGTTGATAAGTCGGTCTGTCGGCAACGATGGTCAAACCCAATGTATCGGCCAATGCCTTTTGTAGAGTCGGGCTGCGGGCGGTCGGGCCGCGCTCGGTCGGGCTGCGGGCAGTCGGGCTGCGTTCAGTCGAGACGGGCAGTAATCGATACCGGCGAGGCTCGCGCAGGTTACTCACTGCCAGGATTTTCTCGAATGTCAGGGTTGGTGCTGTGAGCATCTGACGGGTGAAGGCCCGCAGCCGGTACAGCCCGCCGGCCAGCGAATCGGGCAGGAGCAACGCCCCGGTGCCGCGCCCGTTATCGGTAAAAATGACCTCCTCGTGCGTCTGTTGGCCGGCAGCGTTGTAGAGTTGCACGTAGAGCGGTTGCGGGCCGGTGAGCAGGTGGCGGCTGCTGCGGTCGCTGATAAACGCGCTGAACCAGACTCGCTCCCCGGCGCGGTAGGCTTCTTTGCTGGTGGCAACGTACACCACCGGCACCACTGGCTTAACGCCCTGTTTTTCAGGAAAATAAGGTCCGTCATTGGCAGCACCGGCTACCGCTTTACCCGACGGCACCACCCCCGGCGCATACTCGCGGGGGAGCATCTCGGCCACGCGCTCTTCGGCCCAATAGCCAATCGTTTCGAGGGCCGCCGGGTCGGTGAGCCAGCCATCGGCCCCCACCTCAACCACCGGTTTCAAGGGCCGCAGCCAGCTACTTGGGTTCTGGTTGAACGCGCCCTGCGAAGCCAGGGTAACGTAGCGCCGGGTATCGGTAACGTCGAGCAGGGGCGGGAGTTGCAGCCGGTAGGTTCCCGGCATACTGCCCGGTTTCAGGTAGGTTTCGGTGTTGGTTATCAGGTCGGTTGATTTCAGATACGGCTTTGCTTTGTTCCAGACGCTGTATTTAAACAGCACATCCATCGAAGCCGGATAGGCCGTGAATCCGTTTGCCATGAGTTCGTTCGCCACAAAAGCCCGCAAAAAAGCCCGTAGTGAGCGGTCGTAGGTTTGCTGCCGGGTGCGGTTCCATCGGTTCGCGTCGCTATCGCGCTGGGGTTTCAGGGGCAAAAAATAGGCCGAACCACTCAACCGAAACTGCGTAGAGCTGATGGCAAACTCGCGCAGGTCGTAGCGAATCTGGTAGCCGGCCGCCCGGTTTTCGATCAGGAGGGGTTGCTGGGCAGTGGCTGACAGCGTACCGCCCGACTCCGTGAAGTCAATCACCCAGGGGTTCTGAACGGTGCATTGAGCGCGGTTGGGCGAATCGCCGAAGAAAGCCCCCGAAAAACGGGTCAATTGCCGCTCCCAGGTTTTGTCGCGCCGGGCTTTCACAACGGCTTCGTCCAGCACGTTGGTCAGGGCTATGAGCCGAATCGTCAGCGGGGCCGGTGCAATAGCCGTTGCCGAAGCCGAGACGGTTATCGTTTGCTGCCACGCCCGATAGCCCACCATCGAGACCACGAGTGGCACCGCCCCAACGGGCAGATTCGCCAGCCGAAACCGGCCCGTCGAATCGGTCAGGGTGCCTTGCGTAGTGCCGGCCACATAGACCGTTACAAATGGCAATGGCTCGTTGGTTTTGGCATCCGAAACGGTTCCGGTGAGGGCGGTTTGGGCCAGAACGGGAACCGCGATGAGCAGGAGAAAAACACAGGAAACAAACAGGCGCATGGTCGTTGGTGGCTTATCAGAAAAACAGTCAGAAAGTTAGCGTAATAATCGCATCCAGACTAACCCGCCAGGCCACATAACGCTTCCGTTGCCGCATCAAAAAAATGAACGTTGTCAACATCCCAAAACGTCGCCATTGTCCGGTCGGCGTTTATGGTGGCATCACCGGAGAGCCGGGCCGTGAATGCCTGGCCTTCGAGCGTGAAATACGCCAGGGTTTCGCTGCCCATCCGTTCAACAGCCTCAAAAACAGTGGGTTGATCGGGTGAATAATAAGGTCGTTCCGGGTTCGCAGGATGATCGGTGAGGTGTTCGGCCCGGATACCCAGCACCACCGACCGGCCCATACACGGCAGCATCGTCGGGTAATGCGCGGAGTTGTTCAGGCCAATCTGCACCGTATCGCCCGCGCTCTGGAAACAAATCGTTTGCCCGATTGTAGTGATTTTTCCCGGCAAAAAATTCATCGGCGGGGTGCCGATAAACCCGGCTACAAACAGGTTGGCGGGCCGGTTATAAAGTGCGAGGGGCGTATCGAACTGCATGATGTCGCCCTGCCGCAGCACCACAATCCGGTCGCCGAGGGTCATGGCCTCTACCTGATCGTGGGTCACATAAATCATCGTCGCGTTCAGGTTGCGGTGCAGTTTCTGAAGTTCGATCCGGGTTTGGCCGCGCAACTTGGCATCTAAATTACTGAGCGGCTCATCAAACAGAAATACCCTCGGCTCGCGCACAATGGCCCGCCCAATTGCCACCCGCTGCCGTTGCCCGCCCGACATATCTTTGGGTTTCCGGTCGAGCAAACCGCTCATATCCAGGATTTTAGCTGCTTGCTCAACGCGCTCCCGAATCTCGGCTTTGGGCATATTTCGTAGTTTCAGCCCGAAGGCCATGTTCTCAAACACGGTCATATGCGGGTAGAGCGCGTAGTTCTGGAACACCATCGCCATGTCTCGCTGGTTGGGGGCGCGGTCGTTGATACGTTGTCCATCCAACAGCAAATCACCGGCGGTGATGGCCTCTAAGCCCGCAATCATCCGCAGCAGCGTGGATTTGCCGCAGCCGCTCGGCCCGACGATAACGACAAACTCGCGGTCGTGAACGGTGAGTGAGATGTCGCGGATAACGGTCGGCCCGTCGGCGTAGGCTTTGGCGATGTGGTTCAGGATGACTTCGGCCATTGGGTGAATGGTTTTAACACAGAGGCACAGAGAAATACACAGAGGTCACGGAGAAAAAATGTAGTTAGCGAAACTCTCTGTGACCTCTGTGAAACCTCCGTTTCTCTGTGTTTAAAAAAATTGTGTTTAGAAAAGTTTTTTCAGTACCTCCGGGTATTGCTCCAGCCGTTGAAACGCCCAAAGTGCTTCGATGGTGGACTCGGCCCCGGCGTTTTTGTTCACCACTGCGTTGGGGCCGATACCGTCGTAGGCGCGGCCCGTTGTGCGGTCATACATCACGGTATTTGCCGGGTTTTTGCCCAGGAACCAGCCTGCTAACTGCACGGCCAAATCAATGTATTTGATGTCTTTGGTTTGATCGTAGGCTTCGAGTACGGCCCAGACCATCGGGCGAACACCGTAGGCAATCTGCGAAAACTTGCTGGTTTTCAGCGTTTTAATGTCACTCCCGGATTGCTCAATCTCGAATGATTCCAGCAATCCCTGCTGAATCAGGTACGGGTAAAAACTGTCAATTTCGCGCCGGGCGGTGGCTTGCCAGTCGGGTTTGTTGAGTGCCTTGCCCACCCGCAACAGCGCGTATGCCTGATCACTGGCGTAGGCGTGCCAGGTATTCTCGAAACTTAGAATCGCCCCGAACGGAAACGTATTCGCATCGCCAGCCTGCATCGCCACCATGCCCGCGCCGAGCAAGTCCATCAGGGCCAAAACATCGGCGTTGGGCGATTGCTGGTACAGGTTATTCAGGCTCAGGAGCAGGATAGCCGCCTGATCGGAACCGGAGCCGAACGGCAACCATTTCGGCACCGACACGCCCCGCACAAACGTAAAATCGCGCGGGCGTTTGCCAAAATCACGCAGGACGTTGGCGGTCAGTTTCTGCACGGCGGTCTGGATTCGGGCGGCCAGCGCGGGTGTCGTTTTTTGTATCGTCGGCGCGGCTTCGGACAGGAGCCAAAACGCCCGCCACGACCAGAAATTAGCCTGCGCCACGCTCGTTACGCCGGTTTTATTGATCGTTATCGCCGACGAACCCGGCGTGGGTGGGAACAAAAAATTGTAGAAATACCCCGCGCCCGCTGCGCCATCGGGAGCCTGGAGTTGCAACACGAACTCGATCATGGCGTTGAGTTGCATCTGCTTCTCCGGGTTCGTGCTAAGGTCAGGTTCGCGGAGGAGCAGCAGACCCGCCCGCGCCACGTCGTCAACGCAGGTGAAGCCTTCGTCGGCATCGGCCACGAGCCGGTAATCCGGGGCTTCGCTGTATATCGCCACCGTGCCGACTTCCGCGCCGTTGGGCAGTTTTACGGCCTGATACAATCGGTTCAGGTGCGATAGATTAACGAATCGGTCAGTGGCTGGCTGGGCTGTTGGCTGGTCTTTCTTGCACGAAAATGCCAGCAGCAACAGGACACCCAGATAGAAGTCCGGCAACGAGAATCCCATCAGCGCGAAAATCCGGGCCGCGCCATCGGCGGGCCCGCCTCTCCGTGTCGCGGTCCAGACGCCGAGAGGCACACCGATCACCATGCCGAACAACAGCGCGGCCGCCGCCAACTCCATCGTGTATGGCAACGAGCGCGCCAGCAGCGCGTTGATGGAGGT
>JBBRNH010000104.1:0-17111 GCA_038230415.1 Cytophagales bacterium | reverse complement strand
TTAGAAAGCCCGTACCATTTCGAGTCTTTTTGGGCTAAATATGAATTGAATTCATATTTAGCCGTATTATTTCCCCAGTGTATCGTTTGCTTAAACGCCCCTGTCTGATCGGTTGTAACCCTATACTCGTTGGTTGTTGAACGTCTTAATTTGCCGTCATCACCAATTAGTAAGAAGACAAATCCAGGCATGGGTTTTCCGGTTGTATCCTGAACAAATCCTGTTACCTCGGTCGTATAATCAATTGACCTGTAACAACCACTTGTCAGCAAGGCAATTATGCCGAACCAGACAAGCAGACCTGCGTGTTTGCGTGAGGGTTTCATGGCGGTATTGGTTAGTGGGTGATAACTAACTTCTGTACCTCAACGCCTGCCAAATCCATTTTCGCCACGTTGTCGTCAATTTCCTGGGTGGCAGTCTTTTTTTGAGCTACGGTTGGCTTTTAACTTATCAGTGTCAGCAGTAACACTGAGAAGAAGAAGGGTAAAATCAGTCTTTTCATGGCAGTTTGAGGTAGTTGTTGACATTTTTGAACGTAACAAAGTTCAACTATTTCTTGTTTGGATTTAATGAAAAATGTTGTCAATCCGTAGTAACAAGCTGCTCCGAAAGTAATAAATTGTTCCGGGTATTCGGTGGGTAGTGCGAAGGAGTCTTTCATCTCAAGGTATGTTACGGTTGGTGGCCCACAGTGCCTTCATTTGACTGACTTCACGCCATTAAACGTATTACGCAACTTGCGTTGTCTATTGTTGGTAGATGAAATTTACCTGCTGTGACTTTTTGATAACCGACAAAATCCCGCCAACTATGAATTTTAAAACCCTCTTCGTTTACGCCCGCCTGTTGCCCGACGACCGGGCTTATCTGCTTGACGACCTCGCCGGAGGCAATCACATCCCCGTTTTTCGGGTTGACCTGCCCGAAACTGAACAGGCAGCGGCCTTGCAACAGGCGGATATTGTGCTGGGCAACCCGCCCGCCGACTGGTTTTCTGACACGATGCGTTTCCGGTGGTGGCAACTCGATTCGGCTGGTTTTGAGCGATATAGCCATATTGCAGTACCACCCGGCGCGGTGGTCTGCAACGTGGGTGATTACTACGCATGGCCCTGCGCTGAAACCATGATGGCCGGTATTCTGGGGCTATACCGCGATATTCCGCCGTTGGCCGTGCTGCAAAGCCGGGGCGAATGGGTGGGTGGCCCACGCCGACGTAAACTGCGCCTGATGCACGGCCAAACCGTGATCATTCTGGGTGCCGGGGCCATTGCCCAATTTCTGCGGCAGATGCTTGCCGGGTTCGGTTGCCGCGTATCGCTCATGGCCCGCACCAATCCCGAAGCCACTATTCACACCATTGACGACTTGAAAACCGCCCTGCCCGGTGCTGATATTGTGGTCAGCACGTTGCCCGGTTCGGCAGCTGGGTTTTTCACGGCAGACCTGATTGCCGCCATGAAACCCGGCAGCGTATTTGCCAACGTGGGCCGGGGCAACACCGTTGACGAACCCGCCCTGATCGAAGCCCTGCAACGCAATTATCTCTGGGGGGCTGTGCTTGACGTAACCGAAACCGAGCCGCTGCCCGCCGAAAACCCCCTCTGGACACTGCCCAATGTGCTGCTGACCCAACACACCGGCGGAGGGCTGCCCAACGAAGACCGGGGCAAACTCACGCGCTTTCTCGACAACTACCCCCGCTTCATGGCCGGAGAAATGCCCCCGAATCAGATTGACCTGGCACGGGGATATTGAGGAGAAGTGAGTGCTATCGCTTTGGGTATTATTTCCTTCTCGATTACTACTGCCGACCTGAACGTGGCCCGATGACAAACCATGATCTGCCAAAACCGAATTGCACCGGCTTTTATCTTCCCGTAAAAGGCAGCATTTTTGTCGAAAATTAGCTTTAGCGTTTATAAACTACCTCCAAACAAATGATCCTTTTTTTACGAAGAGTCCTGCTCACACTATTTCTGACGTTTACTGTCGCCGTTGGGCTGCGGGCGCAGAACCGGCCTGCGGCTGAAAATTTTGTTACCGGCAAAGTGACTACTGCCGAAGATAACTCACCTATTCCCGGAGCCAGTGTGGTGGTGCGCGGCACCACACGCGGCACCACCACCGATGCCAGCGGCAATTTCCGTATTCAGGCCAACGCGGGCCAAACACTCCGGTTCTCGGCTATCGGCACCAAAGGCCGCGATGTGGCGGTGGGGAAAGAGTCAGTGATTAACGTAACGCTGACGCAGGAAGAAAATGCTCTGAACGAAGTAGTGGTAACGGCCCTCGGCATCAAGCAGGAAAAACGCGCCCTCGGCTATGCCGTGCAGGAGGTGAAAGGCTCTGTGCTGGCCGAAACTCAGCGCGACAACTTTATGAACGCCCTGAATGGCCGCGTGGCCGGTGCCATGATTACGCCCAGCAGCGGCAGCCCCGGCGCGTCAACTTCCATCATGCTGCGTGGAGTCAGTTCTATCGGCGGCAATAACCAGCCGTTGTTTGTGGTGGATGGTCTGCCGATTTCCAACAACACCTTTAACCAGGGCGCGTTGGTGTCTGACTCGCCCAACCGCAACAGCGATTACCAGAACCGGGGTGCCGACATTAACCCCAACGACATCGAGACGCTCACGATTCTGAAAGGCCCCGAAGCCACCGCGCTTTACGGCCTCGATGCAGCATCGGGCGCGATTGTAATTACTACCAAAAAAGGAACCGCCGGGCGTGGACGCATCACCTACGACAATGCTTTCCGGTTCGAGAATGCGTATCGCTTCCCGGAGTATCAGAAGACCTTCGGCCCCGGCGACAATGGCAACTTTAGTGTGCCAACGCGGTCTTATTTCGGGCCGCGCTACCCGGCTGATGTGCCGCTGTATGATAACGTGAAAAACTTTTTCCAGACCGGCATCACTAACCGCCATAACCTCAGCTTAGAAGGCGGTTCCGACAAAACAACCTACCGCCTGAGCGTGGGCTACACCAATCAGGGCGGGGTGATTCCGACTACCAAGTTTGAGCGGCTCTCGGTACGGCTGGCCGCAACCACCCGGCTCAACAGTAAATTAGAGGCTTCAACGACGTTTAACTTCGTGAATACCAGCAACATAAAAGCCGGTAAAGGGCAGAGCAGCACGTTGTTGTCGCTGATTTACTGGCCCCAGTCAGACGATGCCAGCAACTACCTCAACAACGACGGAACCCGCCGACGGCTTAACCCCAACAGCGACGCGCAGGACATTGACAACCCGTTTTTCGATGTCTACAAAAACAAAAACAGCGACCGAACCAACCGCATCATCGGCAACGTAACGCTGTCGTATGACCCGGCTTCCTGGCTGAATGTGCGCGGACTGATTGGGGCCGATGTGTATTCAACGCTGGGTAACCTGCTGTTTCATCCGCAGTCGAACCGGGCCATTTCTACGCGGGGCAGCATCGAAAACTATACCGACGTAAGCCAGTTGCTCAACGGCCAACTGCTGGCAACGGGCCGCAAAGAATTCGGCAAAATCAAGACCTCATTATTGGTTGGAACATCGTTCGATGACCGGCGCAACGAGGTCAACGCCATTCGCGGGGAGCAGTTTTATGAGCCTGATTTCAACGGCATCAACAACACCCCACCCACCACGCAACGGGCCAAAAACACCCTGAACAAGATCCGTCGGCAGGCCGTGTTCGGGCAGTTTTCGGCCAGTTATAACGACCTGATTTATGTGAATGCAACGGCCCGGAATGACTGGTCGAGTACGATGCCGATCCAAAGCCGGTCGTTTTTTTACCCCTCGGTCAGCACCAGTTTTGTACTGACCGAACTGCCCGCCTTGCAGGGAAACCGGGTGCTGTCGTTCGCTAAACTCCGGGCCTCTTACGCCGAAGTCGGTAAAGATGCCCCGGCTCCGTATATCACCCAGGCCAACTTGTCTCCGCAGGTCACAACGGGCGGAGGGCTGGCCTACGGCGTGTTTGGCGGGAACGGGGTTCTGGTGCCGGAGCGCACCACGTCGTATGAATTTGGGGCCGACGTGCGGCTCTTCAACGGGCGGCTCACCTTCGACGCGGCTTACTTCAACCGGACGGCCAACAACCAGATTTCGGCCCCGCGCCTGAGCTACGGCACCGGCTTTATCCTGCAATACATCAACAGCGGCACCATCCAGAGCAAGGGCGTTGAACTGTTGGTGACGGGAAATCCGGTGCGACGGACGAATTTTAACTGGGACATCACGGCCAACTTCACCCGCAATAACAGCACCGTGTTGAGTCTCCCCGCCGATCAGCCGGAGTTTTATATCTCCGATACCTGGCTGTATGCCAACGTCCGAAATTCGCTATTTGTCGGTCAGGCGGCTACTACGTTTGGTGGTAACGACTATCAACGCAACACAAAGGGAGACATCCTGATAAACCCCACAACCGGCTACCCGGTGAAGAACACCAACTTCACACCCATCGGCGACCGCAACCCGCGCTTTACGCTGGGCCTGACCAACTCGTTTCGGTATAAAAACTGGACGGCCTCGGCTCTGCTTGATTTCCGGCGCGGGGGCGACGTGTTTAATGCCAACGAGTTGTTTTTCTACACATCCGGGCTGAGTACCAAAACCCTCGACCGCGAAACGCCCCGCGTGGTGAAGGGTGTGTTGAACGACGGTCTGCAAAACACCGCCACGCCAACCGCCAACACGATTCAGGTTACGCCCATCACCCGCAACGATTTTTACAATGCTGCGTATGTGGAGGCTGATTTTATCGAAAAAGACATCAACTGGCTGCGCCTGCGCGACGTAACGCTACGCTATGTGTTTCCGGCAGCGATGCTGGGCAACACCAAAGTTTTGCGTGGTGCCAGCGTGTTTTTTACCGGCACCGACTTGTTTTTGATCACCAACTACACCGGGGCCGACCCCGCCGTGAACGGCCTGAACGCATCAACCAACGGCAGCGGAGCCACCGGATTTGATTATGGCACGATAGCGATTCCGCGCGGTTATTCATTCGGGGTTCAGATTCAATTATAAAAAAATCATGAAAAAATACCTGATTATCACCTTGTTATTGCTTGTTGGATTGAGCAGTTGCAACGAATACTTAGACGTAAACAACAACCCCAGCACCCCGCAAGTAGCGGCTTCGCAAACGATTCTGCCCGCTATGTTTGCTCAGATGGCGCGGGCCGAACAGTTCGACAGCCGTTTTGCCGGGCAGTTTGTTCAGAACTGGGCCAGCACCGGAGCCAACAACGTTTGGGACCGGCACGGCTACGCGGTTGGTTCCGATGCCGGGGGCGAGAAATGGCGGTCGCACTATTTTGGCAACGGCAAAAACCTGTTCCTGATTATTGACGATGCCAACGCGACTAACCGCCCCACCTACGCCGGGATTTCGAAGGCCATCTGGGCCTGGAGTTTGCAGTCAACCACCGACTGGCACGGCGATATGATTGTGAAACAGGCGTTTGAGTTTGGCCGGTATTCGTTCGATTTCGATTCGCAGGAAGTGGCCTACGCCGAGGCCGTAAAATACGCCAACGATGCCATTGCCGACTTAGCCAAAGACGATGCCTCGTCGCCGGGGACGCTGGCCCGTGCCGATCCGGTATATGTCGGCGACCGCGCCAAGTGGACCCGCTTTGCCTACGGTGTGCTGGCCCGCAACGCCAACCACATCAGCAACAAAGCCAGCTACAGCCCCGATAAAGTAATCGAGTTTGTGGATAAAGCCCTTGCCGGCAATGCCGACAATTTTCTGGCTCCGCACACGGGCAGCAACAGCGATGATGCCAACTTTTTCGGGCCGCTCCGTAACAACATCGGCACGTTTCGGCCAACGGTTTTTGCCACAACCCTGCTCGACGGAACGGCGTTTGGCTCAACCGTTGTTGACCCGCGTCAGGGGTTGCTGTTCAATGCCTCCACAGACGGCAAAGTCCGGGGGATTTCGCCAACTGCGGGCGATCCGAACGCATCGGGCAGTGCTGCGTTTATCCCCACGTTTTGGGGCGGCAACACGGTGGCGTTGTCGGGTATTGGCCGGGGAATGTTCCGCGACAACGCGCCCTACCCGATTATGACCTACGGCGAGATGCAGTTTATCAAGGCCGAAGCCGCCTTCCGCAAAAAAGACGCAGCAACGGCGTTGGCCGCGTACCAGAAAGGTATCAATGCCAGTTTTGACCTGCTCAACAGTCTCGAAACTGACGCGGCTAAGCGCGTAACAGCGGCTCAGCGCACGGCCTATTTAGCGAGCAAAGCCGTGGCCCAAACCCCTGCCGAACTGACGCTGAGTAACATCATGCTCCAGAAATACATTGCCATGTACGGACACGGGATGCTCGAAACGTGGGTGGATATGCGCCGGTTTCAGTACAGTGCCGACATCTACACGGGCTTTACGGTTCCGGCCAGTTTATTCCCCGACAACAGCAACAAAACGGTGCAGCGGGTGAGGCCCCGGTTTAACTCGGAGTATATGTGGAACGCCAAATCTTTGGCAGCTATTGGTGCCGACAAGGTTGATTATCACACAGTTGAGATGTGGTTCTCGCAAAAATAAAGACCCTGACACTCATGAAATTCCAAGCAATAACCCCCCGGCTTTTGGCCGCTATTACGCTCTGTGCCACCTTGCTGGCCTGTGGTGATCAGAATGATATTCTTAAAAATCAGGTTCCGGCAGCCGGGGCGCGGGTGAAAATTATTCACGCTGTGCCAGATGGCCCCACCATTGACGTGTTTGCCAACGATGCCAAACTGAACGGAGCGGCACTGGCGTTCGGGGCCGGTGCGCCAACGGAGTATTTTGTGGTGCCGGCGGGCAGCGTCAATGTGCGGGTGGCAACGCCGGTTTCGGGAACGGTGGCGGCACAGACTATCCTGACGGTTCCTGTTCCGCTCGAAGCCGAGAAGTATTATACCTTAGCTGCTGCCGGCACTGCCGCTGCGCCAACGGGGGTGCTGATCCCGGATGACCTGACGGTGCCAAACCCGAATAAGAATTACATCCGGATTTTGAACTTGGTCTCTAACGGCCCCGGCATTGATTTGGCCGTTGGCACCGGCCCGGCCATTATCACCAATATCCCCTACAAAGGTGTTTCAGATTACGTGGCTCTTGACCCAAATGCGGCTACTACGCCGTATGCTTTTCAGATTCGGGAAACGGGCAAAACCACGCAGTTTGGCGCAACGGTCAACTTCAGTACGCTGAACATAAGCCGTAAATACACGCTGATTTTGCGCGGTTTGGTGGGCAAAACCGGAGCGCAGGCTCCAACTATTACGCAGGTAACCAACAGATGACTTGCGTTAGAATAGTACGGTAATCAGTTCGATAGTACACTTCTTGAGGGTGGTATTTGCGGGGTTCACCGGCTGATACCACCCTTTGGCTTTGTCCGTAATCACCTCGTGCACTACCGCTCGGCGGTGGGGTTGCTTCCCTCAACGGTTGGGGTAGTGGGTTCGGGCATGGGTGCAACGCCGGGGGCATTACGGGGTTCGGCGGGGAGGATGGTTCGGCGCGGGCCGAAGAGGGTATTGAACGTCCGGGTGTAGAGCAGGCTGACACCCCCGCCCGTAGTGAGGGTGCTGATGCCCGCTGTTTGGGCCAGGGCGTTTTGTTGGTTGCGGTTATACATTTTGGCCCGCAACCGGCCATCCGGCGTAATCCAGTATTCGAGCGTCCATTCGCCGAGCAAACTGGCCGCGCTGGTCTGGTTGGTACCGTAAGTGAAGCCACCGTCGCGGCTGATGCGGAAACGGTCGTTCAGAAACCGATACGAAAACCGCAGTTGCAGGTTATTAATCAGGCTTTCATTGGCATTGTTGGCCGTGAATCCACCGAGCGACACGCCCACGTCTAAGTTCTGATCCAGGTTAGAGGCTAACCGGCTGATTTGGTTGGAAAGCAGTTCGCTCACGCTGTTATACAAGCCGCTGCTGACCTGATCCTGCTGAAACAGCCCGGAGCCTTCAGGCAGTAACTGGTTGAACAACAGCACACTACTCACCTGCCGGTTGAGTTCCTGTTCGCTGCTTTGTAACCGGGCTTCAAAGGCCTGCACCGCCTGCCGAAACTCCGACGTGGCCGGGCGTTCTTTAATATTGAGGTTATAGCTCACGCTCGGCGCGGCCAGATCGCCATTGAGTTTCAGAATCAGATCAACCGGGTAGCGTCGGTTGCGGTCGGGGTTGGTCTCGCTGGTTGAGCCGCCGTTGGGGTTTTGCAAGAGCGGGGCCAACGGGGTATATTGGGTATAAGCCGCCGTAACGTCCATCAACGCGCCGTAGGGGTCGCCGGTCCAGGTGATACGGCTATTGGGCAAAATCTTGAAGCGTTTGTTAATGACGTTCTCAAAGGTGAAGGTGTATTCACCCTGCTGAATTTCGTAGTTGCCGGTCATCGAAAAATCCCCTTTGGTGTCAATCCGCATCGCCAGCAGCCCCGTGCCGTATGCTTTGATGATGTCGCCGGTTTGGCGGTCAAGCTGAATTTCGCAGTATGCATCGGGGGTGATATTGAGGTTGAAATCCATCCGAATCCCGGATATATCAACCGTTGTATTACGCTGATTATCAGCATTTTGATTTGGCATCCGGTCTTCGCCGGGGGCTGCGGTCAGGGCTGCCGGGGCCGTATGATTCACAAACCGGATGTAATCATTGGAGGTCGAAACGTTGGTTGCGCCATCTAACGGAATATAGATTTTGGTGCCGCGATTACTGGTCACGTCGGCCCGGATAACGATATTGCTGATGGGGCCTTCGAGTTCGGTGCGGCCTGTCACTAAGGCCGCGCCGTAGAACAGGTCATTGTCTTTGGCTGTGGTGTTCAGAATCTGGAAATTTTTCAGGAGCGCGTCGAATCGGAGGTTGAAATTCCGAAATCCGTCGTGATACACCCCGCCCCGAACGGTGGCCGTGTTGCCCTGCGGGTCGCGGAGGGTGATGCGCCGGGCAATAATCTCATTGTCGCCAAAATAGATTTTATCCTCAAACGTGGCGGGAGCCTTCAGGTAATCAATTACAAACTTCCCTTTCTTAATGTCCACAATGCCATCCAGTATGGGATGCCGCAGGGTGCCGCCAATCCGAACGGTGCCGTTGACCTGCCCGCCTAAACCCGACACCAAATCAGTAGCAAACGGCTGGACAATCCGCAGGTCAGTACCGTTAAAAACCGCACTCAGACTCAGCGCGTTCCGGGTTTGCTGCGGGGCATAACTGCCGGTCAGGGTCAGCACGTCCTGATCCTGCCGAACAATGTGGGCATCCACATTAACGCGCTGCGTGGCCGGATCGAAGGTGCCGTTGCTGCGAATGTCGCCGACTAAGAAATCGTCGTAGGTCAGTTTGTCCACATTCAGATTACTCTCTATAATGGGTGTTTTGTAGAAGTCCCGCACGGTGGCAATACCATTGAGCGTACCGCCGAGCGTGGTACTGAGTAGCGGACTCAGAGTGGCTAACTGAAAATTCCGGGTTTCGGCGGTGAGCATTTCGGCGGGGTCATCAGAAACCTTGCCCGACACGGCAATCCATTGATTTTGGTTGTTGACAAACATATTCCGAATCATGTACTCACGGCCCACTCGCCGGATCAGACCCTGCGGGCTGATCGTCCATTTGTTGTCAAGCACCTGAAATTCAGATTTTCGGAAGTTCAGTTCCAATGCGTCACCTTTAAAGGCCAGCTCGCCATCCAGATCGGCCCGGTTTGTGGTGCCGGTTTGCAGAATACTGCCGGTGAAGTCTAAGTGATCACCCTCCCAGGTGGCTTCTACCTGCATCTGTTCCGTAGGCAGCATGCCACCGAACCGTTGCCGGGCCGAGGTCAGGTTGAGCGAAGCCAGTACGGTTTCGTCGGTGGTGAATTTAGAACTCGTCAGGTCGAGGGTCGTTTTTCCGAACTGATTTTTGCCATATCGCAATGAATCAGTCTGGACCAGGGCCGTGAGCAGGGCCGTGTTGTCCTGCGCCAACTGTCCGGTCAGTTGGGTTCCGGGAGCCACATACACCGCCGTATCAAACAGAGCCAGCAGGGGCTGTATATTTCGGGTAACAAGTCTATAATCAATAGCATATCGCTCTGCCGATGCGGCTGCATATATCCCCGTCTGTGACAGAACCGGCGTTATCGCCCGGCGACCCATCCGGGCTTTCTGCCGGTTGAGATCGGCAATTTTTTTGGCGTAATAGGTGTTCCGTTCGGCCTGCGTACCCACAAACGCCAATTGATACTCGCGGGCCAGTTGCATGAGATCGCGGGTGGCGCGGGCGGGGGTAAAGTTGCCGCGTAATTCTGCCGTCAGAAAGTCAGCGTCAACATGAAGTATCCGCCGGTCTCCGTCAATCAGCGACCGGATTGCCAGCGAATCAACAGCAAGTTTCTGACGGTTCAGCGTCACGGCGGCATCGTGAAACGTAGCCGTCCCGATGAGTTCGTCGAGGGTGTTGCCGGTCATCTGCACGGCAAAAACGGTGCTGACCGTGAGCGAGTCGGTCAGCAGGCCCAACGCCCGCAAGTCGGCCTTCCGCACGGCCCCGCGCAGGTCAAATCGGTGGGGTTGGCCGGGCCGGAGGTCAGCCTCCCCGTCAATGTCTAACCCGGCGCGGGGGTCGCGCAGGCTGGCGTGTCCGTTAAAAAATGCCTGTTGCAAATTGCCCAGCACAGTCAGATTTCGGTATGAATACCCCTGAAAATCAAATCGTTCGAGCCGGGCATCAACATCCGCTACCGCCGAAGCCAGCGACAGTCCCCGGCCCGAAACCCGCCCGGAGCCGGTGAGCGTACCCAATACGTCGGGCTGGTTGATGAGGGTGGCAAGGTCAAAATTATCGGCGGTAAAATCAGCGCTGTACCGCATCGGGTCGGTGGGTTTTTTGCCCAGCGTAAGGGCTAACTTACCGCTCACGTTGCCCAGCGCCGTGCGGAAATTCCCCGCCGTTGTAAAATCATCGAACCGGCCCCGGAACGTAGCCCCGAACGCCACCGTGCCGAGTTTGCGGGCAATGCCGTTAAACGCCGAATCGGAATAATAAGGCCGCACATCGGCGAGGTTGACCACCGACGGTTTAAACGCAAAATCAACCGTTACCCGACTCGTGTTGGGTAAGCCCCGAAACGTCATATCACCCGCAAGCCGGTTGCGGGTATTGGGGCCAAAGCGGAGATCGGTATTGATCAGCCGGAAATTGTCAACCGTTCCCAGAAAGTTACCCGTTACTAAGTATGTGTCGGTGATGGGTTGCAGCACATCCGAAAAATAACCGAGTTCTTCGGCCCGGATTCGGCTGTCGGCAAGGTGGGCCGAGATCGTTACCCGGTGGTTAAAGTCGCCGAGATCGCGGGGGTGGTTATAGGCCAGCGTCACGGCATCGCGCAGTACCGACCCACCCACGCGGGCGGTGAGGTTGGCGAATTCCATTTTTGTGTTACAGTACAGAAACCGGCTGTCAAGTTGCCGCATTGCCAGGCCGGAGACCCGGTCGCGGGCAGTCAGACCCTTCACATCGAGGGCAACGGTATCGCCGAGAATCAGGAAGTTCTTGAGGTTTCCGTTGATGTTGGCGAGCGTAAAGTTGTAATAATCAAACAGTTTGGGGTTATTGACCGGCTGCTGCTGCCGGTCAGAATACGAAAACGTTCCGTCGAACACACTGGCTTTCCTGATGATAAACGGCGTGTTTTGGTCGGGTATGGCGGGGCGGGTGGTATCGGACGAGAGCAGTTTATCGATCCGGGCAACAAACGCATCGAAGTTGAGAACGCCGGTTTTGGGGTCGGTTGCCAGCACCACGCGGGGTTGGTAGAGCAGCACTTCATCGAGCCGGATAGTATGAGCCGAGGTATCAATCAGGGTTTTAAGGTCATAGTCTATTTCGAGCCGCCCAACATGAATCATTGGCCCGTTGGCCTGATCCCGCACCGTTACGCCCTCCAAAACCGCCCGGTCGAGCCACTTGATTGATACATGGTCTATCGAAACCGGAAACTGGAGTTTGGCCGAAACGCGCTCGGTAAGTTCACGCACGAGCCGGGTCTGGATGGCCGGAATCTGTAACCCAATCACCACCAGCAACACCAGTGCCAGCACCGTCAGAACGGCGTAGAGCAACGTGCGGAGGAGGATGGTTAGGGCTGGGTGCATCTTTTTTCAGTGAAGAGTTATAAGTGAAGAGTGAAGAATAGTTGACGGGCCATAGACTGTGCAGGCAAATTTGTGATTCATCAGGGACGAACTCATTTTTTACAATCATCTGTTTATTCTTCATTCATAACTCTTCATTCTTCACTCATTTTGGTTATTCTCGCTATTGAATCCTCGTGCGATGAAACGTCGGCTGCTGTATGGGCTAACGGCAAACTTTGTTCTAATGTTATTGCCACTCAGCTAATCCACGAACAATACGGGGGCGTGGTGCCGGAATTAGCCTCACGCGCTCATCTCCAACACATTATGCCGGTGGTGGCCCGCGCCTTAGCCGACGCAAAGATACCCAAAACTGACCTGTCGGCCATTGCCTTCACGCGGGGGCCGGGTTTGCTGGGGTCGCTGTTAGTGGGCGCGTCGTTTGCCAAAGCGATGGCCCTCGGTTTGCGCCTACCGCTCATCGAGGTAAACCATATGCAGGCCCACGTGCTGGCGCATTTTATTGACGAACCGCAACCCGATTTTCCGTTTATCTGCCTGACGGTCAGTGGTGGGCACACGCAGCTTGTGCGGGTTGATAGCCCGTTGCAAATGCAGATTCTGGGCCAAACCCAGGACGACGCGGTGGGCGAAGCCTTCGACAAATCAGCCAAGCTACTCGGTCTTCCCTATCCCGGCGGCCCCCACCTTGACCGGCTGGCGAAACTCGGCAACCCGCTGGCGTTCCGGCTCCCGCTGACGGAGATGCCGGGCTTAGACTTTTCATTCAGCGGCATTAAAACGGCTATTCTCTACTTTTTGCGCGACCAAACCCGTGCCAACCCCGATTTTGTGGCGCAAAACCTGCCTGACCTCTGCGCCAGTATTCAGCACACGCTGATTTTGATGTTGCTGACCAAACTGAAACGCGCCACCCGCGAAACCGGGATTAGCGATGTTGCCATTGCCGGGGGCGTGTCGGCCAACAGTGGCTTGCGGGCCGCGCTCACGGCACTGGGTCAGGAGCAGGGCTGGCGGGTGTTTATCCCGGCGTTTGACTACTGCACCGACAACGCCGGGATGATTGCACGGGCTGCAGCCTTCAAGTTTGAGTCTGGTGAGTTTGTGGGGCAGACCATCAGCCCCTTGCCGAGGCTGGCGTTTTAGTCTCCCCGCTCATTACGCTGTTGCCAATGAAAACCGTTCATTAAGTTTGCCGGATGAAAACCCTTCTCAACGAACTTCAACAACACACGGCCCGCGTTAAACTCGGCGGGGGGCAAAAAAAAATTGACGATCAGCACCGCAAAGGCAAACTCACCGCCCGCGAACGCATCGCCTACCTGAGCGACCCCGACAGTCGCTTTACCGAAATCGGGTTGTTTGCCGGTGATGGGCTTTATGCCGAACACGGCGGCTGCCCGTCGGGGGGCGTGGTGGTTGGGCTGGGTTATGTGTCGGGGCGACAGTGCGTAATTGTTGCCAACGACGCGACTGTGAAAGCCGGGGCGTGGTTCCCGATTACGGCCAAAAAAACGCTCCGGGCGCAGGAAATAGCGATGGAAAACCGCCTGCCGATTGTCTATCTCGTTGACAGTGCGGGGGTTTATCTGCCCTTGCAGGATGAGGTTTTTGCCGACAAAGACCACTTTGGCCGCACATTCCGCAACTGCGCCCACCTCTCGGCAATGGGCGTGTTGCAGGTATCGGCCATCATGGGCAGTTGTGTGGCGGGCGGGGCATATTTACCAATCATGTCTGACGAAGCCCTGATTGTAGAAGGCACCGGCTCCATTTTTCTGGCCGGGCCATACCTGGTGAAAGCCAGCATCGGCGAAGATGTGGATGCCGAAACCCTCGGCGGGGCCGCCACCCACACCGATATTTCGGGCGTGGTGGACAACCGCTATCCCGACGATAAAAGCTGCTTGGATGCCATCAAACGCATTTTCTCGCGGCTCGGCCAATCCCAAACCGCCGGTTTTGATCGCATTGAACCCGTTCTGCCCGCCCACGACCCCGCTGAGATTTATACGCTGCTCCCCACCGACCGGGTGAAACCCTACGATATGCGCGACATTATTGCCCGGATGGTTGACGGCTCTGAATTTGACGAATATAAACCCGGCTACGGCCAATCGCTGCTCTGCGGTTTTGCCCGAATCGAAGGCTGGGCGGTAGGAATCGTAGCCAATCAGCGAAAAGTGGTCAAAGCCAAAGGCCGCACCGGGCAACCGTCTGAAATGCAGATGGGTGGCGTGATTTATGGCGACGGAGCCGACAAAGCCGCCCGCTTTGTGATGAACTGCAACCAGAAACACATTCCGTTGGTGTTTATTCAGGATGTGTCGGGCTTCATGGTCGGCAGCCGCGCCGAACAGGGCGGCATCATCAAAGACGGAGCTAAGTTAGTTTCGGCAATGGCAAATTCGGTGGTGCCAAAGTTTACCGTTGTGGTGGGTAACAGCTACGGCGCGGGCAACTACGCCCTCTGCGGCAAAGCGTATGACCCGCGCCTGATTCTGGGTTGGCCCACCGCCCAGACCGCCGTGATGAGTGGTGCATCGGCGGCAAAAACGCTGTTGCAAATTCAGGTAGCGAGCCTGAAAGCCAAAGGCGAAACCATCACACCCGAAGCCGAACAGGCTATTTTGCAGAAGATTACCGACCAATATAACGCCCAACTCTCACCCTATTTTGCAGCCGCCCGGCTCTGGCTCGATGCCGTAATTGACCCGCTCGACACCCGCGCCGTGCTGGCCGAAGGCATTGCTGCCGCCAACCACGCGCCGATAAAAAATGACTACAAAGTGGGCGTGATTCAGACGTAACCCACGCACTGACCTATAATTTCAGCCCCAGCGACAGATAAACATTCTGCCCGTCGGCGGGCAGAACGCCCGGCCCCGGATAGCCCCCCGCCCGGCGCGTGAAGTATCGCTCATCGGTCAGGTTGTTGACCCCCGCCCGCAACGAATACCGACGGGCCAATAGATACGAAGCCGACAAATCAATCACTTTATAAGCCGGAATAAGCCCCGTTTGGCCGTTGGCGGTAGGTGTTTCGGTGTTGCCGGCATCGCTGTATGCGCTGCTTACCCGGTTCAGCAACGCCGTCAGTGTAAAGGTTTTGTAGGTGTAATTAGCCCCGAACCGACCGATAAATTGGGGGGCGTTCTCCACAAATTTGTTCTGCAAATTGCCTTCTGTCAACTGCCCGTTGGCAACGGTTGCCGTTGGTAAATTCCGATACCGGGCATCGTTAAAACCCAATGAGGCAAACAAACTCAGATAACCCACCGTCGAGCGACCTGCCAGGGCTACTATCGGGTCAACTTCAAGGTAAGCCTCTACCCCCCGGCTCACACTCCGACCCAGATTGGTTCGGTACTGAAACGGTCGGTTGGCGGCATCGAGTCGGGTTAGGGTGCCAATCCGGTTGTCGTAATTCAGGTAATAAACGGCCACGTCATAATTGAGAAATTTGCGGTAGGCTCCCCGCAGGCCCGCGTCAATGGTGTAGCCCCGTGCATCGCGCAGGTTGGGGTCAATCACAAAATCGGTCAGGGCGGCTGGTGTCAGGTCGCTGAACAAAACCGGACGGTACGCCTGCGAATAATTTCCGTAGAACGTAGCAAACGGTGCCAGTTTGTATTCGGTGCCAACCCCGACCAGCACAAACGCCCGGCTCTGCAGTTGATTGATGCTGTTTTCGGCACCATTAACGGCAACACTGTATCGCCCGGCCACGCTGTTGACAAGGCTCTCGACCCGGATGCCCGGCGTGAGCGTCCAGCGCGGGGTAAGCCGGAACAGGTTTTCGGCAAAGGCGGCCACGTTTGTTGTCCGAAGCGTCAGCGCACGGGGATAAGCCGGGTCTTGCAGGGCCAAATTAAAATCAGAACCCGTATCGCCTTTGCCCTGCTGCCGCCGGTCGGTATAGCCACTAAAATATTTCACGCCGGTAGAGAGCGCGTGCTGCCGCCCCAACGCTGTGTACTGGCTAATGAGCCGGAGTTCACTGCCCCAGTTGCGGTAGGTATCGCGGTCAATGGTGCGGTTGGCAAGCTGCCCGGCAGCGTTGGGCGCATCGGCAACGGTGATGGCGTTGACAAACCCAATCTGATTCCGCTCGCCGAACAGACCGTGTACTTTCAGGTTCAGCCGGGTACGGTCGCTGATGGCATAATCAGCCGTGACCGATGGCACAGTCCAGGGAACATTAAACCAGTTTCTACCCCGCAGACTTTGCCGGGCATCCCGCAAAAACGCGGCATCGGTCAGTCCGCCGGATTGCTGATTGACGCTGTATGCCCGTGACACCTCAACCCCGATTTTGAGCCGGTTGGTGAGGGCGTAACTAACTGACCCAAAGCCGTTAAAAATACTGTATCGGCTATTCTGCCGCCAGCCGTCGGCCCGGCGATAGTCCACGTAACCAAAATATTGCAACCGGCCAACCGTGCCGCCCACCGAATTATAGGTCGAGAAAAGACCGTAGCTGCCCACCGACTGCTGCGACTCCAGATTAAATGCTTTATCGGTTGCCGGTTTTTTGAGTACATAATTTAGCAGACCGCCAAACTGCGGGCCATATTGCAGCGACGCGCCCCCCCGAATCAGTTCAATCCGGTCAACGGCCTGCATCGGCGGGTTGTAATAGGCTTCGGGATAACCAAAAGGGTCCGAACTGATGTCCACCCCGTTTTGCCGGACGTTGAATTCCCAGGAGCGGTTGGGGCTTAACCCGCGCACGGCCACGCCAACCTGCATCCCGGAGCCTTCGCTTTCCCAAACCATTACACCCGGCGTTTTGCTGAACACCTGACGGCTGTTGTTGGTAATCAGGTTGGCATCGAGCGCGTTCAGGTTGATAACTTCGGTCTTTTTACCGGCATAGATAGCCGTCTGACCAATTTCGGGCAGTGATTCGCGTTCACGTAATCCTTTGGCAGCCACCACCTTT
>JBBRNH010000103.1:0-17221 GCA_038230415.1 Cytophagales bacterium | reverse complement strand
TGGGGCAGCAGGTCGGCGGTGGCCTGTTGCCGAAAATGAATCTGCGCCATATCGGTTGGGAGCCGTTGCAGCCAGTTTGCCAGCCGTTGCCGCCCGTTGTGGGTATGGGTCCGGTTCAGGAGCCGAAACAGCGAGTGCGGCCCAAACACGTCTAAATCGCCCGAATACGAGTGATTGGGATTCATAAACTCCGCGCCGGTTTCGGGGCGAAGGTATCGGCGGTCGAGCCGGGCGGCTTCATCCTGATTGATAAACGCGCGGTTTCGGTGCAAATCACGCTCGCGGCCAACGGCCTGATGGCGTTTCAGCAGCCACAAAAACGCGGCAAAACCAGCCAATCCTGCACCGATTGACGCGGCTATCTGATTGGCGCTTATCAAAATCCAGAGGGCGGCAACCGTAGCCAGAAAAGCAATTAATCGCCAGATAGCCAGTGTGTTATATTGCTGTTGAGCAACGTCGGCACGTTGCTGAAAATGAGCCTGACGGGAAAGAAACGTTTGTTGCATATATTAAAACCACTCGCCCTGCATCGCCACCGTCACCGGGTTTTCAGATTGTAACCGTTGGACGAGCGCGTGACGCTTAACGAGTTCATATTCGAAAAAGTACCGCGCCGTGGCGAGTTTGCCCCGGTAAAAATTCCGGTCGTCGTCAGCAGTGGCATCGGGCAGGGCTTGATTGGCAACCGTTGCCTGCCGAAGCCACTGCCACGCAATAACCACAATCCCAAATAGTTCGAGGTAGAGCGTGGCATCGGCTAAGGCGGCTTCGGTGTCGGTCTTTGTCATTGCCAGCAAGTGTTGCGTGATCCTGTTTAGTTCGGTCAACGCATCAGCGAGCTGGTCGGCTAAGGGTTGTAGATCAGGCAGTTGATGTACAGCAAGAATGGCTTGCCCGATTTCTTCGGCCAGCAATTGCACGGCTTTTCCGCCGTGCATGGTCACTTTGCGGCCCAGCAAATCAAGGCCATGTATCCCGGTTGTGCCTTCGTGGATGGGGTGAATCCGGGCTTCACGATAAAACTGCTCAACGGGAAAATCAGTTGTGTAACCCGCTCCGCCTAAAATCTGCACAGCCGCCGAAGTGGTCAGACACGCCATTTCTGACGGATACGATTTGGCAATCGGGGTGAGCAAATCCAGCAAGAGCGCGGCCCGTTCTTTGGCTTCGCCCTCGCCGGCATGGGCAATATCAGCATACAGACTGCACTGCAAAAGCAATCCCAAAGAACCCTCCAGCACGGCTTTCTGAAACAGCAACATCCGTTTCACGTCGGCATGTTCAATAATTTTGACCTGTGGCTTTTTGGGGTCTTTCTCGGCAATTGGTCGGCCCTGTGGCCGTTCTTTGGCGTAGGCAAGCGATGCATAATAGGCCGCCGTACCGATAGAAACAGCGTTCATACCCACGCCGACGCGGGCTTCATTCATCATCTGAAACATATACCGCAGACCCTGATGCGGTTCGCCAACGAGGTAGCCAAGCGTACCATCATTTGAGCCAACCATGAGGTGAGCAATCGGCGCACCTTTGTAACCCATCTTGTGATAGACACCCGCCGTCAGCACGTCGTTCGGCACAAGTGTCTGATTTTCAGACAAATCCACTGCGGGCCGATGCTGCGGCACGGCAAACAGCGAAATGCCTTTTGTTCCCGCCGGGCCACCCTTAATTTTTGCCAGCATGAGGTGAATCACGTTGTCGCAGGCATCGTGGTCTCCGGCAGAGATATAAATTTTCTGGCCTTTGATGCGATACGTGCCTTCGGTGTCGGTCGGTTCGGCGGAGGTGGTAATGTCAGACAGCGACGACCCGGCATCGGGTTCGGTGAGGGCCATTGTGCCTTGCCACTCACCGGCATACATCTTGGGCGTGAAGCGGGCCACGAGTTCGGGCGAGCCGAAGGTGCGAAGGAGGTTGGCCGCGCCCGTTGTCAAAAACGGGAATACGCTCGACGAATAATTGGCCGCACCGAAAATAAACGTAGATGCGTTCATCAGCGTTGACGGAAACTGCTGCCCACCCTCGGCATAGCTAAACGGGGAGTTAATCCAGCCATCGTCGCCGAAGCGTTTGATAATGGCCCGCATTGCCGGATGCACCCTAATTTTACCATCCACGAGTTGCGGCTCGTCGCGATCCATCACCGTGAGCAATGGCCGCAGCAGGGTTTCGCTGATTTGGGCGGCTGCATCCAGCACCATATCAAACGAGGCCCGGTCGTGGTCTTGAAAATAAGGCAGTTGGCTGAGTTGTTCGGCGTTCAGGACTTCATAGAGATGAAACTGTAAATCGCGGGGCGAGAAAAACGGCGTTGGCATTGGGTTCGTAGTTTTGGGTCAACAGTTTTGGGTCAACAAAGATACGCTACCCCCGGCTTTCAGATTAGCTTAACTGCCAATCCGGTCTGCTGCGATTCGTAAACAGCCTGAAATAATTGCACTACTCTTCGGCCATCTTCTCCCGTGACTAACGGGGGGCGATTTTCGGCAACGGCCCGGCAAAAGTCGCGGAGTTGCTCGGCGAAATAATGCGTCATGGTATCAATTGCCAGAAACCGGGCGGCATCCTCAGCTACCCAAACCGGCAACTGATTTTCTTCGCCCGGAACCGTCCACATATCATTGACGGGTGGTTCGAGAATGGGCGTTTGCCCGGCGATGAACATGGCCCCGCCGTCGGTTTGTACCCCAACACTCGCGCCGGTGGTGCCGTGAATATGCACCTTGCCATACAGCCCCGGCTGTTGCGAATTGCTCAGTATCAGGTTGCCGAGACCGCCGTTTCTGAACCTGACAATCGCCAGGGCCGTGTCTTCAACCTCAATGTAGGGGTGGTTGATATTGGCCCAGGCACCAAAAACCTCAACGGCCTCGCCCATGTACCAGAGCAGCAGGTCGAGTTGGTGCGGAGCCTGATTCACCAGCACCCCCCCGCCCTCGCCCGCCCAGGTGCCGCGCCAGACATCGCTGCGGTAGTAGGCTTCGTTGCGCCAGCCGAGGAGTTGCGCCACGCCCAAAGCAGGAGAACCGATTTTTCCGGCATCAATGGCGTTTCTAACGCGCTGGCAGGGTTCATAAAACCGCCGTTGACTCACGGTTCCAAGAATTTTTCCGGTGCGCAGGGCCGCTTCGAGCATGGCATCACAATCTTCGAGCGATGAGGCTAACGGTTTCTCGACCAGCACATTAGCCCCCGCTTCGAGGGCCTCGACGGTGGGTTCTCGGTGGGCCGGGTGTGGCGTACAGACAACGCAGACATCCACCCGCTCGCGCAACACCATGTCGGTCACGTTAGTGTAGCCCCGGATGCCATATTGCCGGGCGAAGGCGGTGGTATTGTCAGGATTGCGGCCACAAACGGCCACGAGTGTTCCGGTTTGCTGGGCGGCTTTGGCGTGGAGATGGGCAACTTTGCCGGAGCCAATAAGGGCGATGTTCATAGTTCGAAGTGGGTATTCGGGGGACTCGTTTGCCGGTCAAACATACCCTAAAACTGCTATCTTTGGGCTGAACAATACAGATAATAAACACCGACACTGATGGAAGCTGTTCTTGACTTATCACCCTACGAACTGGAACGAGGAAAACCGATGCCAAGCCTGAATCACTCCCTATTGCAAGGCAACTTGATTTTTGCCCTAAAGTCCGACTACCGTCAAGCCTTCACGTTCCTGCCAGAAATAAACCTGACAATGCCGCAACGCCCGGACATGGTGCCGGATATTGCTATCTATCCTACGTTAATCGTTGATTTTTTGCACGATCAAACATCAATGACCCAATTTCCGATTACGGTGGTCGAGATTGTTTCGTCCAGCCAATCGAACGACGACATATTAGACAAATTCGAGCGATATTTTTTGGCCGGCGTGCAATCGTGCTGGTTGGTGATGCCCAGCATGAAAGCCATTGCGGTGTATTCGGGCATTGGCCGCTACACGTTTTTTACGGATGCCGATACACTGACCGATCCTGCTACGGGAATTACATTGGCTTTGGCTGAGGTTTTTGCCTGAAACGATTCACTGATTATGACCTTACACGAATTTATCCAAACCGCCCTCGCCGAAGACGTTGGCGATGGTGACCACACCTCCCTCTCGACCATCCCCGCCGATGCTCAACGACGCGCCCGGCTGTTGGTGAAAGACACCGGTGTTCTGGCGGGCGTAGAAGTCGCGCTGGCGATTTTCGACGAAGTGGATCCCGATTTTGTGGTTGATGTACTGCTCGAAGATGGGGCCGACATCACGCCCGGCGATATTGTCCTGACGGTTTCGGGTAACGCCCGCAATATCCTGACCGCCGAGCGATTGGTGCTGAACTGTATGCAGCGCATGAGCGGCATTGCCACTCAAACCCGGCGCATGGTGAACCTGCTGGCAGGCACACGGGCGCAACTGTTAGACACCCGGAAAACCACACCAAACTTCCGCATCTGTGAGAAAATGGCTGTCAAGATCGGCGGGGGCGTTAATCACCGTTTCGGGCTGTATGATATGATTCTCATCAAAGACAACCACGTTGACTACGCCGGGGGCATCAAAGCTGCTATTGGCAAGGCCCGCGAGTACCTCAAAACCACCGGGCGGCAGTTGGAAATCGAGATTGAGACCCGCACCCGCGCCGAAGTCGAAGACGTATTGGCCGTTGGCGGGGTTGACGTGATTTTGTTGGACAACTTCTCGCCCGGCGAAATCAGGGAGTTGGTACAGTTGATTGATGGCCGTTTCACGACTGAAGCGTCGGGTGGCATCATCGAGGCCAATCTCCGCGCCTACGCCGAAACGGGCGTGAATTTTATCTCGTCGGGCGCACTGACGCACCACGTGACGAGCTTGGATTTGAGTTTGAAGGCATACTGATACCGGGCTGTTGACAAGACCCGTTCGGTGGTGTACCATACCGTAACATCTGCACCGTTACCGAATCCGCCCGGCCTGAATGGGCAGACAAACCGGGGGGCAATCGTCGGGGACGACAAATCGCGGAATCGAAAACTGCGGCAATAAATCGTCCATCCGTACCGCCGACTGCCGGGCGATGGTCTGTAACGGATAGACCGTAAATACGCCATATTGCAAAGTGACCTCCACCGACAGTTCGCTGTTGGGTGAGCCGATGAGCCGGGCCGAGAGCCGGTATTTTCCGGCCTCGACCCCGCCAATGCCGGGTGTTACCGGGTTATAGAATCGCTGAAAACCGTAACCGGACACACTGTTATTGGCAACTGCCACGCCCCAGTCTGACGGACTGAAGGGACCGTCGAGCCGTTCTAACTTTATTTCTACTCCCGATGTCGCGTCGGCCAATGCCTGAAAACCGTGCGTTGGCGTATCATATTTATAGCCTAACTTGGTAATCGCCGTGCCGGTGGGCGGTGTGGTGGGCATTGTTGGCGGGCTGGTTGTGGTTGGGCTTGTGGGTACGGTTGGCGTAGCCGTAAACGCCGGATAAATTCCGTATTGCAGCACCACATCTACCGACACGGCGGTGATTGGTTGCCCCGTTATTCGGGCCGAGAGCCGGTATTTCCCGGCCTCTACCCCACCTATACCCGGCGACAAGGGTGCGTAAAAACGAGCGAATGGGTAATTTCCTTCGCCGATGTATGGCACGGCGGGTTGCCAGTTAGCATCAGAAAAAGGGCCGTCTAAACGCTCTAAACGCACTTCTGTCGGCAAACCGGCATCAACCAGCAACTGAAACCCGTGCGTTGGCGCGTCATACTGGTATCCGATTCGGCGTATGCCATCAGCAACGGGCGCGGTTGGCACAGTGGCGGTCGGCGTGGTGGGTGCAGTAACGGTTGGCGTGGCGGGTGTAGTGGTGGTTGGCGTAGTGGTGCCGGTGGCCGCGAAGGTGCCATTCTGGAGTCTCACAACGGCGGCCATCTCGCTGTCTGGCTGCCCCACAATCCGGGCTGAGAGCCGGTACTGCCCGGCCAGCACGCCCCCCTGCCCCGGCGTTGTGGGCGGGTAATGCCGCATCCGGGTATAGCCAGCGTACCCATTATCAGCACTGGCAACGTACCAGCCCGTGTCCGAAAATGGCCCGTCCACGCGCTCCAGCCGCACCTCGGTCGGGCCGTTGACATTGACCAAAAAATTAAACCCGTGCGTCGGTGCGTCGTATTTGTAGCCCAGGCCGACGATGGTATTTGCGGGTGTGCCGGTTGGTGGTTGTGCCGTTGTTCCCTGCACACTAAATGGCGGGCTAATCGTGCCGGGCGTGGCCGGGTTATTGGTGCTGACCCGAACGCGGTAGGTGCCGCTTGCCAGCGAGCCGGGCAGTTGCATCACCAACGGGTTTTGCCCGCCCGCCAGCGTTTGCAGAACATCACCGTTGGCGTTCAGGAGTTGAGCCGTCTGATCTCCGCTCACGTTATAGCCCCGGTTTTTGAGGTATGGTACTGAAATGGCTTGCCCGGCAGTTGGCCCGCCTATGGGCAGCACATAGCCAGTGGTTACTACGGGTGGCGACCCGACGAGTGGATTGGGAACGGACAGATTGAAAAACGTATTGCCCAGGCTTTGATCCCAGCGGTCGGTCAGTCGGTTGAGACCCTGCCCGCCAAAGTGCAGCCCGTCGAAACGGTTATCGGGGCCGGTGAGGTCGTCGGTGGCAGGACCGGCAAAAACCTGGTCAACATCCCGAATCAGGCGATTTTGGGCGTTGATGATGTTGGGATCGGTGGTGTTGTTGATGAACGACACCTGCGACACCATCCAGGGCAACCGCGCCAGGCCGCTTTGCTGCCGCGATTGATTGATGACAGTCTTTACATTGTCGAAGTACGTTTGTTCGTTCTGATAGCCGTTATCCGATTCACCCTGATGCCAGAGAATGCCGCGGATGCCCGTTCGCCGGACGTAGTGTTCGAGCGCGGCACCGATGCACCGATACGGAAACAGCAGCGAACCGGGCTGCCCGCCGGGATTTTGGCCGTTGGCCGAGATGCGCCAGACGTTGCTGTTGGCTCCGCCGTAGGCCGCGCCATAAAACAGGATCGGCACGTTGAGCCGTTGCGCCAGCCGGTCGCCGAGCATTCCCCAGATATACAGCGGGTTATATGGCCCCACGCGCCGACCGGCATCGGCATGGCTAAACATCAACGGAAAGTTCGATTCGGTCAGGTCGCTGTCGCCGTAATCTACCACCGACACGCGGTCGTCGGCGGCACCGGGCGTAGGCTGAAACCCACCGGCAGCGTTTGATTGTCCGGCCACGATGAATACCTCACCCACGCCAAGGCGGTCAACGGAGCCACTGGCAAGCTGGTCGTTACCGGCCCAGGCACGAACCTCCAGCCGATACCAACCTCCGCGAAGCGTGAGCGCACCCTGAAAAAAGCCGTTCTGTGGATTACTGTCAACCGTTTGCCAGGTTGTGGCTGTCCCCTGTCCGCTACCGATAGGAACGGCCTGCGCTTCGATGCGGGTGGTTTGTGGGGGGCAACTGCCCGCTATCGGTACAGCCGCGTCGTTTTGCGCCGTGCGCTGATAAACCACCCGGTTGCTGGGTGTGGCAATGCTGAACTGACCTACGGCGATACCAACGCCCAGACAGCCCAGAACGAGCGTAAGCATGAACCTGTACATACAAAAAAGAGATAGCGGTTGTTCGGTATGGTCAAAAGAATGGCTATCAGCAGGTTTGTATCATACGCTCACCTCTTCCCCTCGTTACTGCCTGTAGTTCCGTCTGATTTATTTCCGGTGAACGGGGTGATGCCCTGTTCGCCCGAACCACCCACAAATTCTACGCCGGGCATTGCTTTTCGCTGGGCTGCCAGACCGGCTTCGGTAACGTTTGTTTGCCAGAGATAAACGGTTTGCAGGTTTTTGAAACCGGAAAGCGACCGTAATCCGGCATCAGTAACGCCGGTTCCGTACAGATTCAGATACTCCAGATACGGCAGCGTAGTAATGAGTTTCAGGCCGGCATCGGTGATCTTCGTCTGTTCGAGATGTAGCTTCTGAAGGTTCTTCAGCCGGGCAATATGCCCCATTGCCACATCACTAATTTGGGTATTGCCGAGTTTGAGCCAAACAATCTGATCGGCTAATTTGGGCAACAATGCCGCCTGTGAGTCATTGAACGAGCCAGCATTTACCGCGCTGATTTCTAACTGATTAAGCTCTTTCGAGACAGGTATCACCAGCAGCCCGTCCTTCTTCAATTCTTCGATTAGTTGGGGGTTGGCGGCTGGGATTTTCATGCTTAACACCGGCGATTCGGGGCGGCTTACCGCAGCCACTACGCCCGTTGTTGCCGCGCCAGAATGCCCTGCCGCTGCCCCGCCACCGAGCGATGCCAGGGCGGGTTTCACGGTTTCGGTGACGGTCAGTTCGGCCACTTTTTTGTCGAACGGCGCGCCCTGCTCAATCCACCAGGTCAGCAAGGCAACCTGCTCGTCGGTGGCTTGATTTTTTCCCTTCGGGGGCATATGATGATCGTCTTCCAGCGGCAACAAACACCGCTTAAGCATCTCACTTTGTGCGGCATCGCCAGCCACAAAAACCGGGCCGTTTTCGCCACCTTTGGTTAGCATCTCGGCGGTGTCGTAGCGTAATCCGCCCTTCGATTTGCCCGCGTTGTGGCACTGAACGCACTTGCTTTGCAGAATCGGATTCACGATCTGCTCATACACCAATGCCTGATTTACGTCGGTAATGGGTTTGGCGGCAACGGCAGCATCGGTGCGGGGCGGCATCCCGGCCCAGGCCCGAAACGGCTCCGGGGTGTATTGGGTCAGGTAGTCTTCGCCGTGCGTTAAGGCCCCGCCGTGATGCCCGGCCACGCTCATCAGCAGAATCGAGAAACCCAGCGCGGGCCAATACAACAACGCGCCGAGGGGCAGCCGGGCGGTGAGCCAGCCGGTTTGCGCGGCCCAGGCAACCCAGGCAAACACGGCCACCCCAATGCCCTGCCATTGGTGTTCGTCGAGCAACTCCGGTTCATAACCACCACCTAACGAGAGCATATAGCCAAATACGCAGGCCAGCGTCGCGCTTACCGCCGACCAAAACAGCACCGTTCCCACCACCGGCTGACTAACGGTGAGCCAGCCCAACCGCCGACCGGCTTCCAGCACCCCGGCAATCAACAGAAAGCCAATCGGCAGGTGAACCACCAACGGATGAAAATGGCCGAAAAACAAAATCCAGTCGGCAGGCTGACCAGCCAGCAATAAAACAGTAGCGTATATCACAGCGAACGGAGACTCAAAACGAGCCGTTAGAAATCAGAACAGGATGGCAACTATCCCTTACTGACTGTAAACGTGAGTAGGGGGCTTTTTTAACGGTGCTACCACAATTTTTGCTCAAACGCCGACCGTATCGCTTTCGTCGGCCCGGCTTTTATCTTCAATATACTGGATAATTTGCCGGGCCACGTCAACGCCGGTTGTTTTTTCGATGCCTTCCAGGCCCGGCGACGAGTTGACCTCCATCACCAACGGCCCCCGTTTCGAGAGCAGCATATCAACCCCGGCCACTTTCAGGCCTAAGGCGCGGGCAGCGGTGATAGCCGTCCATTCGATTTCGGGCGTAAGTTCGATAGCTTCGGCACTGCCGCCCCGGTGCAGGTTCGACCGAAACTCATCGTCAACACCCTGTCGTTTCATCACGCCCACCACCTGATTACCCACCACAAAAGCCCGCACATCGGTACCTTTCGATTCGGCGATGTACTCCTGAATCAACACGTTCTGTTTCAGGCCGGTAAAGGCTTCGATGGTGGCCTGAGCGGTTTTGATTGTTTCGGCCAGCACCACACCAATACCCTGTGTGCCTTCTAAAAGTTTAATCACAATCGGCGGGCCGTCCACCAGCGCCACGAGTTGCTCGATGTCTTTAGGGTGATTGGCAAACACCGTTTTGGGCAACCCCACGCCCGCCCGCGACAGCACCTGCAAGCTCCGCAGTTTATTTCTTGACCGGCTGATTGCCAGTGACTTAGCCGTTGTAAACACTTTTTTGATCTCGAATTGCCGCACGATGATGCAGCCGTAATCCGTGACCGACGCACCAATGCGGGGAATAATGGCATCAATCTGCTCGATGGCCGCGCCTTTGTAGAGTACCGATGGCCGACCACCTTCAATCATCACCTGGCATTTGAGGTGGTCAATTACGGTGGCTTCGTGGCCCCGTTCGAGGGCCGCTTCGATCAATCGGCGGGTTGAGTATAGCTTCGGGTTGGCCGATAGTATGGCAATACGCATACGCTTACCTGTTAATAATCAATGGGTTGGCTTGAACACGGATTGCTGTTTTGCGAGTTTTGCGGTATGCGACAGGTTTTGCTGCGAAACGTCCACGATAAATCGGTTGCGGAGAAGCCGCCGACCGAGCAGTACCGGATTTTTCATTCGTTCGCGGTCGGCGAGGGTAAATTCAGTGCGGATAATCCGCCCAAAGAGTTTGATTTTGGTTTTGATGACGTACCGGAGTTCATCCGTTCCAAATGAATTTCGGATGCTTCGCCGGGTAAAATTATCACTGTAAACCCGGCGGGTCAAACCCCCGCCGGGTTCGATGATACAAAAACTTAGTATCTGGCAATCGGCATCTCCGTCGATCCGAACGTCTTTGCAGTGCAGAGCCGAGGTATAGGCTCCGGTATCAATTTTGGCTTTTACGTTGGCAAGCCCCATCTCCGGGAAGTCCACGATGTCGGTCATACCGATAGTTTGCTTAACGAGGGGCCGCCGGACGCGCTTGATTTTCATGCGAAACGGGGTGCGAATCACTTCAAATCAATGTTGTAATGCAGACCCCGATTATCGCGCCGAGACATTGCCATCTTAATCACTAAGTAACTCACTTCGATCATATTGCGGAGTTCACAAATCCGCACTGATACTTTTGATTGTTTGTAGAGTTCTTCATGCTCCAAATAAATCAATTCGAGCCGATCCATGGCCCGTTTTAACCGCCGGTTCGAGCGAACAATGCCGACATAAATAGACATGATGCTTTCTAACTCACGCTGCATTTCCGTTACGAGTACCAGTTCTTCGGGGTGCATCGTGCCAGAGTCGTCCCAATCGGGCAGGTTGTCGGGAATGTAGGCTTTGTCGAGGTTTTCGAGCGTTTTCAGATACGCCCGGTGGCCGAAAACCACCGCTTCGAGCAGCGAGTTTGAGGCCAAGCGATTGGCTCCGTGCAGGCCAGTGCAGGCACATTCGCCAACGGCATACAGAAAGCCGATGTTAGTTTCGCCAAACTCATTTACCCTGATTCCTCCGCAGAGATAATGCTGGGCCGGCACAACGGGGATGTAATCTTTCCGCAAATCAAGCCCTAATTTATCAGCACAGTAAGCAGTTATGGTCGGGAAATGCTCCACAAATTTTTCATAATCGCAGTGGGTCACGTCGAGATAGACGTGCGGATCGCCGTATTTTTTCATCTCGGAGTCAATCGAGCGGGCCACAATATCGCGGGGTGCGAGCGACAAACGCGGGTCATAGTTCTCCATGAACGTCTCCCCTTTTTTGTTTCGCAGGATGCCGCCAAAGCCCCGCACGGCCTCCGAAATCAGGAAGTTGGGTTTTTTGCCCGGCTCATACAATGCCGTTGGGTGAAACTGAATAAACTCCATATCGTTGGCAATGGCTTTGGCGCGGTAGGCCATCGCAATACCGTCTCCGGTGGCAATGGTCGGGTTGGTGGTATTTTGGTAAATATTACCAATGCCGCCCGTTGCCAGCAGTGTAGTTTTTGCCAGAAACTTTTCGATTTGGCCTGTGTGGGTATTCAGCACGTAAGCCCCAAAACACCGATTATCAGGGTCGTATCGCCGAACGGTTTGGCCCTGATGGTGGCAGGTGATGAGTTCAACGGCGTAGAAATGGGTCAGAATCTCGATACCGGGCAGCGATTGTGCTTTTTCGAGCAGGGCGCGTTCAATTTCGGCTCCGGTAACGTCTTTGAAGTGCAGAATCCGGTGGTCGGAGTGGCCGCCTTCTTTGGCGAGGTCATAATCACCGTCGGTTTCCTTGTCGAAGCGGGTTCCGTAGCCGATCAGTTCGCGGATGCGTTCGGGACCTTCGTTCACCACAATTTCAACAATGTGGCGGTTGCTCAGAAAATCACCCGCTACCATTGTGTCTTCGATGTGTTTGTCGAACGAATCTTCGGGAGTCCAGACGGCAGCAACCCCGCCCTGGGCGTATTTAGTGTTGGTCTCGTCGGCCTGCACTTTAGTTATCACGCCGATCCTGACGGGAGTGTCCTGCTCTTTGTGGTGCAGGGCGAGTTTGGTGGCGTAGGTCAGCCCGGCAATCCCGGAGCCGATCACGAGGTAATCATATTGGTTGGGCATTTTTTACAAACTTTTACTCATTTCCAGCATCCGTAATACCGACGCTTCGGCTTTTACCCGGATTTCTTCCGGCACCAGAATCTCCGGCTCTTCAAACAGCATACAGTTGTAGAGTTTTTCGAGGGTGTTCATTTTCATGTACGGACATTCTGAGCAGGCGCACGTATTGTTGGCCGTGGCCGGGGCCGGAATAATGGTTTTGTGCGGGGCCAATTGCCGCATCTTGTGCAGAATGCCGGCTTCGGTACCCACGATAAACGTCTGCTCCGGGCTGTCAACCACGTACTTGAGCAAGGCTGTTGTGGAGCCGATAAAATCGGCATGAACCAGAATATGCTCCTGACATTCGGGGTGGGCGATAAACTTTGCGCCGGGGTGGTTCTGTCGCAACCTGTTCAGTTTCTCAAGCGAGATGTCGATATGTACAATGCAGGCTCCCTCCCACAGCACCAGATCGCGGCCCGTTTTTTTGGCGACGTAACGGCCCAAATTGGCATCGGGCGCGAAGATGATTTTGGCATCGGCGGGCAGGCTCTCTACAATTTTCACCGCGTTCGACGACGTAACGATGATGTCTGACAATGCCTTGATTTCTGCCGAACAGTTAATGTACGACAGCACGATATGATCGGGATACTGCGCTTTGAAGGCCGCAAACTTATCTGCCGGGGCCGAATCGGCTAATGAACAACCCGCGTTGAGGTCAGGAATAATAACTTTTTTGTACGGCGAGAGAATCTTGGCCGTCTCGCCCATGAAATGCACTCCGCAAAAAACAATCATGTCGGCCTCGGTGCTGGCGGCTTGCTGACTCAGGCCCAGGCTGTCACCGATATAGTCGGCCAGGTCCTGAATGGCTCCGTCCACGTAATAATGGGCCAGAATCACGGCATTTTTCTCGCGTTTGAGCCGGTTGATTTCGGCCACGAGGTCAAGCGTTTCGGGTACGGGGCGGTTAACGTAGCCAATGCGTTTGGCTTCTTCGGCGATAGCTTCCATGGAAATTGGTTGCGTTTGAGAACAGAACAAAAGTAGGGAAGAAAAGGTGTTTATGGATTGTGAGCAAGTTCGCCCTGATTTTACGTTCGCTGTTTATCCTGAAGGCAATAGCATCTGTTACAGTGTGTAGACGATGGTTTACTCGCAGCAGGAGAGGTCAAACGCGCTGAACAGTCGGTTTCGGTAGAATTTGCTGAAAGCAGGTTTACTTAATATCTTATGAGTCATTTATAATAACTCTAAATCTTCTCCCCAGATGAGCGTTTTTGCACCAGTATGTAGTAGTTGTATTCACCTAAACGATGAACAGGATTTGCCAGATGTTTACCGATGTAAAGCTTATCCAAAAGGAATTCCGAATGATCTTGTCTGGACAACTTACAACGAACATGATACTGTTCAGAAAGGTCAGGAAGGGACATATATCTATACATTTCGAGCAGACCGTGTGTATGATGAACCTGCCGAAATGTCGCCCTACCGCACCTTGCTTCATCCCCACTTATCAACCAAACGCAAGCGGATTTTTTGGTTTAATGAAATGGCAAGCATATTCGGGAAAGATCAAGATCTGGCTACGTTTACCGTTACCCGCCCCGTATACGGCCTGAGCGGCAGACGATTTTACGCTTATTATTGGGATCGCGCTTATGATGCGTTGTTGAGCAAACAGCAGGTGTTTTGCGTAGTAGGCATAACATCTCATGCTCCCGACTTCTATGTATTCGAGACAATGTCATTGGGAGCATTTAGCGATTATGCCCAACCACTTGGCTTAACAGCTTACAGTCAGGCCTTTCAGATGCCGTAATGCAAAGGCCAGTGCCAGCAAATCATCTTTTTGTGAGGCAAAATACTGACGGCTCGTGCAGTAGTCGCGGCCTACGAGCGTTGCCAGCCGCCAGACCGAACCAATCAGAAAACCGCCATAAACCGGGGCGTTGTCCTGATTGGCTTCCTGCGCGGCCAGCATCGCAACGAGCATCTGAGCCTCGGGGTCTCTCTTCTCCCCCTTTGCTTTCTTAAACTCTTGCAGAAAAAAGTACGGATGGGTCAGTGTGCGGAAAATGGTCGAAGCGGCCACCATGCAATCACAGATCACGGAGAGACTATAGCCGTTTACGTCGGCAGACAGTGGGCGTTCATAAAAAACCCGGACGCGGGTGTCGTCATCCACATTGGCAATCTGAAAAAGCGGCCCTATTAACCTGATTTTCAGCTCTTCTTCGTTCAGGTAATCACTCGATACCAGCATTTCGGCATAAACCTTATCCAGCAAATCGGTTTCGGTAGTCGTAAGGGAATAGGTAGCCGAAAGCCAGTTATTGAGGTGCTTACACTGGTTCGGGCGGGTCAGGTCAAAGACTTCGGCAATCACCGACAGGTCGAAAGGAATCCGTTTGCGCGTTGCCATGTTGGTGGTTGTTTTGCTGAACAAAAATAAGGTCTATTCAGGGCAATGGCTTAACCGAGTTCACTGCTTGCGTTCATAAGCAAATTCTTCGGGCCGTTCATTATAATTGACTAATCGGCGAACAGGCAACCCATTTACGTCATAAGTGAATGTGTATCGAACAGGATTTACAATCAAATCAATGAGACCCGTATAATCGCGTTCCAGTGTTGATACCACAATGTTGTTCCGGTTCATCGAAAAGGCATCGTCAGGATTTGGTGAAGTCGAAAGCAGTGCCGAGATATTCGGCTGATTATCATATTGATAAGACCATTCTGACTGCTTTTCACCTTTATCATTCCAGTAAGTTATGGCTACAATATTACCGTTTTGCCAGTAGTATGCCGACAATCGTTTGTAGGTATAGGTCAGCGCGTTGGTTTGAATCTCTGCTATCATTCCATCTTTGTTGTAGCCATACTTATTCTCGGATGCAGCTCCGTTGCCCGTCCACAAACTGCGCAATAGCCGCCCGGATGAATCATACTCAAATGTTTCGCGAAAAAACACGTCGTTAGTCGTAACCGAAACGGTTAGCCGTTCAACAAGGCGGTTATTATCGTAGCGATACAGAAAACTCCGGTCAGACCATGCCGAATCAATGCGCGTGAGTCGGTTCAGCGAATCGTAGCGGTACGTTGCCGTTGCCTGGTAGGGGATTCCTTTTTTGATCGCCGGATAAGACCGCGTTCTAATCCGATAAGGCAAATCCGAGACGGAGTTGCCCAAAAACGGCGACGGCGTTGGCTCCTGAAGGGGTGAGCAGGCGGCCAAGCCGAACAGCAGGGTGAGTGTCAAAAAAGCGAGTTTCATAGTACATCAATTTATAAAATTGTGATTTGACTATCAAGACTCACTTTGTCGTAAAAAGGTTGGAATCACTGGCTCGCAGCTAATTAAAGGCGGCAAAATCAGTTATCCGATCAACAACATTATAATCCCCGCAAATCCTCCGGCGTGGTGATTTTTATGTTCTCGTAGCTGCCTTCGATGAGCGTGATGGAAAACCCGGCGTGTTCGAGAACACTCGCGCAATCGGTGAAGTAGGGTTGCTCGTCGGCAGCAAAGGCCGCTCTGAACCAGTCGAGCCGGAAGGTTTGGGGCGTTTGAATGAGCCGGACGCTGGCGCGGTCAACGGCCTGATTCTGACCCGTTTCGTCAACTAACCGCACCGAATCTTTGGCTGGTACGCAGGCTACGGCACTGCCCGTCTGGGCGGCAATTTCAAAACTGTTCTGAATAATCTCAGTGGTCACAAAGGGGCGAACGCCATCATGCACGGCTACTAATCCGTCGGCGGCCTTGATGGCTCTAAGCCCGCTTTTTACAGACTGAAAGCGCGTGTTTCCACCCGTAACGGTCTGAATAGCCGGATAAAAATTGTGTTTGTCGCAGAGCGCGGCCCAAGTCGCCATGTCTCGCTGAGGCAACACGAGAATGATCTGAAGCGATTGCGGGGCATGAACTCCGTCCTGTGAAGACACAGGCCGGGGCGTACCAGAGAAGGCTAAAAATCGCTCGATGGTGTGTTGCAGGATGGGCTTGCCATTGAGCAGCAAAAACTGCTTCGGCACGGCAGACTTCATCCGGCTGCCGCTGCCTCCGGCAACGATGATGGCATATTGGGTAGTTGGTGGCAAGTGGTTAGGGGTAGAGACGCATAATTGCGTCTCCCGTGATGGCAAATTCCATGTGAGACGCATAATTGCGTCTCCTGCGGTGGCAAATTTCACAGGAGACGCAACGATGCGTCTCTACTAAATTATCAACATCGCGTCGCCGTAGCCGAAGAAGCGGTATTTCTCCTGAATAGCAACCTGATAGGCTTCTTTGATGAGTTCATGCCCGCCAAAGGCCGCCGTCTGCATAATCAGCATAGATTCGGGCAGGTGAATGTTGGTCAGCAGCGCATTGGCGATTTTGAACTCATACGGCGGAAAAATAAACAGGTCTGTCCAGCCCTCAACCGCTTTCAGCCTGCGCCCCGCCGAAACGGTTGACTCAAGTGCTTTGAGCGACGTTGTACCGATGGCGCACACCCGCTTGCCCGCGTCTAAGGCTTTGTTCACGATTTGCGCCGAT
This sequence comes from Cytophagales bacterium, assembly GCA_038230415.1. Classification (GTDB taxonomy): domain Bacteria; phylum Bacteroidota; class Bacteroidia; order Cytophagales; family Spirosomataceae; genus JBBRNH01. The sequence continues at coordinate 343 of JBBRNH010000103.1, read as the reverse complement.
GTCTCAGGAATGCGGTAATTCTCAGAATCGGTTTTGTGCTTGGTCAGGTCTTCTACATCAACCTGCCGGAACGTCCCCAAGCCCACGTGGAGTGTAATCGGGGCAAAATGTATCCCCCTGATTTCCATACGTTTCATCATGGCTTTGGTGAAATGCAGCCCGGCAGTTGGCGCGGCTACGGCTCCAATATGCTCGGCATACACGGTCTGGTAATGTTCGCGGTCAGAGGGTTCGGTTTCTTCCCTGATTTCGCGGGGCAGGGGTGTCTCGCCCAGTTCGTCAACGGCTTTCATGAACTGATCATAGTTGCCATCGAACAAAAACCGAATGGTGCGCCCCCGCG
>JBBRNH010000102.1:0-17675 GCA_038230415.1 Cytophagales bacterium | reverse complement strand
GTAGGTGCCAATTACGCCGGGCAACACGCCCAGAACGCCGGTATCATTGCAGTTTGGAATCTCGATCTCGTTCGGAAATTCGGGGAACAAGCAGCGATACGTGGGGCCGTTTTTATAGTTGAATACCGATACCTGCCCCTCAAACCGATGAATCGCGCCGTAAACAAACGGCTTGCCAAGCAGCACGCATACGTCATTGATGAGGTAGCGCACCGTGAAATTATCGGTGCAATCAACCACAATGTCATAGTCGCTGATGATTGAGCGGGCATTGCTCAGGTCTAACGCCACGGCGTAGGCATCGAAGATTAGGTCTGGATTGAGTTTCTGGAGGTGCGAAACGGCGGTTTTTGCTTTCGACTTACCGACTTCGTTGGTCGTATAAATCACTTGCCGCTGAAGGTTGCTCAGGTCCACAACATCGGGGTCAACTACGCCGATAGTGCCTACGCCGGCGGCTGTCAGATACAGCAGCACCGGGCAGCCGAGGCCACCGGCCCCAACCACCAGAACACGGGCTTCTTTAAGTTTGAGCTGACCGTCAACGCCGAGTTCGGGCAGGTTGAGGTGTTTCTGATACCGTTGACGTTCGGCAGGTAAGAGCATGAGAATTGAGGTTTTGGGCTGTTCAATCAATACGCAGAATCGCCCCGGTTTAGTTTAAACGGCTCCGGGTTTATTGTAGAGCAGGTTCCCAATCGCCTTTCTTAATCAGGATGGTGGGTTCCCATCCGATTTACTTTATCCCAAAACACAGCCCGGCATAAACGTCCATACCACGAGGTCGGATACCATTGCTACCCGTACCCAGCAATCCCAGCAGGTTGTCTGACCCGATCCGCGCCGGGCCAACCCGCACCGCCAGGCCCGCCGTGAAGCTCCGGTTGATATACATAAGCGGCACCGCCAGGCCCAGCAGCCGCGATTCGAGCCGGGGTGTGAGGGCTACCAGCGACGTTTGATGCACGGCTGCATCGCGCAGGCCGTGCATGTCCTGCCGCCAGATCAGACTGACACCCAGCATCGGAGTTGCCTGATAATCAGCCGACAGATTGAGCGCGGTGGGCAAACCGGCCCGGAAACTTCCCCGGCTGTTGGCGGGCGATAAACTGAATTTCTGCCGCAACACTTCGGCTACGGCCTCCACGCCGTTCACCGCGTCAAAATCGCGGCCATCGAACCGCACGTTGCGCTGACTCACGGTGTAGCTTTCGCCGGTGTAGGTCATGCCGCCGAGATCCGTCAGCGACAATCCGAATAACAACGCCGGGCCATCTTCGTCGTTTTGCTTCAATACCGTTACGCCCACGTCAACCCCAAAGCCGCGCCCCGGCGCATCGGAAGCGAGCAAGGTTTTGGCCGATAATGACCGGGATTGCAGGTAATTGGTAAAGGCCAAATCGGCATCGAACTGGGTCACGAGCAGAAACGGCACTCCGCCCCGGTTGGGATCGCTCTGGAGTTGGTAGTCAAGGCCGTTATTGAGCAGGTGGCCCGCCGTGTAGCCTTTGAGGAGCTTGCCGGTGATGCCCAGCGAAATCTTAAGCCCGTCGGCTTCGGTAATGGTGCGGGCGTAGGTCAGGGCGGCTTCGGCAAAGGTGTTCGAGTTAACGCTGAACTGATTGTCGCGGCTGGGAATACTGAACAGGGTTGAATTGGCTAAACTGGCCCGCACCGCCGACAGCAACTGCTCGGATGCGCCCGTAATCTGCCCGATGGCCCTTAGCCGGGTGCTGAACGAAATCACCCCCTGCCGACCCAGCCGAATACCGAGGGCCGGGCCGCGTACTTCCCCCTGAACGGTAACGTTTTTGGTGCGCCCATCCTGAATATCAGCCGTATAGCTATCCTGAAAATTAGCCGAGCCATCGGTATTTTGGTACGATTTCGGCACCGTATTGGTCAGCAACCGCAGCAGCGAATACGGTGCCTGATACCGCACGGCGTTGTTGTTGACGTGGATGTTGGCTACGGCCAGATTCACAAACAGGGCTTCGGGCTGGTCGGCGGTGAGGGCCGGGTTGAGATATGCCCGGTGCGTGCCGCCGTATTTACTGGTGGTGAGGCCAAGCAGGGTTTGGGCGTTGATGGTATTGGTAATGACCAGAAATGTTAATCCGAAAAAAAGGCTGTGGCGCATGAAATAGCGGTTTTAGCGTAAAGAACGGGGTTTTTCAGTGCATCACACCCTAAAGATCAGGATTGTGAGGGAGTGGACTTTAGCCGGATGCGGGCGTATTTTTGTGGTCTATGCGCTACTCGTTTTTCTGGCCCGCCCTGCTGCTCACAACGCGCTTGCTGGCCCAGCCCGCTCCTTCGGTGCCGCAACCGGCTTTCTCGATAACCGACGATACCCTGCAACTCCGCGAGGTGACGGTGACGGGTTACGCCCAAAACCGGACGCTACTCGAAACCGGCGCGTCGGTGGGGGTGCTTACCCGGCGCGACCTCAACCAACGGTTCAGCACACCCACGCCCGTTGCCGCCCTCAACACGCTGGCCGGTGTCCGGGCCGACGAACGCTCACCGGGCAGTTACCGGCTCTCGATTCGGGGAAGTTTAATTCGGTCGCCGTTTGGGGTCAGAAACGTAAAAATCTATTGGAACGACCTGCCCCTGACCGACGCGGGTGGCAACACGCCATTCAACGCGCTCGATGTCAGAACGTTAGGAAGAATGGAAGTTATTAAAGGGCCGTCGGGCAGTTTATACGGAGCCGGAACCGGCGGCACCATTATTCTGGGCGGTATCGGGCGGTTGCGATCTGTGGGGACACCGGGCCGCGAAAGTCCGACCGGGGATGCAAACCAACCCCAAAGCGTCGAAATTTCGGTATTAGGGGGCAGTTACGGATTAGTTGGCAACGGATTGGTTTGGCAAACCAACACCCAAAATGTGGCCTTCACCGCCAGCTATAACCACCTGCAAAGCCAGGGCTACCGCGACCATTCGGGTATGGTGCGCGACAACCTGACCCTTACCGGATCGCTTGCCGTTAGCCCCGCCCGGACACTTTCGGTACTGGGTCTGTATTCTGACCTGCACTACGAAACACCCGGCGGCCTGACCGAGGCTCAATACCGGGCCGACCCCCGCGCCAGCCGACCCGCCACCCGAACCATTCCCGGCTCTGCCGAACAAAACGCGGGTATCTATCAGAAAATCAGCTACTTCGGTTTGTCGCATGAGTACAAATTCAGCGAGCGCGTTCGGAACGTGACGAGCCTGTACGTCTCCGGCACCGATTTTGCCAATCCGTTTATCACCAATTACGAAAAACGGGCCGACCAAAGCCTCGGCGGGCGCACCGTTACGCACTGGCAACTCGCCACCGGAGCCGTGCCGATTGTGGCGGTTTTTGGGGGAGAATACCAGCAGAACTACCTCGTCTCGCGCAACTACGGCAACCGGCGCGGCCAACCCGATACCCTGCAAACCGACGATGAACTGCGCTCGCGGCAGTCGGTGGTGTTTGCCCAGCTTGACGTTGAACTGCCCCGGCGATTTTTTCTGACGGCGGGCCTGAGCCGCAACGATGCCGGGTATAGTTTCGCCCGGTTCGCGCCAAAACCGGCCAACATTTTGCCCAACAGGGTGCAGACGCGGGGTTTCGGGCCGGTGTGGTTGCCGAGGGTATCGCTGCTGAAACGGTTTGGTAATTATGTATCGGGATTTGCCAGCATCAGCACCGGCTATTCGAGTCCCACGAGCCAGGAAGTACTGTCAACCAATGGGCTGTTTAACCCCAATATTGAACCCGAACGCGGCACGAATATCGAAGCGGGTGTTCGGGGGAGTTTAGGCAACAACCGGCTCACGTTCGATGTGGTGGCCTACCGGTTTCAGTTGCGGCAAACCATTGTGCAGCGAACGGCAGACAACGGAACGGTTTTGTTCACCAACGCGGGCCAAACCGATCAGCGCGGTCTCGAAGCGCAGCTTTCGTGGCAAGTTTTGCCCGTTTCTCCTTCGCCCGTTCTCGGTCGTCCGTTCTCCCTGAAAATCTGGAACAGCCTGACACTGACCAACTACCGCTACGCTGATTACCGGCAGTTGGCCGTTGATCTGTCGGGAAACCGGGTTCCGGGCGTGGCTCCGACAACGGCGGTGTTCGGGGCCGACCTCGACACCCGCGCCGGGCTGTACGCCCACCTGACATTCTCGTTTCTAAATCCCTTCGTGCTGAACGATACCAACACCGCCTTCGCCGACCCCGCCCGGATTCTGGCCGCAACGGTGGGCTACCGGCATAATTTTGGCAAGCACATCACCGCTGATTTATACGCCGGGGGTGATAATCTGCTCGATCAAACGTATTCGTTGGGTTATGACTTAAACGCGGTCGGTAGCCGGTTTTTCAACGCGGCCCCGGCCCGAAATTTTGTGGTCGGGTTGCGGCTGGGGATTCGGTAGGGCGGGTGGAAACCCGCCTTTTTTGTTAGCCTGCTGGGTTTCCACCCGTGTTAAACGAAAAAGGCGGGTTTCCACCCACCCTACGACGATGACAAGAACTTAGAACGGATAGCCAACGGCGATATTCAGAATCAGGTTGTTGCGTCGCCAGGTGCGGCTGCCGAAATCGAGTTGGCGCGTCACCCAAAATTCGTCGTTGGTGAGGTAGGGTTTGCGGAGCGGAAACGCCAAATCGGCCCGCAACACAAAGTAGCTCAGGTCAATCCGCAGGCCCGCGCCCGCGCTCACGGCGAGTTCATTCAGGAAATTGCTGCTGAAAATATTGCCCTCGCCCGCCACCGTTTCGTCTTTATAAATCCAGACGTTACCCGCATCCAGAAACACGGCACCCTGCAAAAACTGGTTAAATTTCAGCCGCAGTTCGGTGTTGCCTTCGAGTTTTACGTCGCCCCCCCCATCTTGCAACAGGGGTGCGCCGGTGCTGGGTGGCCGCTGGAAAACGCCCGGCCCGATAGACCGGGGCCGGAACCCGCGCAGGCTGCTGCTGCCGCCAACAAAATACTGTTTCACTAAGGGCAGCACCGTTGAGTTGCCGTAGGGCAGGCCAAAACCGGCAAACACCCGGCTTGCCCAGGTCAGGCGCGGGTTCAGTTTCAGGTAATGCCGCGTGTCGGCATCGAACCGGGCATATTGGGCTACGCGCACCCTAAACAACTCTTTCTGGAGCGACAACGGCGATTCCTTCAAAAACGCATTCACTAAGTTCCCGGCGATTTCGGCGTTGAACGTTAGCCGAAACGTGTAGGGCGATACTGACTGCGGAGACGGATTGAGGTTCAGCGAATACAGCGACGCGAAAATAAACTGCTCCGACAGCAGCACGTTTCGGTACGGCTGTGAGGCTTCTGAGGACAGGGTGTCTAATAAACTCCTGAATTTTTCGCTGAACCGCGAGGGCCGCACAAACGTGATGTTGATCGGCGTGAGGGTTTGTTCGATGCGCTGACTCGTGCGGAGAGCATAGCCAAAAGACGTTCTGAACGAACTCAGTTTGTACAAATCCTGCCTGACAATGACCTCGTATGCCGCCGTGAGCAACGTTTTGGGCAATGCCTGATTTTGGTCGTACCGGATGCGAATGGGTGAAATCAGTCGCGGAAACGCCATCGTAGCCTCTAAACTATACCGAAAACTATTAACCCCCTGCGAGGCCGCGCCAATCTGCGATTCTAAGCCCGCACTGCCGTTGATGGTGAGCTGCTCGGCGCGGTGCAGCAGGTTGCGGTTGAGCAAACTCAGCGTCAGTTGAGACCCCGCCGTGTTGTTCGATTTACTCAAACCCGCAATCTCGGCCCGTACCGATTGCCGGGGATACGGCGTGAGAAAATACCGCACATCGAGCTGGTTAGAATCGTTGCGGACAACGGGGCTAAACTGGTTGCGGACAAACTTAAACGTGCCAACGTTGATAAACCGAGACAGCGTTAAATCCTGCTTGCGGCTGTCGTACACCTGCCCCGTGCTGAGACCCATTATTTCCTCGAAAAGCCGCGTTTTGTAGGTTCCGGTGGTGTCCTGCACCACAAACGGCAACCGAAGGCGGTTTATCCGGGCGATGCGCCGGGCATCTGCCGGTCGGCCAGTGCGTCCGGTAAGTGCCCGGCTGCGGATTCGGGTTGTGTCGCCGGTTCGGTTGCGGATTTTTGTGGTATCGCGGTCCCGATTCCGGTAGGCCAACTGCCCGCCATCCGACAGGCTGTAAGTAGGGAAAACCGTAATCTGACCGATGGTAAACGGCTGCCGGGCCGCGTCGGGCATATCGGGCGCGAGGGCCACGTACAGCTTGAGCCGTTGTTTTCCGATGGCACTATCGGCCAGAACTTTGATGTAGGTCGGTAAAAAATAGTAAAAACCCTGCTGTTTCAGAGCCGCCGTAATGCGCTGCTGCTCGATCTGAATGGCCTGAAACCGGTACGGATTTCCCTTTTTCAGCACCGTTCGGGGAGCCACGTTTGCCAGAGCCGCCACCACCGGCTGCGCCAGCGAATCGGCGGTATTGATCAGAAACGCTACTGAATCAATCAGGTATCGGGGCCGCACCCGCACCACATACTCCCCCCGCGCCGAATAGCCGCTTTCAACTAATTTGCCCGATACCGACGACCGGAAATAGCCTTCGTTTTCGAGAAATGAAGCCCAGACGCTGCCGTTTGAGGAGATCGCCTTGGCACTTGCCAGCACCGGCGGCTGCCCAAACCGTTTGCGGAGGGTGCCGCGCAGCCCCGTTTCCCGTTTGCCCTGCCCAACCACGTAATAGAACCAGACGCTATACGGAAACCCAAAAATCCGTTTGTTGGGTTTGGGCCGCGCCGTAGCCAGCAGCTCAGCCTGAATAGCCTGTGATTCGGCCTTGCTCACCGTCGAATCGGCCTCGATTCGGATGTCGGTTCCGGCATAAAGCCGTTCGCCGGGCGGCAGATACCGGCCCACGCTGCAACCGGAGAGGATGGCTAATAGACAGGGAATGAAGAGTTTAGTCATTGTGTTGACCACCCCCAACCCCCTCCTAAAACAGGACGGGACTACGAAGCCTTCGGCTTTTTTACGCAAAAGCGTAGTTTTTGAAAAAGCCCCCTCCTGTTTTAGGAGGGGCTGGGCCGACACTCGGTTGGGGGTGGTCGAAGATATGTTCATTGTACGTTTTTCTTCAGCAACTCCCGCAACGTGTCAAAGTCCACCGTAATCACAAAGCCCAGCCCGGTTTCCACGATATAGCCATCCAGCACGGCCTGAAACTCGTTTTTGCGGTAGGCGCGGGCCATATACCGACCGTCGCGGCTCAGGGCGTAGTTCAGCGATACGTTATCGAAGACTTCCGACGGATTGCGCGACATTCCCGAACTGTTTTGCAACACAAAATTCCGGCCAACGGCCACCGTCAGCCGCCCCGACAGAAAACTCTTCGACAAACCCACGTTCAAATCCGTTCGTGACCCCGAAGTCTGCGCCGAGTTCAGGTTTGTATTGGCTAAGTTCACATCAACGGCCACGCCTTTAATCACGTTCGAGGCAAACTGATTCAGTTGCTGGGTCAGCAGTTTGCTCACGCTGTTGAAGGCCAATTGCCCCGCGTCGAGGTTCAGGCCCGAAAACGACCCCGACGACGATTCGGAAATGAAATTACCCAGCACCAGCAGCGCGAACACCTGTTTGTTGAGTTCAGAGGGGTTATTTCGCATAAAAGCCAGCTTGTTGGTTACTGCCGTAATCACCTCGCTCGACGACACAAACCCGGTTTCCGGCACCGTAATATCGAACGACAGTTGCGGGGCCGCTAAGTTGCCGCTCATCCTGAGGGCCACGTTAAACGGAATCCGCTGTTTGTACAGGGCCGAGGCCGGACCACTCAACTCGTTGCCCACCAAGTCTGCCGGCACGGCGTTGGCCTGATACACCGCCGTGATGTCAATATCGGCTTTGTAGGGGTCGCCGGTCCAGGTGAGCGAGCCGCCTTTTTTGATGTTGAACTGCCGTTTAATCACCTGATACGTCAGATTATATTCGCCCTCGGTGATTTCGTACCGGCCCGACAGCGAGATTTCGTTGGCCGCGTTGATGCCCGCCGTGAGTTGGGCGTTGCCCCGAACCCGGAGGTTATCACCGTTGAGTTCGTCAATGATGACGTTGATTTCAGATTTATCGGTCGTTTCGAGGTTCACCGATACGTTGGCATCGCTCAGGCCGTCAAAGTGGGTGCGCCGGCCTAAGGTATCGAGCCGGGGCCGTTGCATGAGGTATTTTTGCAACGCCAGCGAGTCGCGGTGGTCAATAAACGTCACCACCTGCCGGGCTTCGTTAGTGGCCGGGCTTTGGTCGGGCAGTACCACCGTGATGCGGCTTTTGTCGGCCAATTTCACCGACCCCGTTACCGAGGCCACGCTGCCGGTTCCCCTGATTTGCAACCGCGAGGTGATGGCGGCCTGCCCGTAGGCATAGTCATTATCTTTGCGGGCCGCGTTCAGTACCAGCACGTTATCGGCATTCAGGCGCAGGTTATACGACACATCGGGCAGGCCACTCAACACCACAATACCGTCCGTAGTAAGTTTTTGGCCGAGCGTATCGGTCACGGCAAAATTATTGAACCGAATTACTTCGTTATCAAAGACAATGCGCTGCTTATCAATGCGATAGACGGTGTTTATCCGCGAAATATTGAGCGCGACCGAATCGAAATCAATGCCGCCGTTGAGCCGGGGTTTGGTGGGCGAACCCGTCAGCGTGAACTGCCCCGACAGTGCGCCCGCCGTTTGTTTGAGTTCGCCAAAACTGAATGACTCGATGGTTTTGGCGGTGAGCCGTTTCAGATTGACGGTAAAATCGAGCGCGTTATTGGTGGACGACGGGTTATAAAAACCGGCCACAGCCGCCTGATTGCCATTGCCCACGAGGTCGCCGTCCACCTGAATCCGTCCGTTTTGGGCATCCGAAAACCGGCTCGTGAGCGTGCCGATGAGGTTTTTCACAATCCGCAGACTGTCAATCCGCACGTCGCCGGTAAACGTCGGTTTGGTCAGGTAATCGCGCAGAATCACATTGCCGTTCAGCAACCCGCCCACCAACGAACTGTCTTGCCCGGCAATGTTGGCCGCCACGCCGAGATTGACGTTTTCGGCCCGGATTGCCAACGGCGCATTGTTCTGATTGTCAACGCTATTGACCGAAATGGTCTGCTTACCCGACCGAATCAGAAAGCGGTCGGCTAAGATGAGCGGTTTCCCGGCGGCATCCTGCCCATACTGTAAAAACCCCGTTGAGTCGGCCACCCAGGGCAGGTAATTGGTCAGAAGGCCGTTGCGGTTCAGGCGCAGTCGGTAGGCCGGGCCAACAAGGGTCAGCTCGCCGTTGAGCGCGTTGCGCGGATTGTTGACCGAATCGGGATTAACAACGGCAAACCGGAGTTGGTTGGCTGCGGCCACGCCGGTCAGTTGCACGGGGCCGGTGGCGATGCCGCTTGTTTGCAAATCGGCCACGTTACCGGCAATGAGCAGTTGATTGTTACGGCCCGTCAGGGTCAGGTTAGCGTTCTGCACTGACGATGTATCGTAGGTAATAACGCCCGTTGTGAGCCGGGCCAGAAACGTGGTATCTGCCTGACTATCAACCCGAACGGCAACCCGAACGCTGTCTAATTGGGTCAGTTGCGGCACAAACGCGGTCAGCAACGGGTTGCGCCACAGGGTGCCGGTGATGGTGGAGTAATACGGTGCGGCAACGGGTTTGTAGGTCAGTTGCGGCACCCGAAAATATCGGCTTACCTCGCCCAAAAGCAGGTCATAAAGCCGGGTGTAGGCCACATTGCCGCGCACATTGACATTGGCAAACGGCAACCGGGCCGTAATCAATCGGTCGGCACCGTCGGTTTTAGCCAGCAGATACAATGAATCAACAGGGTAGGTTTGGTTCTTATACTGCACCACCGCGTTCCGGGCCGACACCGTTCCCTGCGGATTGTCGGGGTTGGTGCTGCTCAGATTCAGGGTTATCTTGCCCCGCAACGCCAGCGGGTCGGCGTAGAGACCGAGTTTTTTCAGGTCGAGTTCCTGCATATCCACCACGCCCGACACTGCCGGAAAATCACCCTGCAAGCCAATGATATTGTTAAACGCTACCTGCGCGTTGGGGTCGTCTATTGAGCCGTTGATGGTCAGCGTTCCTTGTGCCAATTCGCCCTGCGCATTGAAGCGGTGGTACGGATATTTTCGGAGAACGGCCTCGGCCACGAGTAGCCGAAACCGGGTATTCATCGTTTTGGGGTCTATCCCAACGCCGTCGAACTCGGCTTTTCCGGTGATACGCCCCAGATTATCCGGCTGTTTCAGCCACTTGCCCGCATCGAAATTAGTAAGATTAGCGGTGCCTTTGTAGGTTGGCGCGGGCTGTTTTCTGGCCGGTGAACCCGGTGGCACAAAACCGGCCAGTAGCGCATTCACGGCGGCACTGCCCCAGTCAGACGTTAGTTTGGCGTTGACGTTCAGGGCATTAAGCGCACCTTTCAGCGTTCCGGCCAGCCGCAGATTGGCGGGCAATGCCACCGATGTTGGGATGCTGCCTTTGGGGGCGAGTTGGGCAATGTCGGCGCGGGTAGTGGTGGCTTCCAGAATAGTCAGGTCAAGGCCCAGCCGGTTCATATCGAGCAGGTTCGTGAGCCGTCCTTTGGCGTTGAGCCGCGTTCCGGTCAGGGTCGAGACGGTCATAACCGGAATGTTGAGGGCGGCTGCGGTGCCGGCTGCCAGCGCGTTGGCCCGAAACACGATGTTCCGGTTAGCGGCAAACGGCGGCACCGTTGCCAGAAACGGCGCGAGATACAGCACATCAGCACCGGCCAGCACACTATTTTTCAGCCGCACCGCCACCCGAACCCGCCGGGCCTGCGCGGGTCGGCTGAGTTGCCCCAGCGAATCATACTGCACCACCAGCCGGTCGCGCAAAAGGGTATTGGGCGTTTGCACGAGCAGGTTGATAAGCGACAGCAGCGTATCGGAATAGATGGCATCGGCATCGAGTTTCTGGAGCCGGAAGCCGCTTTTATCCCGAAATGCCCCGCCCCGAAACCGCCCCGACGACCAGGTTGGCGTGTACAGAATAGCTTTCCCGTTCAGCTTTAAACCACTCAGGGCGAGGTGGTTATAGTCGAGTCCGGCGGGTTGCCGACGTTCGTTCTGGTTATCGAACCGGAGGGTGTTGTTTGCCAGTGTGAGTTGCCCGATGGCCGCCCGCCAGCCCGCGCCCGCCGTTGCAGTAGCCGACGAAATGGGCGTTGGTTTGGTGGTGGCAACGGCTTTTCTGATGGCGGTCAGCAACGTGGCGGCAATCTCCGAATCGGCTAATTCTACTGATTTTATCCCGATTCGCTCACCGGCTACATATAAATAGTCCGATTCCATTCGCAGTTTGCCGATGGTGCCGGTGGTCTGAAAATCCGCAGTTTCGGCGCGAATATCCCACCGCGCCCGGTTGATTTTCCAGGCCCCCAGCCCCAAATCGAGTGTATCGCCGGGTTTGGCTGGTGGCGTTGGCGGGGTTGAGATACCGGCATACAGGCGGGTTTTTACGGCCAGACCGTCGGCGGTGAGTTCCTTGATATAGTACCGCGATTTTGATACGTCGGTCTTATCGAATTTCCCGCGCAGGCTGTCTAAAAACACGTCGGCATTAACCCCGGCTACATCGTCGGCGTAGCGGATTCTGACATCACGCAGCAAAATTCCGGTCAGGTTAATATCGAGCGGTTTTGACGTTGCGGTGTCGGGCGCGGTGTCGGGCGGCACAAACGCATCGAGGATATACTGGAAGTTAAAGGCGGGAATCTTGCCGGGTTTGTTGCTTGTTTTGGTATCGGCAAGGCGGGTGAGATTGACCTTGATTTTTTCTAATTCAACCTGATTCAGCACGACCTGTTGCTGCAACAGGGCCATCATATCGAGGTCAACGCGGAGTTTTTTGCCAATCAGCAGCGTGTCGCCGGTGGGCGTTTCGATATATACGTTGCTGAGTTCGATCCAGTCAGGCACCCGATACCGGATGCTGCCGATACGGAAGGGCGATTTGATTTTAGTGGCGAGGTAGTTATTGACCTGTTCGGTAACGAGGTTTTGCCCGGCGGGAGTCGTCAGAACAAAGGCCAGAATACCAACCAAGAGCAACGGCACGGCCAGCGTAATCAATAAAATCGTTGTAATTCGTCGGTTCACAGCGTTGGGGTGAATGATCGCAGGGTTGTCGAGCGGTAGAGTTGCCAAAGCCGTGCCAATCTGTCAACGGATGCGGGCCGCAAATTGTTGAACAGGTTATGGAACGATAGAACGCAGATGACACGGATTGACGGGATTTTCGCGGATTCTCTTCTCAACAGGTGATAGCAAGATTGAGGTCTTGACGTTATTTATACAGAAGCAAATTACAGTATCAACGTATCTGCGAAAATCTCGTCAATCTGCGTCATCTGCGTTCTATTTTTGCGCCTACACTTCCCGAAAAACCCATTCTGTTTTGATTCCTGCCGTTGAAGCCCTCCTCAAAGACATCCGCAACAAGCGCGTCGCCCCCGTGTATCTCCTGCACGGCGACGAACCCTATTACCTCGACCGCGTGGCCGACGAACTCGAAAAGTCGGTGGTGCCGGTGGCCGAACGCGGCTTTAATCAGTTCGTTTTGTTTGGCAAAGATGCCGACGTGGGCGCGGTGTTGAACTACGCCCGGCGATACCCGTTTATGGCCGAACGCCAGTTGGTGCTGGTGAAAGAAGCGCAGGACATGGCCGGTATCAAAGACAAATCGGCGCAGACGCTGCTCGAAGATTACGCCAAAAAACCACTCGCCAGCACCGTGTTGTTTTTGGCCCACAACGGTCCCTTAGACGAACGAAAAGCGTGGGTAAAAGCCTTCGGGCAGACGGGTAAATTGCTCAGTGTCAAGAAATTATACGATAACAAACTCGTTGACTGGGTTGGTGATTATTGCCGGCAGCAGGGCGTAAAAGTAAGCCCCAAAGCCTGCCAACTCTTAGCCGACCACATCGGTAACGACCTGAAACGGTTAGCCAGTGAGATTGACAAAATCCTGATTAACCTAACCGTCAACGAAGAAATAGCTGCCGCAACGGTGGAGCGGTTGGTGGGTATCAGCAAAGAATACAACGTGTTTGAGTTGCAGAAAGCCCTCACCGGGCGAGACATCGTGAAGGCCAACCGCATTGCCGACTATCTCAGTAAAAACACCAAAGACAACCCGTTGGTGATGGTTCTGGCGCAGTTATACGGTTATTTCAGTAAGGTGCTGTTGGTGCAGGCCAGCAAAGACCAGACCGACAAAGGCATCGCGTCGGTGCTGGGTGTGAATCCGTTTTTCGTGAAAGATTATCAGCAGGCCGCCCGCACGTTTCCAGTAGCAAAAGTGGCCGATATTATCCATGCCATTCGCCGGGCCGATGCCCAGGTCAAAGGTATTGACGCGCCCACACTCACCGAAGCCGATATTTTGTGTGAATTGGTGTATGCCATTTTGCATTAAGGCACTAAATAACTCACTTCGGCACGGAATCGCTGAGTGCCGGGCGAGAGTTTGGCAAAGGCCCGCGCCGAGAGTTTCACAATCACGCGGTCGTTGAGGCCGGTGTCGGGCAATCGGCCAATCACTTTCACCCACAGCGTTTGATTGCTCGAATCGTTTCTGACCTGCACCAACGAGCCAACCAGAGCCGAGCGGTGCAGAGCCAGCAGTTTGGGCGAGGTGTCGGTGGGGTCAATCACGTCGGCAAGGCCCGTTTCGGCAATGCGTCTGCCGGTGGTAGGGCGGGTAGCATCGCCGGTGCCGGAGTCGTCGGCGGGGGTGGGCGTGGCCGTTTGCACCGTTGATTTGGGCGTGGTTGATTTGGGCACGGTGGGTTTCGGCGGCTCTGTCGGCGGAGTGGCAGGTTCGGCCTTTGCCGGTTCTGGTTTAGGAGCCGGAACCACCGCCGGTTTTGCCGGGACGGGTGGGCTAACCGCCGTTGTTTCGGCAGCCTGCCGTTTTTTATATGATTGCTCCGATACAATCAGCGTCTGCCCGGCCCGCAGATTATCGGTTGTCAGGCCGTTCCAACGGCGCAGGTCGGCCTGTAAAACGCCGTATCGCACCTCCAGGCTGTACAGCGTCTGCCCGGCTTCGACCACGTGCAAGCCTTCTTTTTTTACGTCTTTTTCGATCCGTTTGGCGGCTTCGGTGTCTTCGCGGGCCTGTTGTTTGACCGATACAGCCCGCGCCACCGCCGTTGTGCTGACTACCGCCGTTGCTGATTTCGATGCAGGAACCGTTGGGGTTGCTGTTGTTTTTGCCGTTTTTGGGGCGGGCAAATCGGCCACCGGAACCCGCAGTACCTCGTCGTAACGACTATCGGTCATGCCGGGGTTGGCCTGCCTGATGTCTTCGGGTGAGGTGTTGTATCGCCTGCCGATGGCAAACAGGGTTTGGCCCTGCTCCACGCGGTGCAGCACAAAGCGTTTGCCACCTTTGGTTTCGATGCCGACAGAATCAGCCGGGGCGAGGTTGGCCCGCGCAAACCCGCTGACAAGCAGTAGCAGGAGGGTTGTTTTCAGGAAGCGATACATACGGGTCAGGGGCTGTTGGTGTAATAAGTTTCGATAGCGTTCTGTAAATCAACGATTTATTTTCAATTTGATTCTATCCCTACATCAATCGGCAAATCATGCTGATGCTTCATGAAATTCCAAATGTCGGTACAGAGTAGTTGGTCGAGCGTTTTGATGTGATCTTTCACAATAGGCTCCGTTTTCATACTGGGCCGTATATCGCAATAATAAACGCCATCTAACGGATTTAATTTGACCGTGTATCCTTTGAAATGGCCGGGGAGAAATGTGCTGCTAACCCCGTATTTAGGATGAATACCTTTACGCTGAACGTCATTTAAAAAGATTGCAATATGCGGTAAGTCGCTTCCTGTCAAGCGATTATAAAGAAATTTATCAATGAAAATTTTGTCAATGCGGTCTTTACTGGATGTCTTGACACTGCCGATTGCCTTAACATCATCGTCATAGCTGAGGATCAAATCATGTTGATAGTTCATCGTAAACTGCGCTTCGCCATCCATGATAACCGGAACTCTAATTGTACCCGACACGGCATCAACACCGATTTCTATTAGAATTAACCGGATAAAATTTTCAAACAACGTACCATTAATTTTTCGGGCCTTATTACTTTCTCCAACTGGTAATCCGTCTAATGCGGCTCCAATGCTCTGTTGTATTGTGTAAACCGTATTGTTCAAACTTGCCCGTAATTTATCATCTGCTTTTTGCTCACGCAGGGTTTTTAATGTTTCAACAAACGTTTTTCGGATTTCGTCAAACTCTTCTGCCTGATACATCAATTGTGAATTGATCGGGCGGGTTATCTGGTAATGCCCCTGCTCATTGTATTGCCAGAACCGATAATGAGATTCGTTCTGCGCTACAATCACAGCCTGTATATTTCCGTCTGTGGCAACAAAATCTAAAAAATGCTGACAAAAACCAATGAAGCCTTGCAGTGTTGTGAAATTCTGTTTGTCAGTGGCATAAGCGGCAAGTTGATTGATCGTCATCGGATAGCGGTTCGGCGTTTTTGATTCTCGAAATCGTATTTTTTCCACTTCTCAACCGGCCAGTTTTCCACCAGTTCGATTCGTTCGGATGTCCAGCCTAAATAGGTCGCATCTAAATCGCAGCCCAGCCATTTTCGGTTTAGCTGTTCAGCGCAAACGGCAGTCGTTCCCGAACCCAAAAACGGGTCTAAAACGGTATCCCCCTCGTTTGACGAAGCCAATAAAATTTTCCGTAACAGTTCCTCCGGTTTTTGGGTTTTGTGGGGCGTTTTTTCGTGCATTCCGTTACAGGTTGTCGGAATTTCTAATAGATCATCCGACAAATCAAACACATCTTTTGGCTTGGCTCCGCCGGGGTTGGGCTGCCAGATATGCCCATTGGTAGTCCCTTTTCCGTATTGGCTGGTTTCGGCCTGCGGATGCGTGGGGTATTTCAAGGTGTGTTCACCATAAGGAATCCGCACGGCATCTATATTGAAGGTGTGTTTATTGGTTTTTCGCAAATGCAAAATGCTTTCGTGGCTTCGTCCCCAGTCGGACCCTAAATTTGCCTTATTTTTATAGTGCCAAATCAGCCAGCGGCATCCTTTAAAATAAGCCATTGACGGGGCTTTCAGGTCGGCTAAAATTTCAGAAAATCCGCAGATATACAGTGTGCCAGTTGGTTTCAGTACGCGGGCCGCTTGCTCAATCCATAACGCCGACCACTCAATGTACACTTGCTGACTATCGAAGGTATCCCAATCGGCTTTTTTAATGTTATACGGCGGATCGGCGAAGACCAAATCTACCGATTCGGCGGGCAGACTTTTCAGCCATATTATTGAATCTCCCGCCCATAATTGCCCGTTCGGATGATCGTAAAATAACTGTGGTTCGGGGCTATCGGGCCGGATTTTTTGAACCTGACCCCGAACAAGACTGTCCAGAAACAGGGGCGGTAATTCTTTATTTCGGGCAAACAATTTCGGCTCTGCTTTCATTAATTCGGGTTCTATATCTATCCTAAAATACGCAATTTGTTAATACGGTATATCAGAAACTTCGTCTATTGCGTCAATGCGTCGCTGATGCCGCCCGCCCTCAAACGGTGTATCGAGCCAGACTTGCACGATGCGTACCGCCAGTTCTTCTGACACCATCCGTTCCCCAATCGAAATCACGTTGGCGTTGTTGTGTTGCCGCCCTAACCGCGCCGATTCTTCGTTCCAGCACAGGGCGCAGCGCACCCCCCGAACCCGGTTGGCAGTGATGGCCTCACCATTGCCGGAACCGCCCAACACAATGCCGCGCTCCACGTCTCCGGCGGCAACGGCCTGGGCAACGGGCCGGATAAAGGTCGGATAATCAACGGGTTGGTCAGAAAATGTGCCTTTGTCCACAACGGTGTGGCCGAGGGTGGTGAGGTACTGCCGGATGATTTCCTTATAGCGGAAACCAGCGTGGTCGGAGCCGATGGCGATGTTCATGGGGTCAAAAATACGAACATTTACCGCACTCAACTCTTGCCGGGTGCGGCAGGTTCTTTACTTTCGCACCGTCATTCTCAACCGGCAGCAACCTGTTTATCCCTGTATTTTTTATGACTTCTTCCTTCCAGCAACGCCCGCCCGCCACCATCGTCTTTATTTTCGGCGGCAGTGGCGACCTTAATTTCCGCAAACTCACGCCCGCGCTGTTCAATCTGTATATGGATAAGTACCTGCCCGAACGCTTCGCCGTGGTAGGATTGGGGCGCACCGAATACACCAACGAAACTTTCCGGGAGCGGCTTTTCGACGGTATCCAAAAATTCTCGCGCCGGAAAGACGGCCCCTGGGATGCGTTTTCGCCCGCAATTTCGTACCTCCAGCTTGACGCGGGCGATGCGGCTGCGTTCTCAAAAATCACCGACGTTGTCGATGCCCGGTGCGTCGAATGGGGCGAGGCTCCCAACGTATTGTTTTATCTGTCAGTGGCTCCACAGCTCGTGCCGGAAATTGCCACCAACCTCAGCAAACTCGCTTTTTGCCGCGATGCACCCCGTACCCGCATTGTGGTCGAGAAACCGTTTGGTCATGATCTTGCCAGTGCCACCGAACTCAACCGGCTGTTGGGCGGGCTGTTTGCCGAG
>JBBRNH010000101.1:0-17688 GCA_038230415.1 Cytophagales bacterium | reverse complement strand
CGGGCAGGTAATTAACCCATTCCCAGCTATCGTCGCGGAGGTAGCCGAGGTTAAAGCGGTCAGTTTCAGAAAGTTGATACTGCGGGTTGGTCAGCACACTGTCGGTGAGTCGAACAATGCTTTGGCGGTTATAGGGTTTGGTGCTGCTGTGAAAGCCTTCGGCCCAGCGGCCTTGTCTGATTTCGAGCCGGTCAACGAGGTGGTAATAATCAGCATTGAGCGGCACAAACGGGCTTTGGCCCCAGGCCCGAACCACAATCAGCAACACGAACAGGGGTGGGTAAACAAATTTTTTCATGATTAGCCGCTAAATTACCACCAAACCCCGTCTGTTATGTTTGTCTTTGCCGATCAGCCCTCGATTGCCAATCAGTTTATTGCCGAACTTCGCAACGTTGACACCCAGCGCGACCGGCTGCGGTTTCGCCGAAATTTAGAGCGATTGGGCGAATTGATGGCCTACGAAATCTCGAAAATGCTGCCCTACCACAACGAACGGGTACAAACTTCTCTCGGCGTGGCTGACGGTCAAGTACTTCTGCAACAGCCCGTTATCGCTACGATTCTGCGGGCCGGGTTGCCGTTTCATCAGGGGTTCACGCGCTATTTCGACGAAGCCGACCATGCCTTTGCCGGAGCCTACCGGGGCTACGTGCCGCGCCCCGACCTGGCCCAAACCGACCTTACCGACGAAGAACGCGCCGACAGCCTGAACGAATTTGAAATTGCCATGGACTACATCGCCAGCCCCGACCTCTCTGGCCGGACGCTAATTTTGACCGACCCCATGCTGGCAACGGGCCGCTCGCTCGAAAAAGTGTATCATGCGCTGCTGCGCTACGGCACCCCCGCCCACACCCACATTGCCGCCGTGATTGCCAGCCCCGAAGGAATCCGGTATGTGCAACGCCAACTGCCGCAGTGCCACCTATGGCTCGGCGCGATAGACAGCCACCTCAACGAACATTTTTACATCGTTCCCGGCCTCGGCGATGCCGGTGATTTGGCCTTTGGCGAGAAGGTGTGAAATAAGGAGGAAGGGGAAGAAAGGGATAAAAGGGAAGAAGGGGATGAAAGGGAGAAGCCGTTAGCCGACGTTTCCCCGCTTTGCCAGCCAGTCTTTCACGGCCATACCCGTACCGAACGGCCAGGGTTTGAGCTTGGCAATCGGCACCAGTTTGTAAGCCGCTAACTCATTGGTTTCGAGCGTGATAACGCCCGATGCCCGGACGTGGTAGGTCATGATAATTTCGTTGCGCTGATAAAACGTGTACAATCCCAGGGTTTCTACAATCTCGCCGTCAAGCCCGGTTTCTTCTTTCACTTCGCGCAGCACGGCCTCGGCGGGTTCTTCGCCTTTTTCGAGAAACCCAGTCACAATGCCAAACCAGTCGGCGGGCCAGCCGTGGCTCTGCACCAGCAGCACCGTATCATCGTCATATTCAACAATGGCCCCCACCACGGGCAGCGGATTATTGTAGAACACGTAGCCGCAGGGCTTTAAGCAAACCAGCCGGTTGCGGCCCGCGTTGAGTGTTTTTTCGAGCGGACTGGCGCAAACGGGGCAAAAATTCATCCTGGGCATAGCGGGAAACGGTTTTCGGTATTCAGTTTTCGGGGTGAAAATACAACGAAAAGCTACAAGACTAACCCTGACATGAATCTACCAGAGCATACCCCGTAAACCATAAACCGTAAACCGATTTGTATCTTTGCGCCCATTATGGCACGACTGCTGGCAATTGATTATGGGCAAAAACGCACGGGCATCGCCGTTACTGACCCCCTGCAACTGATTGCAACCGCGTTGGAAACGGTGCCGACGCACACCCTGCTCGATTATTTGAAAGCCTACGTTGCTACCGAACTCGTAGAAGCGTTTATCATGGGCCTGCCCAAACACCTCGACGGCAAAGACACCGACAACACGCCCCGCGTACTGACATTTGTGAAACGGCTCGAAAAGGCCCTGCCCGATATTCCGGTGTTTCTGCACGACGAACGGTTTACGTCGCGGATGGCATTGGCGGCCATGATTGCGGCTGGCAGCACCAAAAAAGACCGGCGCAACAAAGGCAACATTGATAAAGTCAGCGCGACCATAATTTTACAATCGTACATGGAAAGTAAAAAATAATATGATTTTCCCAATAGTAGCCTACGGCGACCCGGTGCTGCGGAAACGCGCCCAACCCATTGAACCCGGCAGTATGGACGTGAGCGCGTTCATCGCCGATATGTACGAAACCATGTACGCTTCGTCGGGCATTGGCCTGGCAGCCCCGCAGGTTGGGCAAAGCATCCGCCTGTTTGTCGTTGACGGCTCGGCAGTGAACGAAGGGGCCGACGAAGAAGACAAAGACCCGACGTTAGACAACTTCAAGAAGGTATTTATTAATCCCGAAATCATTGAAGAAGCCGGTGATGACTGGTCGTTTGAAGAGGGTTGTTTGAGTATTCCCGGCGTTCGTACCGAGGTCATGCGCCCCGAAATTATCGTGATTCGGTACGTTGATGCCGACTGGAACCCCCACGAAGAAGAATATGAAGGCATGGCCGCCCGGATTATTCAGCACGAATACGACCACATCGAAGGTAAACTCTTCACCGATTATATGTCGCCCCTGAAACGGCAGTTGGTCAAGAAAAAACTCGCCGACATCAGCAAGGGCAAAGTGGACGTAGAATACAAGATGCGGTTCCCAAAATAGTGGCAAGTGGTTAGTGGCAAGTGACCAGTCCTACCGGGCGAAGCACTTGCCACTAACCACTTGCCACTTGCCACTATGAATATAACTCTCCTCCAGCCCAACCTGTTTTGGCACGATCCGGTGGCAAACCGCGCCCACCTGGAGGAGCAGATTTTTACCCTGCCCGAACCAACTGATCTAATTGTGTTGCCGGAGATGTTTACCACGGGTTTCACGATGGAGGCCCGCGCCGTTGCCGAACCGATGGGCCTGACGACGTTGCGCTGGCTGCGGCAGATGGCCGCCCAAACCAACGCTGTTGTAACGGGCAGCTACGTGGTGCGCGACGGCCAGAACACGTTTTTCAACCGCCTGATCTGGATGCAACCCGACGGGCAGTTTGACACCTACGACAAACGCCACCTGTTCAGAATGGCGGGTGAGCATGAGGTTTATACGGCTGGTAATCAACGGCTTATTCGAGGATGGCGCGGCTGGCGAATCTGCCCGCTCATCTGCTACGACCTCCGGTTTCCGGTCTGGAGCCGCAATACCCCATCAACGCCCTACGACTTGCTGCTTTACGTGGCAAACTGGCCCGCAGCCCGCCAACACGCCTGGAACACGCTGTTACAAGCCCGCGCCATCGAGAATCTCAGCTTTGTGGTCGGCGTAAACCGTGCTGGCACAGATGGCAACGGGCTGACCTACGCGGGCGAATCGGCAGTGATTGACTGCATGGGAAACGCACTTTTCCGGGCGGGCGATGCCGAAACCGTGCATCAGCAAACGCTGTCGCTAAACGAATTGCGGGTGTTCCGGGCGAGTTTTCCGGCAGACCGGGATGCCGATGCGTTCACGATTTAACTTTCGACCGGCGACTTTTGGCTTTTGACCCGCGACTTACGACTTTTGACCTTTCCCTTACCTACTCCTGAACCAATGGAATACCTCGGCATCGATGTCGGCGGCACGAATGTTAAAATGGGCATCGTGGAAGCCGGAACTGGTAAAATCTCTAACTTTTATAGCCACGATACGGATTCGTGGCGTGAATCGGGGCATTTTATGGATCGTTTTGGCGATGCCATTGCCCTGCAACTCCTCACCAACAAAGACATTGACCGCGTAGGAATCGGGTTGCCGGGCATGATTAACCGCGCCCGCACCACGCCCTTAGAAATCACGGCCATCCCCGAACTCAACAATGTGCCGATGGTGCAGATTTTGAGCGACCGCTTTGAGGGGATTCAGTTTTTTTTGGAAAACGATGCCAATGCTGCCGCCCTCGGCGAATTTTATTTCGTGGAAGACATGAACGCCGAAGATTATATCTTCATCACCCTCGGCACGGGCGTGGGTGGGGCCGCCATCATCAACCGCAAAGTATTTAAGGGCGGAGACGGCAACGCCATGGAACCCGGCCACATTCCGAGCCGTAACGGGCGCGAGTTAGAGCGTAACATCGGCAAAAAAGAACTCCTCGACTTAGCCAACCAACGCCGGGCCACCTTCACCGGCGAAACCCGCCTGCCCGCCGATGGCACCATCTCGACCACCGGCTTGGTGGCCGCTGCCGCCGAAGGTGACGTATTGGCCCAGCAGGTTTGGGAAGAAGTGGGCGAGATGCTGGGCGAAGGGCTGGCTTCGCTCATCAAAATATTGGATATCCGCCAGATTCTGATCGGTGGCGGGCTGTCGGCTTCGTTCGATTATATCCTGCCCGCCGTGAACCGCACCCTCGATTATTGGCTGAATGATTACTACAAACCGGGCCTGACCGTCAAACGCGCCACCCTCGGCAACGATGCCGGGTTGCTCGGTGCCGCGTCGTTGTGTTTTGAATAGGATTTCGCGCAAAGACGCGGAGACGCAAAGAAAAAGGAGTTTTTCAACAGTGCCTTTGCATCTGTGCGCCCGTTGGGTTTTTGCTTATCAATAGCTTGCCAGGCAGCGTTCGGGCGACAGGCAACGGGCCACAAGGGTCAAGTTCTTTGCTTTCATTTCCAGGTTTCGGTGACAAGCCGAACGCCCGGTTAGGTCATTTTGGGTTTCTATTTCCGGGTTCAGTGCGACATAGGTAACTAAAGTTAGATACCTTAAAGTGTAGCCTCTCCTCATCGGTCAAACCAGTTATACTTGACATTGCCTTTTTACTCCTATAACGGACTAATGAATTTCATGCGCTACACGGCTTATATATGTTTACTTTTAGCTACATTATTCACTGTACTTTTAGGATGCAATAAGCAAGAACCCAGGCAATATCAAGTTGTAATTAATTCATCAAAGTTTGACCTCATCGAAGAAAAGGCTCACAACGTTTCCGATACATCAACCATAATGGCCCTTAATGATTCAGTAGCTTACGAGCAGGGAATCGAAGCATTTATTAATAAATATTGCCAATATGCTACGCTGTCAAAGGATATACCATACTATAACTATAATGTGAATGTTAGACCAATAAATTTCATTGTTTTGGACTCCATAAAAACGGATATCAAAACGAAGCTGAAAAGTGAAACTTTACTAAGTTTAGAAAGTCGTGTGATATTAACCCAAGATACTCAATGGAATTTTTCCTTCGTGAGTGCTATTAATTATCAAAAGAACAGAGATGAGCATGATGAGGTTTTACTAAAGAAGGACCGGGCAGAAACAAGGCATGAAAGCGAAGCATTCAACAAAACAAAAGCCGGTCGTATAAAAGTGAAGCACCCAGATTGGTCCCGTGAGGATTGTGAGAGGTTAGCAAAGAACAGAATCTGGGTTGGTATGGGCTACGATATGTTGAAATATCTTAGAGGCTTGCCAAACAGCGCAAATCCATCTAACTATGGTAGTGGAACAAATTGGCAATGGTGCTGGCATGACTATACCCCATCTTGTTTCTACGATACTAACGGTGATGGTAAGATAGATAGTTACAATTAAGTTGAATGCATATATAATTTTGCTCCGGTTGAGCAAGCTTAATGCTGACAGGACGCTCGCCGGGAATGCAGAGTTTGCAGCCCAACCGGGCAAGGGTGTGTAGATAGGGAGACATCAACACGATGAATTAACTTGCTCGCCATCAACCCCTGACCCCGTTGTGGGTAGTGTTCCGTAAAATCACTGCATACTGTTTATAGCGGTCGTTTGTAACGACCAAGCCGCAGGCTAATACGCAGTTAAACGTTATCAATAGAAATAGACTTCACGCAAATATTCTCACCTTTATTAGTACCACATATTGTGCTACCCGATAGAGATTAAGGAATTAAATAGAATTTTATAAGCACTTTTATTTTCTGCTATAATTAATGTTGAAAGTGAATAATTAATACTGCCCTCTCTCTTATTAAAATGAAGATGCAAGTTGTGTACTTTAAATTTAAGATCGATCTCATCATCATTATCTCCTTCATGAGTAGAATATAGTATTTCATTTTCTTTCAGAAGATGGTTCACCTCTTCTGAGGAAACATTCAGATTTTCTAACTTATTGATTAAAAACCCATTACAACTTCCTCGCCCGCCCCATCCTACATGAATTATCACATTTTCATTGAATTTTAATACCCTATAAGCATTATTTTTTCTTTGATAGCCTACTATTTTTCCTCCAAATCTTTCCATAAGATTTGTGCGTGTTGATGATAGGAAATTTTCGTAGTCTCCCTTAATCATTATTTCGAAAACATCTTCTTTTTTCATAGAGCTTTTAGTTCTTAAAAAATTACGTTTATATCCGCTGTGCGTAGTGTTCCGTAGGATCACTGCGTACTGTTTATAGCGGTCGTTTGTAACGACCAGCCGTAGGCTAATGTGCCGGTAAACATTTCTCCGTCAGCAAGTTGCCCTGCCACTGAGTAAAACGCCGGACTGCTGCCACAGCCAGCATAAACAGTGCCGGGTAGCATACTCTGCACAACGGCGATCATATCTACCGTTTGGCGCACACGCCCCCGCGCCCGGCGCGGAGACGCAAAGAAAAAGGCATTCTTGAAAAACACCTTTTCTTTGCGTCTCCGCGTCTTTGCGCGAAACCCTACTTAATCTCCATCTCAAACGGCAGCCGCGCCTGAACGCCTTCCATCGTTTTAAGTTTTTTCAGGTAGGTGATATATGGAGCCAAATCGCCGAGTTGGGCGCGGAGTCGTGTTTCGCTGTCACCGCCCCCGAACGACTCCATAAACTGCTCGAAAAATTGCTTTTTGGCCTTGAACTTCAGCTTATAATCACCGTCTTTGAGTTTAGCGGCCTGTGCCGCCAGGGTTACAGCCGCGTCTAAGCCGCCGAGTTGGTCAACCAGACCGATGGCTTTGCCCTGCACACCCGTCCAGACGCGCCCCCCGGCAATGGCCCGCACGGAATCAATGGGCAGGTTGCGACCTTTGGCAACCTTGCCCGTAAACGTGGCGTAGGTGCGCTCAACCCCGCGCTGAATAACCTGCTTCTGAAACGGCGACATCTGATGCGTTACCGCCGGAAAGTCGGCGTTGGCGTTGGTCAGTACGCGGTCGTAGGTGATGCCGAGTTTGTCCTTGAAAAACGTTTCGGTGTTAAAGAGCAAGCCAAACACGCCAATCGAGCCGGTGATGGTGTTGGGTTGCGCCACAATTTTGTTGCAACCCATGAGCATATAATACCCGCCCGACGCGGCATAATCGCCCATAGACCCAATAATGGGTTTCACCTTGCGGGTCAGTTCTACCTCGCGCTGCATCACGTCAGAAGCCAGCGCACTGCCCCCGCCCGAACTCACCCGCAGCACTACGGCCTTTACTTTGTCGTCTAACCGGGCCTTGCGGAGTTCTTCGACAACGGTTTCGGAGCCGATGCCGTCGTTGCTGCTCTTGCCGGAGTTGATGTCGCCCTCGGCCACGATCACGGCAATGCGGTTTTTGCTGCTGCCTTCTTTCACGTGAGGTTCGGCATCCTGGTATTTGCCGAGCGAGACGTAATCAATCTTCTTGGTTTCTTTGGTGCCTAATACCTTTCTCATGTCTGCTTCCACATCGTCCTGATGAGCTACGTTGGTCACGAGTTTGGCGCGGAGGGCATCTTCGGGCGAGTCAATGCTGAGATTATCCGCTAATTGCCGTAGTGAATCAACCCGCAAACCCCGGCTTTTTGCCACGTTCGTCACCATCTGATTATTAAGCGAGTTCATAAACGAGGTGAATTGCAGCCGGTTGGCCGGACTCATATCTTCGCGGAAGAACGGCTCAACGGCACTTTTGAACTCGCCGACGCGGAAGATTTCGGGCTTGATACCGAGCTTGTCCAACGTGCCTTTGAAGAACGTCAGTTCGGCATTCAGGCCGTTCCATTCTAAGCCGCCCGCCGGATTGAGGTAGATTTTGTCGGCTACGGAGGCTAAGTAATAGCCTTTTTCGGTCATCACTTCGGCGTAAGAATATACGAATTTCTTCGACTGTTTGAAGTCAATCAGCGCGTTACGGACTTCTTCGAGCGTGGCCCAGCCCGCCTGAGGATACTCCGATTGCAGGTAGATACCCTTGATGTTAGGGTCAGCTTTGGCGTTGGCAAGGGCTTCTTTCAGGTCAGTAAGCCCGATAACGTTACCGTCTGAACTGAACGGGCCGAAACCGTTAAAGGGGCTATCTGTGCCGCGCTCGCGGATGGGACTGTCGAGGTTGAGTTTCAGTACCGAATTTTCTTTGATATCCGTTTTACTATCGCCCACCGACGACAGCACGGAGACCACACCGATCCAGAAAATGAAACTGATTAGCGAGAACGCCAGCAGCCCGACAAGGGTAGCGAGGACGTATTTAAAAAACTGGCTCATGCTGCTTATTCAGGGATTAACTGATGGTTTACGTTGTTTAAATAACAAAACTAACCATCGCCGGTGGGTTTGCGTTGGAAACGTGTTGGATGGTAAAATCCCGGCTCCGGTTTCGGGGCATTACGGGCTGAATGGCAGACGATGAAGAACGCGATACGGAGCGGAATGCTGTGGCTGGCAATGAGCCTGAGTGGTGGGTGGGCGCAGGCGCAGGTGCCAGGCATCGAGTTTCAGGCTCCCCGGCTCGGCAGACAGTCCACAGACACGGCGGCAACGGTTGAGCCGCTGCACCGCCGGTTTGTGCTGGGCTTAGATACCCGTAACTCGTTTATCACCGAAACGCCGGTTAATATATGGGGTGGCAATGCGGGTTTTGCCTACGGCCCGCGCCATACGCTGACGCTGGGTTTTTACTTTCTTCAGCCCCGTGCGTTTGACCGGCTCGTGCAACGCGCCCGGCTACAGGCATTGCTGGGCAACGCCAGTCAATACACGGGTAGCCGGGTCTATTATTTCAGTCTGATTTATCAGTACAACATCGTTAATAACCAGCGGTTTACGGTAGGATTCCCGGTTGAAGTGGGCGCGGGCTGGGCCAGTGTCAGTAACCGAAACATCCAAACCGACCTCCAGACGCTGTTGCGGCAAGACTGGTTTGTGCCGGGGCAGGTTGGGTTATACACCGAGTGGAAAGCCACGCGCTGGTTAGGTCTCAGCACGCAGGTTGGCTACCGGCTCACGCTGGCCCGCACCGACATCCGGCAGAATTACAATGGTTTATATTACACCTACGGCACCAATATTTACCCGGCCAGTTGGCGGTGGTTGGGCCGGTTGTTCAGGCACAAACGCAGCCGCTCGTGAGGGTGTGTTTCTCAACGGGCTGTGTTTCTGCTGATTCTTTCCGAACTTTGCGGCCCCCAATGCCAATGTGCTATGCCCGTTAAACAAGCCGAGTTCGTAATCAGTAACGCCGACCCCGCTAAATGCCCCGCTCCCGACCGGCCCGAATACGCCTTTATCGGTCGCTCGAACGTGGGTAAGTCGTCGCTGATTAATATGCTCACGGGCCGAACGAGTTTAGCCAAGATTTCGGGGAGGCCGGGTAAAACGCAGCTCATCAACCATTTTCTGATTGACCGGACGTGGTATCTCGTTGACCTGCCCGGCTACGGCTACGCCAAAGTGAGCAAGGCCGACCGCGAAACATTCGGCAAACTCATCAACGGTTACCTCACCACGCGCCAAAACTTAGTTTGTACGTTTGTGCTGATAGACTCCCGCATCGAACCCCAAAAAATTGACCTCGATTTTATGACCAATCTGGGTCGGCAGGGGATTCCGTTTGCGATTGCCTTTACCAAAACCGAAAAACTGAACCCCAATACCGCCCTACCCGCCACGCTGGAACGCTACCGGGCCAAAATGCTCGAAACCTGGGAAGAAATGCCGCCCACGTTTGTGACCTCTGCCGTTACAGCCGCCGGGCGCGAAGAAATTTTACAATTCATCGAACCACTAAATTTGTTGTTCAAGGTTTAACGTTCGACGTTTAATGACCGAGAAATACGTTAAACATTGACCGTTAAACCTTAAACGTTTTTCATGGACGCACTCAAACAAATTGCCAATGTATCGGGACATCCCGGCCTATACCGGATTCTGAAACCCGGACGGGCGGGCGTGATTGTCGAGACCCTCGACGACAAAAAGGAAAAAACCATGATGGGCGCACAGGCCCGCGTATCGGTGCTGAACGACATCTCGATGTACGTGGACGGCACGGGTGGCACCGACGAATCGAAACCGTTAGGTGAGGTGTTGAAATTGGTGGAAGCCCGTTTCGGCGATGACTTGCCCGTGAACGCCAAAAGCGACGGCCCGTATTTAGTTGACTTTATGGCCGAGGTCATGCCCGATTACGACCGCGACCGCGTTCGGGTGTCAGACATCAAAAAATTGGTTTCGTGGTACGGCATCCTGCGGCAATATGCCCCGGAATTGTTTGTGGTTGAGGCCGTTACCGAAGCGAAACCCGTTTTAGCAACGGACGAAATCCCAGCCGTGACTGACGAGTCCCCGGCAATTGCCGAAGAACCGGGCGCGGAGGCCGAAGTGCAGGAAGCCGGCGAAACAACATTAAGTTCTGCTGAATCGGTGACTAATGCGGATTCGGAAACGACTGAGAAGTAGTTTCTGTCAGGGTTCCGGCCACCCGGTTCAATAACAGCCGACACAAAAAGCCGCAAACATCACCTGATGTTCGCGGCTTTTTACTGAATCCCGCCTGATGGTTCAGACAGCAGAATGCTATCTGGAACAGCTACTCTACAATCGTAAGCCGCACTGTGTTGGTTTTGCGGTTGCGGGAGAGCGGCATAGACAGCGTATTCACAAAAATATCCCCTTCTACCAGGTTACCCCGTTCCACGAGGGTTTGGCGGATGGCTTTTACGGTCTGGTCAACGTCTAACTCATCGCTGAAATTATACGACAGCACCTCCACGCCCCAGTATAAACCGAGCATATTGCGGAGTTTAGGATCGTTCGAGAAGGCATAGAGCGTGGCCTTCGGGCGGTGATGCGAGAGCCGGATGGCAGTGTAGCCGGAGTTTGTAATACCAATCAGGGCTTTGGCCTGGGTGTCTCGCGCCAGGCGGCAGGCACTCATCACCACGTTGTCGTTGACAACGTTCTCGGTCGGGTTTTCATTGACCTGGGCGTGGTGGCGAAAATAAATCGTCTCGCTCAATCCCTCCACTTGTCTGATTGTTGCGGTCATGGCTTCAACGGCCAAGAGCGGGTATTTCCCGGATGCGGTTTCGGCGGAGAGCATCACGGCATCGGCCCCGTCAAGCACTGAATTTGCCACATCGTTGATTTCGGCGCGGGTGGGGCGGGGCGCGTCAATCATGCTTTCGAGCATCTGCGTGGCTACAATCACGGGTTTGGCGGCCCGGTTGCACTTTTCGACTAACATTTTCTGAATCATTGGCACTTCTTCGGCGGGGAGTTCAACACCGAGGTCACCCCGCGCCACCATCAGGCCATCGGTAACGGCAATGATTTCGTCAATGTTGGCGATGGCTTCGGGCTTTTCTATTTTGGCGATTACCCGAATCTGCTTGCCTTGTTTGGCGATGTAGGCTTTGATGTCGGTAATTTCGCTGGCCGTGCGAACAAACGACAGCGCGATCCAATCTACCTCGTGCTCTAAACCAAAGCGCAGGTCTTCCCAGTCTTTTTCGGTCACGGCGGGCATCGAAACATTGGTGTTAGGCAGGTTTACGCCTTTTTTCGATTTCATCATGCCGCCATACACCACTTCGGTCACTACGTCGGTGCCTTCTACCCGCAGCACTTTCACTTCGAGTTTACCATCGTCCATCAGCACCCGCTCACCAAACTGCACATCGCGATACATATCCTTATAGGGTGTGCTGACGCGCTGGGCGGTGCCGATCATCTCGTCGTTCGTGAAAATCAGTTCGTCACCGGCGTTGATGAGTACCCCGTTTTTGTCGTCTTCAACCTTCCCGATACGAATTTTGGGGCCTTGTAAATCCTGCAAAATGCAGAGGTTCAGGCCGTGTTCAGCGTTGAGTTCGCGGATGCGCCGGATGCGGAGGAGGTGATCGTCGTGGGTGCCGTGCGAGAAGTTGAGCCGGAACACATTCACGCCCGCCTGGGCGAGTTCGTAGATTTTGTCTTTCGAGTCAGAAGCCGGGCCGAGGGTGGCAACAATTTTAGTTTTTTTGAGCATTGGGGCTTGAAAGTAGGGTCGTATTCACCAACAACAGCGGCAAATTTAACCCGATGCCCGGATTTGGGTGTGAAATTTTTGTTAAGCCCGTTCCCGTCCTGGATTACCCTGTCTCTCGTAACCGCACAGCGGATTACGGTTGGGTATCACAAAACCTGTATTTTTCCGGTATGAAACGTATTTCGGTTAGGCTTAGAGAGCTTGTTCTCACCGAGACTGAGAAACTCGCGAAAATCCTGCACGAGAACAGAAATTCGTACATCAATCAGGCACTTGATGCCTACAACAAGCAACAGAAACGGCTGTTGATGGCCGGGCGGTTGAAGCGTGAATCAGTGTTGGTTGCCACTGATTCGATGCATACATTGGGTGAGTTTGAGCAATCAGACAACAAGATTGATGCGGACTTACGTGGGATGGTGTAAACTTGATTGTAGGCTTAAAGATCAAGTGCAATTCGCAAACACTGTTTCAATGCCAGATAAGTTGTTGCTGATACCTCGCCCAACTCTCCCGTGAAAATTGATTTATCCAGTGTTGCCAACTTGTCCATCTTGAAAACCGATGGCTTTGTCAGTCCGGTTTGTCCGAAATCTGGATGATTTATACCCAACACAAAATCAGTTGGGGTCGGAACAGCGGGGATAACCGACGAAATAAAGGCCACAATTACATCAGGGTCAGTTACATTTTCAGCAGAGAGAACAACAGCCGGACGACGTTTGGACGAGCTTAAATCAGTAAACGGGAACTTAGTCAATACGATTGTTCCGCGATTCATCAGTATTTCACCTTTAAGTCGGCATCTGTGTACACATCTTCTTCATCGGCGTTCAAAAAATCAAACGCAGCATTGTCTTGAATCAGTTGCTGAATAGTTGTTCCCTGCATCTCATCAAGTGGTACTGGTAAGATGGCTCCCGCCACGTCGTGCAGAAATGTGATAATAACTTCCTGCGCTGTTGTTACCTCGACCGGCTCCAGCAGTTGGAGATTATTGCCGTCGTAAATCGCTTTGACACTCAACATGGTTCAGATCAGTTTTTACCAAAAATACGCAGAAAGTCAGTCAATGATTGGGGACTGCATCTTCACAGCCCCCGAACTCATGATTACACCAAATCCCGCTCGATAATCTCGCCGGTGGTTTTGCTTTTCAGAATCACCTTGTGCCGTCCGTCGTGGGTCATCAGTTCTTCTTTCACGAGGTAAAAATCAGCATCATAGTCAACTAAGGTGGTTTCCTGGATGAGTCCGGTTTGGCCGCGCCAGACGGGGAGGTTCACGGGTTCCCACTGTTTGGTTTCTGCCGATTTGTAGGCCGCGTCTAAAACGGCGTTTACCACGTAGCCGTCATAAAACGTTTCCTGCGGGTCGTAGCCACCTTCCTGCGCCCGGAACATATCGGCAAACATATGATTGTAGCCGAGGTCGTTCACTTCGTCGCCAACGGGGAAGAGCCAGCCCGATGTGCTTTCGGCTTTTTCGGCCACGTAGTCCGCGCCTTTGCCGGTGGTGTACATCTCGAAACCCGTGCGGAGAAAGTTATTGATCCAGATCGTGCCTTCTGTCCCCATCACCTCGTCGCGCAGGTCCATGCCGCCCCTGAACGTCCAGGAGGCTTCAAACTGCCCGATGGCTCCGTTTTCGTATTTCACTAAGCCGATGGCGTGGTCTTCGGCTTCGATGGGTTTCACTTGCGTGGCCGCCCAGCACATCACCTCAACGGGCCGCACGTCTTTACCGATAAAACTCCGGGCAATCTCCACGCAGTGGCAACCGAGGTCAAGCATACAGCCGCCCCCGGCCTGTTCCTTGTCCCAAAACCAGTTGGAGTGCGGGCCGGGGTGCGTCTCGCGTGATTTGGCCCAGAGAATCCGGCCCAGCGCACCGTTTTTTACGCTTTCCAAGGCTTTTAAAAACTTGGGTGTGTAGCAAAGGTCTTCGAGGTAGCCGTTGAAAATGCCCGCTTCTTCGGCGAGTTGCATCATTTTCAGGGCTTCGTCGGCGTTGCGGCCCAGTGGCTTGGTACTCATCACGTTTTTTTTGTGTTTGGCGCAGAGTTCAACGGCGGCTAAGTGCAAATTGTTGGGCAGGGCAATACAGACCATCGTCACGTCGGGGTGGGCGATGACTTCCTCCATGTCCGTTGCCCAGAATGAGCAGCCGTAATCGTCGGCAAATTTTTTGGCGGTTTCTTCGCGCCGGGCATAGATAGCGATGACGGTATCGCGGCTGCGCTGGCCCTGGAGCGATTCGGCGTAGAAGCGGCCAATGAAGCCTCCGCCAAGCATGGCAATTTGTTGCATAAACAAAAACAGGTTTAAGGTTTAATGTCTAACGTTTAAAGGTAATTTCACCACGTTTATAATCCGGTTAAACATTGAACATTAAACCTTAAACGGCTTTAATTCTCCCCGTTATGCCCGCACTTTTCGACATTAAAACCATTTTCTTCACCGTCTGGGGCTACCCGATGAGTTATCTGGAGTTCTTTGGCGTGGTCAGCGGGGCGGTAGCGGTCTGGTTATCAGCGCGGGCCAACGTTTGGAGCTGGCCCATCGGTGCGGGCAGTGTTGTGCTGTTTTTTTTTCTGTTCTATCAGATTCAACTGTACCCCGATATGTTTTTGCAGGTGTTTTTTTTTGTGACCAACCTCCAGGGCTGGTATCGGTGGACGCACCCCAAACCGGGCGAAGATGACCGGAAAAACGAACTGAAAGTCAGCCGAACCCCGCCCCGGCAGTTTTGGCTCTGGTCGGGCCTGGGGATTGTGGCAGCGGCAGCATTCGGGGCGTTTGCCAGTAACCTGAATACGCTGTTTCCGGTGGTGTTCAGTAAGCCGAGCGCGTTTCCTTACGTGGATTCATTTACGACGGTGATGAGTATTGTGGCTACTTATCTCATGATTCAGAAGCGGGTTGAGTGCTGGTATGTCTGGCTGCTGACTGATCTTGTGCTGACCTATATTTACTGGGTAAAAGACGTGCGGTTTGTGTCGGCAGAGTATTTCGTATTTTGCTTTATCGCCATGCAGGGAGCCTGGTTCTGGACGAAGCAATACCGACAATATGACCCTAAACCGGCAGTTGTTTAATGCAAACTATATAAAATTTTTCAGACGAAAATTGTATCTTTTTTAGGTTTATGAACTTAAAAAACTTTCTCAGGATTGAGATTTTTTAGAATTATATCAAGAATATACCCACCTAAACACTTGTAAATTATGATGTTAGACTTAACTTGATATAATTTTGCGGTGTTAAACCAAAAAATATCTCTTATGGCAATTGCAAAAGATTTCAACAAAAAAAAGCCAGTTTGTAAAGTAACCTTCGCGCTCCCCGCCGAAGCGATCAATGGTGCAAAGTCGGTCGCGCTTGTCGGCCAGTTCAACGATTGGGACAGCGCGGCCCAACCCCTCAAAAAGCAAAAAGACGGCTCTTATGCCGCCAAAGTCGAACTCCCCATCGGTCAGGAATACCAGTATCGTTTCGTGCTTGATGGCACAACCTGGGAAAACGATTGGGCCGCCGATAAATACGTTGCCAGCGAGGTGCCGGGCGTAGAAAACTCGGTGGTAGTCTTATAAAAAAAGCGGGGCGAAAGCCCCGCTTTTTTATGCCGCAAAACTGTCTGACTCCACATAAGCCCGGATCAGGGCCTGTTCACCGGCTGTGCCGGTCTGCGATTTGCCGTGTTCCATACCGAAAATAAACTCACGTTTGTCGGTTTTGGCGCGGTCGTAGATGTGCTTAAAAATGTTCTTGTAGTTGATCTCGCCCGTCGTCGGCTCATTCCGTCCGGGGTTATCGCCGATCTGAAAATAGGCAATCTCGTTCCAGGCCCAGTCAATGTGTGGGATAATATGGCCTTCGTTGCGCTGCATATGGTAAATATCGAACAGCGTTTTGCACGACGGATTGTTCACCGCCCGGCAAATAGCGTAGCTCTGATCTGACGTGCGAAGAAACAAGTCGGGATTGTCAGACAACGGTTCCAGCACCATCACAATGCCTTCTTTCGCCAGCACATCGGCACCCCGGCGCAGCACGTCAATTACGTGGCCGGTCTGAATCCCGATGGGTAAGTTTCGCTCAAAATAGCCCGGAACAACGGTGGCTAACTTGCCGTTGCTGCGTTTCGAGGTTTCGATGGCCTTTTTACAGGTGTCCATAAAGTTATCGGTGAACTCCTTCTTGCCGGTGGCGAATGAGACTTTCCAGTTGTTGCCCGTCTCGAACACAAACACGCCCATCTTCATGTTGAGCCGCGCCATCTCGGCCCCGATTTTCTCCTGTAACGCCGGTTCGCGGCCCATCATGCCGTTGTCTTCCAAGGCCGTAAAACCGACATCGGCCATGAATTTGATCTGGTCAATCGGGTCTTTTCCCGCCGAGTTCTCAAACATTCCGATGTGCGGGGCGTAGTGGAGTTTGAACTGATTCTTAGATAGATGCGTCGGCTGCGAATGCCAGTTTCCGGCTAACGCACTGCCCGATGCAGCGGCTCCGGCGGTGGTGGTGGCGGCTGCTTTTATAAAGTCTCTGCGAAACATGGTTTTGGGAAGACGATCAGAAGAAAGAGCCAAGACGCAAGAGAAAAGACAAAATTGTCGCTCGTAGGCACAACGCCTTTGGTCTTGTATCTCCCTTCCAAAAATCCAGTTTAGGTTTACTGCTTCTTCAAACTCGCTAAGTATTCCACCACGTCGGCGAGTTCCTGTGTGGTCATGTTATCAGCCAGACCCGATGGCATCATCGAGGCATCCATCTTTTTCATGGATGTAACGTCGGCCATTTTGTAGTTCTGTACCACGCCACCGGGAAATTTGAGTTGCAGGTCGGTTTCAGTTTTGCTCGACACAATCCCCGCCATTGTGCTGCCGTCTTTGAATTTTATTTCCCAGCCTTCGTAGCCAAAGCTGATACCCGCGTCGGGGTGCAGAATGGCGAGGTATTGACCTTCTTTGGGCATTTTCGAGCCGATTTCGGAGAGTTTCGGGCCAAAATCCATTCCCTCGCCGTTGATCTGATGGCATACCGAGCAATTGGCTTTGAACACCGTTAGGCCATTGGCCGTGTTGCCGTTCATGGCAAGCAACTCACTCATTGGCGGGACTTTTTTGGCCGTTGCACTCGTGCTGCCCCCGTCGAGATAACTGGCGGCTTCTTGCCGGATACTTTTGCGCCAGGCGTTGGAGACACCCTGCACGGCGGCTGCTTTGAAATCGCCGTTGATTTCGCCCGATTTCAGCAGGGCGAGTACCATATCTTCGCCGTCAGAACTGCCGCCGATGGCCCGCGTTGCTTCGCGCCGGAGCGCAACGGGTCGGTTTTGGTCGAGGGCAACCGTTTTCAGGATTGCCAATGATGGTTTGCTGCCCACTAACCGTAACGATGTCAGCATTTTTGACGCGGCCTCGGCATCGG